>JANPKJ010000157.1:0-3181 GCA_031425955.1 Akkermansiaceae bacterium | reverse complement strand
GCCAACCGCCAACCGCCAACCGCCAACCGACAACCGCCAACCGACAACCGACAACTCTTCCTCTTCCCCTCATGCTCTCCATCGTCATTCCCTGCTACAACCGCCGCGACCTCGTACTCGCTTTGTTGCGGGATGTCTATGCCCAGGAAGCTGCGGATTTCGAGGTGATCGTGGTGGACGACCGCTCGCCGGACGACTCGGTGGAAGCGATCCGGCGCGAGTTCCCCCAGACCCGGGTCCTGGTGAATGACAAAAACTCCGGCCCCGCCGTCGCGCGCAACCGCGGGGTACTTGCAGCCAAGGGGGAGTTCATCGTCGGATTCGACAGCGACGTCACCATCCCCGACCGACAGCTGCTCAAAAAAATCGCTGAAGCCTTTCAAGCCGAGCCCACCGTCGCCTGCCTCGCCCTGCGGATTCTCAAGCCGGACGGGCATTCAGACGACGTCGAGCGCTGGTGCCACCCACTCCCGCTGGCCGCCGCCGACCACCCGTTCCTCACCTCCTACTTCAGCGGCACCGCCTATGCCATGCGCCGGGAGCCGATGATCCGCGCCGGTCTGTATCCGGAGATCTTCTACATGCACCACGAGGAGGTCGAGCTTGCGTTCCGCCTGCTCGACCAAGGCGACTCGATCCGCCATTGCCCGGATCTGTCTGTCCTCCACCACGCCAGCCCGATCTCCGCCCGCGGCTATGTGGAAACCTTCTACCATCCCCGCAACCAGATCCTGCTCGTTTTGCTCTCCTACCCCCTGCTGAGGGGGATCCTTCACCTGCTGCCCCGGACGGCTTACCAATGCTTCCTGGCTCTGAAAGGCGGACATTTTAAAAATTATACGAGTGCGATCCGTGATGGATTTCGTCTCGCTCGTCCGATTTTTAAAATTCGCAAACCTTTAAAAACCAGCACATTCAAGGAAATTTCGACACTGAGACGCCAAGTGATTCCGCCCATTCGAAGGGTCGCGGGTTCCCTGCCGGCGGGAGGTTTCTCATTGACGGACCCCTCCTGATTATCAATCTTCCGGAAATTTCAAAAAGATGAACTTAGTTGTGTCACAAATTTTAAAACGGAGCGTCGCCTGCTTCGCATCAGTGTTTCTTCTATCTGTCTTATCGGAGGCGGCGAAAACAGTGTCCTACTTCAATGCAACTTGGACCGTTTCCGAAGATCGCCCGACGGGCGTTTTCGCCAATGGTGAGCCTTGGGTCGTGGGTCCGGTAACTCTTGTATCCGTAACGCCTAATAACAACTCCACGTGGGATGAGTCTTTTCCGGGCGAACCGGGCCCGAACTCCGGTTCGATGCGGGTGACGGTTCCCAGTACCCTTCAAGGGTATTGTACCAAGTCGAAAGCGATACCTGGATGGGATCAAAGCAAAATTTATGTAAGCTCGCTGGACCTATCAAGGACGGCGAATTTGCCCGCGGTACTGCTACCCGGCGAGATGTTAATGACCTCCACTGGGCAGGCGGAAGTCGGAGATGTAAGATCTTGCATCAATGAGATTTGCGTTCTCACGGTATTGTTTGAAGCTCCCCCGGCTGGTAGTTTTAGGCCCGCCTTGTTCAGCACTTCACCCAGGGTGGTTGAATACAATAAAAGCGACATCAACTATTCGATTCTAAAGAATTTCACCCCGGTGGCGGCAACGCCACCACGTGCAGACATTGAGGCGAGACTGCCACCACTCCCATGGTTTGAATTTGACACCACCTGGCTGCAGAGTTCTTTCGGTCCCGCGAATAATTTTGCGACAGATGGCTCAATCCGTTATCCCAGTAGCGCTTCCGGTTATGGGCGGGAAATCGCATCCAAGTGGAGCGCTATCGCTCTGTGGTTGAATACTTCCAACACTCAAGAAATTAAGGAGAAATCAATGATCCAAACCATCCAATGTGGCTTGGATATTGCGAGTTTCATCCGACATGGAGGTTCGTTTCCTTCTGATGGTGGACATAAGGTCGGTCGCAAATTCCCGATGTTGCTGACAGGACTCGCCTTAAACAATCTCGAAATTCTCGCAATGGCGGGAGATATGGAGAATCCACGCTTCTCGGAGGACCAATCAACGTTTTTTGTGCAGCAATCAGACGTTGGGAGGGCTGTTAATGGAGGGTTGGACGCTCAGTATCTCCAAACCGACGTCGGTGTCGCAGAGTGGGGAATCAAGCACTTTGGGTATCCACTGGCTGACGACAGGCGTTGGCCGGAGGAGGGTGGCCCCTATTATCGCGATGTAACATGGCCTGCAATGGTTGGTAGTGTGCTTGCCATCGAGTTGATGGGGCAGCAGGCGGCTTGGAACCATCCAGCGGCCTTCGCTTACAATGAGAGGTACGGGAACAAAAGAGGGATCGGTTCCGGCTTTGAAGGTCAGATGTGGACCCGCTACAAAAGGACGGCGGATGGCAAGCCAAACGCTCCGCAAGGTTTGAAAATCAAACGCTAGCACTGTTCAGGTTGCCAAGCAATCAACAGGGCGGGGTGCAGGTAAGATTTTCAAGCTTCATAGACCCCATGCGGGAGTCCGATCGGAATTTTGGCATGACTGGCGCGGCTTAGGGTCAACTGTTAAAACGATAGCCTGACATTCCGTGGCAATCTCCCAAGCATCTGAAAATCGAATCGCGAAACGGCGTTCCGAACCTCCGGTTGTCCTCTACAGTTTTCCTTTCAGAATTGGAGCGGAGCGGATTTGTGCGACGGCGGGCCATCAAGTAGCGGGGGCCGCCACTGCGGGCACCCGCATGACGGTATTATCGGGTTCCATCGGCCGCTCATTCCCGCCGGATGTCCGGACCCGCTCCACGCTCTCCGCGGGACCGTTTCGCTTACCCATCCGTTACCTCGGCAATGGCCGTGCCTGCCGACTCCATGACTGGATCACGGCCCGATGGTTGGAACGGCATGCGGGTGAAATCGATCTGGTGCACGGATGGCCGCTTGCGTCCCTGCAAACCATGCGGGTGGCCAAACGGTTGGGAATTCCGTTTTTATTGGAACGGCCAAACGCCCACACCGCCTACGCTTATGAGGCGACTGCCACCGAGTGTCGCCATCTGGGAATTGAAATGCCATCCGGTCACGATCATAACTTCAATCAGGACTTCCTCGATCAGGAAGAGAAGGAATATGCCATGGCGGATTTTTTGCTCTGTCCTTCGGAATTCGTC
>JANPKJ010000156.1:0-21888 GCA_031425955.1 Akkermansiaceae bacterium | reverse complement strand
CAGAGGTCGCGCCAGTTGCGCAGAATGTCGTTGACGGTCGCCTTGATGCTGTCTTTATGAACAGCTAGGAACTCCTCACGCAACTCAAAAGTTCATACTTAGGTACGGATGAATATTTATTCCCTCAGAATTTCGTCCAACAGTACTTATTCGCCCGTGGGCATATTGGAAAGTCGTTTTTTTGGTGATGGCGGGCACCGCTAGGTAAAATGCAGAAGGCGCTGATTGTCAAACCATTTGATCCAGCCCCGACCGACCGCCGTTAATGGGAATTTTGTTGGCGTTTGCTGATAGTTCGGAGGAGTCGGGGTATCTCGTTTGCGTTGATTCGGATCACCGTTACATTTGCGACTCGGTAATATCGGGGGTATTTAAGGAGAAAACTCTTTTTGAACACTGGATGAACAGTGAGGTCAGATGAACACATGACGACTAAGAATTCTGCTGGTTTGTATCCGTGGTCGAGGGATCTCGATGCCTCCTCCGACGTGCGACTCAAGGAACGCGATGGGTTTGCCATGCTGCTGGGCTGGTTGGAGAAATTTGTTTCGGGCAACGGTTTGTCGCCCGGTCGGGAAGCCTGCGAACGGTTTTGGAAGGAACAGATCCGGGCGAAGCCTCGCGAGAATTGGCAACTCGACCAATGGGCCGCGGCCATGCGTTGGTACTTGCGCTGGCTGGAGCACAGGACGGCAAAGGGCGGCGAGGTGCGCACCCTGCCGGAGCGGGTGCGGGATGCGGTAAACCGGGCGGGCGCGAGACAGGGGAAGGCTCCCCGGACGCGGGAGACTTACGGCCGCTGGGTGGCGGCGTTCGCCAGGTGGGCGGGCGATGAGCGGGCAGTGATGCGGCCGGACAAGGCGCGGGATTTCCTGAGCTGGCAGGTGGCGGAACGCAAGGTTTCCTACGCCAGCCAGAAGCTGGGACTCAATGCCCTGGTGTTTTTCTTCAAGGCGGTATGCGGGATGGATGAGGTGGATCTGGAGGTGCGCCTGCGCAAAACCGAGCCGCGCCTGCCGGTGGTGTTGGAGGTCAGAGAGGTGCTGGCGGTGTTGGACAAAATCGATGAGAAATACGGCCTGATGGCACGGATCCAATATGGCGGCGGCTTACGGCTGATGGAGCTGGTGCGGCTGCGGGTGAAGGATGTGGATCAGGAACGCGGGATGATCACCATCCGGGAAGCCAAGGGTGATAAGCACCGGACGACGATGCTTCCGGAATCCGTGAGTGCCGAAGTGGCGGAGCGGAAGGTGAAGCTGCGGGAGCTGTTTGAAGAGGATCGGGCGGCCGGACTGGCGGGCGCGTGGCTGCCGGAGGCTTTGTTGCGCAAGCATTTGCACGGCGGCGAAAAATGGCCGTGGCAGTATTTCTTCCCGGCCGCCAAACCGTCCATCGACCCGCAGAGCGGCCTGACTCGTCGGCATCACGTCGGCGAGGATGCGTATGCCAATGCGGTCCGGCGGGCGGTGGAGGAGGCGATGATCGACAAGAACGCGACGAGCCACGCGTTCCGGCATGCGTTTGCGACTCATCTGCTAGAGGGCGGGACGGATCTACGGACAATCCAGACGCTGCTGGGCCACGCGGACGTGAAGACGACGGAGATTTACACCCATGTGGCGAAGGGAGTGGGAGCGATGGGGGTGAAGAGCCCGCTGGATCAAATGGTGGGGTGTTGAGGGGGGATTAGGGATTGGGGATTGGGGATTGGGGATGAAGATGGAGATGAAGATGAAGATGAAGATGGAGATGAATGAATGAATGAAAGCCGGGATGAATCCCGCGGTCCGGGGGGGGAGAAAAAATGGCCCAAGATCTGCGGAGCGGCGTGGTTTTGGACGGTTCTTTCGCAACTCATTGGCTGCCCTCTCAGCGAGAGGGCGCTACCTGGCGGTTCTTTGGCGGCTCTTGGGCTTCTCGCTTCGCGGGCGGACTGCAGGTCCGCGGTCCGTTGGGAGGAGGTTCTTTTGGTTCATCCATCGAGCGTTTCCGGGACGCTGCCGCCTGCGGTCGCTCCGGGCGGGGTGGCCTGGAAACCGGAGTAGTTCTCGGTACAGCCGGGATGCAATCAGTCTGTGGTCAGGTTGTCATGGGAAAAGACGCACGAGGCGTGGATCGGAAAAAAACCGGCGGCCTGTAGGGGCCGCCGGTTTGCTTTGGTGGGAATGGATGGTTTGCGGGAATCAGGGGGCAGGCGGCGCGGGCGGCGGGGTGACGACGGGGCCACTGCTGCCGGTGCGGTGGATGCGGGAGGCGGTGGCCCACTCGGCGAGGATCTCGGGATCGCGACGGAAACGGTTCTTTACCGAGGTGTTGAGGCTTTTGATGAGGTCGCGCGCTTCCTTGATGAGTGCCCGGTTATGGGCGTTGTCGCCGATGTCTTCAATGCGGTCGTCGGTTTGCTCGGCCTTCTTGCCATCAATGGCGGCGAGGTCTGTATCGAGATCAGCGACGAAATCGGCTGGCATGGCGTAGGCAATGAACTTGGCAGCGGTAGCGGGGACTTGGAGTTTTTCAAGGAACGCGGTGGCGGTGGCGATGATTTCCCGGTGAGTGTCATCGCCGAGGCGGAAGTCGGCGGCGAATCCGGGTTCTTTGCGGGCGATGGTGCGGGCGGTCTCAGCGATGGCGAGGAGGTCTTCCCAGACTTCGTCAAAGAGGTAGTTGCGTGCTCCCGTGGCGGGGCTTGCCGGGATGCCGGGAGTGGAGTCGGAGGGGATCAGCTCGGTGGCGATGGCACCCGCGCGGGCGAAGTCGGTGATGGCCATGCTGCCGGCCGGGAAGGCGGCTAGATTGGCGGCGGCGAAGCGGTTGACGCGCCCGAGGGCTTCGATCACGGCGTTGTCTTTGTCATTCATGGTGGTGGTGGGATGGGTGGTTTGTTATTTTCTATACGGAATCTCACAGGTCCTATCAGACCGCTTGTGGATTGCAAACCGCATTTTCGGGGACTCTCCGGTCCGTCTTGGATTGGACACCCGGGAAAGCGGCGATTTTCAAGCGGGATTCGAATTTATCACTGTAATTCAGCGGGTTATGAATCGGAGGTCGATGTGGACAGCATCGGAGATCAATGTGTTCACGACCGGAGATCGATGTGGAGGTAGCGGAGACCGATGTGGAAAGAGCCGGGGGCAATGTTTCAGAACCGGAGACCGATGTGGACAGCACCGGGGGGAGATGTGGACAACATCGGAGACGGATGTGGAAGGCGGCGGGGCGGGTCTATCGCGAGCGGAGAGCGATGTGGGGGCTGCCAGAGGCTGATGTGGAAGGGACCGGCGGGCGGTATTTCCGTGACGCCAAGCGGAGTGTCGGCCTGGCATCGGCCCGCCGGGATCACTCGGCGGGGATGTCTTTGAAATCGGCGGGGACCTTGGCGATGATGAAGGCGGTGACTTCGGCGACTTGCTTGGGCGAGAGGGTTTGGTCCCAAGCTTGCATTTTCGCCCCGTTGTTTCCGGTGCTTTCAGGCGGCGAACCCTTGTTGATGAGCTTGAAGATATCCATCGGCTGGTTGCCGAATTTCCACTGGCCGTCGTTGATGGGAAGTCCGGGGAGGGGGATTTTCGCGGCTCCGACGACCATGGTTCCGCTGAGGTCGGCACCGTGGCAAGCGGAGCAGTTGGTCAGGTAGATGGCTTCTCCGGCAGTGATGATGGCGGGGTCGGTGGCCCATTGGTGGACGAGCTTGGAGTTGTCCAGGGAGGCGAGGGTTTTTTCCAACTCGGCGTCCTTCGCCTTCTGGACCGCGGCGATCTTTTCCTGAATGACCACCTGGTCGGTCTTGAGAATGTCGGTGTGATAGTAAAGCGCCCAGTAGCCGATGAAGAAGACGATGGCCCCGTAGAAGGTGAAGAGCCACCAGTTGGGGAGTTTCTGGTCGTATTCCTGGATGCCGTCGTATTCGTGTTCACGAAGGATGACTTCTCCTTTTTCTTTGGCGAAGTGGCCGCGCTTGGGTTCCTGGCTCATGGGGATTTGTGATTTTCAGAGGTTTCTTCGAGAGGCAATGAGGCGAGCCGGTCGCGCTCGCGCTTGTCGAGGCGCAAGGCGCGGATGGTGACGGCGATGAAGACGCCGGCGATGAGGACGAAGGAGATGATCGGGACGTAGGTGGCCCAATCTTCGACAAGGATGCGTTGGAACATGGCGGATCAGGGTTTGGGCAGCGCGGCGGGAGGAGGTGTCATGCGGTGCGAGTCCGGATTGAAGTTGGAGGGCTTGGCCGGGGTGTCCTTGACGACGTCGCGGTAGGTGCCGAGTTTCTGGATGTAAGCGATGAGCGCGATGGCCTGGGTCTTGGCGAGATGGTTGCGCAGCGCGTCACCTTGGAGGTCGGGCTTGTCGGGCAGATAGACCTTGGCGGCAACGAGCGAGGCGGCGATGTCCTGACCCTGGCTCTCGGCGAGGTCGCGGATTTCGTGCTGGCTCATGGGTGGCCACGGGACCCCGATCTTGGTCTGCGCCGCGATCTTGGCGGGCAGGGATTTCACATCGGCGGGTTTGTCAAACAGCCAGGGGTAGGCGGGCATGTTCGAGCCGGGAGAGGTCTGGCGGGGATTGAGGAAGTGGTTGAAGTGCCAGTCGTTGCCGCGCTTGCCGACGCGCATGTATTTGGATCCGATGGCCAGCGGACCGCCTTCGCGGGCGAGGTCTGGGCCGGTGCGCTTGGAGCCCCACTGATAGGGATGGTCGAAGAGCGACTCGCCGAGGTGGGAGAAATCGTCCTTCACGCCGGACCGGCCGTAGCGCATGACATCGGGGACGAGCGTGCGGATCATCTGGGAATGGCAGGTGTAACAACCCTCCGAGATGTAGAGGTCGCGGCCGACGAGCTCGAGCGGGGTGTAGAGCTCCTGAAGGCGGCCCTCGATGTTTTTCTCGCGGTTCACGATGAGAGACGGGATGATCTGCACGGCTCCGCCGATGGCGACGGCGACGAAGACGAGCAGGGTGAAGGGCAGGTAGTTTTCCACGATTCGCTCGTGCCAGTTGGTCCATTTTTCCTTGGAGGCCTTGAAGGCATAGTAGGCCTTCGCCGAGAGAACCAGGGTGAGGACGAGGGCTACCTTGTCGGCGTGGGGAGGCAGGAAGAACCAGAGGATGGTGGTGGCGATGCCGAGGAAGATGTAGGCGAGCGGATCGCTGAAGAGTGCGGCGCCCCACGTCATGTTATCCCGTAGCTTGCGCTCGAGCACGGCGACCTGGACCGTCTCGTCGTAAGCTTTTCCGGAGCGGGCGGTTTTCCAGATGTTATAGGCGCATAGGATGAAGCCGACCAGATAGAGGGTGCCGCCGATGGAGCGGAGGATGTAGAAGACCTGGATGCTCTCGAGAGTTTCGAGAAACTCGTATTTCAGGGTGGTGCCGCCGGTGTCGATCTGGCCGAGCATGAGGCCTTGCATGATACCCGCAGCCCACATGGCGGCGACGTAGATGAGGATGCCGACGGTGCCGATCCAGAAGTGCATGTTGGCGAGTGCCTTGGACCAGAGCTCGGTTTTCCAGAGGCGCGGGGCGAGCCAATAGAACATGCCGGCGGCCATGAAGCCGTTCCAACCGAGGGCGGCGGAGTGGACGTGGCCGATGCCCCAGTCGGTGTAGTGGGAAAGTGCGTTGACCGCGCGGATGGAGAGCAGCGGGCCCTCGAAGGTGGCCATGCCGTAGAAGGTGATGCCGGCGGCGAAGAACTTGATGACAGGATCGGTGCGAAGCTTGTCCCAGGCGCCGCGGAGGGTGAGCAGGCCGTTGAGCATGCCGCCCCATGAGGGCGCCCACAGCATGAGGGAGAAGAGCATGCCTAGCAGCTGTAGCCACTTGGGCAGCGAGGTGTTGAGCAAGTGGTGCGGGCCGGCCCAGATGTAGATGAAGACGAGTGACCAGAAGTGGATGATGGAGAGCCGGTAGGAGTAAACCGGGCGGTTCGCGGCCTTCGGCAGGAAATAATACATGATGCCGAGGATCGGCGTGGTGAGGAAGAAGGCGACGGCGTTGTGCCCATACCACCACTGGACGAGACCGTCCTGAAGTCCGCCGAAGATCGGATAGGAGTGGGTGAACGAGGTGGGCAGCGAGAGGTGGTTGACGATGTAGAGCATCGCGACCGTGATGATGGTGGCGATGTAGAACCAGAGGGCGACGTAGAGGCTGGGCTCGTTACGTTTTGCGAGGGTCCAGAAGAAGTTGATGGCGAACACGACCCAGATGAGGACGACGGCGATGTTGATAGGCCAAATGAGCTCGGCGTATTCCTTGCCGCGGGAGAAGCCGGCAGGAAGGGTGATGGCGGCGGCAACGATGATGAGCTGCCAGCCCCAGAAATGGATGCTGGATAGGAGGTTTGAAGCGGTTCTAACTTTACACAGGCGCTGGGTGGAGTAATAGATCCCGGCGAACATCATGTTACCTACGAAGGCGAAGATGACGGCGTTCGTGTGAAGCGGGCGGAGGCGTCCGTAGGTGAGGAACGAGATTCCGTCTGCTTTGATCAGGCCGAAGGTGACCATTTGGAGGAATTGTCCGTTCATCTGCCACCACGAGAGCTGGGTGGCGATGATGACGCCGACGAGCATGCCGACGATGCCCCAGATGATGGAGGCGATCATGAAGAGGCGGACCGATTTGTCGTCGTAGGTGATGGAAGTGGTCATGGATGGGTTCGGATTGGGATCAATGAAGGGTATCGCGCGAGGCTGGGGGCGACGGTGGTGTTTCCAGATCAAGGGGCAGCAGCGAGTCGCGCTCCGGACTGGTGCGGCGGGCGCGGCGGATCTCCGCGGCGAAGCAGGCGATGAAGATGCCGGCGAGGCAGGAAGAGATGAGGATGGTGAGGGCGAGGACGTTCATCATTAAGGGCGATGTGAGAAAATCAAATGCCCGGGGGTGGGTCTGAGCTTGGTTTGCGGAAAATCGCGCATTTCCTGCGTAATGCCGTGAGCGGAATTCGGAGAGGAAAATGGCCGGGTGGGCCCGGGGCGAAGACCACAGCCACCTGTGAGGGAAGGGATCCGCCCGACTCCATGTTGTGATTAGCCAGCGTCGGGAACTCTAGCAGGATGAACGCGGTGGAGTTCGCGGTGGAGCCACTCGAGGTAAACGTCACCGATGATATGGGCGAGGCTGCCGGGGTCCATGAGCTCGGGATTGAGAACCAGATGGCATTTCATGGCAGAGCCGGGCTGGTTGCCGATACCGGCATGGAAAGCGTGTGGGAGGTCGAGCTTCTTGTCGGGCGGCGTGCTCCCGCGGATAATGACGTGCCCGCGCTCGCCGAGAGTGGAGAGGATTTTACGGATGCCACAGGGACCGGTCGGCGGGCAATCCGGGCAGGGGTCGCTCATGCCGAGAAGCTGCCGGAGATGAGCGTCTTCTGAAATCTGGACGACGAGTCCGGAGGTAGCGGCAAGCCAGCACCCGGCGTCATCGTCATCGTACTCGTTCAGATAATCTGCGATTTCCTCGAGCAGGCGGTCGCAGAAAACCGCCGAATCACCATGAAGCATGATGGTTCTCGCCGGAGCGTGGCCGGACGGCACGGCAAGCAGCCATTGGTGGAAGATGGAGAGAGAATTGGTGGCGGTCATGCAATGCTGGCGAGTTCATCGTGAACGTGCCAAGAGTGCTGACGTCGTGCTCCGCATCCCGTCTGGAAGGATGCGCGGATTTTCCGTGATCTGCCGCCGGGTGTTACATCTGGAAATCGTCGCCCAGATAGTGCTTGCGGGCGATGGGGTCGTTGACGAGCTCTTCGGACGCACCTTCCAGGATGACGCGGCCATCGTGGATGAGGAATGCGCGGTCGGTGATCCTCAGCGTCTCGCGGACGGAGTGGTCGGTGATGAGAATCGCCAGTCCATCGCGATCACGGAGCTCCAGCACGATGCGCTGGATGTCCTCGACGGCGATGGGGTCAATGCCGGCAAAGGGCTCGTCGAGCATGAGCAGCGTCGGGTCCGAGCACAATGAGCGGGCGATGGCAAGGCGGCGTTTTTCTCCGCCGGATAGAGTGATGGCGAGCGATTTAGCGAGCTTGCCAATGCCGAAACGGTCGAGCAACGCGTGGGCGCGTTCGTGTCGCTGGGTGCGGTTGAGCTTGGGCCGGGTCTCGAGGATGGCCAGCAGATTGTCGAGGACCGAGAGCTTGCGGAAAATCGATTCCTCCTGCGGCAGGTAGCCGAGGCCGAGG
Source organism: Akkermansiaceae bacterium (assembly GCA_031425955.1). GTDB lineage: Bacteria > Verrucomicrobiota > Verrucomicrobiia > Verrucomicrobiales > Akkermansiaceae > Luteolibacter. The sequence goes on along the minus strand of JANPKJ010000156.1, from coordinate 13,697 downwards.
CGGGCTCGGCGGTGCATCGGCATCCGCGACAGGTCGTGACCGTTGAAACAGACCGAGCCGGCGTCGGCGGGGATGAGTCCGGCGATCATGTAGAACGAGGTCGTTTTGCCGGCTCCGTTAGGGCCGAGCAGGCCGACGATCTCCCGCGGCTGGACGGTGATGGAGACGCCGTCGACCACGGAGCGGCCGTTGTAGGTCTTGCGGAGTCCGTTGGCGAAGAGCACGGCGGATTCCGTGTTGGAGCAGGTCGAACCGGGATTGTGCATCGGGAGGAGGTGTTAGGGCGCTGGTTTCTTCTGTTCGATGTTTCCGCCCATTTCCCAATTCCCTTGGGTGGCGAAGCTGCCGGTCTTGGGGAAGATCTTCACGGAGAGATTCTCCTCTTTGGCCTTCATGTAAGTCGTGCCTTTAAAGATCCAGGGAAATCCGCGGCTGATCACAATCTCGTCATCCTTGAGATTGTAGATAAAGATACGCCCGCTGGCTTTGATCGGCTCCTCGCCCGGAGCGGCCTTCTGGTCGAGCACGACCGCGCCGGTGGCGACGATGCGCTCGACGTCGCCGAACTTGGCACCGAGGTCGCCGCCAAGGCCCGGGTCTTTATCATTGGCCAGTTTCGCAGGGTCTGGCCCGGCGCCTTCCTTTTTCGGTTCGACCGGTTTCTTGGCGAAGAAAATCTTCAGTTCGTCGGCACCGGTTAGCTTGTAGCGGGGATCGCTGACCGTCACGTTTTTCAGATAGACGAGGACGCCCGCGTCGGCGTCGAAGTACATGCCGCCTGAGCTGTTGATGACGGTGTCGTTGGGGCCGTTTTTGACTTCCAGCGGTTTTGCAACCGGCTCGGCTACCGGTGGGTTGGCAGGAAGATCGGCCTGGACGAGGAAAGTTGCGACGGCCGCCGATGCCGCGGCGGAGTCTGCGAGATCGGTCTCAAGCCGGATTTTCGACTCGGCGTTCGCGGCGTTGACTTCGTGGGCCTTCGATTTGGCGTCTGCTTGGAGTTTGACGGTTTCCTCTGTAGTGACAGGTTGCGGGGGAGCGGCATGCAATGAGTGAACCAGCAACGTCATGCCGAGAAAAGCCGTGACGCGAAGAGATGGGGACGAATTTTTCATGGGGTTCTCGGTGTTGGCTTGAGGACGGTGGTGGTTGGGCCTAGCAGAAATCCCTTGCCTTGTTTGAACGAGTAATAAAGGCCGCTGCCGGTGGCGGTCATCTGGTCGGATTTGATTACGACGGGCTCGCTGGCGGTGACGATGCCTTTTTCCTGGTAGATCGTCGCGCTTACGAGGTCGATGCGGCCCTTCGGGCTCTGGTCGGGATTGTAGAGTTCGATGGAAACGGTCTTGCCGTCGATTTGCCCGGCATTGACGAGGCGCATCGTCCGCGACTTGAGCACGCCGATGAGTTTGTGATCCTTGTCGTAGCGGGGGAGCATCACACCCTTGAGTTCGCTGCCATCCGGCAGCATCGAAATGGCGGGGATTTTTTTCGGCGTCGGCTCTTGAGCGTCAGCGGCATCCCCACCCGAGGCGGGCAGAACGAAAACCAGGAATGTGAGGATACGGAGCAAGAGAACGGGATCAGTGCGAGGCGTGGTGGATCGAGATGAGTTTGACGAGCAGGTCCTCGATGAATTCGAGTGGAATTTGATTCGGCCCGTCCGACATGGCGTTCGCGGGGTCGGAGTGGACTTCCATGAAGAGCCCGTCGATGCCGGTAGCGACGGCGGCGCGGGCGAGGACGGGTGCGAGTTCGCCATCGCCGCCGGTGGCGCCGCCGAGTCCGCCGGGGCGCTGGACCGAGTGGGTGGCGTCGAAAATGACGGGCAGGCCTTCCTTGCGCATCCAGTAGAGCGAGCGCATGTCGACGACGAGGTTGTTATACCCGAAGGTGGTGCCGCGCTCGGTGATGAGGAAGCGCTCGCAGCCGAAGGCGCGCATTTTGCCGGCGATGTTCACGGTGTCGAGCGGGGCGAGGAACTGGCCTTTTTTGACGTTCACGGCGCGGCCGGTTTTCGCAGCGGCTTCGAGCAGGTCGGTCTGGCGGCAGAGGAACGCGGGGATCTGGAGGAGATCGACGTGCTCGGCGGCGATTTCCGCCTGTTCGGCGGTGTGGATGTCGGTGGTGACGGGCACACCGAGTTCCTTGCCGATTTCGCCGAGGATGCGGCAGCCTTCCTGCACGCCGGGCCCGCGGAAGGCGTCCACGGAGGTGCGGTTCGCCTTATCGAAGGAGGCCTTGAAAATGAAGTGGATGCCGGTGCGGTCGGCGATTTCCTTGAGCGAACGCGCCATTTCCCAAGCGAATACCTCGGATTCGAGGGCGCAGGGACCAAGGATGAAAAAGGGCACTGGTCCGCCGACGGGGACGTTACCGATGATGAAAGGGTCGAAATTCATGGGTGCGGGGAAAGTGGTTCAGTGGTCGGCGGACGCAAGCGCGGCTTGGAAAAGGGGGCGGAGGTTGTCGAGCGCGGTGGCGAGCAGCTTCTCTTCGGAAGGTGTGAGGTTTCCGCGGGTTTTGGAAGCGAGCATTTCAAGCGAGTCGATCACGGACTTGGCGGCGCGGAGGTTGACCTGCTTTTCACCGCTGTGGGGATTCGGGATCTGGCCGAGGAAAAGTCCGGCGTTCTGGGCTTGCAGGATGATGAACTCGTTGAACCGGGGATCGGCTTCTGGCGCGGCGGACATGCGTGAGAATCCCGTCTCCCCGTGGATTATACAAGAGGGAAGACAGGAATCCCAATGCTGGTCCGGTGAGGGATAGGACCGGCATGGGGACGCGTCTGTCAGGGAGTGAAATTCCGCGAATTTCGCCTCGTCTTTTGCCTTGCAGGGCTGAACTGCGTCGCTAGTCTCGCGGCTCACAGGCATGCGTCTCGTGTCGGTGCGCCATCCATAAACTCATTCGATTCATGAAATTCGCCTCCCCGCGGCGAACATCGCCGCGGCCGGTTTACTTTACTTCCCAAACAAATACCCACGTTCCCATGATCCGTATTCTTACCGCACTCGTCGCTTCCGTTTTCGCGTTTCTCACCGCTTCCTGCTGCTGCACGTCGGAAGTCAAGCCGCCCGGTCTGCGTCCGCTTCCACAGTTCCAGGAGATCCAAACGGCTCCTGAAGTGCATTATTCGAAGTAATTCGAATTTCCCGTCCGGGTATCCATCATTTCGCGTCCCTCCGGATTCCGGGGGGGCGCTTTTCTTTTGGTTGGGGGAAATTTTCTAAATGATCTTCCTATCGCCTGGCCGAGCTGTCATCTGCTGCACGTTAAACCCATGAAACGCAATCCTTCATCCGAGCAGCCTGACCGTTTTGCCGGCAGCCTGCGCCATTACCACCGAACCGCGAGTCACACACGACGAACTTGGGATGACTGGGTGGACGGCGATCTCGCGAAGACGCGCCGTTCGCGAAACTGGCTGAAATTCATCGGCATCACACTGGGTGTGCTGGCTTTGAGCGCAATCGTCGCCGGTCTGCTGGTAGAACTGGGCTGATCGCCTATGCGGCGGAGACGTCTTTCTCCCTGCGGATTGCATGCGGCTTTGACAATCTGAATCTCCATGGGCAGTTTTTCCGCCCGTCGCCAAAACCACGGCGGACATTTTACACCATGGGAAAAAGCCTCTTCCAAAAAGTCTGGGACGCACACACGGTCGGCACCATCGCCGACGGACGCACGCAACTCTTCATCGGCACGCACCTCATCCACGAGGTCACCTCGCCCCAAGCCTTCGGCATGCTCCGGGATCTCGGGCTTGGCGTGAAATTCCCCCAGCGCACGTTTGCCACCATCGACCACATCGTTCCGACGATCAATCAGGACCAGCCTGCGGATCCGCTCGCTGCTGAGATGATCGATGCGATCCGCAAAAACTGCGATGACTTCGGCGTCACCTATTTCGACCTCGCCTCCGGCAAACAAGGCATCGTCCACGTCGTCGGTCCCGAGCAAGGTATTACCCAGCCCGGCACCACCATTGCCTGCGGCGACTCGCACACCGCGACTCACGGCGCGTTCGGGGCGATCGCATTTGGCATCGGCACGAGCCAGGTCCGCGACGTGCTCGCCACCCAGACCATCGCCCTTCAGGAAATGAAAGTCCGCCGCATCGAAGTGAACGGAGACCTCGCTCCCGGCGTTTATGCCAAGGATGTCATCCTCCATATCATCCGCCTGCTCGGCGCGAATGGCGGCATCGGCTACGCCTACGAATACGCTGGCGATGTTTTCGACCGCATGTCCATGGAAGAGCGCATGACCGTCTGCAACATGTCCATCGAAGGCGGCGCCCGCTGCGGTTACGTCAACCCGGACGCCAAGACCGTGGCCTACCTGAGCGGCCGTCCCTACGTGGACATGGCCGATTTCAACGCCACCGCCGCCCGCTGGCTTTCCTTCGCCTCCGATGCCGACGCGCACTTCGACGACATCGTCAAAATCAAAGCCGCCGACATCCCGCCGACCGTCACCTGGGGCATCTCCCCGGACCAAGGCATCTCCATTTCCGAAAATATCCCCGACCCCGCCACCGCCAAAACTCTATTGGAAAAGGCATCCATCGAGGAAGCGCTCGCCTACATGAAGCTCGACGCCGGCACCCCGATCAAGGGCGTGAAAATCGACGTCGCCTTCATCGGTTCCTGCACCAATGGCCGCATCTCCGACTTCCGCGAAGTCGCGAAATACATCCAAGGACACAAAGTCGCGCCCGGCGTGCAGGCGCTCGTCGTTCCCGGTTCGCAAATCGTCGCCATCCAGTGCGAACAGGAAGGCCTGCCGGAAATCTTCCGCGCCGCCGGCTTCGAATGGCGCGGCGCAGGCTGCTCGATGTGCCTCGCGATGAATCCCGACAAACTCGTCGGCGACCAACTCTGCGCCTCATCGTCTAACCGCAACTTCAAGGGCCGCCAGGGATCCTCCACCGGCCGCACCATTCTGATGTCGCCCGTCATGGTCGCCGCCGCCGCGATCCGCGGTTCCATCGCCGATGCGCGCGAGGTTTTCCAACTGGAGCCCGCCGCGGCCGTCGCGTAATACCGAGGCCGCCATGAGTAGCTCCACCCACAAACTCCCGATCACCGCCGCCGAGTATCTCGAAGGCGAGCTGCGCTCGGAGACGCGTCATGAGTTCGTGGATGGCCGGGTTTACGCGATGTCCGGAGCCAGCCGCAGGCACAACGAAATCTGTCTCGATCTCGCATCCGCCCTGCAATCCCACCTTCGTGGCGGCCCCTGCCGCACTTACATCGAGGCGGTAAAAGTCCAGGTCGCCGACGATTTGGGAGAAAGCTACTACTATCCGGACGTCTTCGTCGCCTGCGAGCCGGGTGATGACGACTCGCACGTCGTTTCGAATCCAAAGCTCATCATCGAGGTCCTGTCCGATTCCACATCGCGCTTTGATCGCGGTGACAAGCTCACCAACTACAAGCGCATTCCCTCCGTTGAGGAAATCGTCCTCATCGAACAGGAGTGGCCGGAAATCCTCGTTTTCCGCCGCTCCGAGCGTTGGAAGCGCAATCTCTACACCCAATTCGACACGATCGTGCGGCTCGATTCCATCGGTTACGCCGCGCCGCTCGCCGCTTTCTATCAATCCAATCCGTTTCCCGAAGACGTCCAGCGACCGTGGTATCACCTCAACCGCATTGAGGACTGATTCCCCACTCTCAACTCTCAACCATCCACTCTCAACTTCCACCATGGCACTCGACCCCGTTCCTTCCGTCACCGGCCGCGCAGTCTTCATCCCCGGCGCGGATATCGACACCGACCGCATCATCCCGGCGCGTTTCATGAAATGCGTCACCTTCGACGGCCTCGGCGAATTCGCGTTCTACGACGTCCGCTTTGACGAGCACGGTAATAAGACCCAGCACCCGCTCAACGACCCGCGCTTCGCCAGGGCGTCCATCCTCGTCGCCGGCGTCAACTTCGGCTGCGGATCGTCCCGCGAGCACGCGCCACAATCGCTCCGCAAATACGGCTTCAACGGCATCATCGCCGAGTCCTTCGCGGAAATTTTCTACGGCAACTCCACCACCCTCGCCATGCCGTGCGTGATGGCCAGCCCGGCCGACATCATCGCCATCCGCGACGCCGTGGAAGCCGATCCGGAGACGGAAGTCACCATCGACGTGCAGGCCCTCAAAGTCCGCACCTCCGGCGGCCTCGACATCCCGGTGACCATGCCCGATTCCGCCCGCGAAGCCCTGCTTTCCGGCCGCTGGGACCCGATCCAAGAGCTACTCGACAACGATGCGGCAATCAACGCGAAGGCCGTCGAGCTGCACTACGTCTGACCACGTGAAACAGACATTCCTGTCTGTTTTTCAACTTCCAAGCCTGCCGGCCAGTTCCATGACTTCCTCCCGGGAGTGAAGGCCTGCAAGCCATTCGGCGGGCCAAGTTGAAACCGGGATGCAAGCGCCGTAAATCAGACCGAGGATCGTGCCCCGCGCCGCGCTGTCGCCGCCGGCACACGCATTCGCGACGAGGGCGGTGCCAGGGTCCAGCGGGTGGCGCAGCAGCAGGTGGCAGATGCCCGGAAACGCGTCCTCGGTGTGGCAGCTCAGCCCGTGGCGATGCAGTACCGCCGCGTCGCTTTCCGCCGAGGCGGCGGACTCGATGGCGTTGTCAAACCAGTCTCCTAGCAGGCCTTGCCGGTCGTAGAGCTTCATCGTATTCATCAAAGCGGCGGGGATGTCATTGCCCCGTCGTACCGCGAGGGCGACCCGCGTGAAGAACTCGGCGGCCTCGACGGTGGAGCGACCGCCGTGAGTGAATGCGGTCTGCGCCCGTGCCGCGGAAACGAGTGCGTCGTCATTCTCCCACTTGAGCAAAAACAATGGAGCGATGCGCGCGGCCCCGGCGATTTCATCCGAGGTGGACGCCGCCGCGCCGGAGCGGAGGTGGGCCAGAGTGGCCTTGGTCGCTCCGTCGCGGTAGGAGTGGGTGGCCGGGTTCTCCCAGAATGCCAGCCAGGCCTGGGCGAAGTGGCCCGGATCGAAACCGCCCGTCCCGGCGATCGAGCGCAACAGGACAAGCGTCTGGTCACCGTAGTGGGTGAGGTCTCCCGCGGTTTTCCCGGTGTGATAGGTGGTGATCGGCGACTGATAAGTCGTCATGCGGCCGAGCTTGTGACGGATGGTGCTTTGGTCGTAAATCCAGTGCGGGCCGAGGGCGAGCGCGTCGCCGATCAGGGAGCCCAGAATGATGTCGGAAGGAGCCGTCATAACAAGTCAAAGCGTGGAATCCAGTTGCGGAAATAGCGACAAAAAACCCACGGCTTGGCTCAAAGAAAAACGGTCAACCCGCCGGGTGGGCGTTCTTAAAAAGCGCTTTTGATGTCGCTGTGCACCGACACTAAAAAACCACCGTTTCCAGTTCGGAAACGGTGGTTTTTGGAGTAGCAAGTAGGTCGGTTACTTCTGTTCGCGGACCTTGTCGGCTTGGTCTTCGATTTGGTCCGCCCGTTTTTCGACAGCCTTGCGGGTGCCGTCAGCGTTGGTTTCGGTCGCGTCGGCGGCTTTCTCGCTGTTTTTGCGGATGGCGTCGGCGTTTTCCTCTTTCATGTCCGCGACTTTTTCACCGTCCTTGCGGAGTTGGGTGGCGGAGGCGTCGATGGCGTCAGCCTTGTTTTCGAGGTTTTCCTCGCGGACTTGTTCCTGCTTCGAGTCACAAGCGGTGAGAAACAGAGCGATGGCGGAAGCACCGGCGAGCAGTGCGATGGATTTGGTTTTCATGGAGTGGGATGGTTAACCGCGGTGCGGATTCAACCTCTCCCTTGCAAACGCAATGCCACTCTGTTTTTCAATGACTTATGGTGGATGACCGGGGTGAAATCGGGTGGAATGCTTGGTTGGGAAGTGCGATTTGCATGATCTGTGGGCCTGAAAAAGTCCTGCCGTTTACCAGACGGCAGGACCGGGCGGGATTCGATCAGGCTTTCTTCTCGTTGGAAATCATCGGGTAGACGATACCTGCTAGCGCCGCGCCGACGATGGGGGCCAGCCAGAACAGCCAGAGCTGCTGGATCGCCCAGCCGCCGACGAAAATGGCGGGACCGGTGCTGCGGGCGGGGTTCACCGAGAGGTTGGTGACCGGGATGCCGATGAGGTGGATGAGCGTCAGCCCGAGGCCGATGGCAAGCGGCGCAAAACCAGCGGGGGCGCGCTTGTCAGTGGAGCCGAGGATGATCAGCAGGAAGAAGAACGTGAGCACGATTTCCGCGACGAGGGCGGCGACCATCGAGTAGCCACCGGGCGAGTGTTCACCGAAACCGTTGGACGCGAAGCCTCCCGCCGTGCTGAAGCCGGCCTTGTCGCTGGAGATCAGATAGAGGATGCCGGCACCTGCGATGCCGCCGAGCACTTGGGCGATGATGTAGGGAAGCGCCTCGGCTGCCCCGCCAGACGTTTCGAAGTCCTGCCGGGACGTTCCCACGCCCCGGAAAGACGTTCCTGATCCCCGCAGAGACGTTCCCGAGGGGCAAAAAGACGTTCCGCGTTCGGAATATCAGTTTCATTTGTAGCGGCGCTCTGTGAGCGTCGATGCCCATGAAAAGAAAAATCTTCCCGCGACGAAGCGCGGCGTTCTATGAGCGTTTCCTGCGCCGACGGTCACAGACCAGATTGCCGTCACCCGTTCCATCCGCTAGGTTTTAGCGAACCCCGGTTCCGGGTCAAACATCTTACCGGGGGAACTCGGAAAGGCTAAGGGCGCAGAAGTCCGGCCAGATCCGGCACGTGCTTGCGGATTTCCTCCGCGACGAGCTCGGCGGTTTTCGCCCCGCCCTCCGCGGAAAGATGAGTTCTGTCAGGTTTCGCCGGGTCCTTGCTTTCCGCGTTGAAAGCCACGGCGGCTTCCGGTCCGAGCTGGTTCATTTGCTCGATGCTGCGGGCGTTGAGATCAAGCAGCGGCACCTTTTGATCCGCGGCGACAGCTCTCGCGGCTTCGACATAGTCGTTCAGGACATCCTTTAGCTGGGTTCCGGCCTGCGCGTCTGTGGACGAAATCAGATTGATGGGATCAATTTTTCCCAGCGCGTTGAAATTCCGGCGGGTGAGCGAGGTGACGAGCACGGGCTTCACGCCGATCGCACGCGTTTCAGCGATGTAGCGCGCGAGATTGTCACGGAAGGAGGTCTTCGCCTCGGTTTCTCGTTCCGGGCCTTTGCCGGGCATGTCGTTGTGACCAAACTGGATCAAGACCCAGTCCGGTTTGAAATCGAGCGCCTTCTGCCAGTAACCTTCGTCGCGATAGCTTTTCGAGCTGCGTCCGCCGCGGCCCAGGTTCTGGCATTCCACGCCGGGCTTGAGAAGTTTCGCAAACGCGTCCCCCCAGCCCCCGCCGGACGCCACGGTCGAGTCTCCGACGAGAATGATCCGCTGCGGTGCGGTCTCCGCGTCAACGGTCGGATTTACCAAGAGGAATGCGGCGCAGCCGAGGATCCCACGGAGTAATTTAAACAGCCGGTTCATGGTTTTTGAGGGGGCTATGGAATTCGGGTTTCGGCCGGGCCGTGGTAGGACGGTTTCAAACCGCCTAGGTCGAGGACGATTTTGTCCACAACGACTCCGGCATCAACCGCAATTAAACGCAGGGTGTGTGGGCCGGGTGCGGGGTTGCTAGGAAGTTTGAGTGTGGCCTCGGTCGCATTGGACAGGACGCGGTTGGACCACTCCGCGCTTTTCGGATCGAAACCGCGGGTCACGGAGAGCGGCAGGGGCGCGGAACCGTCGATGGAAACGGCGAGACGCAGGCCCTCGCCGCTGGCTAACGGGTGAGTAGGCAGCAGGCGGACGCGGAGTGTGGCTGGGTTGTTAGTCGAAACATGGAAACGGTATTCCAGGGTCGGAGCGGCCATCGGAGAAAGATCAGCGGTAGAGGGCAGCACGGTAACGGCGGAGGCGGTGCGGCCGAGGCCGGGAACGCTGCGCCAGCCTGCTCCGGAAGGGAGGTCGTTTTTTCCTGTGAAATTTCCGGCGTGGATTGAGACGACACCGTCGCGTTCGACGAAATCACCGGGACGCGCGCCGGCCGGGCGGGCAAGGGCGCTGGACGCGGAAGGCGCGGGAGGACAGACGTTGTCGACTGCGGGCTTTGGGGGGACGATTTGGGTGTCGGGTTGGAAGCGTTTCCAGTCCTTGGCGGCGACGCCGTTCTCTGTCACGATGCCGCGCCATTTTCCGCCGGTGATGTCGTTGTTATAGCGGGCGGTGGCCTCGGTGATGCTTTGTCGGGCGGCGGAGGAGGCTTTCAGATTGGCCTCAGGATTGCGGCTGTGTGCTTCGTCGGCGCGGGCGAGTTCAGAGTGGAAATAGCGTTCGTTGGCGGCCGCGGTGATGGCGACGGGGTAGCCGACGAGTTGGAAGAAGGCATCCTGAGCAGCGGCGGGGAGTTGTTTGGCGAGAGCCTCGCTGTCGCGCAGGAGTTCGGCGCAGGCTTTGAGGCGTTGGGCGATTTCGGCTTCGTTGAACTCCGTGGGTTGATAGAGCGTCATCGATGGATGCCACTGGAGATGCTCGGTCTTGCGGGAGAAGTTGAGCGCGTGGAGGCGGGTGAGGATTTCCGCAACCGCGGCGGCATGTTCCGCGCCGAAGTCGCGGGCGGCAGTTTCCCGAATGAATCGGGCGGGCGCATCGACATCGGTGCGGTCGGCGTGCCAGGCGAGATCGAGGAAGAACTCGGTGGAACGCTCAGTGTTTTTGAGATCGCCGACGTTGGCGATCCAATGGTTGCGCCCACCTTGTTCGTAGGCCCGAGTCATTTCCGACCAGACCAGAGCGGGCGGCAGGGTGTCGATCCAGAGCCAGGACAGCGGTGCACCGAGATAGGAAAGGTGATAGTAAACGCCGCTGCCGCCGGATCGCTTGCGCTCGTCAGCCGTGGCGAAGCGACGGATGTAGCCGAAGTTGTCGTCGGGCCAGACCAGTGTGACATCATCCGGCACCGTGAGGCCTGCCTGATAGTCAGCGAGCACTTCCTTGTAGGGACAGAACATCTGGGCGACACGGGAGGGATCGCCGTCGCCGAGATGACGGGCTAACATGTTGCGCTGCTCTTTGAAGATATCAGTCAGGGCGGCGATGCGTTCGGTCTGGTTCTTCGGGCCGACGATGGCGCTGTCGTGGATGCCGCGCATGCCGATGGTGAAAACGCTTTCGCCGGAGGTACGTTGTTTCACGCGTTCCTCCCAGTAGGTTAGAATGTCGTCGCGGTGGGTGAGGAAATTGAAATGTTTGCCGTCACGTTTCCACTCGCCGACGTTGTTGCGGAGCATGGGTTCGGCGTGGGAGGAGCCAAGCACGATGGCGTAGTCATCGGTCACTTTGGCATTGCCGGGCACCTGATGGAAAGGCGTGGTGCCGGGATGCATCGCGGGCCAGATGGAATTGGCGCGCAGGCGGAGCAGGAGTTCGAAAAGGCGGGCATAGGTCTTGGGACCGAGGTTGCCGACTTCCTGTTCGAAAGTCTTGGACGCCCATGGCTCAAGTCCCCAGCCCTCGTCGTTGAGAAAAATTCCGCGGTATTTCACGGCGGGCCGGTCGAGCGGTTCGTCGCCTAACGAGAGTTTCAGCTCGGAACGCTTCACCACCGGCACGTCCGCCCACCAACTCCACGGCGAGACTCCGATGCGGCGGGAAATTTCGTAGATCCCGTAAGCGAGGCCGCGGCGGTCGGAGCCGCTGATGGTGAGCACACCCCGATTCGCGGATAGGCGGAAGGCCTCCCACTTGCCTGCGAGATCCGGGGCAAGCACCAGCTCGACGCGCGGGCGGTCTTTGTCGGCGGGAGTATTCGTTAGAATTTCGGGCTTCGCACCGGATACCGCCGCGATGTCGGTGGCGAGGTCGCGCGCGGCGATTCTCACCACTTTCGGAGCGCCCGGCGGAAGGACGATGGCTGCGGCAGCGCCGGCGGCGACTAGCGGGAAAGCCGTTGACCCAGGCGCGGGATCGACTCGATCAACGGCTGCGAGGGCGTGGCCGGAGAAGAGCAGTGCGGCGAGAGCGGCGGAACGGATAGACCGAGGAGAAAGCATGATGGACGAAAAGTAGTGATTACTTTTTGCCGCCCGCCGGCAGCAGTTCGCCGATGGTAACGTTGGTTTCCTTCACGTTCTCCGCGTTCCGGTAGTCGTTCCTTTTTCCGCGGGCCTTGCCGATGGTGACGTTGTCGAGGGTGACGTTCGTGACGGGCTGGCGCTTGTCGCCCTCGATGCGGAACGGGGTGCCGGTTTCCGCGATCTTGATGTTGGAGACATGGATGCAGCTGATTTTCGTGAGGCGCTCCTCAACGGTGGGGACGAGAGTCTTCCACTGATAGAGAACATCGGTCTCGATGCCGAGCACGCTCTCGCGAGTGGCGGTGGCCTCGATGTTTTCCATGTGGATGTTCTCCACGAAGCCGCCGCGGCGGATGTTCGTCTTGATGAAAAGCAGGTTGAACGGCTTGTAACCGGGCGCGAACTTGCAGTCGTGCACATAAACGTTGCGGACGCCGCCGGAAAGCTCGCTGCCGATGGCGACGAGTTGGTGGCCTTCGATCACGTCACAGTTGCGGATGACGACGTTTTCCGTGGGCGTGTTGAGCCGCCAGCCGTCGTGGTTGCTGCCGGACTTGATGGCGACGGCGTCGTCGCCCTGGTCGAAGCGGCAGTTTTCGACGAGCAGGTTGCGGGTCATCTCGGGGTCGATGCCGTCGTTGTTGTGGCCGTGCGCCCGGATGTCGATGCCGCGGGCGACGACGGACTCGGATAGAAACAGATGGATCGTCCAGAACGGGCTGTTGCGGATTTTCACGCCTTCGATTAGGACGTTCTTGCAGCGGTTGAACTGGATGAACTGGGGGCGCAGGTTGTTCTCGCCCTCGGCCATCTGGCGTTGTTCGACTGGGGCGTTGGTCGAGGTGAAGTGGTAGAGTTTCTTAAGCGCTTCCAAGTGGGCGGGTGGGCGCGACATCCATTTCTCCCAGGTCTCCATGTCAGCTTCGAGCGTACCTTCGCCGGTGATAGCGACGTTCTCACACTCGAACGCGTAGACGAGCGGCGAGTAGTTGAAGCACTCGAATCCCTCCCAGCTGGATCGCACGGCGGGCAGGTAGTCTTTCGGATCGCCGCTGAAAGTGAGCCGGGCGTCCTTTTCGAGGTGCAGGTTCACGTTGCTCTGGAAATGGATTTTCCCGGTCCTCCATTTGCCTTTGGGAATCACCACGCGGCCGCCGCCGGCGTCGTGGCAGGCGGCGATCGCCTTGCGGATGGACTCGGAGATGTCGGTGCCTTCCTTCGCGCCGGCTTGTAAGACGTTGAAATCCTTTTCCGGAAACACCGGCACTTGGATCGGCGGCATGGGGAAGGGAGCTTTGATAGAAATTTCCTCGTAGCGGATGGCGGTCGGCTGGGCTTGGACTGTGAGGACGGTCGTGAAAACGGCGATAACGCCGCTAAACGTACCGGCAACTGCGGCTGTCATCGAGGAAGTGGGAGGGTGGCGGGTTTTAATTGAGACATCTCATGATTTCTTACAGCGTGGGGTCAGTCGTGAATGGCGCTAACTTAAGGGTTGTTTGGGACGATTTCATCTGCGGGTTTCTTGTAGCGGGAGCGATGGCTGATCTCGATCATTTGATGTCGGGGAACATTCAGTAGCTGGTGCGGCTTCGGTCTTCGTTTCACAGCTCTG
>JANPKJ010000155.1:0-38817 GCA_031425955.1 Akkermansiaceae bacterium | reverse complement strand
GTGGTTTTCGATGTCGAGGATGACGCGGGCGCCGAGCTTTTTCGCGATGTGCTTGTGGATGAGCTCATGGTTCGCGGCGGCATAACGTCCCATCAGGTTCATGGCGTTCCAGTATTCCTGCCCATCCTCCTCATCGAGCGTAAGCCATGCCAAGTGTTTCAATTCCTTCGGCAAATTCGAGCGGCGGGCCATTGCGCGTTTGCTATAAGTATCGCAAACCTGCGCTCCGGTTCCGCGCGAACCCGAGTGGCTGAGCAACGCGAGGTATTCGCCGTAGGGCAAACCGAGTTCATGGGTCGTCACGGTGAACGCTCCAAACTCGACGAAGTGATTTCCACTCCCACTGGTCCCGAGCTGCGTCCACGCCTTGTCGCGGAGACGACGGGTTACCGGCGAAACCGTCCAGTCGTCGTCCATCACATCGTGATCGCGGCGGTCCTTGAAGGCGCAGCCGATCCCGAAACGCGTTTCGCTCTCGATGATGTTCGCCAACCGGTCGCGCTGACCGGCGATGATGTTCGCCTTGCGATCATAAACGGTGAGCTTCATCCGGCAGGCGATATCGACACCCACGGCGTAAGGAATCACGGCATTTTCGGTGGCAAGAACGCCACCAATCGGCAGACCGTATCCCGGATGGGCATCCGGCATCAGCGCGCCCGCCACGGCGACAGGCAAGGCGCAGGAATTTGCCATTTGCCGCACGGCATCGGCTTCCAGATCATCGCCCCACTGCCGCCAAGGCGCAAGTTCCGCCCGCGGCGTGAAGGCCGGACGGTAGATGGAACGCGCGAGGGGAGCACGCAGCGGATCCGCGAAAAACGCCGGAGGATCGGCGACGATTTGGAAGATTTCCTCGCCGATCCGCACGCCTTCGTTTCCACCCGCGATGTAGTGTCGGATGAATTCGTGCGCGTGCTGGATCGGTTCGCCCGCAGGCACGCCGAGAAAAATCAGATCTTTGGTGTTCATGATATAGTTAGCTGGGAAAAAGGAATGGATGGACCGGAAGCGGTGTTTGTTTTCAGAATGGTGGGTGTGTGACGGCTTCCTACGCGGGAAGTCGGCGGCTGTGATTAGGTTTGCGTGTTGCTTGTTGATGCTTGCAGGTTGACCCGTTGCACATTGATTTTTGACGGTCGACATCGGATTCGGTTAGGAGCGTTTTGCAGACGCATTGGATGGAGAATCCACGTTTCAGCCACACAATCTTCGCGGCATTCCACCGCCACACACCCGGATTTTTCATTCCGCGAGGGTGACGGATTGAGATTGATTGAATTCATCGAGCTCATCCTGGATCGCGGAGATCTCGGCTTCGAGTTCGGCGGCGAGCGCATCGACAGCCGGTTTTTTGAGCTGTGCGACATACTCGACCTCGCAGGCGGCAAGCGAGAAACCTCCACCTTCCTTGAACACGCCTTGGCGGGTATCGAGCGATTTGATCGAGGCGACCAGGCCTTTGAGCTCCGCGAGACGGAAGATCTTTGGATAGATCGCCACGTTTGCCGCTGCGATTGCCGATTTCACGGTGACGAGTTCATCGACTTTCGCGCGGAGAGCCGCGAGCACGTCGTTTGCATCGTAGTCGAAAGGCACCGTCGAGGCGCGGGAGTTCTGTGACGCGAGGCGGACCTTGAGTTCCGCGACATCTCCAGCGAGTTGATTTTTGAGCTTCAAGGCTTTGGTGATTTTCATGGTTGTTGGTTGTTGGTAAGATGGTGAACCCGCAGGGATGTGCGCCCTGCTAGTCCGGGTAAAAACCGGATGCTTCGCTGTCTAAGCTTCGGGTCCGACAATTGGTGATCGCGGCTGGAGTCGAACCAGCACTCGCGGCGCTCTCGACGCCGTGCCTCTGCCAGTTGGGCTACGCGATCTGATGGAAAAGTCCCGGCGGCAGGACTTGCACCTGCACTGGACGAGGTCTGAACTCGTTGCCTCTGCATTGGGCTACGCCGGGATGGTGTGGGGAAATTGGCCGGTGGCTGGTCGGGCTGCGCCGCGCGGACGCAGCCGGATCAACCACCGGGAAAATCATTGGAAATGGCGGCCCCGGACGGATTCGCACCGTCAACCTTCCGATTCAAAGTCGGATGCTCTGGCTGATTGAGCTACGGGGCTAACGGAAATGGACGCGCACCCCGGACTTGCACCGGGTAAATCGGTTTTGCAGACCGACGGTTCGTCTCTTCACCGTGTGCGCGGTTGGAAGTTGGGTTGATCAACGGGACTCGCACCCGTACGGCCGCCTTCACAGGGCGGGATGCTACTATTACATTATGATCAACATTGGAGATGGCGCTTCCGCGAGGACTTGCACCTCGAATCTCCGCCTTCGCACGGCGGCGTGTAGAACTCTTACACTTCGGGAGCTGGAAAAAGTGGCACTCCATGCCGGTGCTGCCCCGGCTTCTGCGGCGTGAAAGGCCGCCATGCTAGCTGATACATCAATAGAGCTTTCTGGAAAATGGTGGCTGCGTCCGGCATCGCACCGGACTCTTCTCGTCTTCAGCGAGACGCTAATCTATCTCAGCTACACAGCCAATGGCTCCCCGGCGTGGACTTGCAGCACGACGTCCCGTTTAACAGACGGGCATGCTGCTTTGACATCACCGGGGAATGGTTCCTCCGCTTGGAATTGCACCAAGGTCTTCCGCTTATCGGGCGGATGCTCTGCTATTGAGCTACGGAGGATTTTGAAAAGTGGTCGCGCGCCCCGGTGCTGCCCCTGGTGCCTCCTCGCTCCAAACGAGGCGGGTTTGCTGACTCCCTCGCGCGCGTTTTCGGGAAATTGGTTGCGGAGGCCGGATTCGATCCGGCGATACGCGGCGTATGAAACCGCTGCCTTACCACTTGGCTACTCCGCTATTTATAAGGGGAAAATTGGCACGGCGTCCCGGTGCTGCCCCGGACCCGCAAGGTTTTGGAGGCCTCGCTGCGCAAGCTGACGCCCGCCGTGTGGTGATATTGGATAAATGGTGCGGCCAGCCGGACTTGCACCGGCATTCCCTGATTGGAAGTCAGGAATCCTGCTGTTGGACGATGACCGCATTGTGAAAAATAAAAACAAACACCGCTGCCAGTCCGGTGATGAACTCGCACCCGCAGGAAAATTTCTCGGCGGATCTTTCGGTGTTTCAGGCACACCTCCCATGGCACGAACTATATATAATAGAATCATGCCGAAGCCTCTGGTTTGTCTATCTTCCAGAGCGGGAAATCGGGACAATGCAGGTCCTTCAGCCAGTCATGATTTCATGACTCACTTGACAGTGGATTCGCGAGCGGCGACCGTCATCGCGGTTGATCACTCGCAGTCCGTCTCTATCGGGGACTACTCTGGATTGTCGGCCGATTCCGCCCCGTCGTCAGTTGCTGCTGGCGGCGGGGTTTTTCACGCCCGGTGGTTCGGTTATTTGGAAATCATGTGGATTCAATGGTTGGTTTGAATGACGGCCACATCGCTGCAAGCCTTGAAATCATTGGGAAAAATCAGGAAAACAAAAACCCCGCCGGCTACTGGAGCGGGCGGGGTTCTCGAAAAATTCGATGATCTGAATCAGATCGTGAACTACCTGCCTGCCTCCTTGGTAAGGGAATTGCTCTCAAAGCCCAGCTTGGGGGATCCGGTCCCGCCATCGAGACTGTATTGGATTGCCGCAATGTCACCCAGGCATACGCACATGCCCGGCGACCACTGGGTCGGCTGAGGATGGTTGGTATGTATTGTTGAGCGCATGACTTGCTGAAGGTTCAATAGGGGTAATTAGATCACGTGGATGCGTCAATGTAATTTTCAAAATTTATTATATATTTCCAAGAGGAATGAAACTCGTGAGCGGTCGAGCTGGATAAACTCTATCAAAATTTGGCCGGCTCAATCCTCGAAAATGATGGACGCGGCGGAAACGATCACATCGATCAGGATGGACGGATCGATGGAAGTGTCGGGCAAGCTCCATGTTCCCGCTTCGGGCTTTTCAGGAGATATGAGGGTTCCTCTTTTTTCATGAAAGCCGTAGAGCATCTTCGCGCGATTGGCCTCGTTCTGCTGATAGATCAGCTTGCCTCCGGCGCGCCACCACTCGGTCAGCCGCCGCAGCTTGCTGCCTTCGAGCCAGATGCCGTGGGTACCGCAGCGGTCGAGAATGACGCCGCTGCGTGCACCGAAATTGACGTGGCTCATCCGCTCGTCGCACATCGGGCATTTTTGATAGAAGATCTCGCGCTGGTGACCGAAATCGTCATCGATCTGCTGGATTTGCACCGGGTCGAGCCAGACGAGTGGATTGGTCTGTGCATCCAGCAGCGACTCGATTTCACCGGGGTTGAAGAACATGCCATGGCAGGTCGAGCAGCGCTCGATCCGGATGCGTGACACGGTTTCAAACTCGATCACGCCCAGCGGTGTGGTGCATTGTGGACAGGTCATCGACGCGTCCTCGCCCAAGTCGCGAAAGTGGATTTGCCGTAGATCGACGTCCGCCCGCACGCCGCAGAAGGGGCAGAATGTCATCGATCCTTCGAGCCGACCGCCGCAACTGATGCATTTCACAGCGTTCTTCTCGGGATATTTCAAGCTCCGGTCAATTCCGATCCCCGGGGCGTTTTCCAGTGGTTGACCCCATGGGGGGCCATTGCTAGCGTCCGCGCCCCGTCATGAGCGCCGCCCCGAATTACAAAGACACCCTGACCCTTCCACAAACGACTTTCCCGATGCGGGCGGATCTGGTGCAGAACGAACCCGCCCGCCTCGCGAAGTGGGAAAACGGCGGGCTATACGAGAAAATCCTCGCCCGCCGCCGCGCACAGAACGCCCCGGAATTCATCCTCCACGACGGCCCTCCCTTCGCAAATGGCGACGTGCACATGGGCACCGCGCTCAACAAGCTGCTCAAGGACCTGGTCGTGAAATCCAAGACTATGGCAGGATTTGCCGCGCCGTTCGTGCCCGGTTGGGACTGCCATGGACTGCCGATCGAGTTCAAGGTCGTCAAGGAAACCGCCGGTCTGGAACCTGCGGAAATCCGCCGCCGTTGCACCGAGTTCGCGATGAAATACATCGACATCCAGCGCGGTTCGTTTCGCCGGCTCGGGGTGTTCGGCGATTGGAACAGCCCGTACCTCACGATGGATCCCGGATACGAGGCGAGCATCCTGCGCGTCTTCGCGAAGCTCGTGGAAAACGGCAATATCTACCAAGCGAAGAAGCCGGTCCAGTGGTCCTACGGCGCGCAAACCGCCCTCGCGGAAGCCGAAGTTGAATACCAGGACAAGGAAAGCCCGGCGATTTTCGTCAAGTTCCCGCTTGTGTCCGGCGAACTCGCGGGCCAGGCAAGCATGGTCATCTGGACCACCACGCCGTGGACGCTGCCGGCCAACCTCGGCATCGCACTGCATCCGGAATTCACCTATGTCGTCGGAAAATTCATCAAGGACGACGTGGTCGAAACCTTCGTGATCGTCCGCGAACTGATCGGCGCTTTCACCGAAAAAACCGGCTACGCGCTCGCGGAAACAATTCGCGAAAGCAAGGGCAAGGAATTCGAAGGCTTCGAAGCCGGGCATCCGTTTCTGGACCGAACCTCCAAGCTCATCCTCGCGAATTTCGTCACCACCGAGACCGGCACCGGCGCGGTTCATATCGCCCCGGGCCATGGCTCGGACGACTATGTGGCGGGTCAGCAAAACGGCCTCGCCGTGCTTTCTCCGGTCGATAACGAAGGGAAATTCACCGAAGAAGTCGGCCTCGCCGAACTCGTCGGAATGCATGTTTTCAAATCGAACACCCGCATCATCGAAATCCTCGCCGAGAGCGGGCATTTGCTCGGCCAGGAAGCTTACAAGCATTCCTATCCACATTGCTGGCGCTCGAAAACGCCGATCATCTTCCGCGCCGTCGAGCAGTTTTTTATCTCGCTCGACACGCTGCGCGGCCAGGCGCTCACCGAAATCGACAAGGTCGAGTGGCTACCCGCCTGGGGCCGCAACCGCATCTACGGCACGGTCGAATCCCGTCCGGATTGGTGCATCTCGCGCCAGCGCACCTGGGGTGTGCCGCTGCCGGTATTCTTCGCCGAGAATGGCGAAGTCATCATTTCGTCCGAACTCGCGCTCAAGGTCGCCGACCTCGTCGAAAAGGAAGGCACGAACGTCTGGTTCGAAAAATCCGACGTCGAACTCGCCGGGCTGCTAGGTCTGCCCGCCGGGGTGAAAAAATGCCGCGACACGCTCGATGTGTGGATTGATTCCGGTTGCTCGCACGCCGCCGTGCTCGACGCGCATCCGCAGCTCAATTGCCCGGCCGATCTCTATCTGGAGGCCACCGACCAGCACCGCGGCTGGTTCCAGAGTTCGCTGATGCTCAGCACCGGCTACCGCGGCCATGCGCCTTACAAAACCGTGATGACGCACGGATTCGTGGTCGATAAGGACAAGAAAAAAATTTCCAAGTCGGATGCGGCGAAGTCGGGCAAGCCGACGGATGCGGCGCATTTTTACAATCAATACGGCGCTGACATCGTGCGCCTGTGGGTTTCCTCGGTGGACTGGCAAAACGAGGTTCCCTTCGGCGAGGATCTCTTCAAGCAAGTCGCCGAGCCATACCGCCGCCTGCGCAACACCTTGCGAATTCTGCTAGGAAACCTCGATGGCTACAAACCCGTCGGGAATCCGGAATACACGCTTCTCGACCGCTGGATCCTCCAGCGCCTCCACTCCGTCACCGCCGAGTGCCTCGCCGCCTACGAGGCCTACGAATTCCGCAAGGTCTTCAACTCGCTCAACAACTTCTGCACCCACGATCTCTCCGCCATCTACATCGATGCGACGAAGGACCGGATGTATTGCGACGCTGCGGATTCCCCCCGCCGCGCGGCATCGCAGATGGCGATGCATGAGATCTTCACCAGCATCGCCAAGCTGCTCGCGCCGATCCTTGCCTTCACCGCGGACGAGGCCTGGGAGCACGCCGCCTTCACCAGCGGCACCATCCACGAGCAGGATTTCCCCGAGGCGAATCCCGCGTTCGCGCCCGGCGAGGCGACGAAGCAAGTTGCCCGCTTTTTCGAAATCAAATACGCCATCCAGACCGCCATCGAGGCCTGCATCCAGTGCAAGGAATTCACCCGCAACAACGAGGCGGATGTGACCCTAACGATTCCTGCCGGCGCCGCCGGCTTGTTGGAGATGCTCAACGACCGCGACTTCGCCACCGAGTTTTTCATCATCGCCGGACTGACCGCCAGCGTGGGCGAGGAACTCGGTGCCACCGCGCGAAAGACGGAGTTGCCGCTCTGCCCGCGCTGCCGGAAGCACGAACCGCTAGTGGAAGACGGGATCTGCGAGCGGTGTGATGACGTTTGCAAATAACCTCATGACCTTTCCCAAGCTCCTCCTCTTCCTCACCCTCCCGCTCTACGTGCTCGACCAGATCACGAAGTTCTGGACCGTGTGGAAATTTCCGCCGCCGTGGTCTCCCGATGCGTTCGACATTCCGGTGATCGAAAATTTCTTCCACCTCGTGCGTGTCCACAACCAGGGCGTGGCGTTCGGATTTGGAAACGGCACGTCGTGGGCTCCTATTGTTTTTCTGTTCGTTCCGCTCATCGCACTGACGATGATCCGCATTTTTTGGAAAAAGGGGGTTTTCAACCATCCGCTTTCGCAGATGGCCGTGGCGCTGCTGCTGTGCGGGATTTTCGGGAACCTAACCGACCGGCTGGTCCAGGGATTCCTCCTGGAAGACTTCAAATCCGCTAGTCTGTGGCATCGGTTGTCGGAGGGCTACGTGGTGGATTTCATCGCTGTCAGGCTGCCTGTTTACGGCAAGCTTGTCCCGTCCAGCGGTGGCTGGTGGCCGGCGTTCAACGTGGCGGACTCATGCATCTGCATCGCCGCGTTTCTGTTATTCGTCGGCGGCATCCGCGATGAACAACTGGCGAAGAAGAAATCTTGAGGGGTGAAAGTGTCCCGGCTGTCTCAGCCGGGTTCTCAAACATCCAATACCAGCTGAGACAGCCGGGACGCTTTTTTCAAAATCTTCCGTTGGTATTTCCGTATCATTCAGAGGTCACCTACTAAATGTACCATAGTTTTTGAATTGACGCTACCAGATGTATTCCTAGGATGCCGCTCGTTGCTTCCCTCCAACTTTCATGCGTTGCGTCCAATGCGGTTCTCTCAAAGACAAAGTCCTCGACTCGCGGTCGTCCAAAGACGGGACCACGATTCGGCGGCGGCGGGAGTGTCTCAAGTGCTCTTACCGCTACACGACGTACGAGCAGATCGAGCGCACCGAACTGCGCGTGGTGAAACGGGACGGCGCGCGCGAAGCACTCAACCGCGAGAAGCTGATGAGCGGGCTGATCAAAGCCTGCGAGAAGCGCCCGGTGCCGATGGACCGACTCGACCGGGCGGTGGAGGAAATTCTAACCGAGCTGCACAAGGACCACGTCAGCGAGGTGCCGTCCGCGATCATCGGCGGCAAGGTGATGGACAAGCTCCATCAGATCGATCCGGTCGCCTACGTCCGCTACGTTTCGGTTTACCGCCAGTTCGAGGACGTGAACGAATTCATCGCGGAAATCCAGTCACTTTCCCGCCGCGCCGCCCGCGATCCGTTCCAGCGGCGGCTTTTCAAAGACTGAATGGCTCCGGTCCCTCCGGCACCTTCTCCCCCCGAACCCGCACCCCATTGTTTTTTCCCCTCCGCAAGAGCACCCAGTGATCTCCATCATCGGCAACCGCCCCGCACTTCAGATCGGCCGCTTCCAAGTGATCGATTATGACACCGCGTGGCTGGATGACGCGTTGTTGCGGGCGGCCAAGGCGGCGGAGCATGAGGACTTCCCGTTCGTGCCCGACATCCGCAGCGGGGTGGTGCAGTATTTGGAAACCAAGTGCCCGCTCAAGTTGTTGCCGCTGGAGGATTTGTTTGAACGGATGCGGAAGATGCTGGTGAAAATCGGCTGTGAGCGGATCGCGGAGAAGCTCCAGCCGCTGGCCCCGCCGGTCACGGTCTCGCTGGTCCATTCGGCGATGGAAGCGGGAAATGGCTTCGAGCTCGCGTTTTTCGAGACCCTGCGCTTCGAGCTGGGTGACCTACGTGCCGCAGGGGCCGAGGAAATCCGCTTCACCGGGCTGCGTGAAAGCACGCTCATTCTGCGCGGGGCGAGCAAGTGGAACAAACACTGCGAGGCGCTCTATACCGAGATTTACGCTTTCATCAGCGCTTGGGACAGCGACCAGCTCCGCAGCGACAAGCTGCTCAGCCTGTGCGTGAAACCCTAGCCGGGCGACATCGATTTTTCCAGCCACTCCAGCAGGCCGGTAGCGGATTGGCGTTGGCGCATTTTCCCGGCGAGCTCGGCGGCGGTTTTCCGGATGGCGGGATCGTGGAGGCAGCGTTCGAGCAGCGGTAGCAGACGCGTGGGTGTTAGTCTTATCATCGGAGTGCCAGATCCCACGCCGAGTCTCTCGACCCGAGCAGCGTTGTCCGGTTGATCGAGCGACATGTAGACGACCAGCTGCGGGATCCCGGCGGCAAGGCATTGGGACAAGGTGCCGATGCCGCCGTGATGCACCATCACCGCCGCACGGGGAAGCAGGGCGCTGAACGGAGCATAAGCCGTGACAAAAACGGACCCGGGGAGATCCCGCGGGACCTGATCGGTCTTGGACGTTAGAAAAACCGCCCGGCAACCCAACTGGGCGACCACCCTTGCCGCGGTCTTGAAAAATCCTGCGGCGTGAAACTGACCGGTGCCGGCGGTGAAGAGCACCGGGTTCGCTCCGGCGGATAGAAATCGCTCCAGATCGGGGTCGATGGAACTTTGCCCGGCCAGGTCCTCCAAGGGGAAATCCCATTGCAGGGTGTTCCGAGGCATGTCCCTTTTCACACTGGAAAACCAATCCGGATAGAGTGCGAGCACGCCGTCCGGCGAATGATGCCATTGTTTCCAAAGCCTGCGCGGCGGCACCACGCCATGGTCCGAGCAGGCCTTCACCACCTCTGGCAGCGCGAAGCGATCGTATGGACTGGGCAGGGAAAGCAGCAGCTTGCGGACGGAAAGCGGCAAAAGTCTCACCACCCGGGCCCCGGAAAACACCAACGGGGTGTCATCCGCACTCATCAGGGCGGCAGGGTAGAGATGGACCGTGATCAGGGGGATGCCGTGTTTCTCGCGGGCGATTCTTGCACCGAAGGAAATCATCGGGGCGAGCATCAGGTCGGGTTTTCCGTGCTCGCTCACGACTCGGTCGATGGCCGCCGCCAAAGGGGCAACCGCCCGGCCCGCATGGCCGAAAGCCACCTTTTTGCAGGGTGCCTCTTGCCACAGATCCGAATTTGCGAGCATCAAAGGCAGCTCATCGGGCTCCGGCGAGTGGAAGCCGATCCCGGCCAACTCCGCGACTTTCTGGTAGATGGGCGATGCGATCAAAGTGACGGAGTGCCCGCGCTCGAGCAGTTGCCGACCTAGCCAGATGAATGGAAAAACACTCCCGGACGTGCCGAAGGGAAGAAGGAGAATGTGACGCATGAAAAGGAGTCCGGATTTTCAAATGGTTCCTCGCCCTAGGCAAAAGCCGCCATCCGGCGGGAAAATGAGGGGTCCGGCCGCCTCATGAAAGCATGATCGCGGATAATTTCCCGTGGCCCGGCCTTTCTGTTGGAAAGCGGCTTTGACGCCAGCGCCCGCCGTCGGCACTATCCGCGGCACATGACCTCCCAGGAAGCACTCGTCGCCCTCAACATGCTGCCGAAAATCGGCCCGGTGCGCGTTCGGCGCCTGCTGGAGGCCTTCGGCGCCAGTCCGGCGTCCATCCTCGGCGCGGGCAAGGACCGGTTGATGCGGGTGGATGGTATCGGCGAGGAAACAGCGAAAATCCTGCACGGCTGGCAAGACCACGCCGACCCTGTCACCGAGATCCGGGAAGCCGCCGAGCGCGGGATTTCCATCATCACCCAGGAAGACGAGGACTACCCGGCCCCTTTATTGGAAGCCTACGATCCGCCGCTGCTGCTCTATGTGTGGGGGAAACTGGAGGCGCGGGACAAACACGCCATCAGCGTGGTCGGCTCGCGGCGGGCGACGCATTACGGCATGCAGGCAACCAAGAAGCTTTCCTACCAGATTGCGCAGGCCGGATTCACCATCATTTCCGGGCTCGCCCGCGGCATCGACACCGCCGCGCACGAGGCGGCGGTCGCGGCGAACGGCAGGACCATCGCGGTGCTTGGCTCGGGGCTGGCCAAACTTTTCCCGCCGGAAAACCTGGCGCTGGCCGAAAAAATCGCCAGCGGCTTCGGCGCGGTGGTGTCCGAGTTTCCGTTGCACACCTCGCCGGACAAGCAGACGTTCCCGATGCGCAACCGCATCGTCGCCGCTTGGGCGCGAGCGGTGTTGGTGGTCGAGTGCCCGGCGTGGTCGGGTTCTTTGATTACGGCGAACCTCGCTTCCGAGTATGGAAAGCCGATTTTCGCCGTGCCCGGACCGATCGACAAGCCGACGTCCGCGGGGTGCAACCAACTCATCCGCGACGGTGCCACGCTGGTGGCCGATGCCAGCCACCTGCTCGACGACCTCGGAGAACTTCCTTTCAACCGCAAGGCCAGCGCCGCGGAACCCGCCGCGGAGATCCCCGAGTTGCCCGAGGAAGAAGCCGCCGTGTTTGCGGCCGTGATGGTGGATGAGTCGCCGGTGGATTTGATCATCGAGCGCAGCGGCCTGCCGGCGCACGTGGTGACGGCGACATTGATGAAGCTGGAAATGAGGCGGCTGGTAAGGGCGTTTCCCGGTTTCCGGTATGCGCGGAGATAAAAGGGTTCTTACGGAATATGTTCCGACTGTCTCAGTCGGATCTTCGACTTCCGGCTGAGACAGCCGTACCACCTTCTTTAAAAACGCACGATGCGCCATTCCTGCGGGTGCAATCTGCGCGGGCATTTCCCGATTAGAAAGGCGGGCCGATGGAGAGAACTACTCCTTTCCTCTCATTCCCAGCCACTTGCAGTTCGCCAGGTTTCGTTGGCCAGGTTCGTGCGAAGACCTGTGTTCGTCCGCCATTCGGACGCTCCCACCAACCCACCATCCCTATGAACAAACTTGAAATCAAAGGCACTTGGAACGAAGCCAAGGGCAAACTGAAGCAACAATACGCCGATCTCACCGACGACGATCTCCTTTTCGAAGAAGGTAAAGAAGAGGAACTCCTCGGCCGTCTCCAGAAAAAGACCGGCCAGACCAAGGAGCAAATCCGCGATGCGATCTCCAAGCTCTAACTCATCAGAATCATGAAAACCACCAAACAACCGAATTCCGACACCGAACTTCACGACCTTTTCGTGGACCAACTCCGAGACATCCTGTGGGCTGAAAAGGAACTGGTCAAAGCCCTGCCGAAAATGGCCAAGGCTGCCAAGGATTCCAAGTTGAGCGAAGCATTTACCAAGCACCTTGCGGAAACGAAGAACCACGTCGTCCGTCTCGGCCAGGTTTTCGAAGGCCTCGGCCTCGCCGCACGCGCCAAGAAGTGCCCGGCCATGGAAGGCCTGCTCAAGGAGGGCGACGAGCTTTCCGAAGAGTATGCGGATTCCACCGCGCTCGACGCCGCGCTCATCACCGCCGCGCAGAAAGTGGAGCACTACGAAATCGCCTCTTACGGGACGATGCGTGCCTTCGCCCAACGCCTCGGCTACGAGGATGCCGTCAAGCTCTTGACGCAAACCATCGATGAAGAAGGCAAGGCTGACCAGACGTTGACCAAAATCGCCACCGGCGGAGTCAACCAAATGGCGGTCGCCTGATTTTTTGGACACGCTGTAGCACCACGCACCTGTTGGAGAAATCCGGCAGGTGCGTTTTTTGTCATGGCAATAGATCGAGTTCTCTCAGCAGGGACGTGAACTTCAAGTGTCCTTCCCGTGAATGCGTCAAATAGACCGCGCAGGAACCCGGGCTCATGGATACAAATGTGCCTGTGGGGAATTCCAAACCACGCTGGACGAGCGCATCTCGCAACGGCGGACGTCTGTTCAAGTCCCGAGTATCCTCCATGATCCGCATGAACTTGGGTGCCACCGGATACAATGCGGAGCTGATTTTGTCGGGTAGGCTGCCCGGATCTTTCGCAGCGGTCCTTGGTGAGTAATTTTTCGGCAGGCTGACCCGCGGAGTGACTAGCAACACGGGCACCCGCCTCTTGGATCGGGGGGCGGTAGAGGGCTCAAATAGTTCGGTTTGCCCTTCTTCAAGGGTAGCTCCAATGAAAAATCGGTATTCTTCCTCGTCCGTCGGTTTGTCTGGATCCTGCCATTGGGCGTTGAGAGTGATGTCGACTTTCCTGCCGTCGCCACTGGTCGTTTGCTCGGACATGAGGGTGAGTCCGCCCCTCTCGCCTGTGAGGCTTGCCACCCCATCTTCGTGGGACGACCGCTGACCGGGTTGTAACTTCGCAACTGTCGCGGCGAGCAACTTCGAGCGCCCATGCAGCCAGTTCACCGCCTTTTCCCGCGTGGCGGGGGTGGATTTGCGAAATTGGGCTACGTCTTCCGGCTGGATTTCCAATAGCTCCAAGTGCAGCACCGTCGCGGCGAATTCCGGCTCGGCCGCGGCGGCGACCGGATAATCCGTGATCCGGGCAAGGCACAAGGTGCTCTCTTTCGCGTCCTTCCAGAAGTTCATGAGTTCCCAGTGGTCGTCATAAATGACGTGTGAGGAATTGACCCTTTCCTGGAAATACACATCCCGGGATTTCTTTTCGTAGATTTCCGTGACGAAGCGGATGTCGGCTTTGCGCGAGTCGTTTGCCAGAGTGAATTCGGCTTCGAGGGTGACTCCCATATCGATTTTCTCATCGCTGTCGGGGTAGCGCATTTCCCCGGTCAGATTCCTGCGCGTAAATACTTTTTCTCCCAGCACTTGGTCGAACCGAGCAAGCTGCTGGATTTTCTTGGCGTCAATCAAAGCGGTGATCCGCGAGGCAAGTTCTGCGGGTGGGAGATTTTTCCCTTCCACGGCTTCCACCAGAGGGGCCGCGGTCTCATTGGCCGCCCGCAGGATCCAGAATTGGCCTTGGGGATCGCCGGCGAAGGCAGACAAGAGTCCGAAACTGAGAAAACAAATCGTTCTGATCGCTGCCATGGCTCCATCTCTGCGCGGATGAAAGACCGGAGTCGAGGACCTTTCCGGGAAATCTAGCGGGCGCTGGCGATGCGGTATTCGGACATGAGTTGTTTCGCCTGGGCCTCGGCCTCGTCGAGCGGCAGACCGGCGGGGACTCCGGGGCGTGTGTGGCGCGTCTTCGTCAGCCAGGCGAGTTTGAGCAGGTCGCTGCGGCGGCGAAGGATGGCGAGGGCGTCATCGTTCGGAAGCTTGGGCGCACCGGGAAGTTTCAGGATCGGCCAGAGCTGGCGGATGATGGAATCCGCGATGAAGCGGTGGCCTTCTTCGCCGGGGTGGATGTTGTCCTTGGCGTAGATGAATTGCGGGTCCCGGGCTTTTTCGGCGGCGACCGCTTGTTTCAGATCCGGGCGGATGTCGATGACCTGCCAGCCATCGGCGCGGCGGGAGACAAGCCAGTCGCCGTAGGCGTCGAGCGCGGCGTCGTAGCGGGCCGGATCGTCGGTTGGCTTGTCGGCGTTGTGGAGCGGCGGGGTGATGAAAATGATTTTTCCGCCCTGCTTCTCGACGGCGACTTTGAGTTTCAGAATCCCGTCCTGGTAGGCCTTAAGGCGAGACTCGTCGAGCGGGAGATAGATGCCGTCGTTCATGCCGTAGCAGGCGAGAACGAGGGTGGGCTTGTAGGCGCCGAGGATCCGGTCGAGCCGCTCGTGGAGGCAGGGGCGGGGGAATTTCCCGCTGGCGTGGTTGGGTTCGGAAAGGCCGGACACCGTCTCGCTGCTGAGGCCGAAATTGACGATTCCCGCATCGGCGAACTCCGGGGAGGAGCGCAGGGCGGCCTCGACCCGGGTCGCCCAGCGCCCGTCATGGGTGATGCTGTCGCCAAGAATCGCGACCCGCGGCGGGGCGGCTTGGGCGTGGAGGGAAATGGCGATCAACGCCATGAGACTCAGGAGGTGGCGGATCATGACTGGGGTCGTTAACGGGGTGGCGGATAGGCGGCTTTCATGGAATGCACGGGGAATATCTCGGATGGATGAGTCCACCGGCACGCTAGCGAAAATTTACCAATCGGCTTGCCAAATCCGTCCTCGCCAGCCTAGTCCCTCAACCCACAGCCGCTTAACGGCCGTCTTTTACCATGGGAAAAACACTGATCATCGCGGAAAAACCCAGCGTCATGACCGACCTCAGCCGGGTCCTCACCAAGGTCCTCGGCAAGTTCGAAAAAAACGGATCGGGCCGCGATGTTTTCTTCGAAAACGAGACCGCCGTCATCACTTCCGCCGTCGGCCACCTCGTCGAGTTGCGGATGCCGATGGGGCCGAATGGCAAGAAGCTGCCGTGGAACTTCGGCGTGCTGCCGGCCATCCCGGACAAGTTCGACCTCGACCCGATTCCGGACTCCGAGGCCCGCCTCAAGCAGGTGCTCAAGCTGGCCAAGCGCAAGGACGTGGACCTCATCGTCAACGCCTGCGACGCCGGCCGCGAGGGTGAGCTCATTTTCCGCTACATCATGGAAATCGGCGGCATCGACAAGCCGGTCAAGCGGCTCTGGATGCAGTCGATGACCAATGACTCGATCCTCGAAGCATGGAAGCAACTCCGCTCCGGCGAGTCGATGAAGCCGCTCGCCGACGCCGCGAAGTGCCGGTCCGAGTCGGATTGGCTCGTCGGGCTCAACGCCACCCGCGCGCTCACCTGTTTCAATTCCCGCCACGGCGGCTTCAACATCACCGCCGCCGGCCGGGTGCAGACGCCGACGCTTGCGATCCTCGCCCAGCGCGAGGCCGAGATCCAGGCGTTCCGGCCGACGCCGTATTTCGAGGTCCACGCCACCTTCGGCGTCGAGGCCGGTGATTACCTTGGCAAATGGATCGATGAATCCTGGAAAAAGGACGAAAACGCTCCGCTTTCCAAGCCCGAGCGCATTTGGGACAAGCTGACGGCAGAGGCGATTCAAGCGCGTTGCCAAGGCAAGACCGGCAAGGTTTCCGAGGAGAAAAAGGCGAATTCTCAGATCGCCCCGCAGCTATACGACCTTACCACGCTGCAACGTGAAGCACCGTTTTCTGCCAAAGGCACGCTCCAGATCGCCCAGGCGCTTTACGAAAAGCACAAGATGATCACCTACCCGCGGACCGATTCGCGGTATCTGCCGGAGGACTACACCGGCAACGTCCGCGAAACGATGGCCGACATCGGCAACAGCGGCCTCGACGTCGCGAAATACGCCAAGGCCGTTCTTTCCGGCAGCGATGAAAAAGGCCCACGCCTCCACAAATCGCGCCGCGTTTTCGACAGCAAGAAAGTCTCGGATCACTTCGCCATCATCCCGACTGGCAAATTTTCCAAGCTCAGCGAGGCCGAGCAGAAGCTCTACGACATGATCGTGAAGCGCTTCATCGCCGTGTTCTATCCGTCCGCCGAATTCGAGCAGACGACGCGCCTGACCCGCATCGAGCAGGATTGTTTCAAAACGGAAGGCCGCATTTTGGTGAAGCCCGGCTGGCTAGAAGTTTACGGCCGCCGCCCCGGCGTCGCTGCCGGAAAGGACGAACTCGTCCCCGTCCGCGCCGGCGAAACCGCCCACGCCGATCCCGTGGATGTCCTCGCCGAGGAAACCAAACCACCCGCCCGGATGACCGAGTCGACGCTGCTTTCCGCGATGGAAGGTGCCGGAAAACTCATCGACGACGAAGCGCTCCGCGAAGCGATGGCGGACCGCGGCCTGGGCACGCCCGCCACCCGCGCAGCGACCATCGAAGGCCTGATTGCCCAGAAATACCTCGCCCGCGAAGGGCGCGAACTCTTCGTTTCCGGCAGCGGCATGCGCCTCATCGACCTCGTCCGCGAGATGGAAATCGAGGGGCTCTACTCGCCGAAACTTACCGGAGACTGGGAGTTCAAACTCCGCCAGATGGAGCATGGAAATCTCAAGCGCAGTGATTTCATGAAGGAGATTATCGCCTATACCAGCGAGATCTGCACCAAGGCCCGCCACGCCGCCGACCTCGCAAAAAGCGAGGTCTTCCCCGACCTCAAAGTCAACTGCCCGATGTGCGGTGCGCCTTCGCTCAAGCAAACCGAGGCGACCTATGAGTGCCGCGAGCCGGAGTGCAAGTTCAAGGCGAAGAAGCACATCGCCGGCCGCCTGCTCACCGAGCAGGAAGCCATCCAGCTCTTCACCACCAAACTCGTCGGGCCGCTCACGGGATTTCGCTCGAAGTTCAACAAACCCTTCGACGCCGCGCTCGAAATGGACGCAAAGTTCAAGATCAACTTCGTTTTCGAAAGCGAAGACCGCGACGGCCCGCCTGAACTTACCGAAGAACATTTCATCGGCGAGGCCAAAACCGAGGAAGGCAAATCCTACAAGGTTTACGCCACGGAAAAAGCCTATCATGTCCCGGAAATCGTCACCAAGAAGGACCCGCATGGCATCCGCATCGGCAAGTCCATCCTCCAGTGCGAAATCCCGCAGGACCAGATGCTC
Source organism: Akkermansiaceae bacterium (assembly GCA_031425955.1). Taxonomy (GTDB): domain Bacteria; phylum Verrucomicrobiota; class Verrucomicrobiia; order Verrucomicrobiales; family Akkermansiaceae; genus Luteolibacter. Next base: position 21,198 of record JANPKJ010000155.1, on the reverse strand, counting down.
AAACTCATTTCCACCGGAAAGACGGACGTGCTCAAAGGCTTTGTCTCCAACCGCACCAAGCGCAAGTTCGACGCCCACCTCACCTTCGAGCCGAAAGACGGCAAGATCGGCTTCGATTTCCCGCCGCGTCCCGTGAAGAAGGTCGCCGCCAAGAAAACGGCCAAGACCAGCGAGTCGTAAGCCCGATATGGAGAATGGACGTCTCGTCCTTTCTTCTCCCCGCACGTTAGTCCCGCTTTCAAGCGGATCGGCCCTCGTAGATCGTCCTTTCGCAATTCATTCATCGCCCAATTGCGGAAAAGTTGAGCACCAGGCCTACCCGGTTCCCAATACCTCCGGATTCCCCAACTTGCCATCTGCTAGCAGGCTTGTTTCACTCCGGCATGTCCGGCAGTGCCATCGCCTCGAAGTTCAAGGCACAAACCCCGCTGTTGTTTGCTCTTGTATTGATGCTCTTTCCACACCGGGCTGAGGCATGGAGTTCGCTGGCGTCAAAAACCTATCAAAAACCTATCAAAAAACGAGAAATGCGGCAATGGCGGTTGAGGAGTATCGCCAGGATTCCGGAAAACTTCCGGCTGCGCGGAACTGTTGGGAGTCGATCCGGAATGGCAACCCATCGATATTTGCCGAACAACCCGATGCGTTTCTCGACGATTGGAAACGGGAGCTTGTTTACAGAAATCCCGGATTGCATGGAGAATACGATATCTATTCGCTCGGCGCCGATGGCATTGACGATCAAGGAGAGAAAGACGACATCTCAAACTGGGGCGGGGTGAATGAGGGATACCATTGGAAGGAATTCTGGCCGCTTGGACGATTCGCTATCATGGCTTCCTGTGTCTTAGGGATCCTGATTTTTTTCGGTCGTGGAAAAATCCCGCGATATCTCGGAGGCCCGCTTGCCGGCCTTGTCATCACAGCGGGTGCGGCTCTTGGCTGTTTTTGGCTCCTGCATCCTGGCAGATTTCCCGACCGCAATGGACCGCTTTCTCTGGTGATCGCTGCAGCCGGAATTCTCTCAATCGTTTTTCTGACGCGGATATGGAGAAATTTCCGCTATTTCAGAAGCTAGCCCAAAAACGGATTCACCACCGTCACTCCGTCATACTCCTGCCCGTGGCCAAGGTCTTCGGAATAGACGACCTGACAGGAGGTTTCACGGGCGGAGGCGAGGATGAGGGAATCCCAATGGGAAATTTGAAAGCGGGAATGAATGAGCCGGGCGCTGAGGAAGGTGTCGATCGTCAGCGGCGCGATGGGAAAAAGCAGCCAACGGCTCAGCCATTCATTTTCCTGCTGCGAGGTGAAGCCCAGTTTCGACGGGTGGCGCGCGTTCACCGTGAATTCATTGAGCACTTGCACGGACAACTGCAGGCCGCGCTGGCGGAGCAGTTCGCGGGCAATCCGGGTCTTGCGCTCGTCCGAGCAAGATTCGTCGGCCGCATAAATCAGGACGTTCGTGTCAACGAAAGCGGTCGGCATAAATCTCGTCCCGGGTCAGGGGTTTCAAGGGCTCCGGTCTCGTTTGACCGCGCATGTCGGCGATTTGGTAGATCTCGTCGAGTGATGCGATGCGGCGTCTCTCCCGCTCGTCCTCCTCGCCAACCTGCCTCACGAGAAAATCCTTTACCATTGCGCTGACCGATGTCCCTTGCTCCGCAGCCCGGACCCGGGCCTTGCGATAGGTTTCGTCATCGATTTTTAGCGTGATGTTTTTCATGACTGTGCTGGACAGTAAGACAGTTGATTTTGCGCGTCAAGATGACTCCTCGTTGGGTGGAGAATCATTTCCCCGGAAAGCGCGTGCATCCTTCGGCGGATCATGGTTTCAAGCACTTGGTGAATGGCCGGGCGGTGCAACTGGACGGGGTGAGGGCGATCGCGATGATGGCGATCTGCTGGGATCACTGGTGCCCGCCCGGTTGGCCGCGGGTGTTTCCGTTTGAAGTGTTTCTGTTTCTTTTCCTGGTGCTCACCGGCTATCTGATCACCGGTTCGCTGCTCCGCGAGCGGGACCGCAGCGAGGCGCGCGGCGGCACGTGGAAGGCGGCCGCCCTCAAAACCTATCAGGTCCGCCGCGGCCTGCGGATCCTCGCACCGTATTACGCGGCGCTGGCCTTGGCGTGGATCGTCCGCGCGCCGGATGTGACCGGGTCCGGGCTGCCGTGGTATGTGTTCCATTTGTCAAATTTCCACATCGCTTCACTCGGTTACTGGCCTTCCGGCACGAACCATTTCTGGTCGCTGGCGATCCAACAGCAGTTCTATCTGATCTGGCCTTTGGTGATCTGGTTTCTGCCGCGCAGGCTGTTGGTTCCGGTGTTGTTGGTGTTCACCGCGGTCGGTCCGGTATCGCGGATGTTTCATGATTTTTTCCTGCAGTGGTTCGCGTGGCCGCAGGTGTTGACTTGGGCGTGTCTCGACTATTTCGGCATCGGCGCGGTGTTCTCCTTGGCGGTGCATCGGGGGATGTCGCTGGAAAGCCCGGGTCTGCGCTGGTTGGCGGCGGCAGGCTTGGCAGGCTACCTGGGGATCTTCGGGGCGCACGCTTTCGGCTGGCCGACGTTCGGGCTGCGCGCGTTCCAGCAAACATTTCTTTCCGTCGCCTGGTGCGGCTTCATCGCAGCGACGCTGGTTGGACTCCCGGGACTGCCCGGAAAAATCCTCGAGCACCCGGCAATCCAGCGCATCGGGCAGCTTTCCTACGGGCTCTATCTTTTTCACAATCTCGCACCGTTGGTGACCGGGAAGCTCTTCTGGTTCTTGTGGAACGGTTCCTTCGAGACAAGTCCGGGTGCCGTTCTCATCATGATCCTCCACGCGGCGATTGCCTGGGGATTGACCTTGGCGTCGTGGCGCTGGATCGAGCGACCGCTTCAGGGGATGCGCGAAAAGCTGGCCCCGCGTTGAATTCCGCAAGTCGACCCAGCCAACTTGCCAGAAATTCTCACAATCAATTGGTATTCAGCGAATCTTGTCACATTGGAATTTTCGCAATTTGGTATAAAACAAGCATGAAGTGCGTAGCGGGCTCGACATCGCCTCGATCATCCTCCATTTCCCCGACATCACCCGCCCTTGAAACACTGCAAAATCATGAAAACCGCTGCATTTCGAAGGTGGGTGTATCCTCCAGCGGATTCAATCACGACATCACCCCGCTCCAACAAGTCCCGCTTCCACTCAACCGATCCATTATGGCTTCCTCTTTTCTTCCCAAACCATTTGCCCACCCTTACGAAATCGCCCCAAAATACGCAAAAAGTGCGGTTTACTTCTCATGCGAGTTCGCCATCGACCAAAGCTTCAAGGTTTACTCCGGCGGCTTGGGTTTCCTCGCCGGCTCCCACATGCGTTCTGCGGCCGACCTCAAGCAGAACCTCTGCGGCATCGGCATCCTCTGGACCTACGGCTACTACAACCAAGCCCGCGGCGAGGATCGCGAGCTCGCCGTGCAGTTCCGGAAAAAGGAATATGCGTTCCTCCAGGACACCGGCATCCGCTTCACGGTCCCCGTCCACGGCCATCCGGTCTGGGTCAAGGCCATGTTCCTGCCCGGTGATATCTTCGGCACCGTGCCGATGTTTTTCCTCAGCACGGACGTCGAGGAAAACGACAGCCTTTCCCGTGCCATCACCCACCGCCTCTACGACCACGACCACCTCCGCCGCATCGCCCAATACATCATTCTAGGTGCCGGCGGCGCGCGATTGCTCGACGAGCTCGGCGTCGACCCCGAAGTCTGGCATCTCAATGAAGCCCACGGGCTTTCCGCCGCGTTCCACCTTTATGAAAAGCATCGCAGCGTGGCTGAGGTGAAGAAGCGCCTTGTCTTCACCACCCACACGCCGGAAGAAGCGGGAAATGAGAAACACGGCTTCGATCTGCTGCGCGATTTCTCGTTCTTCGGCGGCGTGCCGGAAGAGGAAGTCCGCGAAATCACCGGCATCACCGGTGGGGAATTCAACCACTCGCTCGCCGCACTCCGGCTCGCCCGCATCGCCAATGGTGTTTCCAAACTCCACGGCGAGGTGTCCCGCCAGATGTGGAAGGACTATCCGAATATTTGTGAAATCACCCACGTCACCAACGCCCAGAATAAAAAATACTGGGCGGACCACGGTCTCGAACACGCGCGCGCCGGCAAGCAAATCGAGGAACTGAAACATCGCAAACGCGAGCTCAAGGAGCGGCTCTTCCGCGTCGTCGCCGACCAAACCGGCAAGCTTTTCAAACCGAATGTGCTCACCCTCGTCTGGGCGCGCCGATTCGCCGGCTACAAGCGCCCGGACCTCATCGCCCGCGACATGCGGCTCTTCCGCGACCTGCTCCAAAACAACAAATACCCGATCCAGATCATTTGGGCCGGCAAGCCCTATCCATTCGACTACTCGGCGATCGACACTTTCAACCACCTTATCCGCCTCACCAAGGATTACCCCAACGCCACCGTGCTCGTCGGCTACGAGCTCGAGCTTTCCCGCTTCCTCAAAAACGGCTCCGACATCTGGCTCAACAATCCGGTCGTCACCCGCGAGGCGTCCGGCACCTCCGGCATGACCGCCGCCATGAACGGCTCGGTCAACCTCTCCACCTACGACGGCTGGGTCTGCGAATTCGCGGTGGACGGAAAAAACTCCTTCATCATCCCGCCTGCCGATCCGTCGCTGAGCCATGAGGACCGAGACCGCCACGACCTGCTAGGTTTCTACAAGTTGATGAATGAAACCATCCTGCCCCTCTACTACGACGATCCCGCCGGCTGGAACAAAGTCGTCCTCAACTCCATGAACGACGTCGTCCCTTTCTTCGACGCGGACCGCATGGCCGACGAGTATTACAAGAAGATCTACGTCTGACCTGTTTCACTCTAAAGTAGCTGGCGCGTCCCGCCCCAGACCGTTGTGGGAGCGTCTCGCTCCCATCCTTCTTCTTCAGTGTATTCTGCGGTTTGCCAAGTTCACGGCGCGTTCGCATCACGGCGGATGTCTGTTATCTCGGACCCGGGCGCAGGCTCCTCACTTTCGCACTTCACCGGCCAAGCTGGGAATCGACCATCCCTTTGAATTGAGCTTCGAAACTGTCGACGGCCTGCAAGTAAACCTTATCCACCAATGCGGGTGTCGCGGCGTATTCAGGGATCGTATATGAATCTTTGGACCGACCGATTATCAACTGCGCGAAAAGCTTCTTTGAATTGGCATCCGTGAGCCAAACGTTGCAGGAAATGTCCATGCCAAGAGTGGTCTGGTCATTAATGCGGGCATATCTTACCAGTCCATAAGAAACAAGATCACCATCAAAGCGGTTTGGCGCATCGGTTTCGGTAAAACGGGTTCCGAAGAAGGAATCCTTCCTCAGCACTCGTGCCCCGCGGTCACGTAGATCTGACCCTGGATTCCGTGGAATCCGAGCCTGCACCTGTTCAATCTGCGTCCCATATTGTTTCTTGAACTGGCTGGATTGATGCGCGGTGACGCCTGCGTCGATCGCGTTGCCTATCAATGCGGGAATGATGCCTCCTCCGGTCACCATCGGAACTTTGTTTGCGGCGTTGGGAGAATCGCTGCCGTCAACTGGCTTCAAATCCTCCGCTTGAACCGCAGGCCGACTCACCGTCACCCGCTCCAGTGAAGCTTTCTGTTCTTCGGTTAGCTTGGTAGGAGCGCAACTGGAAAGGGTGAAAACGATGAAGATTGATAGTAGATAGGAAATTTTCATGGGATCCGGCTGAAACTGGTCTGAGTCATCGGCAACATACAAGGCTGCAATTCTGGATCGCTACGGAATCATTCTTTGTCACCCGGTCATGGTTCCTCATCCCCGCAAGGACAACTCCAGCGGCACCCTCCGCTCGATGATTCGTTAAATAGGATCGCATGCATCCCTCGCCGGATGACACGGAATGCAATGATCTCGAACACTGCCGAACACTGCATTTCATCCGAGACGAAGGATTGACGGATCACCGGGCTACACCGACCCTCAATGGAGTTCTCATGAATCCCTCATCCTACGACTGGCTCGCACCGCTCAGCTCCCTTCTCGGCGGGGATAAAGTCACCACATCCGCAGAGATCCTCGCTGCGAATTCCGGTGATAAATGGTCCGCCAGCCATCCGCCGGACGTGGTGGTTTTCGCCGAGTCCACGGCTGACGTCTCTGCGGTGCTGAAATTCGCCAACGAGCTAAAAATCCCCGTCACCACCCGCGGTGCGGGCTATGGCTACGTCGGCGGCTGCGTGCCGGTGCACGGTGGCATCGTGCTTTCCACCGCGCGGATGGACCAGATTCTCGGGATGCATCCGGAAGACGGCGTCGCCATCGCGCAGCCGGGCGTGATCACCAAAACCTTGCAGGAAGCGGCCCACGCCGTCGGTTGGGACTACCCGCCGGATCCCGCTTCTCGCAAGGATTGCTCCATCGGCGGGAACATCGCCACCAACGCCGGTGGCCCGCGTTGTTTGAAATACGGCGTCACCCGCAGCTACGTGCTCGGTCTGGAAGTCGTGCTCGCCAGCGGTGAAATCCTCCGCACCGGCGGACGACTGCACAAAAACAAGACCGGTTTCGACCTCGTCGGGCTGTTCACCGGATCCGAGGGGATGTTAGGCATCATCACCGAGGCGACGCTCCGCCTGATTCCGCGACCCGCCAGCCGCGCGATGCTCGCCGCGATTTTTCCCGAGTTCGAAATGGCGGCCGCCGCCGTGCAGTCCATCCTCAACGCCGGTCACCTTCCCTCCGCGCTCGAGATCACCGATACCTTCACACTTGCTGCTGCTAGGAAAAAACTCGGCGCCGATGTCTTCCCGCCGGGCAACGCCCATCTCATCGTCGAGATCGACGGCCGCCCCACCGCCACCCTCGCGGAGATCGAGGAACTCCATCAGCTTCTCACCAAGCTCGGTGCCACCTTCATCGAGCGCGCTCCGGACGAGGCGTCCCGCGAGCGGATCTGGAAACTACGCCGCGAGTTTTCGTTCTCCCTGCGCGATACCGGCCTCACCAAGCTCAACGAGGACATCGTCGTCCCGCGCTCCAAGCTCGTCGAACTGGTCACCTTCGCCAGGATGTTAGAACAGGAAACGGGCATCCCCATCGCCTGCTTCGGCCACGCGGGTGACGGCAACATCCACACCAACCTGATGGTGAAACACTACGACGATCCGGAAGTCCGCACCCGCGCGGACGCCGCGCTCGACCGGCTTTTCAGCTGGATCCTCGAAAACGAAGGCGCCATCACCGGCGAGCACGGCGTGGGCATCGCCAAGAAACCGTGGATCCGGAAGGCGCTCGGCGAGGTTTCCTTTCAGACCCACCGCGAGCTGAAGAATGCTCTGGATCCGAACGGCATTCTCAATCCCGGCAAGTTCCTGGATTGATTGGGAAGGAAGCAAAACCCCGGAGTTAGAGGATGCTACCTATGGGTTTTCAAACCCATAGGTCCATGCCGTTTGCAATGTTAGTTTGCAAATCGCACGGATGCAACAAATCCGCCTTGCCGCTCACTTTTGGTGTATTGTTTTTATAATTGAATCGATGCGCGGACGAATGCGTCTCGTCAATGCGGCCCACACTCGGCCGACACATCATGAACCCAAACTACAAAACCATTCTAGGCACCTTCAGCGCCCTCATGCTGACCGGCGCCACCCTGCTCCCGTCGGGAGCATCTGCTCAGGAGGCCGGGGCCGATAACGTCCAAGTCCTCACCCGCGGCCCGGTCCACGAGGCTTTTGCCGAGTCGATCAACTACGACCCGCAACCCGGGTTGATCATTTCCACCCGGGTGCCCGATCCGATCGAAGAGCTAGCGCCCGAACAACGACCGGACGGCGACAATGTGACTTGGATTTCCGGCTACTGGGCGTGGGACGAGGACCAGGACGACTTCATCTGGATCAGCGGAATCTGGCGCAATCTGCCACCCGGCCGCCAATGGGTGCCGGGCTACTGGAATGGTATTGAGGATGAAAAATACCAATGGACCGCCGGTTATTGGGCGGACTCCACCACGGAAGAGGTTTCCTATGTTTCCACCGCCCCGCCGCGCAGTGTGGATTCCGGACCGAACGTGGAAGCTCCCTCGTCTAACCACAGCTGGATTCCGGGAAATTGGTCCTGGGTGGACACCCGTTATGCGTGGAGGCCCGGCTATTGGGTGCCCTTGCGGACGGACTGGACATGGGTGCCGTCCCGCTATTGCTGGACCCGCCGCGGCTACGTTTACGTGGATGGCTACTGGGACTACGCGGTGGCAAGACGCGGCGTGCTCTTTGCTCCGGTTCATTTCCGCGAGCGGATTTATGCCGAGCCGAACTATTCCTACACTCCGCTGATCGTGGTCGCCTTGAACGTGTTTTCCAACCACCTGTTCGTGCGTCCGCGCTACGGCCAATATTACTTCGGGGACTATTACGCGCCGCGCTACCAGAATAGCGGTTACTATACTTCCCGTTCGTGGGGCACCAGCCGCGGTGGCTATGATCCGATCTATGCCTACGACCGCTGGGAAAACCGCGATGACCGCGGCTGGGACCGCCGCAGGCAGGATGATTACAATTATTTCCGCGACAACGAGGACGCCCGTCCGCCACGCACATGGGCGGCGATGAGAGATTATAACCAGGATCGCTACAACGACGGTCGCAACCGCACCTATGCCTCCCCGCTATCGACATTCGTCCAAGAGCCGGGCCGCGCGCAAAGCTTCAGTTCTATCGACCAAGGTGCTCGCCAGCAGTTCGTCTCGCAGAATCAGGAGATGAGGAAATTCAGTCAGGAGCGCAGACAGATCGAAACCCGCGAGGTCGCGGCGGGAGCAGCCGAGTCCGAAAAAGTTTCGGCGGTCCGTGAGAAGACCCGGCGTTCACCGATCATCGGTCGCGAGGCGGACCGGTTTTCCGAGAAGGAAGCACCGCCCAAGCGCCCTGAAGCGCGCGGTAACAAAAACGAGTCTCGTCCTGCAGGTCGGGAAACGCCGCAGACAAACGCAGAGCGCGAGAAGGAAATGCGTAACCCCGACAAGCGTCAGGAACCCGGAGCAGATGGCAAAGGCGAGCGAGGATCCGCCCAGTCCAAACCCGGCCGCGGTGGAGATGAAACTCCGCAACGCTCGGGTCGTGAGATGGACCCTTCGAAAATGACCACTCCCGATCAACAATCCCAACAGCGTGAAGATCGCAACAAACCTGAAGGGCAGCCGACACAAGCGGGCCGAGGAAGAGAGTCGCAGGCAAAACCGGGCGACCGCAAGGCTCAGGAAGTGACACCGCGTGAAGAGCGTTCGAAAGCACCGTCCCAAACGAGTCCGGAGCGCAAGCCCCAAGCCGAGGGCAAGCCTGACCGCCAGCCCAAACAAGACGCACCCCAACAGCGCAAGGCACAGGAAGCTCCAAAACGTGCGGAGAGACCACAGGCCCAACCAACCCCGCAACGCCAAGCCGAACCTCAGCCGACTCAACAACGGAGAGCGCAGGAAGCTCCGAAGCGGGAGGCGCGGCCACAGGCCCAACCGGCCCAACAACGCCAACCCAAACAAGCCGAACCTCAACCCACCCAACAACGGAAGGCGCAGGAAGCTCCGAAGCGGGAGGCGCGGCCACAGGCCCAACCGGCCCAACAACGCCACGCCGAACCTCAGCCGACCCAACAACGGAAGGCGCAGGAGGCTCCAAAACGGGAGGCGCAACCTCAGGCCCAACCGGCCCAACAACGCCAACCTAAACAAGCTGAACCGCAACCGACCCCACAGCGGAAAGCACAGGAAGCTCCGAAACGTGAGGCCCGGCCACAGCCACAGGCCAAACCCGAACAAGCGCCACAGGCCAAGGGGACGCAGGAACCGAAGGGAGACAAGCCCGAGGATGAAAAGAAAAAGAAGCGCTAACAGGTGATTTGGTCCGGAAATCCGATTCACCTCTCAAGACCGTGCAAGGCCAGCCCTTGCGCGGTTTTTTTATTCACAATCCATTGGCCTTCTCAAGGAGCCGCGGATTGCTGCCGTTTCATGCCCGGCGGCAGCCAATCCTTTTTGAAAGGCTGGATTACCGGTTCCGTGGGGGGCTTCGCAGCGGGTGTGGTCGCAGCGGTTGGGGTGATTCCCCGAGAGAGTTCCGCAATTTTCTCCAAAACCCGCTTTTCTCCGGGAAATCCTACAAACCGATCTACCTGCCGGCCGTTCTTGAAAATCCGGACGTCGGGAATGCCGCCAACTCCTTGTGCCGCAGCGAGATCCGGCACTTGGTCGACATTCACCTTGCCCACATACACCACGCCCGGATGGGCCTGGGCGGCCTTCTCCAAGATCGGGCCCAAGAGCCTGCAAGGACCGCACCAATCGGCGTGGAAGTCGACGATGACGAGCGCGTCTTTCCGCGAAATAAATCCGGCGAAGTCCGCGGAAGAGATGTTGGAGATCTGATTCTGGCTGAAGGTCCCCTGCACGACCGGCGTGTCGGACTTGGCATCTTCCTTTTTCTGAAGGGCTCCCGCCACCGACTTCAGTTTGTCGCAACCGGCCAAGCTGAACAGGACGGGCAAAACCAACAACCCCGGCACGCTTCGATAGAACTTCGTCGCCATGGCTGGATGATACCTCTTTTTTACAATCCCACAACCCTCACAGGCAGATCCTGCGGAAAAGGACGTCAAGCGGAAGCTGCATTCCGATGTAGAAATCGCCGAACTCGCCGTAGCGTGCGGTGACTTCGTCGAAACGCATTTCGTAAACGATCGACTTGATATCGATGGTGTCCTTGGCGAGCAGCGTGACACCCCACTCGAATTCATCCAGTCCGGTGGATCCGGTGATGAGCTGGAGGATCCTGCCGGAGTAGGTGCGGCCAACCTTGGCGTGGCCGGCCATCAGTTTTTTGCGCGCTTCGAAATCGAGCGCATACCAGTTGTCGCCTCCGTTGCGGCGCTTGGACATCGGATAGAAGCAGATCACCGGCCAGTCGGGTAGAACCGGATAGAGCCGGTGTTTCAGGTAGTGGGCCATCCGGTCGTCGAAGGCCTTGAGCCCGGCCTCGAATTCGGGCGATCCTTCCGCGAGTCCTTCTTCGGCGACCAAGGTGTCCGCGGCATACTGCTCGCGGGTGGTGGTGTATTCCGAGCTCTCGGTCTGCGAGAGATAGGAATACGTCGGACTGAGGATCTCCGGGCCGAGCGAGAGGCTTAGTTGTTTTTCGAACGTGTTCGCCACCTGCAGGTCGGGGGTGAGCAGCATGAAGCCGAGGTCCGCCTTGGGCGTGGCCACGGAAAAAATCAATAGGTGCGTGTCCGGCGTCGCGCGGATTTCCTGCACGAGTTCGGTGAGGCGGGTCTTGGACTGGCGTTTTTCGTCGTCGCTGTAGAGCGCCCATTGCGCGTGGTCGACATGATAGAAAAGGTGCATGACGTGCCAGCCTTCCCGGGGCACGAGTGGGGTGACTTCTTGAGTGGACATGGAGTGGTGATTCAGCGGCGATCCGTGGAAATGTTGATTTCGAAGAGTTTTTTGAATTCGGCGTTGGCGGCCGTTTCCGACGGGCCCTCAAGCACCTGGATGGTCCACGGCTTGCTCTGGCCGGTGCGGTAGGCGGCGTGCATGCCGAGATCTTCGAAGCCCGCGGTAGCCGCGATCTCTAGCGGGACTCCGGGCTGGATCGTCCGGGTCACGGCATCGCCCATGACTCGGCCTTCTTCGTCGCGGAAGAACACCCGGACGGCGGCCGGGCCGCTACTGGAGTTAAGCGTGGCCACAGGCAGCAGCTGGGTCCCACGGCGGAAGGTTTCGGCATTTTTTCCCTCGGTGACGGGGGCGCGCCAGAAGGTCTCGGCGGAAAGAATAGCGACGTGACTGCCCTTGACCGGAAAATCCCCCGCTTTCAGGCGCTCGACTCCAGACGGCAGCCGGTGGATAGAATTGAAAAACACCACGCCACCGCCCACCAACAGAATGGCACCCAGAGCAGCCAGCCCGAGCCACTCGAGTTTGGAAAGTCCCATGCGTGGGACCAGCGAAACCGGTTTGGCGTTTTCCGGAGTGGCCGGTGAGAATTCGTCAGATTCCCCAGCAGGCGGGGTTGATTCCACGCTGGTCTCGGCGACCTCGGACTCATGCGTCGGGTCCGGCGCGGCCGGAGCGTTAATCAAGCTAGGGTGAATCGACAGGGCGGATGGTTCGTTTTCAGTCCAATGGTCGGGATCATCGAGATCCTCGAATTCAGTGCGGGGTTCCGCGAGGTCGCTCGGGGGGGTTGGCGCCTCCTTGCTGACATCCACGCGGATGCTGTCTTTGCCCGTCACGAGTGGTGTTGGAGGCGGTTCCGTCGACTCCACCGCCGCAAGCGGCTTTTTCTTCCGGCTGTCTCGGGGACCCGGGATACCTGTTGAAGCGGGCGGTGCGGGTGGCTTCGGCGCAACCTCCTCCGGGTCGAGGTCGTCGAATGCCCAAAGATCGAGCTCCGTGGTATCCTTGACGAAGTCGCCCAGATTCGGGCGACTTCTCGGAGGAAAGGACGATCCCTCTGAGGATGAAGGTGGCTTGGGTGTCATGATGCGCAGCTTGCGGAGTTTTAACCAGCGGACTCCGACTTGACCAGTGCGAAAGCCGGGGTTGGAACTCGCTGGAATTTAAACGTCTCCGGGTTCAGAGGACGTCTGGTGGTTCGCCCGTTCTCAACGAAACGGGAAACTAGACCTGATTTCCCTTCCGGTCCATCATGACCTCGTTGCGGCAACACCGCTGCGAACCGCGGGCGTGGGTGCTGAATGCCGTTTCTCGAAATTTCCTATTGCATCGCCCGCCCGGCAAAGGCATCCAAGGGCCTGTAATTCCCTTTATTTACCATGGCTGATCGCGAAGACAAAAATGTGGAAAACGTATCCGGCAAGTTCTACGTGGACAGCCAGTGCATCGACTGTGATCTCTGCCGCGAGACCGCGCCGGCCAACTTCACCCGGGCCGAGGACGAGGGTTATTCTTACGTTTTCAAACAACCGGAAAACGCCGAGGAAATCGCTCAGTCACGCGAAGCCATGGAAGGCTGCCCGGTCGAAGCGATCGGCGAGGATGGCGACGCCTAAGCGCCTCGAAACCATGAAAAAGCCGCCGCGTGCCAGCAGCATCCGCAAGGAAATCCTGCAGGAATGGCGCGGTGCCGAAGAACCGGCCGACCTCAACGCCGGCATCCATCTGGCGGAAAAATTCGTGGCCGCCATCCTGCGCGCCGCCGGTGCCGAGGACGGGCTGCACGAAGACCAGGTCCGCGCGACTTGGAAGGAACTCGCCGGAGACTTCATCGCCCGCAACACCGAACCGCTCTCCGTGAACGGCGGAAACCTCGTGCTCCGCGTCACCCAGCCCGCCCTCCGCTTCCAACTGGAACAGATGAAGCCCATGCTGCTCTCCCGCATCCGCAGCCAGCTCGGCGAAGGCCGCATCAAGTCCATCAAGTTCCAACTCGGATGAAACGTTCATTCAGAATCGACCGCAAAGGCGCAAAGGTCGCGAAGAAGCGCATTCTTCCTCCGCGTCTCGTTGCGACCTTTACCCCTTTGCGGTAAATCCAAATTTCATCCACATGTTTCGCAACCTCATTTTCGACTGGTCCGGTACACTCGTGGACGACCTCGGCCCGGTCATCGAAGCCACCAATGCCGTGCTGGCGAAATACGAAATCGCCGCGCTCGACCGCGAGGGATTCCGCCGCGCGTTCCGACTGCCTTACCGGGAATTCTACGCCGAGCAACTGCCGGACATCCCGCTCGAAGAACTGGAAGCGCATTTCCGCCCGGCCTTCGACGCCGCAGTCACCCCGGTCACCGTGCTGCCCCACGCCCGCGAAAAGCTCGAATGGTGCACCGCCCTCGGCATCCGCGCGTTTGTCCTCACTTCCATGGACACGCTCGCCTTCGAGCGCCAGATGGACGATTTCGGCCTGCGTCACCACTTCGAAGCCACCTACTCCGGCGTGCTCGACAAGCGCGAGATCATCCACCGCATCCTCGAAACCCACGGCCTCAACCCCGCCGAGACCGCCTTCGTCGGCGACATGACCCACGACGTGGAAACTGCCCGTCACGGCGGCATTTCCTCCATCGCCGTGCTCACCGGCTACAACCACGCGGAAATTCTCGCCGCCGTCAGGCCCGACATCACCGTGCCCGACCTCGGCGTCCTGCGCACCCTGCTTGATCGCCGCCGCAGCGTCTCGCGGCCCATCGCCACCGTCGGCGCGCTCATCCACGATGGAAACGGCCGCGTTCTGATGGTCCGCACCCACAAATGGGGCGACCGCTGGGGCATCCCCGGCGGAAAAATCGAGCGCGGCGAATCTTCCACCGCCGCGCTGGAGCGCGAAATCCTCGAAGAAACCGGCCTTGCCCTCCGCGACATCGAGTTCGCGCTCGTCCAGGATTGCATCGACTCCCCCGAGTTCATGCGCCCCGAGCATTTCCTCCTCCTCAACTACGTCGCCCGCGCCACCACCACCGCAGTCACCCTCGACGACGAAGCCGAGGAATTCCGCTGGCTCACCCCGACCGACGCGCTCGCCCTCCAACTCAACCAGCCCACACGTTTCCTCCTGATGGAAGTCCTGGAACGCAATCTCCTCCCCGCCGTGACATAGGCATTCCTGCCTGTTCTTCTTTCATCTGCCATGGACACCATCGAGATCCGCCGCCTCCGCGTCAGCACCCACATCGGCGTGCCCGATGAAGAACGCGCCGCTTCTCAAACGCTGCTCGTCACGATCTGGATGACCCCGTCCCAAAACTTCGACGGACTCGCCGACGACATCTCCCGCACCCTCGACTACTATCAGGTCTCGCTGGAAATCCAATCCCTCGCCGCCGCCCGCCCGCGGCACCTCATCGAGACCCTGGCCACCGACATCGCCAACCATCTGCTGGGAAACCATCCGCTGTCCCACGTCGCCATTTCCATCGAGAAACACATCCTGCCGGACACGGAATGCGTCGCCGTGCATCTCGCGCGCGGGAGGTGAATCAAAACCTTGCCACGCCGCGCCCCTGCCCTAAGACGTCACCGTCGTTTTCGACATGGACGCGCTGAATTTCTCCTGAATTCCAAGTCGCTCCGCCTTGTCCGGTGGTGCGACAGATCGTTTCAATCCTTGGAATTCCGGAAAATGCCGATCAATCTGCCCCGGGCAGCATTCATCGGTTGACCCAGTCGGCAAAAACTGTTCGCATGAACTCATGATCCATCTCGAAACCATCGGTCCCGCTGCTCGCGAAGCCGGCGTCGTTTACACCAAGTCTTGGATGGTCGAGCTGGTTCTGGACTTGGCGGGCTACCTGCCGGGACGGCGATTGGCGGAGCTGGTCGCGTTGGAGCCTTCCGCCGGGGATGGCGCGTTTCTCAGCGCAATGGTCCGCCGGCTAGTCGAGTCCTGCGAGCGACATGGCACTCCACTGACCGAAGCAGGTCGGGCGATCCAAGCGTTTGAGATCGACCCTGGAGCGGCGGAGCAGGCCGTCAGAGTGGTTTGCGAGACCTTGAAGCAGCTCGGTGTTTCCTCCGCGACCGCCGCTAAACTCGCCCGCCAATGGATCAAAACTGCCGATTTCCTGGAAGCCTCCCTCTGCTTTCCCATCGCGGATTTCGTAATCGGCAACCCGCCTTACATCCGCCTGGAGGAAATCCCCGCCAGCAAGGCCGAGTTCTACCGCAGCGGCTTCAGCGCCATGCGCGGCCGGGCGGACATCTACGTTGCCTTCTACCAAGCCGCCCTCTACCAGCTTAAGCCCGGCGGCGTCTGCGCCTACATCTGCGCCGACCGCTGGATGCTCAACGACTACGGCAGCGCCCTGCGCGAGTTCATCACCACCGAGGGCTACAACGTCCGCCACGTCATCGAGGCCCACGACGTGCCCGCCTTCGAGACCGAGGTTTCCGCCTACCCCGCCGTCACCATCATCGCCCGAGAAAAACAAGGCCCCGTCACCGTCTCCAAAGCCCTCCCCGGGATCGAAAACGAGAAAACCCAAAGTCTGGTAAGGTCGATCACCTCACTAAAATCCAGCCCCGGAATTAAAACAGCCCGTTTTCCCGATTGGTTCCACGGCACCGAACCTTGGCCCTGCTCCTCGCCCGAAGCGCTCAAACTCCTCAAGCACCTCGAGGCCACCTGCTTCCCGCTCGAATGCACTCAAACGGGCACGAAGATCGGCATCGGCGTCGCCACCGGAGCTGACCGCGTATTCATCACCTCGAAGAAGCCCGACGTCGAGCCCGGCCGCCAGCTTCCACTCGCCCTCGCCTCAGACCTCACCGACGGCCGCGTCAAATGGTCAGGACACTATCTTCTTAATCCATGGGACGAAAATGGCCTCGTTGACGTTGATTCGTATCCGAGGTTCGAATCCCACCTGCGTCCCCACCACGAACTGCTCACCGCCCGCCACACCGCCAAGAAGGACAAGCCGCAGAACTGGCACAAGACCATCGACCGCGTAAATCTCGGCCTCTTCAAAAAGCACAAGCTCTACATCGCAGACATCAAGGAGCGCCTTCTCCCCGCGCTCGACCTCGGTAAAACCTACCCGCAGCACAACCTCTACTGGATCACCTCGGAAACCTGGGACCTCCGTGTTCTCGGAGCCCTGCTCATGTCCGCCGTCGGCGAGTTCTTCATCCACTGCTACGGCGTCCGCATGCGCGGCGGCTACCTCCGCTTCCAAGCCCAATACCTCCGCCGCATCCGCGTCCCTGATCCGAAATCCATCTCCCCCAAGCTCGCAGACACCCTCCGCCACGCTTTCGACACCCAGGATTTAGAACTCGCAACCCGAGCCGCGATGGAAGCTTATGGCTTGGACCAGTTGCTCGCGTCCGCTGACGCCATCCCCGGCAAAGAGCGGTTTAAGCGACAGCCGGATTTGAGTTCAATTTTTAGTATCCGCCTTCAATCAAATCCTTGCCCCAGACTGACGTTGCGACGGCGGATGGGAATCATGAATCGATCTTAACCCCAAAATGCGCCACCTCATCCAAGCTCTCGGCTACGATACCTCTGGGAATTTCATCCCGGCGGCCGAAGCTGCGGCATTTGAGGCTCTTCCGTTCAGTCATCTTTGCCGAAAATGGCACGATGGGAAAAGCAGTATGGGATTCGCGGGAGTATATGTGTTGCGTGAGGATAAGGAAAAGGCGGCCGTGCCTGTTGTTGTGGTTTTCCAGCCGAGCAGCGACGAGGATGCGAAGAATATCCACAAGCTAGTGTGGAATCAGGACTTCGTTCCGTTCGTCCTGGTAGAATCCCCCACCTGCGTCCGACTTTATTCGGGTTTTGATTACCAAAGTCCAAGAGGCGATGGAGAGACTGGCTTGATCGCTCCGCTCCGGGATTTTAACCGCATCACCGAAGACCTCGCTGGCCTTCGCGCCGCAGACATTGATGATGGGACACTCTGGTCGAAATGGGGAAAGCATGTGGATCCCGCAAAGCGTGTGGATTGGCGACTTCTGAAAAGTTTGGGTGACCTTGCTGTGAAGCTGAGGCTCCAAGGCCTTAGGAAGGAAGTTTCCCATGCCTTTATCGGACGATATGTTTATCTACGTTATCTGCTGGACCGTGGGTTTCTTTCCCCTCGAAAACTCTCCAGATGGGGATTGGAAACTGATCAGATTTTTTCCTACAAGGCTACGCTCAAGGCCTTTCGGGAACTGAATGCACGGCTGGACGATGAGACGGACGGCCTGAACGGATCCATTTTCCCATTTCCTGTTTCAGCAATAAACAAGGATCACCTTCAAACTGTGGCTTGCGCGTTTGCGGGCGAAGATGTCCCTAACGGTCAGCAGGTATTCGATTTCCTAACTTACGATTTCTCCTATATCCCTATCGAGACATTGTCAGTGATCTACGAACAGTTTCTCCATGAACCGGAAGAAGCAAAAAGCGACAAGGGGCGCGGTAAGACCAAAAGCAAGGGTCGTGAAGCGGGTGCCTACTACACACCGATTCCTTTGGTGAATTTCATGATAGCCGAAATGGACGCAAGGCGGCGACTCCAATCTGACATGAAGGTTTTGGATCCGAGTTGCGGATCCGGCGCATTCTTGGTGCAAACCTATCGGATGCTCATCGAGCGTGCGATTCGTGAAAGCGGCAGAAAAAATCTCCCTCCATCTGAGCTACGAAAAATACTGACCACGCAGATCTATGGCGTAGATCGCGATGAAGATGCCTGCCGGATCGCAGAGATGAGTCTTCTCGTGACTCTGCTGGATTATGTGGATCCGCCAGATTTGGAGGGGAAGTACAAGGGGTTTCTCCTTCCAACCCTCAAAGGAAATAATATATTCGAGGCTGACTTTTTCGATCCGGAAGGCGACTGGGCAACGGTGATTCAATTACAGCCATCGGCGTTCAAATTCGACTGGGTCATCGGTAATCCTCCGTGGAAAAAAATCACAAATCCACCAGCAGATCCACGTGACCTGTTGGCATTACAATGGATAACCAGAAAGGGTGCTCATCCGACGGGAGGAAATCAGATTGCTGAAGCATTTGTTTGGGAATGCCAATCAGCTCTTAAAGCGAAGGGTGTTGCCAGCATGGTGCTTCCCGCAATGACTCTATTCAAGAGCGAGTCCACCCAATTTCGGAAGTTGCTATTTTCAACGGTAGATGTGTGGAGTGTGGTAAATTTCTCCAATCTAGCATATACACTTTTTTCTGGTCGTACGATTGTTCCAGCCATGGCGCTCTTCTTTCAGAAGCCCGCAAATGGCTTAGTTACTGGTGATTCTGTGAGGACCTTTGCTCCTATGGTGATCAACCAAGAAGCCAATCGACCTCAAAAAGCGGGAAAGCAATTGGATACTTGGAGTCTGGTTACGAATGGATCAGAAGTCCGAGAGATTCCTCACATGGAAGCGATACGCGGTGAAGCGATTACGTGGAAGCTCGCAATGTGGGGTAGCTTTCAAGATGAGCGCCTCCTTCGGAGGATTGCTAAGAAATGGCCTTCATTTCTAGAGCTTGAGTTGAATAATCAGTTGGTTGTCGCGCAATCATCCGCCTTGCGAGAGGTGGAGGCAGGCGCAAGTCCAAATCCAAATCTCGAATTTCATCCTGAAATTGAGGGGGGGCTGGAGATTCTTGTGAAGAATATCGGAAAGAACCAGAGCTGGATGCTTGATTTTCCTTCTAGGGCATTAAACAAGATTCCTATAGCAAAATGTTGGGTTCGCAAGCGGAGTGGCTTAAGGGGATTGGCTGCATCTTACCCACCCCACTTAATTTTAGATGCCAGCAGACGTTTTTCTGTTTTTAGCAGCGATTTTATTTTAGTTCCTCCGAAAAAAATCGGCATTTCAGCACCATCTCGATTCGATTTGGAACCGTTACTCAGAGCCATTTCGGTTTTTTTACTTTCAGATTTTGCCAAATACTTTGAATTTTTTCATGCTCCGGAGTGGGGGATTCAGGAAACTCTTTCCACTCTAGCGGTTCTTCGTGAACTCCCGGTTCCCTTCGCCAATTCTAGCGATCGTGCAACGAGAGAGTTAGCCGAGCTGCACGAACGTATATTGGCTGGAAGTGGTATTGATGGAGTGGTTTATGATAAATATAAGAGAGAGGTTAATACTGTTGTATTCCGCATGCTTGGCCTCACCTCAGATGAGCAATGCCTCATCGAAGATTTTGTGCGGACGAACTTGCTGATGATCCAAGGAAAAGTGGAAAAGGAAACGTTCAGGGCACCTGATGAATCAGAAATACTAGATTATCTAACTATGATTCGTGATCAATTAGATGAATACATGACGGATGATTCCGGGCCTTCCAGCCATCACATTACAGCACTCTTCGACGCAAAATCCATAATGGTCGAGATTGTGCTACGAGAGGGGAAAGCCGCAGTCCCGCAAATTAGGCATTCTTCGGTTAAGGAAGCGGAAGAGTTCGAGAAGGCTCGTCAAAGTTTGCTGACGGAGCATAAGCAATGGATTTATTTTGAGCGGAATCTTCAGATTTATCGCAGGGGAAGACTCTACCTCTTTAAGCCCCTACAACGGGTTCAGTGGACCAGGCGACAGGCCATCATAGACGCGGGTGAACTCATCGCCGAAGCGCTCGGCACTTCAAGCGATTGATTTATGGGTCGGGAAATTGACATTCGCCAACGGGCGCTTTCTCAGCTTCGAAGTCACGCTCACCAGTTGGTCGCAGCTGGCTATGAACGTCTGACTCCAGCGACTTATGCGAATTGGAAAGAGCCGGATATCACCGGTGAATTGTGCAGGGCGATCACTGAGTTCATGGCTGCCGACAACGCACCCAGATGGGTGGAACGGTATTCATTACGTGACGATCCAAAAATCGACGTACTCGGAAAACTCGGCGAGTCCCGTCCACGCATCGACATCGAGTTTGAGCGGGTCCAGCGGGGCGAACGCCCGAAGTTCCGGTTTGAGGCCAAAAGGCTCGGGTCCAAACATCCGTTGAGCAAATACCTCGGGAGTGAAGGCATGGGAGCATTTCTGGCCGAACACTACCCTCTGACCCATCCAGAAGCGGGAATGTTGGGTTATTTTCAAAAGGAGGAGATCGCGCATTGGCAGGGTCAGCTTGCGGCTGCATTTTCGGCACAGCATGCCTTCCGGCTAACATCCCTAGGTTGGAAATCATGCCCATTGGCGACAGGTTTATCAACCTGGAGGACCGATCATATAACCGAGTCAGGCGATCCAATTACCATTTGGCACTCCATGTTGCGACTTTGGTAGTTTGCGCCGATCCCAAATAACAGGCTGAATGGGGTCCTCGCGTGATAACTTCAACGTGATTATTACGATCTTTTATGGGGTCATTTTATGGGATCAGGCCTCGCATGATGACTTCGGCAGGGTCTGTCCCGGCTAATCAGCAAAGATTTGGAATCACTAGGATCGGTGAAAGACCGGATTTCTGGACCCTCCTCTGCAAATCCCTGGGTTCCCTTGGCGTCCCGGCAGTAGGAACTCTTCACACCTCGACGGAAAGGGCCAGCGGGACTCCGTTTGTTTCTGTATGGGGTCAGGCCTGAATGGCGCTAACTTAAGGGTTGTTTGGGACGATTTCATCTGCGGGTTTCTTGTAGCGGGAGCGATGGCTGATCTCGATCATTTGATGTCGGGGAACATTCAGTAGCTGGTGCGGCTTCGGTCTTCGTTTCACAGCTCTG
>JANPKJ010000154.1:0-9436 GCA_031425955.1 Akkermansiaceae bacterium | reverse complement strand
GGAATTCACAGACGAAGTGATAGCCTATCTCGCCCGGAAAAATGAAGAATCCAAATCGATTAACTGGCAGTTCACCAATCAAAAAGCCCGGATCAAACTCAAATCACTTTATCCAACAATTTGAGTTTTACACGATACTAGGTAAAAAAGAGGATGCTGAATTTCTAACGGAG
This sequence comes from Akkermansiaceae bacterium, assembly GCA_031425955.1. Taxonomy (GTDB): domain Bacteria; phylum Verrucomicrobiota; class Verrucomicrobiia; order Verrucomicrobiales; family Akkermansiaceae; genus Luteolibacter. The sequence goes on along the minus strand of JANPKJ010000154.1, from coordinate 9,263 downwards.
ATATACCCTCCCGGCCATCCCCTGTGGGACTGGCGGGAAGGCTTTTTCACGGCATTGCCTTTCGGCAATCCGGAGGTTAGGCGGCCAGGGAGGTTGCTGAAGGCTCTTTCGGCGTGGCCTCCGTTCTGGTTTCCTCGGTGAAGCGCAGGTTCATCAACACGCAGAAGTTGCCGGACGAATCCGTGGTCATTCCCGGATTGAGGGCATCCACCAGGCGCAAGGTGGCTCCGATCTCCAAGGCGTCCGCGAGATGCTTCGGTTCGAAGGCGATCGCAGGTGGTTTGCCGTCGGTGGTGACTGGCACCTGGATGGTTGCGCCCATGGTGTCGTAATCCCGGTGAGTCAGGGTGACGTGGCCCGGTGTTTCCCAGGTGAGGCGCACGGAGTTGGACTTGCCTTTCAGCGACCGCAACCACGCGATGAGAGCTGACCGGTGGGATTCCGCCACAGTGACGGATTCCGGCATGTAGCCGGGGATCACGTTGCGGTAGTTCGGGTAGTGGCCTTCAATGGTTTTGGCGATGAGCGTGAGAGGCCCGGAGCGGAACTGGAGGTAGTTACCTTTGTCATTGTCGTCATCGTCCGGTTGTTGGACTGCGGCGTCGCGGGTGCTGAAGTCGGGATGGGCGAGCACATGCACCGCAGGGATGGGCAAGGTGAACGACCGACGGGGAACGCAGGCGGGGGCTCCGGCCAATCGCCGTCCATCGGTGGCGATGAGCATACCGCTTTCCGCTGGCGTAAAATGCACCCCGTTGAGCACGTAGCGGGTGGCATCGGTGGAGGCGCACCCGGCGATGATTTCGAGGGCGGCGAAGGTTTCCTTGGGCACCGACGAAATCCTTCCAACAACGTTGGGGCGTTCGGGGAAGTCATCTGCGGTCACTACCAAATGATAGACGGATTTTACGGACAGGCCGCAACAGAACGTGGTGAGCGTCAGCGTGGTGCCGTCCGCGGTTTCCGCGTAGGCGAAGTGGGCCGAGCTCCCCTTGTCACCCCGTGCCGCAACCTTGAGGGCTTCGGCGGGGATGAGGAATTGTCCGGGGGTGAACGGATCAATGACGGCGGGAATGCGGGTTTCCAGCCAGTGGTCGAGATCGGTGACGGCCAGGGTGAGCCCGGCGGCATCGATAGTGGCGAGCACATGGGTGAGAACTGGCAGGGTGAAGCGCTCGAAGCGGAGCCGGGTGAGCAGCTTGCGGGCGGCGTTGAGGTGGAAGACGGAGATGGTGAGGTTCATGGGATGTGGAGTGGTTGTTGGTTGGGGGTTCGGAGAGCCAGAAGGCTGCGGACTACGCGACCTTCTGGCTGGCTCCAGTTTTCAGGTTCCGGGTTTGATGTAGGCGTTGATGCCGACGATGACGGGTTGGCCGTTGATGTGGGCTTCGGTTTCTTTGTTGCCGTTGCTGCTTGCGACCGTGAGCGTCTTGCCGGTGGCGGACGGACGCGGGGCATGCAGCGGGATTTCAATGTGGAGGACGTTGTCCTTGATGGTGGTTTTCATGGGGATTGGAGTTTGCTAGTTTTCAGGGGAGAGGAGGATGAGCTTGTCGGCCTCGATCCATTCGGTGGGTTGGAAGACCATGCTCGGGATGACCGCTTGGATGCGGACCCGAGTGCAGTCTTCGGGCGTTTCGATAACGAAACGCTCGTATTTTTCATCGCCCGGATCTTGCCACTCGGGCACGATCTGGACGCGGTCGCCGACCTTGAGGGGGTCGGTGCCGTCTCGGGGGAGGGGTTGTTTCATGACGATGGGCAGTCACTCCTCTTGGTCTTCCCAGTGGATGATTTCGAGGTTGCCAGCGTCGACTCCCAGACAGTGGACGGTTTCGTCGTTCCATCGACTTTCCTCCAGGGTGGACCCATCGGACCAATCGTCGATGCACTGTTGTTTGCCGGCGATGAGGGCGGCTTTCAAATCGGTGGCCTCGACGGAGGCGATGTGGATGGTGCCGGTGCCACCAGCTTCCTGACAGAATACGGTGAATGATGTGACGGACGGTTTCATGACCGGAGGTAGGTGGTGTCCTTGCGTTGGAAGAGGCTGTGGGCTTCTTCCTCGGTGAGTCCGGTGAACTCGGACGGCTGGAACGAGACCTCGTCGGGGAAGAACGAGAACAGACTCTTGGTGGAGCCGTCCTCGAACGTGGCGACGACCTCGGGCATGGGGTCGAACATGCCTTCCGGCATCGGCCGGGGCATTTGAGTGATGATGGCGGTGGTGATTTTCATGGGATGGATTGGGGTTGGTTCGGTTGGGGAAAACGAAAGGGCCGCCACGGCGTCCTCAAGTGAAGACGCCGTGGCGGCCCGGTGGTGCCGTTTTAACGGTTGGACTGCGGGTGGTTGGTGTGGAGGCTTGCGGTTGAGTTGTGGTCGTTAGAGGAAGCCCATCAGGAACATCAGGTTCAGGCCCAACGATGCCGCGAGTAAGATTGGCAAGATGATGCAGAACAGAATCACGTTGATCTTGATGTAGTCCATCCCGCCGGGCCAGACCGGGTCGAGCCTCTGGGCGGCCCAGTGCAGGCTGCCGGCGCAAAGATCGAAGGCCTTCTGCCACCAGCTCGCCGGCTTGACGGGGATCGGTCTCCGTCTCACGGCTAGTCTCCTTTACTGAGTCGGGTCTTGAGCCGCTCCACCTGGTCGCCAATGGCAGTGGCGGTTCCCAGGATGGCGACCGTGGCGACAATGGAGAAGGCCGCAAATGCCAGCAGGGCGCTGCCTGCTGCGACTTCCCGGAACCGGAGCGGTTCCTCGGATTGAGTTGGGGTGTTCATGTAGGTTTCAGGTTTCAAGGGGGTGCCCTTCAGTTGCGTTCGGTAATTCTTGTTCGCTGATGCGTGAGTTGGCCGCCATGGAGCTTGGGGGGAGTTGCTCCATGGCGGCCAGTGTTACTCGATCGCGTTATGTGGGCTAACTTGCCTTGTTGGGACTTACTTGATCAGGGTCGGAGTTGCCCGGTTGGTAGGTTTTGGATTTCGTGGCATGATGCCAGCTTCGAGAAAGGCCGCCTTCAAGTCAGTCCCTTTTCGATGTGCTTCACCTATGACTGTTGCCATATTGGCGGCGATAGATGTCGGGTCGTTTTCTTTGAGTGGAAGTATGCCGAGTTTGTGCATCTCATTCTTCAATCGACCTATGATGCTAATTTCAATTATCGCTAGTTGAAGCTGTTGAGGGGTCATACTCACATTTTCTTCGGTGACCCTCATTGTTGCTCCTCTGAAGCGGAAGTAAGGAGGCAGAGCGCCTGGCGGCAAGTTTGATTTCATGTTATTCGTATTTCATTTTTTAGTTGGCTGTCTCGATGCGGAGCCAGCACTTGGTGCCGACACTCCTCTATTCGGCAGAAATCCAAAAATCTCCCCCGAAAAATGCGCGGGTTGCGTCAGGGTGTTGATTCTCAAACCAAGAAAAGAAAATGGGCCGCCATGGATTCCCACTTGGGGAATGCTTCATGGCGGCCCGGTGTTACCCCGGTCTGCGGTTGTGGATGTCCTGCGACCGGGCTTGCCTCTGGCGGTTCCTTACCGAAAGGGAGATGAGAATGACTGGCTCAGGCGGCTTCGGCGGCCGCCTTGTATTTGAGCTGGTCGGTGGTGCATTCGGCGGCAGGGATGTCACAGCGTTTGCCGAGATAGACGGGTTGGTAGATCGAGCCGCTTTCCCTAAAACAGTAGAGATACTTGGCACTCGACGACTTCGCCCTTTGCTGGAACTTCGTGGTTGGGCGGGATGGTCACGTTGCCGGCGCAGACGAGTTCGGTGCCGTCGAGCAGGCAGAGGGTGACGCTGCGTTTGTGGTTGATGGCACTGACGATGAACGACGCGCTCTCAACGAACTTGTATTTCAACTGCGTGCCGCCGGAGTTGGGACGGCCCGCGCTGTAAGGTGCATCGACCTCCTTGAAGACGACGCCTTCGCAGTTCGTGCTACGGAGTTCCTCGTAGATTTCGACCTTATCATTAGGATCAATGGAAGTGCTAACCCAGCGGAGTGCCGGGAGATTCGGCGGGATGACCATGAGCAGGCCGGCGTGGCGGTCGAGGTAGCGACGGTGGCGCAGGCAGTTGCCTTTCACTTCCAGCAAGTCGAAAGCGTGGAGCGTGTCGCCCACCGCCTCGCCGTCGATGAGGACATCGAAGGGGATGTGCTCGACCGCTTCCCGAATCGGATTGGGGATGGCGACCACAAGTCCGCGGCGGTTGATGCCGGTGATGGTGTCACCCAGCTTGCGGACCATGAGGCGTCGGCCGTCGTGTTTCTCTTGGAGGCAATGCGTTCTGCCGATGAGCAGGCGCGATAGGTCTTCCTTTTCGACCGGGTTGAGGAGTTGGCAGCGGATGCCGCTGTCGCGTCCCTCGTCGCCGGATTGTTGATAGGGTTTGGCGGTCTCGCCATCGGGTTGGTAGCCTTTGGCGACCTTGGATGCGACGAGCTTGTTGAAGAGCTTGGTCGCGGTTTCGAGCGGCACGGGGGTGTCGTTCTTGATGCCGGTGGCGAGCGTGTTGCCACGGCGGCCGTAGGTGAAGGTGACGATGTAGCCGTCACCCTTGGGTTCGACAGCGGCGTGATAGACCTTGTCGGAGTTTCCCTCGCGGTAGTGGAGCGAGGTGGATTGGATGGGGGTGGTTTGGTTCATTGGGGTAGTGGGGTTGGTTCGTGGTTTTGGTTACTGGGGGAAAAGGAAGGGGCCGCCGTGGAGAGTGCTTTATCTCCATGGCGGCCCTTGGGTGGCCGTGCCTGCGCTTGAGCGTGTCGTGCGGCGGGGCCTGGCTCACTGACGGGAGCCGGGGAAGGGGATTGTCCGGTTTCCAATGTTCCGCTCCGTCAACGGACGGGAGAATCATCGGTCTTGGCGGGCATCCGGTGGCGGGCTAACTTTGCGTCCATGAAGAGGCGCATTCTGTTTCTGTGCTCGCAAAACAAGCTGCGCAGTCCCACTGCCGAAGCGGTGTTCGCGGGGCATCCCGCGGTGGAGGTGGATTCCGCGGGACTGAACAACGACGCGGAAGTGCCGTTGTCCGACGAGCAGATCGAGTGGGCTGACCTGATCCTGGTGATGGAAAAGGCCCATCGAAGCCGGCTGAACCGGAAGTTCGGGAAATCACTCGCTGGGAAGCGGGTGGTGGTCCTTAACATCCCCGATGACTATGACTACATGGACCCGGTGCTGATCGACCTGTTGAAGCAGCGCTGTGCGCCCTACATTCCCTGATGAGGTGAAAGGGCGTGAACAGGAGGCGGGTTGGAGTGGCTGGATTTCTCCCGCCACTCCTGTTGATCATCGTCGCGAATGGCGAGGTTCAATTCGCCTCTGCGATCCGGCGACTGTTGCGTGATGGCGCTACACGACTGGCGGCCTCCCGGGCACGGCCCTTCGCCCAATGGCGGAGGGCGGCGATCTGACCGTCCATCAGTTGGGCGAGCGGTACGGTTCGGGTCATCGCTTCGAGGATGTCCTTGGCGCGGGGCTCTCGGCCGTCGGCATACGCTTCGTGCAGGGCGTCGATGAACACTGCTTCGATCTCGGCTCCGGTGAACTGCTCGCAGGCGCGGGCCAGGGCGACGGTGTCGTAATCGGTGGGCCGGCGGCCGTGGCGTTTGATGACGATGTCCCAGATTTGCGCGCGCTCCAGAGCATCGGGCAAATCGACAAAGAACAACTCATCGAAGCGGCCACGTCTTAGTAGTTCCGGAGGCAGCTTGCTAACATCGTTGGCGGTCGCCACGACGAAAACCTGGGCGGTTTTTTCCTGCATCCAGGAGAGGAATGTACCGAAGATGCGGGAGGAGGTACCCCCGTCGCTGTTGCCGTTGCCTTGGCTCATTGCCTTCTCCAGCTCATCTAACCAAAGAACGCAAGGAGCGATGGCCTCGGCGGTTCGAATAACGGAGCGCAGGTTCTCTTCGCTTTTCCCTACCACGCCTCCGTAGACGCAGCCAATGTCGAGACGCAGCAAGGGTAGCCCAAAGGCGGAGGCGGTGGCCTTCGCTGTGAGCGATTTCCCGGTGCCGGGGATGCCGACAATCAGCAGGCCTTTGGGAGCCGGGAGACCGTAGGCTTTCGCGGAGTTTCCAAACGCTCCGCCGCGCCTGACAAGCCATTCCTTCAACAGTCCGAGTCCGCCAATGCTGTCGAGAGACGTGGTGGCTTCCACGACGTCGACCAAGCCGTTGCGCTTCAATGTTCGGGCCTTTTCGCGGGTGACGGCTTTGTGGTCGATGCCCTTGGACTCAATTATGCTCAATGCGAACGCGTTTTCCGCCTCTGTGGTGGTAAGGCCGAGAGCACTCTGCAACGCGGCTTCCCGGACGACTTCGTGGACATTCTTGATGTTGGCGGATTTGAGAATGCCGTCCAACACGACGCTTAGTTGGGTGGCGTCGGGCAGGCTGAAATCGACGTGGGTGATTTCATGTTCGAGTTCCGGGGGGAGCTTGAGCCGGCAGCCGAGCAGGATGATGGAGTGGCCGTTGGATTTGGCCACGCGCAGGATGTCTTTGATCCGGCGGACGAGCATCGGGTCGCTCTGGTCCATGTGGAGTTGCAGGTCGCGAAACAGGACGACATGCCTTGGGCTGTCGGCGGCGAACATGCCGTCGAGGAGTTGGAGGGCGTCCAACGGATCGGGGCAGGCGGTGACGCGGCCTTCCTTGGTATCGACCAAGCCCTCGGTGGAGGACCAGGCGTGGAGTTTGCGATTCAGAGAGGTGCAGACGGAGGCGATTTCTGCTTCGGCACGTGCCTCTTCGGAACTGATGACGGCGAGGCCGGCGTAACCGGCGAGCAGATAGGTGGTGAGTTGGTTTTGCATGGGATGATGATTTGGAGTTGATGGTTGGTTAGGATGGGTCAGTGACCGGGTTGAGGTTGGGTAATGTGATGGCGGGTCTCTGCGCGTCCGGGTTGGGCGGGCCGAGGTTGGCGCGTTCCCAGGCGAGGCAGGCCTCGCGGGAGGGATCGCAATGGAGGAGCTTGCCGGTGGAGGCGCAGCGGACCTTCCAAAGTTGGGTGCGTTCGCAGAAGCGGATGTCCGTGGCCCGGAAGACGGTGAGTCTCCCGAGCGCACGAAGATCGCTCGCTTCGGTGTAAAGGCAGTCGATGTGACCGCCAGGGTTGAAGCGAAGGGTTTGGCTCATGGTTTATGCGCCTCCTTCGCCCAAGGGTTGCTGGTTCTGGTGGCGTTGGGACTGCCGCCAGAAGTCGGGTTTGCGGGTGCGCTCCCGGGGTTTTCCGAGAGCATCCTCAATGGCCTTGGTCGCGGCTTCGCAGCCTTTGCCTTGGAACCCTTCGGCCTCGACGGTGATCTCGCCGGTGGGCGTGACGCGGACATGGATCTTGCGACTCACAGCGAGCCTCCTTCCAATGTCAGCAGGATCGAGCCATCGGCTTCCTGTCTGCGGTGGGTGCGCAGTCCGCGAGAACGGGCCTCGCGGATGGTCTTGTGGATGCCGTAGGATTGGAGCAAGCGACCGTAGCCGATGCCGACTTCCTTGGCGGCGTGTCCGTCCCACCAGTCGGTGGTCAGGCCATAGGTGCCGTCATTCTCCGGGTTGGGATCGACGGCGATGTCATAGGGGCCTTTTAGCTGGATGACGTGTGGAGCTTTGCGGGTGATGCCCGCGTAGCCCCGGCAGTTAGCGTTGGCGACGAACTTGAGGTCCATTTCGACGCATGCGTCGTTGAGGGCGTCTAGGTCCCGGATCTGTGTTTGGATGGTGGTGAAGTGTGACATAAGTTTGTTAGTTTTCAGGAGCGGATGCGCGAAAGGCGGCTCCTGATGTGGAGCCGCCTTTCGTGCGAGTTTCGGGTCGTGTGTTGGCTTGAAGAGTGGTTTTGGTAGCGTTGAGAGGAGTGAGAGGAGTGGTGGTTTAAAAATGCGCTGGTTGAGTAGGATTGGCGTGTTGTGTGAGGGTAGTGGCGTGTTGGGAGAAAGTGGCTTCCGGGTGCGGATGTGCACACCCGGAAGGGATTGAATCAGCTGACTGCAGCGAGCTTGCGCGTGCCCATCTGCCCGAAGCGGGAGATGACTTCGCGCGGGTCCGTGCGGGCGAGCTGCACTGCGTTTTCGCGCAGGCGTGACAGGCCTTCTGTCAGACTGGCCATTGCGCCGCTGTCGTTGCGGTAGTCCTCCGCGCTGCGGGTAAGCAGGTCGCGGCGGAACCGCTCCAACGTGGCTTCGAGTTGTTGGTCACCGGCAAAGTTCAAGGCGCGGAAGCTGTCGATGAACGTCGTGAGCCGGTTGAGCGTGCGCTGGAGGACGCCATTTTCGCTGCCGTCTATGGTGGCGAGAACTTCGGTTGCTAGGCGCGCAGTTTCTTCACGCAGTGACGCGACGGACTCACGGATGAACCCATCAAGATCGGCTTGCAGCCGACGGGACGCATCCTCCGCAATGCGGCGGCGATCATCGGCAACTTCGAGCTGTGCCATGCCATCGGCAACCTCCAGGCGGATGCTGTCCGGGGCCGCGATCTGGAACAGTCGCGTCTCGAAACCGAAACGCTTGGCGATGTCCCCGGCAGGTGGGAACGATTGTTCTATGGTATGGATCAAGCGTTCCGCGCTGCCGTTCATGTGACGAGCGGCCTCGCGCCATTCGACCATCGCGTTTTCACGCAACGGTGTGTAGCCAGCGACGAAGTCGAGCGTGGCTTCGCGAAATTCATCGCGGAGCTTTTCGAGCTTGTCGGTGAGGTCGCCGAGGCGGGGGTTCGGGACGAAGCGACCGATGCCGCCCAGGAATGGGAAGCTGGAGCTTTCGACAGTCGCCTGCACCCGGGATTCGATGAGGGCGAAGGCCGAGAGCGCATCGCGCGGGATGAGGCGTTTGTGACCGAGCTGGATGAGCCGGTCAGAAACGTGTGCAGGATCGAGTCCGAGGTCTTCGGGATTGAGCCGCTTGCAACCGCGCCAGTAACGGACGGAGGTGGAGACGAGGACGCCGCGGCGGCAGATGCCGTCGAGGAGGGATTGGTTTTGTGAGCTGTGGTTGGGATTCATGGTGGTTGAATGGGGGTTGGTTGTTGGGAGAAACCCGTGGTTTTTATCAATTTCCTATGACACCGGGCGGGAAGAAATTTCGTCAGTGCTTGGCCGGAGATAGCCTTCGTCAGAGTCTTTTAAATTTTGACTTGTTCTCAGGTGTTTGCCCGATAACCTTTCGGAGGAATGCGTGCTTCCCCCAAACGTCGCCCTTTGCTCCAAGCCTCCACTCAATCCTGTGGCCTCGCCCTTTGCGCCGCAGCG
>JANPKJ010000153.1:0-73767 GCA_031425955.1 Akkermansiaceae bacterium | reverse complement strand
TTGCCATAGGGCCAGCCGGTCAAAGCCGCGCCGATTTTGCGACCTGCGAACGCAAGCTCTGGATTGCGGTCCGCGGGGAGGTGCTTGTTTTTACACTGCGCCTCCTGCGGTCGGGGTAACGGAACCAACTTCTGGCTACCGGATTAAAGACTGCGCTCCTTGATCTCGGTGGTGATCCTGGCGGTAAATTCCTCCAGCGTCAGGGTGACGAGGTCGTCGTTGTCGCGGTGGCGCACGGAGACGGTGCCTTCTTCGACTTCCTTCGCACCGATGACGAGCATGTAAGGCACGCGGTCGAGGCGGGCATTGCGGATTTTCGCGCCGACCTTCTCGTTGCTGCGATCCACGGAAACGCGCACGCCGACGTCGGCGAGCGCGGCGGCGGTGGCTTCGGCGGATTCGAGGGTTTTTTCGGAAATCGGGATGACGCGGACTTGTTCGGGGGCGAGCCAAGCGGGGAATTTCCCTTCGAAATGCTCGATGAGCAGGCCGGTGAATCGCTCCAACGAACCAAACGGCGCGCGGTGGATCATCACCGGCACGTGCTGCTGGTTATCGGCGCCCACGTAGCTGAGGCCGAAACGCACGGGCAGGTTGTAATCCACCTGCACGGTGCCTAACTGCCAGTCGCGGCCGATGACGTCCTTGACGACAAAGTCGATCTTCGGGCCGTAGAACGCGGCTTCGCCGAGTTCCTCGGTGTAGTCCACGCCAAGCGTCTGCACGGCCTGGCGGAGCGCTGCTTCCGCCTTGTCCCAGTTTTCCGGCGAACCGACGTATTTGTCCGACTCGGGATCGCGGAGGGATAGACGCACGCGGTAATCATTCATGCCGAGCGTGCTCAGAACTTTTTTCACCAGGTCGAGGCAGCCGGTGACTTCCGCGGCGACTTGGTCGGGCGTGCAGAAAAGGTGAGCGTCGTCCTGGGTGAAACCGCGGACGCGGGTCATACCGCCGAGCTCGCCGGATTGTTCCCAGCGATAGACGGTGCCGAATTCGGCGAGTCTAACGGGAAGATCCCGGTAGGAGTGGTGATCGCTCGCGTAGATTTTGATGTGGTGCGGGCAGTTCATCGGCTTGAGCAGGTAGCCTTCATAGCTGCCGTCCGACAGGCCGTTGATGAGGGTGGCGCAGGTGGCGTCCTCGTCGGCGAGTTTTTCCAACACGTCGCGCTCGGCGATTGCGGGGTACTGGCTCTCCTGATAGTAGGGGAAGTGGCCGGAGGTGCGATAGAGATCGAGCTTGCCGATGTGCGGGGTGTAAACCTGCGAGTAGCCCTGTTTGTCGAGTTCCTGGGTGATGAAGTCCTGCAGCGAGCGGCGAACGAGCGCGCCTTTCGGTTTCCAGAGGATGAGGCCCTGGCCGACCATTTCGTCGATGTGGAAAAGCCCGAGCTCCTTGCCGAGGCGGCGGTGGTCGCGCTTCTTCGCTTCTTCGAGCCGGTTGAGGTGTGTTTCCAGTTCCTCCTTGTTTTCAAACGCCGTGCCATAGAGGCGCTGGAGTTGGCCCTTCGACTCGTCGCCCAGATAGAACGAAGACGAAACGGACATCAGTTTGACGTTCTTGCACTTCGAGGTGTAGCCGACGTGGGGCCCGGCGCAGAGGTCGATGAAGTCGCCATTCTGAAAACAGGAGATTTGTTCGCCTTCGGGGATCTTGTCGATGAGGTCGAGCTTGAAGCGCGAGGGATTGCCCGGACGCTCGGTGAGTCCGCCGAGGCGGCCGCTTTCTGCCATGGCTTTCGCGTCCTCGCGGGAGATCGCCTTGTATTCGAACTTTTGGTTCTCCTTGGCGATCTTCTTCATCTCCGCCTCGATCTTCTCGAAATCGTCCGGTGTGACGCGGTGGGCCATTTCGAAATCGTAGTAGAAGCCGTTTTCAATCGGCGGACCGTAGGCGAACTGCGCGTCCGGCCAGAGACGGAGGATGGCGGTGGCCATTACGTGGGCGGAGGAGTGGCGGACCCGCTCGAGGTCGGTCATTTGGGCGCGTTCGTCGAGAGTCTTGCGTTCGGTGGACATGGGAAGAAGGTTGAGAGTTTGGAGTTGAGTGTTGAGAGTTAGAAAAGAGCAAGAGTGGCGGAAGGATGAAGGAGAGAGTGAAAGCGTCAGTGCATTCTTACTCTCAACTCTCAACCCTCCACTCTCAACTTCTTCACCGATCCATCAGCGCGAACTTGAGTTCCGCTTCGGAGACGACTTCGCCGTTGACGAGGCAGCGGCAGCGGGTCTGACCGATGGAGCCGCGCATTTTGAGGATTTCGGTTTCGATGAACAGGGTGTCGCCGGGGAAGACGGGGCGGCGCCATTTCACGCTGTCGGCGCTCATGAAGTAACCGATTTTTCCGCTGTTCTCCGGCTTGCGGAGCATGAGCACGGAAGAGACCTGGGCCATGGCTTCGAGCTGGAGCACGCCGGGCATGATCGGGTGGCCGGGGAAGTGGCCGGCGAAGTAGGGCTCGTTGATGGTGACGTTTTTGACGGCGATGCACTTGCTGTCGCCGAGGCAGTCCACGATGCGGTCCACCATCAGCATCGGGTAGCGGTGAGGCAGGATTTTCATCACCTCGTTGATGTTGAGCACGCTCTCGCCATCCGGGATGGAGACGGCGGCGGGGACCATCGAACGCATGCGGGCGTATTCGGTTTTCAGCTTGGCGGCCATCAGGGTGTTCGGGCCGTGGCCGGGTTTGACCGCGATGACATGGCCGAGGATTTTGACGCCGGAGAGCATGAGGTCGCCGATGAGGTCGAGCGCCTTGTGGCGAGCGAATTCATTGGTGAAGCGCATGGCCTCCTTGGACATGATTTCATTGCCGCGGATGACGACGGCGCTTTCCAGCGAGCCGCCCTTGATGAGGCCCTTGTCGAGTAGCGGCTTGACGTCCTCGTAATAGACAAAGGTCCGCGCTGCGCAGATTTCCTTTTCGTAAAGCTCGGGGGTGACCTCGCTGGAGAAATACTGGGTGAAGCGGCCTTCCGGGCCGACGTTGGTGACAGAAACCTTGAAGGTCTTGCAAGGGACGATGGTGATGATGGTGCCGTCGCCGGTTTCGAGGTGCAGCGGCTCACGGATTTCCCAGACCTTGCGGGCGGCGGTTTGGGCGGTCGTGCCGACCTTTTTGATCATTTCCACGAATGGCCGGGACGAGCCATCGCCGATCGGCGGCTCGTTGGCGTCCATTTCGATGAGTGCGTTGTCCACGCCCATGCCGGTGAGTGCGGAAATGACGTGCTCTACGGTGTGAACCTTGACGGAACCTTCCGCGAGGGTGGTGGCGCGCTCGACGGTCTGGACCTTTTCCACATCCGCATTGATGAAGGGCTGGTCGGGCAGATCGATGCGGCGGAATTTGAATCCGTGACCTTCCGGCGCGGGCTTGAGCGTGAGGGAGACCTTCTGGCCGGTGTGGAGCGAAGTGCCTTCGAGGGTGGTTTGGCCTGCGAGAGTGTGTTGAACGGCAGCGGACATGGGGGCGGAGGTTTCAGTTTTACCCGGGAAGTATCAAGCCGGAATGGTGAGGGAGCTTCAGAGCACGGGAAAACCGCAAAATCCCGCAGCGGCGGGCCAGGAATCGACGGCCACCGATCGTGATCGGCAAGTGCCAAACCGGAGGCGGCACCCGCTGGCTGCCGGCAAACTCTTCCCTCATGGCAATGGGGTGTTTCCCACCCTCCGCGATCATGGATACGTGATCACGGACTATCGTTGTGGCCGGAATTGGGATATTTCTTATGGGTCGCCGCGAGCAACCTCTCCCCCCAAGGAAACAGACAGCGACAAACCACTCCCCCGCGAGTCAGAACATCCCCCCGGTTCAGAAAATTCCGGCGAAAATCGAGTTTCCCCCCACTCTGGTTTTCGCCGGATTCTTTTTGCCCGGAGGTGACACAGGCATTCTTGCCTGTTCTTCCCGCCGCCAGCGATGATCAGGCAGGAATGCCTGAGTCACCCATGATCGGCCGGATCGCCGGTCTCTCGGGCTCGGGGATGCTTCTTGAAAGCTGGTGGACTCTCTCGCCGTCAATCGCCCAGAATTGATAGAGATCGGGCAGGGGATTGGCGAGCGAGAGTTTGCCATCCCGCTCTAGGCGGCGGAGTACGACGCGGAGGATGGCGAAGGCCATGCTGCCGAGTTCGTCGTCGTCGCGGTTGCGGTGGATACGTTTGACGAGGTCGGTCTGGGTGACGCGGAGGATTTTCCCGGCGCGTGCGAGATCAATCAGGTGGGCTATTTCCACTCCGTAGCCGACGGGGAAGGGGAGGGACTCCAATGTCGTGCGCCGCGCCGCGTATTCGCCGGCGAGGGGCTGGAGGATACCACCGAGTTCCGGATAGAAAAGCGAGATCAGCGGGCGCACGAGGATTTCCGAAACGCGGCCGCCGCCGGTGGAGTGGGATTCGTCGCCATAGGCAAGCGGACGTTCGTAGTAGGCCTTGACGTAGTCGATTTCCGGATCGGTGAGCAGCGGACCGACGAGGCCGGTGACGAAGCCGGAGTGAAAGCTGGAAATATCGCCGTCGATATAACAGATGATGTCTCCGCGGGTGACGTGGAGGGCTTTCCAGAGGTTTTCTCCTTTCCCCAGATAGGAGGGCTGATCCGGAAGGATTTCGGATGACCGGTAGACCCTCGCACCCGCCGCTTGGGCGATTTCGCGGGTGCCGTCGGTGGAGTCGGAGTCAATGACGAGAACCTCATCGACGAGTCCGCCCATCATGAGCGAATCGCGGATGGTGGTGACAATCGGGCCGATGGTGTCCGCCTCGTTGAGCGTGGGGATGCAGACGGAAATGCACTGGGATTTCTTCAGTGCGACCAATGCGTCCGGATCGGCGAACTGCCTGTGGTGGAATCGCTGCATCGGATCAAACGATCATGTCCCGCGTGACGTGATACTTCGCGGCGCAGCGAGGGCACTGGATGCTGATGAAATCGGAGTCGCCGAAAAGTTCGTCGAGCCGCTCGCGCCAGCCGCCGAGGATCGGGAGGATCTTGTCGAGCGTGCAGCCGCAGAAGAAGCGGAACTTGCGGGATTCGAGCAGGGTGGTTTCCTGGGTTTCGGTGATTTTTTCGACGTCAGCGACATTGAGTGAGGCGAGCCACTCCAGGTCGCAATCCGGCTGGGCGGCGATGATGGCGAAATTTTCGTCCTCCAGCCGGAACGCGCGGGCGGGGCGCTGCTCGGACTGGTCGTAAAACTGGGAAAGCCAGACGATGGGATCCTTGCCCTCGATTTCAAGCGTCGACGTCCTTGGCTGACCTCTCTCGGCGATCGTCTGGGAGTAAAAGAAATTCCGGTCAGGTTCGCGAACGTCCTCGGTGAAAATCCGCCCGGTGACCGCTTCTTCGAACGAGCTTCCCGTGACAAACAGGTTGATGCGCGGAGCCCGGAGGTTCGCCGTCCACGCGATGGACTCGGCCCATGGCCGGGCGACGAGGTGCAGCGCGAGCAGCGCCAGCGTGTCCTTGAGCATCTGGTCGAGTTCGGCCGGCGGACGGATGCCGTGCTGCATCAGGTGCAGATAGTAGTCCGTGTAAATCGGTGTGAACTGCCCGCGCAGGAGGAGAGCGTTGCGATGGCGAACGAAGATTGACTCGATTTTCGTGAACTCTTCAGGGACTTCCATGTTTGCGGTGATTCTTGTGGCACCCGGGATCGAGCGGCCGACGGCGAGATCGAATCACGCAGAGCGAATCCGCGCCACTCGGAAAAATTCAGATCTTGCTCCTGCAAATACGGTTTCCGGGGCCGCCTGCAGGACGGGCAGCAGCGCACCGGATTGCAACAGGAGTGCGAACGGCTACTGGAGCAGCGACTTACATGCGCTGCGCGCAACGGCTTTCCGTTTCCCCCGCGGGCTCCTACAGCGGCGGCCCCGGCTTCCGTGTGGTCCGGGGCCAGCTTTAAGAGCAAGCCCCTGGTTTTTGATTCCCTCCGGGCCGTCTCACAGCGGCCAGTCCAGCGCGTGGATACCCCATCAAATGCGGTTACAGGATCGCAGCGCAGAAAGAAAATTCCTACGCTGCCGTGTTTCAAGCCCCCGGTAGCTCGATGAAGCCTTCCAGTTTCCGAATCCGCGTCGGGTGACGCATTTTCCGCAGCGCCTTGGCTTCGATCTGGCGGATCCGCTCACGGGTCACCTGGAACTGGCGGCCGACTTCCTCCAGCGTGCGGCTGTAGCCGTCCTTGAGGCCGAAGCGTTGTTCGAGAACCTCGCGCTCACGCTCGGTTAGAGTGTCGAGTACGTCCTTGATCTTGTCCTTGAGCATCGAGAATCCGGCTTCCTCCATCGGGTTGTCTGCGGCCTTGTCTTCGATGAAGTCACCGAAGGAAGTGTCGTCCGAATCTCCAACAGGCGCTTGCAGCGAAATCGGCTGCTGGGCCATTTTCAACACGGCGCGCACACGCTCGACGGGCAAATGGATTTCCTCGGCGATCTCTTCCGGCGACGGCTCGCGGCCGTATTCCTGGACAAGCTGCTTCTGGACGCGCATCAGCTTGTTGATCGTCTCGATCATGTGCACCGGGATCCGGATGGTCCGGGCCTGATCGGCGATCGAGCGGGTGATCGCCTGACGGATCCACCAGGTCGCATACGTCGAGAATTTATAACCCCGGCGGTATTCGAATTTCTCGACCGCCTTCATCAGGCCCATGTTGCCTTCCTGAATCAGGTCGAGGAACGAGAGACCACGGTTGGTGTATTTCTTGGCGATGGAAATCACGAGGCGGAGGTTGGCCTCGACCATTTCAGTCTTGGCCTTGAGCGCTTCCTTGAGCCAGTGGCGGAGATTCTTGTTAGCTTCCTCGAACGTCTCCTGGGTGTGCCAGGTGCGTTGTTGGATTTCGCGCAGTTTGGTGAGGAACTCCTTGTCTTCCGGGTCGGCCTGCAGCTTGCGGCCGTAGCGCCAGAACTTCTGCATGTATTCGTCCACCTGCTCGCAGAAGTCCTCCACGACCTTCTGTTTGTAATAGAAGCGGGTGAAAACCCGGTTGAGCGTCTGGATGTTCTTTTGGAATTCCTCTTCGAGCTTCTTCTTGCTGCGCGGATTCTTGGCGGAGAGCTGGCGGAACAGGTCGTCGTTTTCGTGATGAAGCTGCTTGAGCTGGTCACAAAGTTTCGGCAGGCCCTTCATGTAGCGCTCGCGGGACTCGATCTTCTTGTCGAGGATCACGCGGTCGAAGCGCTCCTTGCCCTTGTTGAGCTTGTCGGCGAGTTCCAGATAGGAGTCGGTGACAAATCCGAACAGATGCAGGTGGCGGGCCACTTCGATTTCCGCATCCTCGATGCGCTTGGAAATCTCCACTTCCTGCTCGCGGGTGAGCAGCGGGACCTGGCCCATCTGTTTGAGATACATCCGGACCGGGTCGTCGAGGATGTCGAGCTTCTGGTCGGCCTTGACGTCTTCTTCGTCGCCATCGCCCTCGTCGCGCTTCTTGTCCTTGTAGCGGTCCACCTCGGAGGCGTCGATGATGTCGAACTCCATGTTGCGGAGCCGCTCCATGATCGCCTCGACGTCATCGGGATCGACGAGGTCGTTCGGGAGAATTTCGTTGATGTCGTCATAGGTCAGGTAGTCCTGTTCCTTGGCGAGTTTGATGAGTTCGCGGATTTTCTCCTGGATTTCGGGAGTGTCGATCCGGCGCTTGTTGGACTCGGTGGCCTTGGTGGTCGCCTTGGTTTCGGCGGAGACGGTTTTAACTTCTTTCTCCTTCTCTTTCTCCTTTCTCGCCTTGGCTGGTTCGGGAGCTGCGGTCTTGGCGACTTCCTTGGGTTTAACCTCCGCCGCAGGTTTGGCGGCGGCTTTTGGCGCGGATTTGGCTTCGGGTTTCGCCGGGGTCTTGGCCGCTGCTTTCACCGGGACCTTCACAGCCGGCTTTGAAACGGCCTTCGGGGCGGGAACGACGACGGCGGGTTTCGTCGCTTTCTTGCCGGTGGCCGGGACATCATCCTTGGAGGACTTCTTGGTCTTGGACGGCGCTGCCGGAACCTTGACCTGGGGTTTTGCGGCGGGCTTCTTGGACGAAGGTTTGGATGAAGACATGGAATGAATGCGCTTGAATCAAAAATCTGGAGACACCCCACCTAGTCTAGGGGCGATGCGAAAAAATCGCATGCGGGGCGGAATGAAGAGGCGAAGCGATAGCAGGTCAAGACCTTTCTGCCGATTTGAAATTCCGGAAAATTGCATGCGCATCAGCCATCCCACAGGACCGAAAATCGACAATCCCAGCTTCGGCGGATTTCCAGTTTCAAATCCTGGCGAAAGCATTTAGTTTCTTCCCAGCCACATGATTGTCATCACTCCCAAAGCCATCGAAGAACTCGGCAAGCTGCTCGCCAGCCGGGCGAAATCCCCCCAATCCGGCCTCCGCCTCGCGGTCCGCCGCGGTGGTTGCGCGGGCTGGCAGTATGAGATGAAAGTGCAGGATCCCGAACCCGGCGACGAAATCGTCGAGTCCGGCGCTGCCCGCGTGATCGTTGCGGCCGACAGCTTCGACCGCCTGCGCGGATGTGAGATCGACTATTCAGACGACCTGACCGACGCGGGTTTCAAAATCCACAACCCCCAGGCCGCGCGGTCCTGCGGGTGCGGGACTTCATTCGAACCCGTCGGAGAGCCCGCTACCGAAGCGGTTGCCGACGGTGAAGCCTGCGGATCCCACTGAAACACCGACTGACCCGTGCCCCGCGTCGTCGAAGAGCCACCACCCAGCCGCCCGGCCTACTTCTGGTGGTTGCTGGCAAATGCCTTGGCGCTCTGCTTCGCCGTGATCAGTTGGGCCGTCTGCCTGCATGTTTTCGGAAATCCGGAAATCCCCCGGAACTACGAAATTCTCGGTAAACTCGGCCGCCTGCCCGTCCTCAAACGCTACACCGTGCTCGACGTGCCGAACGGCAACGCTCTCGGCCCCAAGGAGCTCTACAAACGCTATTTCGGCTACACCGAGGAGCAGCGTATCCGGGCGAACACGCTGCTGATGCGCAACTACCTCACCAACTTCGACCGCCCGCTGCTGCTGACCTACGTCGAGGGCGACTATCAGGTGGAAAAGGTTCGCAAACTTGGCCCCGATGATTTCCTCGATCCCGGCATCGTCATCCGGGCGCAGGCGCTGGTGAAACCCGACGACTTCACCAAGCCGATGCCCTATCCGGTGTTCATCGAATATCTCTTCCCGACCGAGCAGTCCGATGCCGCCAACCTGTTCAAAGTGGGCGACATTCTCGGAGTCAAAAAAAGCCCTAACTGCGCGGCCGTGGTCCACGTCTCCCGGATCATCAACGAGGACGAACCGGCGCTCCTGCTCACCGTCATTCCCATCGCCTACGGCCCCTACCTGCTAGGTGATATCGGTTCTTTCCAAATCGAGCCGCCTTCCAAACTCCGGCCCGACAAGGGGTTCCCGATCTTCGAAAATTAAGGTCGCTCGAAGACCATGAAATGCTGCCACGGAAGATGGCGGCGGTTCGACACCAGCCGGAATCCCGCCGACTCGAATTCCAGCCTTGCCTGCGCCTCGGTCATCTTGTGCAGCTCCTTGATCGGCACCCGCGGGTCCTCCGCCCGGAACTCCAGCAGGAAAACCTTACCACCCGGTTTCAGCGAGCGAAACAACGAACCCAGCATCTCCGCCGGATGGGAAAACTCGTGGTAAGCATCGACTAACAACGCCGCGTCGAGCGAGCCGGGCTGCAGCGCAAGATCCTCCACCTTGCCCAAATGCGGGACCACGTTGTTGATGCCCAGTTCGGTGGACCGCCGCTTCAGGAAATTCAACATCTCCGGCTGGATGTCCACCGCCATCACCTTGCCCAACGGCACCTTCGGCGAAATCCGGAACGAATAATAACCGGAACCCGCGCCGATGTCCGCGATCACCGCGGAAGAGGGCAGGTCCAGCGCGTCGATCGCCCGGCTCGGCGCTTCCTCGCGCTCTCGTTCGTCGCGCTCCAACCAGCCGATCGCCGGATGTCCCATCACCTTGGCGATTTCCCGGCCGTGGAAAAACTTCCCGATGCCGTCCGGTGACGCCTCGGCGAACTTGTAGTCCTCCGCCTTCTGAACGGCGACGACCGGCGCAGGAATTTCCTTCCCCCGCAGCATCACCCAGCCGACTGCGAGGCTCAAGCCAAGGCCTGCCAGGGCCACCGGGAGGAATTTCATTGGCGCGGAAGTTAGAACCTCAGCGGGGCGGGCTTCTCGGCGTCGCGGTTCAGCTTGTCGCAGACCAGCGCGCAGAGTTCGAAAACCATCGGCTCCGCGATGCCGTAGAGCACCTGCGTCGCCTGTTTGCGGCGGGTGACCAAGCCGGCGTCGTAGAGCAGCTTGAGCTGCTTGGACACGTTCGCCTGGCTGGTCGTCAGCTGGTCGACGATTTCCGAGACGCTCAATTCTCCGGATTTCAGTTCCTGGATGATCGCCAACCGGGTCGGCTCCGCGAAGGCACGGAAGAGGTTGGCCACTCGTTCAAGTTGGGCGGGATTCAGTTTCACTGGCGAAATGAATATCATGGAAAATTTTATTTGCAAACATAACCATGTGGTTATTTAGTGATTTAACAAGCTATGAAAATTCAAGCAGCCCAACTCAACACCGACCTCCAATCCGGCAAGCGCGTCGCCCTCATCGATGTCCGAACCCCCGCTGAGCACGGCGAAGTCCACATCCCTGGTTCCCACCTCATGCCGCTCGACCGCCTCGATCCCGCCGCAGTGAAAGTCGCCGCCGGGCAGGCCGATCAATGCGTGCTCGTCTGCCGCAGCGGCAAACGCGCCGAACAGGCGTACCAAAAACTCCAAGCCACCGGCTGTGGAAATCTCTCGATCCTCGAAGGCGGAGTTACCGCCTGGGAAAGCGCCGGTCTGTCCGTCAACCGCGGCGAAAAAGCCATCTCGCTCGAACGCCAGGTCCGCATCGCCGCCGGCTTGCTGGTGCTCACCGGCGTGATCCTCGGCACCTGGGTGCATCCCGGATTCTACGGGCTCAGTGCTTTCGTCGGTGCCGGACTCACGTTTGCGGGTATCACCGACTGGTGCGGCATGGCCATGCTTCTGGCGAAAATGCCGTGGAACCAACGATCCGGCATCAAGTGTGCCGGTAACTCGTGTTCGGTCTAACTTCCACCACCCACTCCCATGTTCCTCCGCCAAATCACCGATTCCTCGCTCGCCCAGAACGCCTATCTCATCGGCTGCCAGCGCACCGGCGAGGCCATCGTCATCGACCCCGAGCGCGATTCCGACCGCTATCTCCAAGTCGCGGCGGAAAACGACCTGCGCCTCACCGCTGTCGCGGACACCCACATCCACGCCGACTACCTGAGCGGTGCCCGCGAGCTGATGGAGCGCCACGGAGCGACCGGTTATTTCTCAGCCGAGGGCGGGCCGGATTGGCAGTTCGAGTGGGCGAAAAATGATCCTAACGCCCGCTTCCTCAAGCACGGCGACGTCATCAAAGTCGGCAACATCGACATCCAGGCACTCCTCACTCCCGGCCACACGCCGGAGCACATGAGCTTCCTCGTCACCGACAAGGGCGGCGGCGCGGATGAGCCGATCGCGCTGCTCACCGGCGATTTCATCTTCGTCGGCGACGTCGGCCGGCCGGACCTGTTGGAGAGCGCTGCCGGGCAGGCGGGGTTGATGGAACCGAGCGCCCGGACGCTCTACGCCAGCCTGCGCGCCACCTCGGAGCTGCCGGAGCATTTGCAAATCCTGCCCGGCCACGGCGCCGGCAGCGCCTGCGGAAAGGCGCTCGGCTCGATCGCTAACAGCGTGCTCGGCTACGAACGGAAATTCAACCCCGCCTTCCGCGAAGCGCTGACGGCGGACGAGGACCAGTTCGTGAAAAACATCCTCCACGGCCAGCCGGAACCACCACGTTATTTCGCCCGAATGAAGCGCGACAACCGCGTCGGACCACCGCTTCTGCCCGATGGAAAACTTCCCGTGCCGTCCCGCATCACCGCCGCCGGACTCGCTTCGTGGATCGGCGTGAAGAACACCGCCATTCTCGACCTCCGTGCGGACCGCGTGGCTTTCGCTGGTAAACATCTTCAAGGCTCGCTCTTCGCCCCGAAGGCTGGCGGAAAACTCACCGTCGCCGCCGGTTCCTATGTTGATGAAAACGCCCGCATCCTGCTCGTGGTCGAAGAGGAAGCCCAACTCGACGACGCGGTGCGGCAATTGATCCGCATCGGCCTGGACCGCGTCGAAGCCTGGATTCCCGCCGCCGATGCACTCGTAGAAACCCATCTCACCGCCAGCTATCCGCGCGTTTCCACTGCGGATCTTCCGGCGGATGCCACGGTCCTCGACGTGCGCGGAGCGGATGAATTCGTCGCCAGCCACGTTACCGGAGCCACCAACATCGCCTACACCCGCCTCGCTGCCAGAATCGGCGAAGTCCCCTCCGCGAAATCACTCTACGTCCACTGCGGCAGCGGTCTGCGGGCCGCCATCGCCTGCCCGTATCTCGCCAGCCAGGGTCACGACGTGGTGCATGTCGACGGCCCCTATGCGGAAATTCCCGCGGAGCTGAAGTCATGAACGCCCTCGCCCTGCTAGGTGCGGTGGCCATCGGCCTGTCGCTCGGGCTGACGGGCGCGGGCGGCAGCATCCTGACACTGCCGGTGCTCGTCTATCTGGCGGACGTGCCGCCGCGGCAGGCGGTCGGGTTGAGCCTGCTCATCGTCGGAGCCGCCGCACTGGCCGGGGCTTGGCAGCGCGCAAGGGCGGGGGACCTGCATTTCAAGGCGGCGGGCACCTTCGTGATTTCCGGCATGCTCGGCGCCGTCGGCGGATCGCGGTTGACTCATCTGGTCACGCCGTCCGCGCTGATGACGATTTTCGCCATCCTGATGGCGGTCATCGGTGCCAGCATGTTGATCCCGCGGAAAGACGTGCTGCAGCCGGCTCCGGAATGCCGTCCGCTGCGGTGTTTGTTAGCGGGCGGAGCGGTGGGTGTGATCACCGGGTTCATCGGCGTCGGCGGGGGATTCCTGCTGGTGCCGGCGCTGGTGAAATTCGCCCGCCTGCCCTTGCGCACCGCGACGGGCACCTCGCTGGCCATCATCGCCTGCAATTCGGCGGCGGGATTTCTCAGCCACCTCGGCGAGGCCCCTGTCCCGTGGTTGCTGGCCGCCGTTTTCGCCACCATCGCCGCCGCAGGGGTGCTGGTGGGTGGTAATGTCGTTTCCCGGCTCCCCGAAGCCGCCCTCCGGCAGGCTTTCGCGCTGCTCGTGCTCGCCACGGCGACTTTCGTCCTGTGGCGGCGGTGAAGCGAGATGGTTTTCACTAAACCTCTTGCCGTCACTCCGACATTTCCCAATGTTGGAAAGATATGAGCGATGCAGCACGAGAGGATCCAGGAGAGGAGGCGTTTGTCACGGAACTGACGAACCACCAGACGTCCATGCTCGCGTACATCCGCTCGCTGGCACCGGGTGGTTCCGGAGCCCGGGATCTATTACAGGAGGTGAACATCACACTGTGGAAAAAACGCGAGTCGTTCGAAATCGGCACGAATTTCAAAGCCTGGGCGTTCCAGACGATCCGTTACCACCTGCTCAACCACCGGCGGCGGCTCGTTTCGCATGGTTGGCTGGTGTTTGACGACGACCTGATCGAGCGCATGTCACCGGAGTTCGAAGTGGAGCCGGAAGATCTGGAGGAGCGCCATCTCGCGCTGCGCTCCTGCCTGCAGCGGTTGCGGCCCCAGGACCGCGACCTGCTGCACCACCGCTACGCCACCGCCGCGTCGCTTCAGGAATACGCGGAAGCGACCCACCGCAGCTCCGGCACGCTCAAGGCGATCCTCTTCAACCTGCGGGCGGCTCTCAAGCGCTGCATCGAACGTCAACTTCAAGCCGCCTTGCGCAATCCGGGATGAAAAAAACCGACCACCACCTGATCCAACAAGTGTTGGATGGATCTGTTTCCCAACAGGTTTTCGACAGTTTCCAGCAGCGTATGCGCACCGAGCCGGAGCTCGTCAAACAGTACGGCGACTACGCGCTGCTGCACCACTCGCTGAGTGAGGAATACGAAGGCCTGCAAACGCCGGGAAACGTCGTCCCGATCACCGGTCGCACGTTCACAGCCAAGTTCGCGCTCATCGCCGCTGCCGCGGCGGTCGCTTTGTTCGCGGGGATTTTCTATCTGAAATCATCGACCACTCCGCAGTCCGTGCCGATCATGGCTGGAGTGAGTTTCTCCCCGGACGCCGTCTGGCAGATCGACGGGACTCCCCGGAACGGCGGCGAATCCGCGGATCTCGCTCTTGGGGAAACGCTGCAACTGGTGGCCGGCCAGGCACGAATCTCGCCAAGCCCTTCAGTTTCTGCGCTGATCGACGGGCCATCCACTCTAACGTTCGTCTCCGGCGAGTCGCTGCATTTGGCGGAAGGTAGTGGTCGATTCCATCGGGAGAAAACCGGTGGCCGCCTCGAGGTCACCACTCCATCGATGTCGACGGTGGATCTCGGCACCGAGTTTGGCATCGTGACCCGCAAGGACGGCCCGGATGAACTCCACGTGCTCGATGGCAAGGTGAGCATGCGACCGAACGGCAGGAGCGAAGGCCAAATTCTATCTGCCGGAGAAGCGGGACGGATCGCCGGGGCCGATGGAATTGAACGTTTTTCCGCCAATGACAGCTGTTTTCCCAAGGAGCTGGCGATCTTCGACACGGTGTGTGCCGCGCCTTTCATGAAAGTGGACTGGCGGGTTGACTATGGAAATCCAGCGATCACCGGGGATCGCATCGAAGGGGTGAATTACTCGATTTTCCGGCGACTTCCCCAAGCCGAGCCGGCCGGGAACAAATCGGTGATGCTCGCCACTCTTGAGACTAAATCCCCAGCTACCGGAACATTCCACACCGATGGTTGGGCGGGCATGAGTTTGTTTAGCAAAGGCATCGAGCTGCTGTTTTTCGGAGACTCTTTCGGACCTGAGCAGACTTGGTCGCTCGATGTGAAGCAGCGCGTCCCCATTATCCTGCCGGGCAACCGGGTCGTTGGGCCCAAGACGGTCACCCTGCGTTATGACCGCGCGACCGGCGCCGTGACCCTGCATGAAGGAGGACTTCCGCTAGGACCCGCGTTCTGCGCAGGCAAGCTCCCGCCAGGGACGACTTTCGACGAGATCCGCATCGGCGCTTCATCCAGCGCGGCGCTGGCGGTGAAATCCCTGACGCTGCGAACCGGCGGGGAACGTTAGAACGGGAACCAGTCGCTCGGCTCGTGCTGGCAGGCGCAATGCAGCCCCACATGGCCGTGCCCGAGTTCCGCTAGACAGGAGCGCAGCTTGGTGAGGATGATTTCCGGCGTGTTGCAGTCCGAGCTCAAGTGCCCAAGCACCACTTGGCCGAGCGCGGGGTGGGCGATGTCGCGGATCAGCTCAGTGACCTGGGCGTTCGACAAATGCCCGTGCCTCGAGCTGATGCGCTGTTTGATCGACCAAGGACGTTTCGTATCGGCATCTAGCAGGCCTTCGTCGTAATTTGCCTCGACGAAAATCCCGTTCAACCCGCGCAGCCGCTCGGTCATGCTGCGGGTGACGAAGCCTGCGTCGGATAGGAATCCGATCCGCCGCGTGTCGTGCCCCACCACGAACCCCACCGGGTCCACCGCGTCGTGCTGGATCGCGAAGGTCTCCACCGCGATGCCGCCGACGGCGAACACCTGCCCGGCTTCGAACAATTTCCACGTCCCGCCCTCGATCCCGACCTCCCGCACCACCCGCGCCGTGGCGGCGGTGGTGAAGACGGTCACCGGATGTTGCTTCAGGAAAATTTTTAGACCGCGCACGTGGTCGCCGTGTTCGTGGGTGAGCAAGATCCCGTCGAGTGACGCCGGGTCGATCCCGATCTGCAGCAGGCGTAGAGACAGTTGCTTGGCGCTCAATCCGGCATCGATCATCAACCGCAGCCCGCCGACCTCGACGACCGCCGCATTTCCCCCGCTTCCACTGCCCAGCACCGCAAATCGCATCACGAATCGGAGCATGATCGGTCCGCCGATTTCACGCAAGGATTACGAGCCGCCAAGCCTGTCGGGGCTTGAGAAAATTAAGACCACTGTGCCGTCCTTGGCGCTGTGAGCCACGTTCCGTAAACTCAATAAGTGGGGTCGCCCGGCGCTTTTCCGTCTTCCTATAAAGGCATGACATATTACGTCGGGAAAATGACCCCGATTAATCACATCGGTCCGGGCCAGCTACCAAAATAGTCGAACACAGCAGTCATCGGCAGACTACTCCGAAGTCGTTCTGCCGCAACCCAAAACATAAAAAAGAATCTGCTTCACAAATCGGTTTTTGTGCCAGCCGGGACTCCCGTGCCGGGCTGACGGAGCCGCCCTTGGCACACAGTGTGCTGACGCCCCACAAAGAGTGGCCCATCGCTTCAACCTTCAATCCCGTTTGACAAAAATTTCCTGGTGAAAGCTCCCGTCTGGATCGCTCTGGTTTCCGGGATACTGATTACCTCTCTGGTGACCGGGGTGATTTGGAAAGCGGATGAACGCGCGCGGCGCGACGGGCTGGAGCGCATGGCGCAGGACCGGGCGGACTTGATTCGCTGGCAGATCCTCCGCTCGACGGAGGTGTTGCAAGGGGCGGTCGCGTTTATCGAATCGCGGCCGGAAATCAGTCGCGAGGAATTCAGGAAATTCGTCAGCGGTGCCTTGGCGCGACATCCGGATTTGCAAGCACTGGCATGGAATCCGGTGGTGCCCGGCGCGGAGCGGGCGGCATGGGAACAAATGGCTCGGGTCGAGGGATTTGATAGATTTGAATTCACTCAGGAAAGACCTGGCGGCGGCTTGGAGACCGCAGCGGCGAGACTGGTCCACTATCCGGTCTATTTCCTCGAGAGCTTGGAGAAAAATGTGGCTGCGCTCGGCTTCGATGTCGGGTCCGAGCATCGCCGTCTCGCCGCCTTGGAGCGGGCGCGGGACACTGGAGAATCTATCGCCACGGAGCCGATCCGCTTGGCGCAGGAGTCCGGATCACAGCTCGGGTTCATCGTGTTTCACCCGGTTTACACCCGGCCTGCTAGCACCATTGAGGAACGACGGGCGGCGCTCAGCGGCTTTTGCACCGCCGTGTTCAGGATCGGAGATCTCATCGAGTTGACGCTGCGCCCAAGTGGCGGAAATCCGGTGGTGCTCACCGTCTTCGACCGGAAGGGGGCTGAGATTTACCGCCAGGAGGGAAAACGGGCGTACGGGCATTCGGCGAGGGATGTGCCGCTCTCCGTCGCCGGCGAGCATTGGAACCTGCGCTTCGAACCGGTCGCTTCGTTCGGCGGTGCCGGGATCCGGCTGCTGCCCTGGGTCACGCCCTTCGCCGGGCTGGTCATCACCGGCCTGCTCGCCTCCTACCTCTGGAGCAGCGCCCGGCAGTCCGCTGCATTAAGCCGCGAGGTCGCCGTGCGCAAAGCAGCCGAAAATTCCGCGGACTTCGCGAACCGGGCGAAGTCCGAATTTCTTGCTAACATGAGCCACGAGATCCGCACGCCGATGAACGCCATCCTCGGCTACTCGCAGATACTTTCACGCGACGACTTGCTACCGCCGTTCCACCGCGATGCCGTCGCCACCATCATCAGCAGCGGCAACCACCTGCTTCACCTGATCGATGAAATCCTCGATCTGTCGAAAATCGACGCCGGGCGGATGGAGGTCACTCCATCCGATTTCGATCCCACCGCCCTCGTCCGCGAAATGGCGGCCATGTTCCAGCATCCGTGCGAGGAGAAGCACCTCGGTCTGCGCATCGTGCTGCCAGAACCGTCGCTTCCACCGATGCTGCACGGGGACGAGGGGAAACTGCGCCAGATCCTCATCAATCTACTAGGCAACGCGGTGAAATTCACCCCGGGCGGACGGGTCACCCTCCGCGTGACTCCCGCCGGTCCGGGCGAGTGGCGCTTCTCGGTCGAAGACACCGGCATCGGCATCGACGGGAAGGTTCTCACAGGAATTTTCGAGCCGTTCCAGCAGGGGCCGGCCTCCAAGTCCTCCGGTGGCGCGGGCCTCGGGCTGGCCATCGCCCGGCGCCAGGCCGAGCTGATGGGTGGAAATCTAACTGCGACTTCCGAGCCTGGAAAAGGGTCCGTCTTCACCACCACCGTGAGGCTCGCACCCGCCACCGGCACCCGGCTTGAGCCGGCGGGCCATTCACCCGGAAGAGTCCGGCACCTCGCGGCGGGGACGAGTCTGCGCGTGCTCGTCGTCGACGACATCGCCGAAAATCGCGGGGTTCTATCCGCCATGCTGTCGCAGATCGGCTGTGAAATAGTGCTCGCCGGGAATGCCGAGCAGGCGGTGGAGGTCAGCCGGATTTCGCGCCCGCAGATCGTTTTCATGGACATCCGCTCGCCGGCGAACAACGGCATCGGCGCCACCAGCAAGTGGATCGCGGAGTTTCTGCCCGCCGGATTGAAGATCATCGCCACCTCGGCGTCCGCGCTCGACCGCGACCGCGAGGAATGCCTCATGGGGGGCTGCGATGACTTCGTGGCCAAGCCGTTCCGCGCCGAGCGGATTTACGAGTGCCTGCGCCATGTCGCCGGGGTGGAGTTCGAGTACGAAGCTCACGCAGAAAGCCCCGCATCGGGGACCTTCGACCTCGGACAAATCACCCTGCCGCAGGAACTCGCCACCCGCCTGACCGTCGCCGCCGAACTGCACAGCGCGACCGTGCTGAAAAACTGCCTAACCGATGTCGAGAATCTCGGCCCGGCCGGCACGCAACTCGCCCGCCACCTCCGTGGTTTCCTCGCCAGTTACGACATGAAATCCATCCAGCGGCTCATCGCCCAGATCCCCGTCGCATGACCACCGCCCGCATTCTCATCGCCGACGACACGCCCGCCAGCCTATCATTGCTCAGTCATCTGTTGGAAAGGGAGGGCTACGAAATCCTCGCCGTTTCAAATGGCGCGGACGCACTGAAGATCGCAGCCAAGGCGCTGCCAGACCTCATCATGCTGGACGTGATGATGCCGGGCCATGACGGATACTTCGTGTGCCGCGAATTGAAAGCGGAGGCCGCGACGCGGGGGATTCCCGTCATTTTCATCACCAGCCGCCATGAAATGGAGAGCATCGTGAAAGGCTTCCAAGTCGGCGCGGTGGACTACATCCAGAAGCCGTTCCAGTCCGGAGAAGTCATCAGCCGGGTGGACACGCATTTGAAAATCAGCCGCCTCACCCGGGAACTCCAACAGCGGAACAAGCAGTTAGAATCGGAGATCTCACTCCGCCAGAATGCCGAGCAGCGGCTCAAAACGCTGGCCTCCCGCGAGGCCCGCCACTGGGGGCTTGGCGGCTTCGTCGGCAACAGCCCGCATCTTCGCGGCATCCTCGCCGACATTGAGCGGCTCCAGCATTTCGGAAAAACCAGCGTGCTGATCACCGGCGAGAGCGGCACCGGCAAGGAGCTGGTCGCCCGCGCCATCCACCACCACAGCCCGCGCTCGGAAGCCTCCTTCATCCCGGTGAATTGCGTGGCGGTCCCTGGCGAACTGGCGGAATCGCTGTTCTTCGGCCACATGAAAGGCTCCTTCACCGGCGCGACATCGGACCGCAAGGGCTACTTCGAACTCGCCGATGGCGGCACGCTTTTCCTCGATGAAATCGGCGATATGCCCGCCGCACTCCAAGCGAAACTCCTGCGCGTGCTCGAGGACGGTGAGGTTACTCCCGTCGGTGCGGCGAAATCCCGCCGCGTGGATGTGCGCGTGCTCAGCGCCACCAACGCGAATCTCGCGGGAAAAATCGCAACCGGCGACTTTCGCGAGGATCTCTTCTATCGGCTCGCACGTTACACCGTGGCCACGCCGCCGCTCCGCGAGCGCCGTGATGACCTGCCGCTCCTGTGCACCCATTTCCTGCAAGTCTTCGCCAACGAAACCGCATCCGCCGTCCCGCCCATCACCCCCGGAGCCATGGAGCGCGTGAAGTCCCATCCGTTTCCGGGAAACATCCGCGAGTTGAAGAACGTGATGGAGCGCGCCCTGATCCTCAGCGGTGGCAAGCCAATCCAAAGCCAGCACCTGCAATTGTTCGAAGTCCCCCGACCGGAGCCCCAACCCGCGCCACCGCTTGCCGCCGCACCGCTCGATCTCGAGTCCGCGGAGCACGAACTCATCCAGCGCGCGCTTGAACAATCCCACGGCAACGTCGCGGAAGCCGCCCGCCTGCTCAACGTCAGCCGCAGCCGGATCTATCGAAAATTTCCCCACCTCGCCGGTGGCCCGAAGTAACAGAAAAGTGTCCCATGTGTTTCAATTCGCGACACGCCCGACACACCAGGCGATTTCAAGAAATCCTCCGACCCGTCGGAGAACCCTGCAATCAAAAGGGATACAGCGCACAACCGGACCTTGGCACGGACGATGCGATGCCAGAGGTGCCATTTGTATCACAACCACCTCCATGAAATCATCCAGCATCCTGCCGATTCCGTCCCTGTTGACAACGCTCCTGCTCGCCGCGACCCCACTAACCGCCGGAACTCCGGCCGCCGCCGTGGAACCCGCCGCCCCGCCGCTCAAGCTCAACATGCTCCTGCAGCTCGACGTCTCCGACCACTACATCACGCCCCGCGGCCTGAACGTGGAAAACGAGGGCGCGGTCTTCCAACCCCTTGCCCTCGTTCTCGCCAACCTCTACTCCAGCGAGACCACCACCATCTCTGACGTCACCCTGGCAGTCGGTGGATGGAGCTCAGTCCACACCGAGGAAAGTGGCTCCGACCCCGGCAACTGGAACGAGTTCGACCCCATCGCCGGCCTCAGCATCAAGTTCGCGGACTATTACAAGTTCGACACGAACTACACCGCTTTCATCAGCATGACGGATTCCTATCCGACGTCCCATCACCTTGAGTTCAAGCTGTCCTTCGACGATTCCAAATGGATGGGGAGTTTCGCCCTCAACCCCTACGTCGCCTACTGGCAGGAACTCTATAACAAGTCCACCGTCGTCTTCGATCCGTCCACTTCGGAGGAATCGTTCTACTTCACCCTCGGCATCAATCCGGCGATCAAGTTCGACGCCGTGAAAATCGAGATCCCCACCTTCGTCAACTTCGTGGCAGACGACTTCTACCAGAAGTTCGACGGCACCGGCGGCGGCTCCGGAGCCGCAGTATTCTGCACCGGCATCAAGGCCAGCGTTCCGCTGAAATTCGTTCCCCAAGCCTACGGTTTCTGGACCTGGTATGCCGGCGTCAAATACTATCACCTGAACAACGCCGGCCTGGAAGATGGCAACAGCGTTCTCACCACCAGCGGTGACAATGACGATGACAATCTCGTCCAGTTCCACACCGGACTGACCATTTTCTTCTGATCCAACACCCTCCCCCCCAAACGAGACGCCATGAGCCCGACCCTTTCCATCGAAGCGGAGCCATACGCCTTCGAACTCGTGCCCGGAAAGTGCGCGCTGCTGATCATCGACATGCAGCGCGACTTCCTGGAGCCGGGAGGTTTCGGGGAAATGTTAGGAAACGACGTGCAACAACTCCGCCAAGCCATCGAGCCGAACCAGCGGCTGCTCGCCGCCTGGCGCGCCGCCGGCCTAGCGGTCATCCATACCCGCGAGGGCCATCGCCCGGACCTGTCGGACCTCCCCCCCGCCAAGAAGGTTCGCGGCAAGGGCTCCAAAACCATCGGCGACAGCGGACCGATGGGACGCATTCTCATCCGTGGCGAAGAAGGCCATGACATCATTCCCGAGTTATATCCTCTTCCTGGCGAACCGGTCATCGACAAGCCGGGCAAGGGAGCCTTCTTCGCCACGGATCTGCATGCGATCCTGCAAAATCTCGGCATCGCCCAGCTCATCGTCACCGGCGTCACCACCGAGGTCTGTGTCAACACCACCGTTCGCGAGGCGAACGACCGCGGCTACGACTGCATCGTCCCATCCGATTGCGTGGCCTCCTATTTCCCCGTCTTCCAGGAGATGGGGCTCGAAATGATTAAGGCCCAGTCCGGCATCTTCGGCTGGGTCTCCGACTCCGGAAAAATCCTCAGCGCGCTAGACTAACCAAACCACCAGTCAGAAATCACATTCCAATGAACACAACATCATTCAAACCGAAAATCTGGGTTCCGGGAGACTGGAACGCCTTCTTCGGGTTCGGGACCAACATCCTCGTCAACCTGCTCACCATCACGGGACTGCTTTTGTTTGTCCTCAAGATGCCACCGGAAATCGTCTTCGGTCGGATCCTGCCGGCCACCGGCCTGATGCTTTTCCTGAGCACGGTTTACTACGCCTGGCTGGCCTACAAGCTCGCGAAACAAACCGGCCGCACCGACGTCTGTGCGCTGCCGTCCGGCACCAGCGTGCCCCACATGTTCGTGGTGGTCTTCGTCATCATGCTGCCGATCACCTTGAAGACGGGCGACCCTATCAAAGGCTGGGAAGCCGGCCTCACCTGGGTCTTCATCCAGAGCTTCGTGCTCATGATCGGCGGCTTCATCGGGCCGTGGATCCGCCGCGTCACTCCACGTGCGGCGCTGCTCGGAACTCTTGCCGGGGTTTCCATCACCTTCATCTCCATGAAGCCTGCGGTGGAAATGTTTCTCACTCCGGTGATCGGCGTCACCTGTTTCGCGGTCATTCTCCTCAGCTGGTTCGGCGGGGTGAAATACCGGGGAATCCCCGCGGGCCTGGTTGCCATCGCGGTGGGGACGGTCATCGCGTGGGGATCGAACCTCTTCGGACTGAACTACGGCGGCATGACTGGAGCGGCGCTCGGTGAGTCACTCAAGGGTTTCGGTTTCAGCATTCCGCTGCCCGCCCTCAACCACACGTTCGGCGGCTTCGAATACCTTGGAATTCTATTGGTGACGGCGATTCCCTTCGGCATCTACGATCTGGTGGAAGCGCTGGATAACGTGGAGAGCGCCGAAGTCGCCGGCGATCCCTTCCCCACCACCCGCGTGCTTTGTGCCGACGGCGTGATCAGCCTGATCGGCTGCGTGATGGGAAATCCCTTCATCAACGCCGTTTACATCGGCCATCCCGGTTGGAAATCCATGGGCGGGCGGATCGGCTACTCGGCGGCCACTGGCGTCGCGGTGATTTTTCTAACGTGGTTCGGCATCGTTGCGGTGATGCTCGCTTTCATCCCCATCGTCGCCATCCTTCCCATCCTGCTCTACATCGGCATGCTGATCGGATCGCAGGCTTTCCAGGAAACACCGAAGCGCCACGCCCCCGCCATCGTGCTCGCTCTAACGCCACACATCGCCCACTGGGCTGTCACCCTGATGACAGGCGCTCTCGCCGGGGCAGGCACCGTGCTCGCCACGCTCACGCCCGAGAAAAAGGCGGAACTTTTCAAGGCGATGAACAACGAGGGCGTCATGTTCCACGGCCTCGAAGTGCTCGGCGGCGGCTCCATCCTCGGTGGCCTCATCCTCGGTGCCGTCGCGGTCTTCATCATCGATCGGGACTTCACCAAAGCCAGTGGATTTGCGGCCACCGGAGCTTTACTGACGTTCTTCGGGTTCATGCACGGCGACCGCCTCGGCATCGGCCAGAGCCCGACGGTGGCGGTTAGCTATCTCATCGTCGCTGGCGTTCTGCTGGCGGCATCCAAGTTCGCCGTCGTCGAGCCGGTCGTGCGCGAAGCCGGCGAACACCTGCCCCACGGCCACGCCAAACCCGAGCCCGCCGTCAGCGCGCCGATGGGTGCGGAAACCTCCTCTCCCGGTTGATCAGTGATTGCATGGTCCGGTTGGTTTTCGACTGCCGCCGGGCCATGCAATCACGCCTCACTCCCATCCTCCCATGCCCTACGTCAACGCCGATCCCTATCCCTGGCCGTGGAACGGAGATCTCCGCCCGGAAAATACAGCGTTCCTTGTCATCGACATGCAGATCGATTTCTGCGGCCCCGGCGGCTATGTTGACCAGATGGGTTACGATCTATCACTCACCCGCGCGCCCATCGAGCCGATCAAGAAGGTCTTCGAAGCGACGCGCGCCCTCGGCTATCATGTCATGCACACCCGTGAGGGGCACCGCCCGGATCTATCCGACCTGCCGGAGAACAAGCGCTGGCGCAGCCGCCGCATCGGCGCTGGCATCGGGGATGACGGGCCATGTGGCCGCATCCTCACCCGTGGCGAACCCGGATGGAACATCATCGACGAGCTCGCGCCGCTTCCCGGAGAGGCGATCATCGACAAGCCGGGCAAGGGTTCTTTCTACGGCACCGACCTCGACATGCTGCTGCGCCAGAAGGGTATCAAAAACATCGTCCTGGCGGGCATCACCACCGACGTCTGCGTGCACACCACCATGCGCGAGGCGAACGACCGGGGATTCGAGTGCCTGCTTCTATCCGACTGCACGGCGGCGACCGACCATGGCAACCATCTCGCCGCGCTCAAGATGGTTAAAATGCAGGGCGGAGTCTTCGGCGCGGTTGCGGATTCCGCGGAGTTTGTTAAAGCACTGGCCCCATGACACCCGGCCCCGCAGCAGATGATTCCGTTTCCAAAGCGCCGGTCATCGAACTTGGCCGGCTTCTCGACATCGCCGGAAATCAGGACGACTATGCGTGGGAAACCTTCCGCGAGGGCGTGGACATTTGCCGGATCTACGGCGACGGCATCAGCGGGCCGACGGCCGCGCTGCTGCGGTATCGCGAGACGGCACCCATCCCGCCGCACGTCCACGAGGGATACGAGCACATCCTCATCCTCTGTGGGACCCAGCAGGACGCGGACGGCATCATCGGACCCGGCACGCTGCGGGTCCATCCGCCCGGCACCGTGCATGCAGGCACCGGGCACGCCGGTTGCATCCTGCTGGCGATTTACGAAAAACCCGTGCGGTTTCTGTGAGAGTCTGTATGAAACCAGGGGGCATGGACGAGACGTCCATGCCCCTTATTCTGGGATGCTGTCCGGTGGGATTTCGATTTTTTCCTACCGTACGGTCCTGTGGATGTTACGCATTCACCCATGAGATTCGTCTGTTTGTTCTTGGGATTGGGTTTGTTGGCACCCGCCGCGCCGCCGGATCCGGATGAGGCGGCCTATCCGGCGATCGCACGCTTCGTGGAAGTTCTGGAAGCCGTCCGCAAGCGCCACCCGGATGTGGACAAGGTAGCCTATGACCGTCTCGTCAACCACGCGCTCGAAGGCATGCTCGCCAGTCTCGATCCTCACTCGTCGTTCATCCACCCGGAAATGGCGCGGCAGATGCAGGAGCACCAGGATCTGAATCCGGAATTGCCGTCGCTGGGCATCACGCTCGGCCTTCGCGACGATGGTCCCTACGTTGCCGCCGTCACCCCGCTTGGGCCGGCGGCTGCGGCCGGGGTGTTGCCGGGTTCCGCCTTGTTGGAAATCGACGGAAGAAAAACCGCGGGCACGGAGTTGTCCGAATTGATAGAGCCCCTACGTCGGCCTCCCGGTGAGACCACGCGCTTCCTGCTCAAGTCTCCGGCGGCGCCACGCCCGCTAGAAGTCGCGCTGGTCCATCGGTTGGTCGCGAATCGATCCATAGTGGAATCCAGATTCTGGAACAAGGAGGCCGGAATCGGCTACGTGCGCCTTGCCACGTTCGGAAACGGCTGCGCCCGTGAAATGGAGGTCGCACTCGATGAACTCGAAGACGCCACCATGAAATCCCTCATCCTCGACCTACGCCAGAACGGCGGCGGTGATTTGAACGAGACCGTGAAAATCCTCGGCCTCTTCCTGCCGCCCGGCACCGCCGTGGTCACCACTCGCGGACGGGAAGGGCAGTCCGACGATCCGATGAAAACGCCGGACCGACAGCGCCGGAAGCGCGATTATCCGGTCGTCGTCCTGCTCGACCGCATGTCCGCCTCGGCTTCGGAACTCACCGCCGGAGCGCTCCAGGATTTGAAGCGCGCCAACATCGTCGGCGAGGTGAGTTATGGAAAAGGCTCGGTGCAGAACATCATCCCCATGGGCGGCGGCACCGCGCTGCGCCTGACCATCGCCACCTACCACACACCGTCCGGAAATACGCCCCACCGCAAGGGAATCATGCCAGACGTGCCGGTGGTGATCGATGACACGGCCCGCGCGAATTTCATCAAACGCTGCCAGGCCGACGCGCTCGCACCGGAGGATCGCAAAGTCATCGAAGCGTGGGAGGATCCCGTGATGGCCGCGGCGGTCAAGGGGCTCATGAAATAGATGAGCGTTGGATAGAACCGAAAAGTTCCCACATTTTGATAGGGTGTAAGCTTCAGTTCTTGCCATGGCTTTGAGGTATGGTGCTCTATGTATCCGTCATCTTGAATCGACCCCCGCCACCCATGAAATTTCTCCTGCTCCGCGCCTTGCTGGTCTGGACGCTCGCCTTCACCGGTTGCACCCAATACTCCACCGTCAGCGAGAGGCCTCCGACGCACCGGTCGGACACCGCACGCTACCCGGACCACCGGAAAATCCTCGTGCTCGGCCGCAGCATGGGCGGCATGATCAGTCGCACGCTCATCACCGACAGCGGCACCAAGCTTTGGGACGCCACTTACGACAAACCACCCGGCGAAATGGCGTTTTCCAAAGAGACCCGCAAGGCGATGGAGGAAGCGCTGATGTTCGAGCACCGCAAGGATGTCAGCCGGGTGATTTTCCTTTCCCCTTCGCATCGCGGCTCGGAAACCGCCACGAATTTCCTCGGCCGGCTTGGTTCCAAAGCGATCGGTGGCCCGCAGGACCTGATTGGCGGCGATACCAGCATCCTGACGCTGGCCAAGCCCGATTCTAACAGATCCTCGACCGCGAGAATGCCGAACAGCGTCGATTTCCTCGATCCGCAGAACCGCTTCGTCAACACCCTCGCCGGAATTCCGCCTGTCAGGGGTGTTCCCTATCATACGGTTCTGGGAGACCGCGGCAAGGGCGGCAATCTTGACCGCACCAAGCCGGTGAGCACCGACGGTCTCGTGCCCTACTGGAGCGGCCATCTCCCTGGCGCCCGCAGCGAGACTATCGTTCCCAGCGACCATTGGACGCACCGGCATCCGCAGGGCATCGCCGAGGTGAAACGCATCCTCTATCAGCACGTGGGCAGGTAAGTTGGAGCGCGCCTCCTGAAGCAAAGGAGGGTAGGATTTTAGGCTTGATAGGTGGCCATGAATTGGGAGTAGTTCGCACAAGGTAGAAGTTAATCATTCGCCCAGTCTCTATCATGAAAACATTACTCGGTTGTCTGGCCGCTGGTTTCCTTGCGGCGGGTGGGTTTTTGCGACGCCTGACCATGCGGTGGATGTAAAGGAACAGTTTTTCGGATCGAACGCGACGGACTACGCGGTGCTTCGGTCGGAAGACAACAACCAGGCGAGTTACTATCAAAACCGGGTGACCACCTGGCTGGACGAGTATTCCAAGGATGACGCTCTGCGGGAAAAGAGAAAAAGCACGCTGCTGCTGGACGTGAGTCATCATCGGAATCCGGATCACCATCTGGACATGCCTGCCACCCAGGTGGCCCACAGCCAGGATACGACGCTGCCGCTGGCGGTGCTGCTGGCCCGCTATCCGGAGCGCGCTACGGAGTCGTGGACGGGGGAGGACCGGGCGAAGCTGAGTGTGGACCCGGTGCGTGGGATCGACTTGGGAAATGTGTTCTTCTTCGACGGCGGAGTGATCTCACGGGAGATTTTCGGCGGGAGGCACGGACGTGAGCCATGGACGTTGGATCAAGTGAGCGGGGATGGGAACGCGATTTACCTCCAGCTCTCGTGCGGACAGGACGAAGGCCGCGAGACGCGTCTGCTGTGTCTGCCTCCCGGTCGGTCCAAGCAGGTGAACGACCAGTTGGCGATGCAGCCGATCTATCTGGTGGTGGAGACCTTCGAAACGGAGGAGGCCGCTGTGGCGAGCGCCCGGGAGCTTGTAAAGAAGGCCGCTGAAATGAAATTCTACAGCATCCATCCGGAAGTCTGGTCGGCCCGGCCGCCGACTGACAAAGTGGTGTGGCATGTGGTGGAGAGGTTCTCGACGGAAATGCTCGAAAGCAATGCGGTGTCCCGCACCGAAGCGGCGCTGGGAACCCGTCTGGTGCCGATGACGAGCAAGAGTTTCATCGAGCGGACGGTGATTGATCGCTGAGGGGAAGCCGGCGTTCGGGAGCCACGACACTCCTGTCGTGGATGCGGATGGGAAGGCCTTGAAGCGGGCTTCGCGTGGTCCAAAGACCGAGCATCCGCCGGCACCACAGGAGTGTGGGGCCTCCCTATGTGGGGTTGCTTTCTCCTCAAGTTAGAAATGCGCCGATCAACTCGTCGATCACCTGCTCGTCCATCGGGCGCACCTCGCCGATCGAGCAGCTGAGGATCACGGCCTCGGCGGTGGATTCGAGCACTTCGAGCCGGTCGAAGGCATCGAGAATGGTTTTTCCTAACACGAGAGCGCAATCGTTTTCGATGAGGGCGATGGGGAATTCCGGAGTCATCGCATCCGCGATTTTTTCCGGTGCATCGTAAACCCAGGAAAACGGCAGCACCGCCACGTCGCGGAGGAAGATGTAGCTTTCCGGGATCGTCCGGGTGTCGAGACGCGCGGCGGAGGCGGAGAATGCGGTGGCGTTGACCGGCGTGGCGTTGACGATGGCGCGGATCTCCGGGTGTTTCTGGTAGATCAGGCGGTGGAGGTGGCAGGCGGCGCTGGGATTGCTCCCGCGCTCGCGGCGGCCTCGGTGGATCAGGGCGAGCTGGTCGGGCGAAATGGTCGCCCGGTCCACCAGTCCGGTGCTGATGAGGAAGGAATCGTCATCCAGTCGGACGGAAAAACTCCCGGCATTGCTGGTGAGCAGCCGTTGGTGGTAGCCGCGGCGGATGAAGTCGCACAGTTCGCGGCGCAGTGCGCGCTCGCGGCTGGAGGCAGGACCGGGATCGAATTCCTCAAGCTCACGCACCGGCTTTCCGCCGACGGCTAACTGTTCCGCTGTCAGGTAGTTCACCGGCCCGAGGGCGCGCGCCTTGATGACGGTTTTGGCGAGGAATTCGAAGGTTTCGAAGCGGCGGAAGGCGCCGGAGAAATCCTTGCCGCCGACCACGACGCCGTGGTTTTCCAACATCACGCAGTCATGTCCGGCGGCGAATACGGTGGCGATGCGCTCGCCGAGCAGTTCGCTGCCTGGCAAGGCGTAAGGCGCGAATCCCGGCTCGCCGCAGACGCTGTGGGCCTTGGTGAAGAGCCGCGTGTCCGGCGCCTGGCCGCAGATGCTGAAGGCGACGAGCGCGACGGGATGCGCGTGTACGATGGCGCCGAGGTCCGGGCGGGCGTCGTAGATCTGTTTGTGAAAGGGGAATTCGGATGAGGGCTTGTGCCGCCCTTCGGTGCTGCCGTCCGGCAGGACACGGACGATGTCCTCGACCCGCAGCGACCCCTTGTCGACCCGCGCCGGTGTGATCCAGATGGAGCCGTCTGCATCCCGGATGGAGAGGTTTCCACCGGAGGTCGTGGTCATCCGGTATTGATAGATGCGCGCCATCGCCTGGACGAGGCGCTCGGCGGGGTGGGTGATGTCTCGCATGGCTCAATCCAACGGAAACTCGCCGTCGCTGTCGACACCTAACCAACCGAGGCGTCCGAACGCGCGGTAGAGCGACGGGATGGGCTCGCCTTCTTCCTCGCCTTCGCCATGCTCGATGGTGGCGGTGCTGCTGAGACCGTGGTTGCACTCGATGCTGATCACGGTGGTGTAGGTGGACAGATAGATCCAGTCGCCCCAGGCCTTGGCCTCGTGGCGGGGTTCGAAGTGCTCCTTGCGGAGCGAGGTCAGAATTTCCGAGATGGTGCTCGGTGCGGCGTTGTCGGGAAGTTTGAGGAGAGTTTCCATGAAAGGGTGGGCAGGGATGTTGCTCAGGGTGGAGTATGGCGGTGTTTATTCACCGGGTCGAGGATCGTTTGCAAAAGTCGCCTCGCAAAGTTTCGCGTAGGATCCACCAAGCGCGATGAGCTCCTGGTGGGTGCCTTGTTCGATGAGTTTTCCGTGGTGCAGGACGCAGATGCGGTCGGCCTTTTGGACGGTGGAAAGACGGTGGGCAATGACAAAGCAGGTGCGGTCGGATCGCAAGTTTTCCAGCGCTTCTTGAACGAGCCGCTCGGTGTGGTTGTCGAGCGCGGAGGTGGCTTCGTCCAGCAGCAGGAGCGGTGGGTTCTTCAGCAGGGCGCGGGCGATGGAGAGCCGTTGTTTCTCGCCGCCGGAGAAGCGGCTGCCGCGCTCACCGGCGATCGTGTCCAAGCCGTCCGGACTGGCGCGGACAAAGGACGCGGCGTTGGCGGCTTCGAGGGAGGCCCAGATTTCCTCGTCGGTGGAGTCATGTCGGGCGAGTTGGAGATTCTCGCGAAGGGTGGTGTTGAAGAGGAAACTTTCCTGAGTGACGTAGCCCAGTTGGTCGCGCAGCCATTCCTTTGAAACTCCCTCCAGCGGAACTCCGTCGATAAGAATACGGCCGCCGGTGGGGTCGTAAAAGCGGGTGAGCAGATTGAGGACCGTGGACTTGCCGGCTCCGGTGGCTCCGACGAGGGCGATGGTCTGGCCGGGAAGAGCTTCGAGCGTGAGTCCATTGATGGTCGGAGCCTCGTCGGAGTAAGAGAACGAGACGTTTTCGAACTCAACGTGACCGGTCATTTTATCCGGGCAGATGCCTTCGGTTAGGTTGGTCTCGTCCGGAGTGTCGATGATCTTGAAAACGCGCTCTGCCGAGACGATGCCGCGGGTGAAGGTCTGGGCGAGGGTGTTGATGCGGGAAATGGGATCAAACAGGAATCCCCACGCGACGAGGAAGGAAACGACCACACCGGGCTGGATTTCTCCCTTCAATGCGAGCCACGCGCCGCACGCAACCATCAGGATGATACCGGACTCGGCGATGAAGGAAACGCCGGGCCAGACGAGCGCTTGGCCGCGCATGACGGACATGGTTTTTTCCCCCACCTTGCGCGAGGCCTTGTCGAAACTTTCCAGCGCTTGTGGCTCCACGGTGTAGGCCTTGATCTGACGGATGCCGGAGAGGTTGTCGTGGAGGATGGCGTTGAGCGCGGAGGTCGCTTCGGAGGATTCGCGCCACATCGGCTCGGAGCGGCGGCTCCACCAGGTGGTTAGGAAGGCGATGAAGGGCAGGGGAATGAGCGTGACGAGCGTGAGCTGCCACGAGTGCCAGAACATGTAACCCAGCACGATGATGAACTGGAGCACCGCGGCGATGGCCTGGTCCACGCCCTCGATGATGACTCGGTTGGTGGTGGGCACGTCGTTGGCGACGCGCGACATGATTTCGCCTGACGAGTTCGAGTCGAACCATTTCACCGGCAGCCGCTGGAGTTTGTCATAGAGCTCGACGCGGATGAGGTGGGTGAGCTTGAGTTCGAGCGAGTTGTTATAATAGGTGCGCAGCGTGAAAATCGCCTGCCGCAGAAGGATCGCGCCGATGCCGATGGCGGCGGTGGGGAGAATGAGGTCCGGTCGGTTTTGCGCGATGATCACATCGATGAACCGCATGGTGATGCCTGGCAGGACAAGCACGAGCACCGTGCAGGCGACGGCCATTAGCAGGGAAAGGGCGCTCTGCAGCGGGAATCTGAACGTGTGGCGGAGAATCCGCATGAGAATGGCCATTTCGACAAATGGGCAGCGGAACCGGAGGCATGGCAAGCGGTAAGTGGTTTTTTACACTGCCCCCGCAGCCGCCCGACGTTCTAGAGACGATGGCACCGCTCGCAATCCTGGCGGGGAATCTGATCGACGGTTCTGCCCGTTAAAGCGATGCCTTCTCCGCGCTGGTGGCTGATGGAAACACTCGATTCGTGGGACCTTCTCAAGCTTCCTCTTCAGGGGCCTTCGGGAGCTTGTCGACCTCTTCGAGCAGATTGACGATTTCCACTCCGCGGACGGCTGAGGCGTCGTGATGGAAACGCAGCACCGGCGTGGACTTGAGGACCACGCGCTTCATGACCTTGGACTGGATGGAGCCGTGGTCCTTGTTCAACTTCACGATGACGGACCCGGCCTCTCCGCCGAGCACGCCGATCCAGACTTTTCCCTCCTTGAGATCCTGCGTGACCTCGACTTCGCTGACCGTGACCAGCCGGTTGTGCCATTCATAATCTTTTTGAATGACGTTGCCGATTTCACGGCGGAGGAGTTCGTTGACTCGATCGAGACGGCGGGACATGGGAGGAAAAGTTAGAAGTGATCGGTGACCAGTGATCAGATGGGAGAGCAGTGAACGAGGATTTTTCCTCTGATCACTGCTCACTGATCACTCGGCACTTTGAATTACAGCGTTTGCGCGTATTTTTCGAGTTTATAGCACTCGATGATGTCGCCTTCCTCGTATTCGTTGAACTCGCCGAGGCGGATGCCGCATTCGAAGTTGGTGCGGACCTCCTCGACCTCGTCCTTGAAGCGGCGGAGCGTGGACATGCGGCCGTCGAAGACCGGGGTGCCGCCGCGGATGACGCGGGCGTGGGCCTTGCGGTGGATGCGGCCGTCGGTGACGAACGATCCGGCGACGCGGCCGCGGTTGAGCTTGAAGATCTGGCGGACCTCGGCGTGGCCGATGACGGTCTCCCGGGTGAGTGGTTCCAGCAAACCGAGCATCGCCTCGCGGACTTGGTCGATGAGTTCGTAAACGACCGAGTAGAGTTTGACTTCGACCGCGGCGGCTTTGGCGGATTTCACGGCCTTGGCTTCGACCTTGACGTTGAATCCGAGGATAATGGCGTCGGTGGAGGCGGCGTAAGAAATGTCGGACTCGGTGATCGGCCCGGCCGCGGCGGTGATGAATGAGGCCTCGACCTTGTCGGACTGGATTTCGAGCACCGCCTTGCGGATCGCCTCGACGGATCCCTGCACGTCGCACTTGAGGATGAGCTTGAGCTGGGCCTTGCCGGCCCCGTCACGGACCATCGAATAGAGGTCCTCCATGCGGTTGCGGTGCTGCGGCTTGAGGCGGACGAGGCGTTGGGCTTCCTGGCGCTCGGTGGCCAGCGCCTTCGCCTCGCGCTCGGACTTCATCTCGGTGAGATGGTCCCCGACGTTGGGAAGTTCTTCAAATCCGACAACCTCCACCGGCATACCGGGATGGGCGGATTTAACGGCGACGCCGCGGTCGTTGATGAGCGAGCGGACTTTGCCGGCGAATGGGCCGCAGATGAAGGGAGTGCCGACTTTGAGCGTGCCGGATTCGACGATGACCGTGGCGGTGGTGCCGCGGCCGGGAACCACGCGGGCCTCGATGACAGCGGCGCGGGCGGTGGCCTTCGGGTTGGCTTTGAGTTCGAGAACCTCAGCCTGCAGCGCCATGAGGTCGAGCAGGTCGTCCATCCCCTTGCCGGTGAGGGCGGAAACTTCCGCAAACTCGGTGTCGCCACCGAAGTCGGTCGTTTGCAGGCCTTGCTCGGCGAGTTGGGATTTCACCCGGTCCACGTTCGCGGACGGAAGGTCGCACTTGTTGATGGCGACGATGATAGTCTTCTTCGCCTTTTTCGAGTGTTTGATCGCCTCGATCGTCTGCGGCATAATGCCATCGTTGGCGGCGACGACGAGCACGACGATGTCGGTGATGTCGGCACCACGGGCGCGCATGTCGGAGAAAATGGCGTGGCCGGGGGTGTCGAGGAAGGTGATTTCCTGGTCATGGTGCATGACCTGATAGGCGCCGATGTGCTGGGTGATGCCACCCGCCTCACCTGCGGTGATCTTGGTCTTGCGAAGGAAGTCGAGCAGCGAGGTTTTCCCGTGGTCGACATGGCCCATGATCGTGATGATGGGCGGACGGTTCTTGAGAAGGTCGACCGGCTGTTCCTTGACGATTTCCGGCTCCTTGATGACTTCGATCTCTTTGTGGAAGCCCTTGTCCTTGTCACGTTTCTCACGTTCGAAGACGAACCCATGGATTTCACAGATCTTGGCTGCGATTTCCGGCTCCAGTGGTTGGTTGGGGGCCGGGAAGACACCGATCTTGATCAGGTCCGCCATGATGTTGAACGGCTTCAACCCGAGACGGGAGGCGAGATCCGGAATCAGGATCGGTGGCTTGATGACGATCAGCTTGGGATCGTCCGAAACTTCTTCTTCGACCGTCGTGGCGGCTTGAACCTCCGCCGGGGCGGCGGGAGCGACAACCGGATGCGGTGTTGCAGTATCAGCGGCTTTGTTTGCCAGTGTATCCTCGCTATCGAGGATCTTGGAAATGGTGCCGAGCACGGCCTTGCCGGTTCGGGTGGTCTTCTTCACCTTCGACTTTTTGTCGTCGGCGAAAAGGTCGAGTGCGTTCGCCTTTTGGGCGTCCAGAACGCTCGGTGCCGCGGGAACGACCTCTGCCTCCTTGCGCTGGCGCTCGCGGCGTGAAGGTTTCTTGGTCGTGTCGAGGAGATCGAGGACCTTCGATTTTTTAGGAGAGCTATCGCTATTTTCGGGCATCCGGACTGTCTGCAGAGTTCGTGGAAGAGATTTAGTGGAAATAAGAAGTATTGGGAAAAGTTATTCGGTGGCGGTGGCAGCGGCGGAGCCACTCACGATGCCGTGGGCGCGGATGAGGATCGCTTCGGCGGCCTCTTCGGTGATTTCAAGAGCGCCGGCGATGTAGTCAGCGGGCATGTCGATGACGAGTTCCGGATTGAAACCGCCGGCGAGGGTGAGTTTGTTCGCCAGTTCGTCCGTGATACCGAGTTGCTCGCCCAAGGTGTGGGCGGCACCGCCGATCTTCTCCTTGAATTGCTCTTCCTTGGATTCGTCGCGGCGGACCTGCACGTCCCAGCCCATCAGGCGTGAGGAAAGGCGGGCGTTCTGCCCTTTGCGGCCGATGGCCTTGCTGAGATCGATTTCATCCACCGTGACGTGGACGGTGTGGTTGGCCTCATCGACGGTGATCGACCGGAGTTCGGCAGGTTTGAGCGCCTCGCGGACGAACTCTTTCGGATCCTCGCTCCAGCGGATGATATCCACCTTCTCGTTGTTGAGTTCGCGGACGATGTTTTTGACGCGGGCACCGCGCATGCCGACGCAAGCGCCGACGGGGTCGACTTTCGGATCGCTGCTCCAGACCGCGACTTTGGTGCGGAATCCGGCTTCGCGGGCAATGCCGCGGATTTCCACGGTGCGGTCGGAAATTTCATTCACTTCCGCCTCGAACAAGCGGCGGACGAAGTTCGGGTGGCTGCGGGAAAGGATGATTTCCGGTCCGCGACCTTCGTTTTCGACGGCCAGCACGTAAGCGCGGATGCGGTCACCGATGTTGTAGTCCTCGCCTTGCACGCGCTCGCGGTTCGGCATGATGCCCTCGAATTTCCCGAGGTCGATCATCACGTCGTTGCGCTCGAAGCGGCGGACGGTGCCGGAAACCACGTCGCCGGCCCGGTCTTTGAATTCCTCATAGATCATTTCCTTCTCCGCCTGGCGGAGGCGCTGCATCATCGTCTGCTTGGCAGTTTGCACGGCGATGCGGCCGAAATCCTTGGGCGTGACGTTGAATTCCTGGGTATCGCCGATTTGAGCCTCAGGGTTCTTCTTGAGGGCGGTGGACAGGGGGACCTGGTTGAACTTGTCCGTGTGCTCCTCGTCGGCGACGACGGTCAGAATCGCGTAAATCTTGGTTTCGCCCTTTTTGGTATCCACGGCGGCGCG
Source organism: Akkermansiaceae bacterium (assembly GCA_031425955.1). GTDB lineage: Bacteria > Verrucomicrobiota > Verrucomicrobiia > Verrucomicrobiales > Akkermansiaceae > Luteolibacter. The sequence continues at coordinate 38,098 of JANPKJ010000153.1, read as the reverse complement.
CAGGGTTTCGATGGCATCGGCACCGGGTACCATTTTGCGGTAAGCGGAAATGAAAGCGAACTCGAGTGCGGCAACGACCTTCTCGCGGTCGATTCCTTTTTCTTTTTCGTAATACTCGATGAGGGCGACGATATCGTTGGTCATGGCGGGCGGTGGTGCAATCGCTGCTGATGTCTGGAGACGCAAAAGAGTGGGTGCGAGACCCACTCCTTTCTTTCGTCAGAAGCTGTGCGGGCAGTTTGTAAAGCGGTGTAATTTCACTTGCAAGCCGAAACTCGGCAGGTGAAATGCTCGGTCTGATACGTATCCGGCTTACTTGAAATGCCTCCTCACTTCGAACCCGGGATGGCTCTCGATGATCTCCGTGCCCGGAAACCGCGATTCAAACTCCGGAAACCACGTGTCTCCCGCGTGATTCCCGTAAATGTGGCTGACCAGTAAATCCTCCAGCTCCGGTAAAAACGCCGCATAGATTTCCGATCCGCCGATGACGAATACCCGGCCGGCGATCCGGGGAAGCTCCACCAGCTCGCAGGGTCGGTGGATCACCTCCACTCCGTCCGCCGACCAGCTCGGATCGCGGGTCAGCACGATGTTCCGCCGCTTTGGCAGCGGGCGACCGATGGATTCGAAGGTCTTCCGGCCCATCACGATCGGGTGGCCGGAGGTGGTGCGTTTGAAAAACGCCAGATCCTCCGGGAGATTCCACGGCAGTCCTCCGTCCCGCCCGATGACACGTTCCGGAGTCATCGCCACGATGGCCGTCAGTCGCAGGCTCACGATTTTTGATCCTCCTGATCCGCGTCGTAGTGAAAGCTGTGAAGAACCCGGTGGGCAATCGGGGCGAAAAGCAGACCGGCCAACACCAGAAACGCTAGCCCGGAGTAAAGTGCGTAAGCTCCGGCGAAGATTTTTCCGGGTTCCGTGATCACCGGATTCACCGGGCCCATGCCACCGAGAATCATGGATGCGTTCATGAACGCATCCGTCCACGAATACCCCTCGAATCCACGATATCCCAACATGCCCACGGCCAGCGACAGTCCTACTAGGATTCCGACCACCGTTAACGAATGCCCGACGCGCCAGAGAAACTGGGCCTTCGAAATCAGCGCGTCGGAGCGATGTTCGTAGCGGAACATATCGTTCAAATCGCCACCGCGCCCTTGATGTGCGGATGCGGATCGTAGTTTTCCAGTCGGATGTCGTCGATGGTGAACGCATCGATATCCCGCACATTTGGATTCAGCCACAAGGTCGGCAAAGGGCGTGGATCACGGCTGAGCTGGACTTCTGTTTGTTCCAGATGGTTCACATACAAGTGGAGGTCGCCGAAAGTATGCACGAAATCCCGCGCCTCGTAGTCGCAGACGTGAGCCACCATTTTTGTCAGCAAGGCGTAGGAAGCGATATTGAACGGCACTCCCAGAAACAGATCCGCGCTCCGCTGGTAGAGCTGGCAGGAAAGACCGGGCCGGCCGCCGACGGGTGCTTCGTGGACGTAAAACTGAAACAGCAAGTGGCACGGCGGCAACGCCATCTGGTGGATTTGGCCGACATTCCACGCCGACACGATGTGTCGCCGCGAATACGGATTTCCCAGGAGCCCGTCGATGAGCAGATGGATCTGGTCCACAGTCCGTCCTTCTGAGGTCGGCCACGCCCGCCATTGGGTGCCGTAGACCGGTCCCAGTTCGCCCTCGGCGTCCTCCCACTCGTCCCAAATCGTCACGCCGTTTTCCTTCAGGTAACGGGTGTTCGTTTCACCCCGCAAAAACCAGAGCAGTTCGTGGATGATGGAGCGCAGATGCAGCTTTTTCGTCGTCACGCAGGGGAAGCCCTCACGGAGGTCATACCGCGTCTGTCGGCCGAAAACAGAGATCGTTCCGGTCCCCGTGCGGTCGGAGCGTCGCTCGCCGTTGGCCAGCACATCCCGCATCAAATCATGATATCCCTTCACACGCGGATCAAGCCATGGAGTGCGATCCGCAGGCAAGAAATAAGGAGCTTGAAATTTATCGTCCTGCGTTCTTGACGCTTCGATTCCGCGTAATCAGTTTAACAGAGATAAAAAAATCAAAGCCATGGAAATTCACGGAACTGTATACGACATCCTGCACAATAAAGTCGGCCAAATCTGGACCACCCATCTGGAGGACTCGGTCTACGACGCCATTCGCAGCATGGGAGAGAAAAACATCGGTGCCCTCGTGGCCGTCGATGGCGACGAGGTGGTGGGAGTGCTTTCGGAGCGCGACTACAGCCGCAAGGTCGTTCTCCAGGGGCGCACTTCCCGCGACACCAAGGTCGGCGAAATCATTTCCCGTCCGGCGATCACCGTGCGCAGCAAGGACGGCATTGAAAAATGCATGCAGCTCATGACGGGCAACCGCATCCGCCACCTGCCCGTCGTTGATGACGGTCGCCTCGTCGGCTTGATTTCCATCGGTGACTTGGTCAGCTGGGTGATGAATTCCCAGCATCATACGATCCAGCAACTCCAGGGCTATATTTCCGGCGAGTATCCAGGCTGAATCACCGATGCGGGTTTCGCCTGATCCGGCGGTTTCGGCAGGGTCAGGTCGAGCGCCTTTTTCAACAGCGGCAGCCCGCGTGTCACCTGTTTCATTTGGATCAGCGTGTGCCACGCCCATTCGAATTTTTTCCAACCGCCGGCGTAGGCGATGTGGCGCATAGCACCGCGTAAGTCCTTGGTGGCCGCGCCCTTTAGGATGTTTCCCCATTCGTGAAACCGCTCTTAAGCGTGCCAATAGCCGGACTCCAACTGCCCGGCCGTCATCCTCGCCGGTTTGAAAACCGTGTGACGCGTGTCGTAGAAATCCCAATCTCGATGGAGCAGGCGTCCCTCTGCCTTCATCCCGTCGAACAACATCCGCGCGAACTTAGGTTGGCCGAACAGATGGTCGTCCAGGAAATAAACGTGTTTGCCCGGCATTCTCTCGATCTCCGAGAGCGCGGCGTCCGCCTTATGGACATAGAAGCCGGTGCCCTCCCGGAAGAACGCGTCCTTATAGCAGAAGTCACAGGGGTGCGGGCAGCCCCGCGAGACGACGATCGAGTTCGGGACTAGATAGAGGTCGCGCTTGATCAGGTGGCGGCGGATCACCGGCACGTCGTCAAGGGTCCGGACCAGCGGAGCCTGGTAGCGCGGTTTAGGTTGGTGCGATTGGAAATCCCGGAGAAATTCCGGAAACGTGTCCTCTCCCGGGCCGAGAAAAATCGTATCCGCGTGCGCCGCGGCTTCATCCGGCAGGGAGGTGACATGCAGACCACCTAGTCAGACGTGCGCCCCTTTTTTCTGATAGTGGTCGGCGTAGCAGTAAGCACGCGAGGCGTTGGTGATGTAAACCTGGATGATCACGAGGTCCGGCTCGTCCGTCAGATCCAGGCGCTCCACATGTTCGTCCTGCAACGTGATTTCCGCATCCTCTGGCAGATAGGCCGCGAGCGTGGCGAGGCCGAGGGGTGGGAACAACGAATACTTGATCGGCCGGAACAGGGGACTGCGAACTTCCGTTAGCGCCGGTAGGATCATTTTGACTTTCATGGATTCGAGAATGGGCATCTCAAGATGAAGCGTTGATGATGCGCCTGTAAAAAAACCGTGCAGGTCGCAAATAGCCGGGAACCGAGTCATTGCCCGACGCCGGCAGGTTGTCAGCGGGCCTCAGGCGACTTCAGCGTCGGGAAATCTCAGGAATCCGTCGCAAGCACTGGTCGATCCGTGGAGCCGGCTATCAGAGTCGAACTGATGACCTACTGATTACAAATCAGTTGCTCTACCACTGAGCTAAGCCGGCCGGAGTCCTTCGGGACGGGCGGAGTATCCCCATTCCGGTTCCGACGGAAAGCCCAAAAACGAGCGGATGTGGAAATTATTCAGCCGGGGGGTCCAAGGTCATCCGTAAGGCGGCTTGGTAGTCTTTGCGGGAGAGTTCGTAGCCGCCGAACTGTCGGAGATGCTCCGTCATCCACTGGGTGTCGAGCAGGGCGACCCGCCGTTCACGTAACCGCTGGACGAGGGCGACGAGGGCGATCTTGGATGCGTCGGTCTTGCGGGAGAACATGCTTTCGCCGAAAAACGCGCCGGGCAGGGCGACGCCGTAGAGCCCACCTTGCAGGCCCTCCGCGTCCCAACACTCGACGGAGTGGGCGTGGCCGAGATCGTGGAGGGTGCAGTAACTTTCGAGGATGACCTCGTCGATCCACGTTTCATCGCGCGAGGCACAGCCGAGCATCACCTCGCGGAAGGCAGTGTTCCAGCGGATCTCGAAGGGTGCTCGCTTGAGGCTTTTGGCAAGGCCGTGCGGGATATGGAAGCGCTCGTCGAGTGGGATCAACCCGCGGCGCTCGGGGGAAAACCAGAGGATCTCGCCGTCTTCCGCCATCGGGAAAACTCCCTTGGAATACGCTTCCAACAGGATTTCCGGCGGGATGATCCTTTTCACGGGAACAAAGGATGTTAGTCGGCGGCTTTGCCCACGATGGTGGCAAAGGCGTTGTGGTCGTGGATGCTCTCGTGGTTCACGGCTTTCACGGTGAACGAGGAAACCCGCGGATCGGCGCGCAGCACGGCGGCGGCGTTTCTAACGACATCTTCGACGAAGACGGGATTGTCGTAGGCCTGCATCGTCACGAAACGCTCGTCGGTGCGCTTGAGCAGGGCGTAGACGGGCGCGGAGCCGGACTTCTCGGCGACGGCGATCAGGTCCTCGATGAGGATGAGCTCCCAGCCGCCGTCTTTGGCTTTGGGACGGACTTCGAGGGTGACGTAGCCGCGCTGGTTGTGGGCGCCGTATTCGCTGATCTCCTTGCTGCATGGGCACAGGGTGGTGACGGGAACGGTCACGCAGAGCACGAAGTCATCGACGGTGCCGTTCGAGGTTCCTTGGAAAACCACGTCGCAACCGACCTTGGCGGGAGCACCGCTAACAGGAGCCTGCTTGGTGACGAAGTAGGTGAAGGCCACCTCGATGTGGGCCTCCTCCGCATCGAGCCGTTTTTTCAGGTCGCGCAGGATTTCCGGCAGGGTGCGCATGGTCACCTCGCCCTCGTGTTTGCTGAGCACTTCTAGGAACCGGCTCATGTGGGTGCCCTTGAAATGATGCGGCAGATGGACTGACATCGAGATCTTGGCAACGGTTGGAAACGGCTTTCCGTCCTGATCGAGAACCTGGATCGGGTAGCGCAAATCGGAGACGCCGACCTGGTCGATGGCGAGACCGCGGGTGTCCGGGGTCGCCTGGATGTCGGGCAATGGAGATTTCTTGGAAGGCATGAGTTAGAGTGATTTCCCGTATTCCGCCCACGAGGAGGACGTTTCCCAGACTCGGACGCGGACAAGCCGGACATCGGGCTTGAGCAGATAGCGGGTATCGGTGCGGCGGGCGTAAGCCGCAAGGGCGATTTCCGCGTGGTCGAAGATCGAGCGGGCCATCAGCTCGGTGGTCGGGTCCTGGTTTTCGAAGCCGATGACACGGTCGCCGTAGCGCTCCTTGAAGTCGGCGTAGGCCGGGTCCTCGGTGTTCATGCAGAGCGCGTGGTCGAAGGTGTCGAGCCACTCGCCAACAGCTTCCTTGATGATTTTGAAATCGCAGACCATCTGGTTGTCATCGAGTTCGTCCGCCTCGATGACGAACTCCACCTTGCGGGTGTGGCCATGCGGAAACCGGCATTTGTCGGGATGCTTGGTGAGCATGTGGCCGTTTTCAACTTCGAGGGATTTGCAGATTCGATACATGGCAGAGACTCAAGATTTCAGGACACTAGAAAAGAGATTAGGAAGCGAGATGGGGCAACGAGGGAGTCTGCTCGTAATGCGTGGGATCCGTCAGTCCGGCGAGAAGAAACGCCTCGCGGCGCTCGACGCAGGTGCCGCAGACGCCGCAATGGATTTCACGGCCCTTGTAGCACGACCAGGTTTCAGAAAAATCGATGCCGAGCTCCACACCGCGGCGGGCGATGCCGGCCTTGTCGGTGTCGATGAACGGTCGGAGCAGTTGGATTTTCGCGTAGGTCCCTTCGATCATCGCGGTGGCCATGGCCTGCATGAACGGCTCGCGGCAGTCCGGATAGATCGCGTGGTCGCCGGAGTGCGCGGCGATGACAAGGCCCTCCGCGTCGATGCTTTCGGCGTAGCCGGTGGCGATGGCGAGCATGACGCCGTTGCGGAACGGGACGACGGTTTGCTTCATGGACTCCTCCGCGTAATGGCCGTCGGGAATTCCGCCGCCGGATTTCAGGAGGTCGGACTTGAACAGTTTGTTGACGAAATCCAGGGCAATGACCTGATGGGGGACTCCATTTCTATCGGCATGCAGTTTCGCGAAGGGGATTTCCCGGGCATTGTGCTTGGAGCCGTAGTCGAAGGACAGGCAGGCGGCGACCTCGTGGGTGCCAAGAGCGTCGTAAAAGGCGGCCACGGAATCCATCCCGCCACTCAACAATACGCAGACTTTCATGATTTGGCGGCCAGTGAATCCGGGTAAGTGGCTTCCGTCGTGAGCTGGATGCCACCGCGCGGGGCGAAATCTCCGCGGACGACGAGCTGCTCGGGTTTCATCACCGCGACGAGGTCGTCGAGGATGCGGTTGACGATTTCCTCGTTGAACGCCGGCTGGTTGCGGAATGAGGCGAGGTAGAATTTCAGCGATTTTGTTTCCACACAGACTTCGCCGGGCACGTAGCGGATGACGATTTTCGCGCTGTCCGGCTGGCCGGTGACGGGGCAGAGCGAGGAAAATTCCGGGGCGTTGAGTGTGATCCAATAGCGCCGGCCTGGCCGTAGGTTGGGGAAAACGTCCAAGGTCGCCTCGTCAGGACTTGCTGGCAGGCGGTTCTCGGACTTTCCGAGCAGGGACAGGTTCTTAAGTTCTTCGCGACCGGGCATGGCCGGAGTCTGAAACCCCACGCAAAAAGGTCGATTATTTTCTAAAACCGCGGCAATCAGGTCGGATCGCCGTCTTCGGGAGGAGCCTCTTCGGCAGCGGAAGCTTCGGGCTCCGCGCCAGCCTCCTTGGCTTCGAGCTTTTGTTTCCGCTTCTCCTCTTTCTTGGCTTTTTTGTCCAATTCCCGGCGGCGTTTTTCGAATGAATAATTTGGTGTGGCCATAGTTCTCTCAGGGACTCTGGACTTTTGAACGACGGGAAGCGAGCAGGGATTTCAAGACAAAAGCTAGAACGATCCGGCTTTCATGGTGCGATGCGCGGGGTCACCCCGGTTGCCGGGAAATTTCATCCAACCACCCGTCATCCGGCATCGCGTAGGGCCGGAAGGTTTCCAGCGTGCCGTAGTGCTCGTTATGGAAGAGCGCCCGGTGCAAGCCGAGCGAAGTCGCCGCAGGCGAGTCGATGAGGTTCGAGGAATCGTTCGCACTCATCTGGAACAGCACCCGCATTTCGAACTCGGCCATCAGCTTGCGCGGAATCCAGCGGCTCACATTGTTCCAGGTGTCAGTGGCGGCGAGCACGTGCATGCCCACCGGGCCGCCCTCGCCTAGCAGACTGGCAAAAACCTGAGAAGGCGTGGCTCCGGCGGAAGCGTCGTCATCCATCGAGAAACGGAATTCGTCGTCCGGGCGTAGCGCCTTGAAGCGCTGGAGATCGTGCACGATGAGGAAAACCTCCGGAGCGTCCCGGCCGGATGTCGGGCCGCGGGCTTCGAGTTCTTTGGATAGATCCGCCATCAACGTGGGAAGCTCTGCCGGTCCGCCGATGCGGATCCGGTGCGGCAGGACCGCGGCGAGGCGTTGGAAAAATCCGTTGTCGCCGTGATCGTAAGCGTGCGGATCGAGAATCACGAATTCCACCTGCTCCGGCGGGTATTGGGTGGCGAGCGAGACGAGGCTGATCGCCAGCAACGACAGCGCCCGCTCGGCGGACTGGCCCACGACTAACAAATGACTCCCGCTCTGGCGCTGGAACTGCGCTTCGGTCGGGCCCTTGATGGAGTTCGGCGCGCCAAGCCACGCCCGCGCGGCGACCGGGCGGGCGGATGGCTGCAAGCGCAGGAGTTTTTTCAACTCGGAATTTTCCCGGATCTCGGCAGGGGCGTTTCCCTCGAAAACAATCGGTATTTGCGGCTGCTTGCCGCCTTGAGTGGCGAGCGCGTTGACTTGGTCGAGCACGGCGTCCCGCTCCTCTTCCGGCAGCCAGACGATTTGAAACGGGCTGTTAGCAGCGAGCGCGCCGGCCTGGTCGTTGTAAATCCCTTCGCCGGGCCGGGTGAGCAGGCGCGGGGCCGGATTGTCATCGTCCATGATGAGATGCGCGTCGGTCTCGTTGCACTGGAGCGCGATGCGGATGACCATCTGGCCCAGGGTGGCGCGGGCCAGCGTGTAAGCGCCGCCGAGTGTTTGGGAGCCGAGAATGACATGGATGCCGAACGCGCGGCCCTGTCTAACGATCCGGTCCAACAGCAGCGACGCCTCCTGCGCCACCGCGTCGTCCTCTGTGAAGAATTCCTGGAACTCGTCGATGAGCAGCAAACTGCGCGGCAGCGGTTCGTGGCCCGGCGTGCGTTTGTATCCGGCGAGGTCCTGCGATCCCGCGCGGCGGAAAAGTTCACCCCGCCGTTTCAATTCCGCATCGATGCGCTGAAGCACGCTGAGTGCGAATTCCCGGTCGCTCTCGATGGCGATGACGCGTGCGTGCGGCAGCCGTTTCGCGGCATAACACTTGAACTCCACGCCCTTTTTGAAATCCACCAGATAGAACTCCACCTGCTCCGGGCTGCACCACAGCGCGAGGTTGGTGATGATCACGTGAAACAAGGTGGACTTCCCGGAGCCCGTTTTGCCGGCGACCAGCGCGTGTTGGCGGGTGCCTTTGCCGATCGCCAGCAGCTGCAGTTTCTTCGCCCCGGTGCGGCCGATCGGCACGCGCAACTCGTCGGTCGTCTCGGATTTCCAGATTTCGTCCGCCGCCGGCATGATCTGTGAGAACGGCACCTGCACCCGGTTCGAATCAATGCTCGCCTTGCCGATGCGGTGCACCAGCGTGATCGAATCCTCATGCGTCGCCGGTGGATCGAACACGACGACATCCGCCCCGGGCAGCGCGTCTGCTAGATGGAAAACGCCGTCCCGCAAGATCACCCGCAGGCAGGTGCGGCGGAGTTCGTCTTCGAGCGTGGCATCCGGAATCGCTTGGCGCAAATCGCGCTGGATGAGCAGGTGCACGCCACATCGCGCGCCGCTGGAGGCGATGGAGAGAAGCCGCTTGCAGGAGGTCTCGCTGAAGGCGTTGGGGAAACCGGCGATGACGAGGAAACGGTATTTCTCTGCGACGGTGCCGGCCTGTTCGTTGTATTCCGTGATGTTCGCGAACTCGTTGCGCAGATACATCTGGATGACTTTTTCGATGTGCTCGTTGAGCTCTGCGAGGCGCTCCTCGATCTGCGTGCTCTGCGTCCAGATGCGGTGGTTGATGAGCGTTTCCTCGTAGTCGGCGAGATGCATCAGACCCGCGAAATCCTTGCCGAGACCCACCGGATCGATGAACACGAACGAAGCGCGCCCCGGCGGATGCGATGCTAGCAGACGCAGGGTGATGGCGTTGAGCGCGACGGTCGCCGCGCTGCCGCCGTCGCTTTCGATCATGATGGAACCTTGGTCGGGAAACGCCAATGACAGCGGTGCATCCAATCTGTCGATATCTGGCAGAGAAAGCCGGGAGTCGTAAGGAAGGCCGCCGGTCAGCTTGGCGGGATCCACCTGGACTCTGCCAATGCGGATGGCTAACGGTGCCTCTGCGGGCGGATTCCACCCGGCACAGACTCCGGTCGTCCATGCGGGAAAACGTGCGAGCGAGCTGGTTTCCAATGAGGCGAGTGTCTCGAACGATGGCAGGACATCGGACTTCCAAGGCGTGGTTAGCTCGTGGATGCGGGATTCCACATCGGCATCGATCACCGAGCTGACTTGAGCGCGGGAGGCCTCGGTGAGGCGGGTGCGTTCTTCCGCCTCGGCTTGAGCGGTTTGGAGAGATTGTTCGTGCGCCGCTTCGATCTTGGCGAGTTTCCGGCGGTGGAGTTTTTCCAGTGTGACAAGGAGTCGGGCGAGTTGGATTTCGAGGTTTTTCTGCCCCTCGGCCATGCGGGTTTTCCACTCGCTGTCGGATTCGCGGAACGTCTCGCCGAGGCTCTGGCCTTCGGCGGCTTGTTCATTTTTCACTTCCGCATCCATCGCTGCGAGGCGGCTGGCGGATTCCGTTTCTGCGGAAATCTCGAGAACACCGCCAGCGGCGAGTGCTTCCGACGCGCGACGGATCGTTCCTTGTGATAAAGCCAATCCCAAACCCCAAACCGTGAGCAAGACGCCTTCCCAAATGACAAGCGACGGCAGAATCGCCTCAATGCCGCCACCGCCAAGGCGGATGGCCAGCCAGACGTGCGCACCGGCGATGATTACCGCGAGCAGCCAGAGGGGGATGAACCGGAAAAATTTCGCCAGCGGCAGCTTGTTGGCCGCGTCCACGGCTTCGCGGGCGTCCTGGAGTTTTTCTAGCAACAGCTCGCGCAGTTTTTCGGGCGTGCCTGAGTGCCCGGCGTTTCCGGATACCTTGCGCCTGCCGTTGAAGCGGTCCGCCAGCAATGGCTGATAGGTGCGGAACGCGGCGAGCACGGACTTCCGCAGTTCCCGGCGGGTGGCGCGGTCGCCGACGATGAGGGATTGAAACGCGCGATGCTCCTCCTTGGCAAGGTCCAGCTCCTGTTGGCGGGCCTGGCGGTTGCGCATGATGGATCCCTGCACCTTGCCGATCTTGTGGTCCTTGGCGGTCTGGACGTGCTGGGCGAGCGCCGCGCGGCTGTTGTGATAGGTCTGGTGAATCCTTGCCCCGCGGGCTTCGGAGGCGATCTGTGCGGCATCGATTTCCTGCTGGCGCGCGGCGGCCAACTTGTGAATCCGGCGGTTGAGTTTCTCCGCATCCGCCTCCTCGCGCTGCGCGGTTTCCCGGCGGACGACCTGAAGCCGCTCGGCCCGGTTTTTGATCAGCGCCTTCTCGCTGGCGACGATGGCGGAAACATCCTCCCGCAGGTGTTCGAGCTTTTCCCGCACGGAGCGCAGGTCGGTGGATTCAGTCGCAGTCTGCATGCACTTTTTCTAGCAATTGATCGAGTTCGTCGATGACCCGGAGGGCTGAATTCACACTGCTCATCAACTCGGCTAGATACAAGTCATCAAACTCCTGCGCTTTGCGGTCCCGCCATGAAAACCGGGTCTCGCCCCACCGCGCTTCGAGCTGGCGGGTGGCGAGTGTGAGCAGTCCCTTGCTGCCGGACATGCTCACGCCTCACCTCCTGTCGTGGCGGGTGGGGTGGCCTGCTTGGGCGTGTTTTTTTCCGCGTAGTCTTGCAGCGCCTTGATGGATTCGCCGAGGGAATAAACGCCGTTGGGAAGAACTTGGCCGACGAGGTGGAACATCGGATCAAGCTGGCGCAAGAGCGGAGTGGAGCGGTTTTCGAAGGTCTGCCGCCATTTTTTGAGAACCAGCATTTTTGCCTCGGCTTCCTCCAGCTTCCGCCGGGCCTTGAGCACGTTCATTTTCTGAAACGCGCTGCTGGCTTGCGGATTGGTGAGGTTCGCACTGTAGAGTTCCTGTTCCGCCTGATGGAGTTTCTTCGTCCAGAGTTTGATCTGCCCGCCCCAGTGCTGGACGCGGTCAGTGTCGAGCCAGGTCTGCGTCCGCCGCACGTCGCCCTCCATGTCCTCCAGCGCCACGCGGGCCTTGGCGATGTATTGGATCAAATCCGCGCGGAACGCTTCGAGCGCGTCGATCGAGGAGATTTTGACTTGGTCGGACATCGCGGTGTCAGCGCTGGTCGAGGTATTGCTGGATCCGCTCGGCCTTGCGCAGCAGGTAGGGCGTGTGGCGGTCGGACAATTCGAGGAACGATTTGAGCGTCTTCATGAGCTGCGTGAACTCGACGGAAAATTTTTCCTGCTCCTGGTCCTGCCAGGTGTCGCCGAGCGCCGTGAACCGCGCCATCAGCGAGCCGGTTCGTTCGCGCAGATCGCCGTTGAAACGCTTCAGCTCCGCGGCAAAACGACGGACCTCCTCGGGATCGATGATGGCTTGTGACATGGCGTTTTCAGGGGAATTTGATGACAACTTCCTTGTCCAAGATGAAACGCCGTTTTCCGGGCGATTCCAAACGCATTCTTAGGTCCGGAAATGATTTTTCGATCCGAGCGGGTCTTTTGCAGACACGCCACCATTTCGCTACGGCGGCGGAATCGCCAACTTGGCGAGGGAGAGCGGAACGGGAGGGATTCGAACCCTCGGTACGGTTACCCGTACGTTCCCTTAGCAAGGGAGTGCTTTCGACCACTCAGCCACCGTTCCATGATGCGGGTCGGGAGGTTTGAACCATAGCCACAAGGGAACGTCAACCCTTGGAATTTGGAAACCTCGACGAATTTGAAAATCGAGGGAATCAGTCCGCGAAGGGGTGGGTTTCCTCGTGTTCCTTTTCAGGCTCTGGAGCTTCCGACGCGACGGGAGCTTCTGGAAGATCCTCGGTGGGCGTGGGTTCAGCGGTGGTAACCGATTCGGCCTCAGGAACAGCCGGGGCAGGGGATTCCGGAATCTCCACCGGAGTTTCCTCGATGGCTGCAGCCTCGACCTCGGAAGCCGCCGGGGCGGGGGATTCCGGAGTTTCAGCGGAGATTTCCGTCTCAGGTGCGGTGGGAGATTCGCCAGGAACTTCCGGTGTCTCGGCGGGCGAATCCGAGGCTTTGATTTCCCCGACAGGTGCTTCACCTTCCCTGGCTTCGGCAGCGACCTTCGGTTTTTTGGATTTCTTTTTCTTCTTCTTTTTCGGCTCGCCGCTCGGTTCCGCGGTGATGGCTTCGCGGGCTTCCTGCACGACGAGCGTGTCGTCGGTGTAGAGCAGGATATGCCCCTGATGGAGCAGCCAGAAAAGGTCGGCGGCGAATTCGGCGGGTGGGGCGGTGCTGCCTTCCGGGAGAACGGATTTCCAGAGCCCTTCGAGTTTGGCCGGGCTGTTTTCGCGGATCCAGGCGACCATCACGGCGGGGCGCTCGGCGAGGATGGCGTTGAGCGGAAGCGGATGCGGACGGGCGGGGCCGGTGTGGAGTTTTCCCTGGCGCTTGAAGACGGGCAGATGCTCGGCCTCGACGGCGCGGCACACGGCGGGAATCAGGATGGCAGGATGGTTGCGCGCGTGGGTGCCGGACATTTTCAGCGAGACCAGCAGCGAGGGTGATAGATTTTTCGCCGGTATGGCCCCGGACACATCGGCCAAGCGGGTTTCCTCGAAAGCCTTGTCGAAATAACGCGTGCCGAACGCGCGTTCCGCCTCGGCGCGGTCGTCGATCCATGCCTCGTCGTCGTCGCCCTTGATCCGCCAGCGGGTCTTGGTCTTCATCGTTTCGAGCCAGGCATTCACGGCTTCCTCGCCGCGCTCGGTGCGGACCTTGGAGGCGTAAAGCTCAAACGGCATCCGCGCGAAACGCTCGCGATGGAGACGGCGCAGGTTGGTCTGATAGGAATGGAAATTGACGGGTCCCAGCCACTCGCCCGAGACGCCACAACGGGCGATCGCTTGGAAATTCCCTGTCGGCGGATCCACCTCGATGGTTTCCTCCTCAATCAGATCATTCCGCAGTTCGGAGTTCCAAAGGTGGCGCACCGCTTCCTCGCGGGTGACGAACACGGACTCCTCCAGCTTGCCGCGGATCAGCGGGGCGTGGGGTTCCGGTGCTTCGAAAACGGCGCGGCAGCGGGATTTCTCCGCGAGCAGGATCTTGGCGACGTCGAAAAGCGGATAGACCCGTGCGACCTGATGGACTTCCTTGCCGATGAGATGCACGGCGTGTGGGTCCGGCGCGATGGTGACCCGGACGCCTTCTTCCGGACCGACCTCGACCTGCCGGGGAGGACTGTCGCGGCGATCCTCGAATTTACCCCCGCGGCCTTGGAACGGGCGGCGTTCGCCCCCATCACGGGATCCGCCGCCTCTCGGTCCGCGGTCGCGGTCATCGCGGCGCGGCGGGCGCTCGTCACCGCCGGAAAAGGTCTTGGGTTTGCGCTCCGGCTTGTCGCCGGCGTCGCGAGCCCAAGCAGGTCCGAGGGCGAAGCTGGACAAGAGGCTGCTCAATGGGTCGTTTTCAGAATCACTCACGGAGCGCACTCTAAAGAGCGATTTTGGAAATGACAAACTCCGCTTGCAGCAAAATATCGGGCGTTTTCAGGCGGATAAAAGGTCCACAATCCGGCGGGTCGCGCCATCGTGGATGGCGAGCACGGCGGATGCGCGACGGGTGATTGCCTGCGCTTTTTCCCGATCCAGAGCGGTGGTGATCGCTTGCGAGAGTTCGGCGGCATCGCCGGCGGAAATACAACCCCCGCTTGCGATGAGGCGGCTGGCGAGCGGTTGGAAATTCTCCATGTGTGGGCCGAAAACCACCGGTTTCCCTGCTAGGATGGCCTCGCAGGGATTCTGGCCACCGGTTGATAGGAAGCTTTTTCCAATGACGACCACATCCGCGTGCGCCGTCCAGTCGCGGAGCTCGCCGGTGGAGTCGATGACGAAAACGCAGTGGTGATCACTCGTGGCTGCGAGTTCCGAGGACCTGAGTTTCACCAAGAATCCGGCCTTCTCCAGATCCGCCGCCACTTCCGCCCTTCGTTCGGCATGCCGTGGCACGATAACGGGCAGCGCCTCGGGGGTCGCCTCACGGATTGCCGCCGCGATGAACGCGTCCTCGCCGGCGTGGGTGCTGGCGGCCAGAACGACGGGCCGGTTTTTCCCGAAGGCATCGAGCATCTGCTGAAACTCCGGCCTGCGCGCGGGCCGGGCTCCACTGCCGGGATCGAATTTCAAACTGCCGGTGTGATGGATCTTCTTCGGTTCGATCCCGAGTGTCTCCCAGATCTCGGCGTCCTCGGCTTCCTGGATCGCCACGGCGTCGAGCAGGCTGTAAACCGGTCGCAGCCAGACGGCAAAGCGCTTGAAGCGTCGCGCGGACCGTGGCGACATGCGGGCGTTGACGAGGCGCACCGGAATGGAGTGTTTCTGACAAGCTAACAAAAGATGCGGCCACACTTCGCCTTCGATCAAGACGATCTGTGAGGGTTCGAAGCGGTTGAGGTAGCGCCGCACCATCGAGGGGAAATCCAGCGGTGAATAAGTGACGCGCAGTCCGGGAATCTTCGCGGCGGTGGCCACGGCATGACCGGTGGCGGTGCCGGTCGCGAGCACGAAGCGGCGCTCCGGTTCTCTAACGAGCCACTCGCGGATCAGCTTCAGGGCGAGCATCGCCTCGCCGACACTGACCGCGTGCACGTGCACCGCGCCGCAGGGTTCGTATTCGAGCGGCGTGGTGTAAATCGCCGCGCGCTCGCCCAAATGCGTGCCGAAACCACCGCGGCGGAGCATCTTCACGATCCAACCGGGAAACGCCGCGATGAAGAGCAGCGGCAGGATGAGCCGGTAGAAGGTGAGGGCTGAAAAGAAACGCATCCGCGCGAGAATAATGAGTAGGCGCAACGTAGTCGAGGACTTCAGTCCGGTCTTTGGGTTTGAAGAGGAAGAACGGACTGAAGTCCTTGACTACTTTGGCGGTGAAACCAATCTCCAGCGATGGCTTTCACGCCTTACAATCCGGACGAAACGGTGAGGCGGCATCGGCTGAACCTGCCGCATTGGAGGCAATGGAATAGGACCTATTTCATTACGACCCGCCTCGCGGATTCCATACCGACCGATATTCGGGATGGGTGGCTTCAACAGCGCAATTCATGGCTGGCCCAGCGGGGTATCGCGCCGGGTGAGGATCTCGTCGGCGTTTCAGAAGACGTCCGCAGGGAATTCCATCAGAAATTCACGGCGAGATTCCATGAGTTGTTGGATGGGGGGCATGGGAAGTGTTTATTGGCGAGAACGGATCTGGCGGAGGAGCTTTCGCGGATCATGATTTCCTCCCACGGAGGATCCTGTCATCTGGACGCTTGGGTCATCATGCCCAATCATGTGCACGCGTTGGTCGAACCGATGGAGGGGGGCACGCTGGGTTCGATTTTGAAGTCCTGGAAGGGGGCAAGTGCACGAATGATCAACGGCATACTAGGGCGATCGGGCCGTTTTTGGCAGCCGGAAACTTACGATCACATCGTGAGGAGCGAGGTACAGTTGGAACATTTCCGGCGGTATATCGCTGGAAATCCTTCGAAGGCTGGATTGAAGGATGGGTTTGTTTTGGGAGTCGGAGAAAGCATTGGGAATTCGCTGGGGGAAGATTTTGGCTGGGATGATTGAAGAGTAAGAACGGACTGAAGTCCTGGACTACTTTTTGGAGTAGAGAAGAATCGTGCTGCTGCCGTATTCGCGGCGGACGGTTAGGGTGAAATCCTCACACTCGGGGGATTTCTGGTGCGAGGAGATTTCCACGATGAACCAGCCGCCGGGTGCCAGGCGCGGCGGGAGGAGGCCGCTTTTGAGGAGATCCGTGACGTGGTCCTTGTCGCCGTAGAATTTCCAATACGGTGGATCGGCGAAGATGAGGTCGTAGGTGGCGGCGTCGCGCTTGAGGAAGGTGGCAACCTCGGATTTCACGGCGTGGCCGCCGTCGAGCCGGGCTTTGGCTAGATTTTCGTTGATGACGTTCACCGCCTGGCGGTGTTCATCGACGAAGGTGCAGGACTTCGCGCCGCGGCTGAGGGCTTCGAGTCCGAGCGCGCCGGAGCCGGCGAACAAATCGAGCACACGGGCGTTTTCCACCTTTTCCCCGAGGATGGAGAAGACCGCCTGCCGGACGAAGTCGGTGGTGGGGCGGGCGACTGCGGACGGGACCTTGATGGCGATGCGTCCGGCTTTTCCGGCGATGATTCTCATGGGTTTGATTTACGGATTCAGGTTGATGACCGGGCCGTCCTTGCCGAGGCGGAGGAAAATCTGACTGATATTTCCGAACGCCTCCACATCAAAAGCCGAGCGCTGCGGCGTGGAAAGCGGCGTGAGCGAGGGCGCACCTTGGAGGATCGGGAAAGTTCGGTTGGCGATGCCTGCGGCCGATTCCGGAGACGCGACCACGCGGGCGGCTCCGGCGAGGCGTCCGTCGGCGAGCAGGGTGGCGTTTCCTAACAAGGATAGCTCGTCGCCGATCATCCGGGCGTCGACCCAAGAGAGAATGCCGCCGCGAAGTACGGTGACGGAGCTGGCTTTATCGAATTTCGCGTCGTGGCCGCCGATGCGAACGGTGGGGGAAACCGCTTCGGTGAGCAGGTCGCCCTGCCAGCTCCCGGGGGCGAGCAGCAGGCCGCGGAAGCGGGCGTTTGCGGCGATCGATTCGGCGGCGGCATTGCCGTTGAACGGGAGGGCAAATGAGGCGAGAGGCTGGCGCGGCAGTTGGGCTTCAATCTGCAATGGCAGGCCGCTGTATTTGGCGATCTTGGCGGCGAAGACCAACTTGTAGCTGCCGACGACCAGGTCGAGGGGCTTGAGGGACAAGAGCGGCGAGGTCCAATCCAGATTCGCGGACAAGTCCGTGAAGACTGGATTTCCTAGGACGGAAATTCCACCGATTTCAAGAATGGACTGCGCGGGATTTCCGGAAGTCGGGATGGAGCCGCGGGTGTTGGAAAATTCCACCAAGGTGCGGCGGGAGCCCGCGTGGACGATGGCGAAGGAGGCGTTTTTCAGCCGCAGCCATCCGGTCGGTTGCGGCGGCGGGGCTTGAGGCGAAGCGGCCACGGCCACTGCGGGCGGAGCAGCCGGTGGCGCGGGAGCCGGCGGGACGGGGGGGGCGGCGGGAGGCTGGGTTGGGAGTGGTGCTTTCGCGATGGGTGGGGCGGCGGCCGTCGTCGGGGGGGCTGGTGTGCCGGCGAGGGAGGAAATGACCTCCAGCGGCAACAGGATTCTCGGCGTGTCGAGTTCGATGTTCCGGACTTCGAGCCGCCCGCGCAGCCAGGCCCGCCAGACGGGAGTGACCCGCACCGAGGTGCATTTTAAAAGCGGGTCTTTCACCACGGCGCGCAGGGCGACGGGTTGTAAAAACTCAAGTCCGTTGAGGGCCGCGCCGTTCCACGGGGACCATGAGGCTCCGGCGACGCGGGTCTCCAGGCCGGTGCGACTTTGGATTTTTCCGGCAATCCAGCGGCAACTCAAAGGACTTGCGAGCAGCAGGTTTCCCAGCAGCAGCGCGATGGCGGGAAACGCCAGCAGGATCAGAACAACCCTGCGCCAGCGGCGGGAGCCCCGGCGGATCTCGCCAATCGGGGCTTCGGATTCCATACGTTACTTCTTCGGAGTCGCTTTGGTGGGAGCCTTGGCTGCCGGCTTCGTCGCAGGCTTGGCTGCCGGTTCCGGTGGCTTGGCTGGGGTCGACTTGCCGAGCGGGAAACGGATGATCAGGCTCTTGTCGAGCAAGGGCGTGCCTTCAGAGGAAACCTCTTGGGCGCGATAGACGATGATACCATATTTATCGCCCGCCAGGCGGCCGATCGCGAGGTTTTCCTTGGTCTTGCCGAGGCCGGTCTCTTCCTCGAATTTCCACTCCATGCCGCTCCACGCGCCGAGCACGCTGCTGGACTCCGCGGTGATGTCGGCGATGCGTTTCATCTCACCGTTCGGGGAGCGGAACGAGTCGGTTTTCGCGTCGTAGCGCAGGGTGGAAAGGGTGCTTGCCGCTCCGGTGGAGGTGATGGACCAGGTGTCGCCGGAACTCTGGCGGAGAAGCAGCATGACTTCCTCCATCGGCTTGAAATCGCGCTTTTCCCAGAGGGCGAGGTATTCGTCATATTCGGCCTTGGTCAGTCCGAGGCGTTCGTCGTAGGGGAGTGGCGCGCCGGATTTCGCCTGACCGGAAAACTCGCGGAACCACTTCGGATCCGTCCTCGCCGCCGTCTGGACTTTGGCGACGTATTTGTCGATTTCCGTGGGTGGCATCACCATTCCGATAGCGCCCTTCTTGGGAATGTCCTGCTCGAAAAGTCCGCTGAAGATTTTCGGCACTTCTGCTGCGGACAGGCTGGCAACCAGTGACAAGGCGACGAGTGAGGCGTGAAATTTCATAGAAGCGGCGGAAAGCTGTCCGGCAACCCGCGAAAACTCAAGCGGCAATCCGTGGGTGTTTCGGCGGCGGACCTCATTTTCGGAAAATCCATGGGCGGAGGATCCGGTTTTCCAAGGCTTCTGCGGCGGGCGGTGCAGGAGGGGTTAAGTGGCTGGAAATGGAGGAAGAGAGGTAGATGCTAAGAGGGTGAATGAAAATGGACGGGAGGGTGGGAAATGGGTGATTGGATGCGGGGAGATTGAACCTTAGAGGCGCTGAGGTCGTTAAGGGACGCGGAGTTGGGGTTGAAGGGGTTGAGGGCAAGAGGGCAAGACTCAAACCGAGTCGGCATCGGGAGATAATGGACCACGGTTGTCCCTAGCAGCCTCGGATTGTCCGGCTGACGCGAGCTTCCTGGGAGTCTTGAAAACATCGGATCCAAGGCGAGGTCCGCACTTCCAGTCCACGCCAATTCGGAAATTCCCCTTGCAATCATATTCAATATCTTAAATATGTAATCGATGCCGCTTGCGAAACTAGATGCTTTTGAGAAGGAAGTGGTCGATTTGGCGGCCTTTGCGAAGGCCTTGGCCCATCCGGCGCGGATTCGGATTTTGCAGCATCTTGACGGGCGCGGGGAGGTCCCGTGCATGGACATCGTGGCGGCAGTGCCATTGTCCCAACCCGCTTGTTCGCGCCATATCAATGAACTGCGCAAGGCGGGGCTACTGAAATCCCGGACACACGGCAGCCACGTGTTTTTCCGCATCGATAAATCCGCGCTCGACCGGTTCTGCCAGAGTATGGGTCGCACCCTCCATATGCATTCCAAAAACGAACTCTGATAGGAATCTCCGATGGCAGACGAGTTCCACCATTGGGGTTCCAGACCGAGAAGCTCCGATCAGCGATCGGCCAAGCAGTTTCATCACTCTATCCGGCTTTCAAATCGGCTTGTTAGCGTAGCCCCGTTTCCCCCTGTTTTTTCTCTATCAAACATTGGTCAGTCCCATGAAAACCATCCCTGAAACCCTCTTGATCATCGGCGGAGTCGCCGGTGGTGCGTCCGCCGCCGCCCGTGCCCGCCGCCACTCGGAAACCACGCGAATCATTGTGCTGGAGCGCGGGCCGGATGTTTCGTTCGCGAACTGCGGGTTGCCCTATCACATCGGCGGAGAAATCCCGGACCGCGCGGACCTCGCGGTCCAGACGCCGGGAAGCCTCCGTTCCGCGTTGAATCTCGAAGTGCGCACGCTCACCGAAGCGCTCGCCATCGACCGCGGGAAGCGTGAGGTGCTGGTGCGAAATCTAGCCGACTGCGCCGAGCTCCTGATCAGTTACGACAAGCTCATCCTGGCGCCGGGAGCCAGTCCGCTGCGGCCATCGCTGCCGGGGATGGACAGCCCGCTGATCCACACGTTGCGGAATTTGCAGGATATGGACCGCATCAAGGAGGCTGCCGCGACGGTCGGGCATGTCGCCATCATCGGCGCCGGATTCATCGGTCTGGAAATGGCGGAGCAGCTTCATGCGATCGGGAAAAAAGTCAGCGTCATCGAGCTTCAATCCCAGGTCCTGCCGCAGCTCGATGCGGAAATGGTGCGCCCGCTGGAAGACACGCTGCGCGAAAAGGGAATCGAGCTGATCCTCGGCGACGGCATCGACAGCTTCGAAACCTATGGCAGAAGGATCGTCGCAAAATTGAAATCCGGCAAAAATCTAACCACCGGGCTGGTGATCCTCTCCATCGGCGTGCGTCCGGAAAGTGGTCTCGCCAAGGACGCCGGCCTCGAGCTCGGCCCGCGCGGCCACATCAAGGTGAACGGCTGGCAGGTCACCTCCGACCCCGATATTTATGCCGTCGGCGACGCCTGTCAAACCGAGGAGCCCATTCTTGGAAAACGCATCGCCATCCCGCTCGGCGGACCGGCGAACCGCCAGGGACGCACTGCAGCCGACCATGTTTTTATGGGAGAAAGAGCCCTGCGCTATCCCGGCAGCATCGGTACCGCCATCGTCCGCGTCTTCGATCACGCGGCGGGCATCACCGGTTATTCAGAAGCCCGGCTCAAGGCGGAAGGTGTTTCCTATCAGACGGTCACCGTCAACGGAGCCTCCCACGCCAGCTATTTCCCCGGCGCGGAAACGATCACCCTCAAGCTCCTCTGGTCGCCCGAAGACGGCCGCGTTCTCGGCGCGCAAGCCAGCGGCAAGGACGGCGTGGACAAGCGGCTCGACGTGATCGCCACCGCCTTGCGCGGGCGTCTAACCATCGACGACCTCGCGCACCTCGAACTTTCCTACGCGCCGCCGTTCGGAAATGCCAAGGACGTCATCAACGTCGCCGGATTCGCCGCCGGAAACGTCCGCGACGGCCTGCTCGTCCCGGTGCCGGATCTCAAGAGTGCCGGCGCGCAAATCGTCGACGTCCGCCCCGCCGCGGCCGCCCGCAAGCAACCGGTCCCCGGCGCGGTGAATATCCCGCTCGGCGAGCTGCGCCACCGGCTTGATGAACTCGACCGCAGCCAGCCGGTTTTCACGATCTGCCAAATGGGAAAAACCAGCTATTTCGCCGCGCGGATTCTGGCGAACCACGGCTTCGACGCCCGCAGCATTCTCGGCGGGGCGCACCATCAATTGGGCTGATTCCGGAGCCGCCCTGCGCGGAAATTGCTATTTCCAGCCCCGCGCTTTGCACTAGGTGGACCTGCGCATATTCTTCGTATTGATGGGGGATGTGAATAAACCCCACCTCTCTTCCATGGGCACGCTGGACGCGAATGAAGCCGTCGCTTCCGTCGCCTACCGGCTGAACGAATTTTTCGCCATCTACCCCATCACGCCCTCGTCGCTGATGGCCGAGTTCGCGGATGAATGGTCGTCCGGCGGAAAAAAAAACCTGTGGGGAGCCGTCCCCAGCGTGGTCGAAATGCAGTCCGAGGGCGGTGCCGCCGGAGCCTTGCATGGTGCCCTGCAAGCCGGGTCGCTCAGCGCGTCGTTCACCTGCTCGCAGGGGCTGTTGCTGATGATCCCGAACATGTATAAAATCGCAGGCGAGCTCATTCCCTTCTGCCTCCATGTCACCGCCCGCGCTCTAGCAACTCATGCCCTGAGCATCTTCGGCGATCATTCGGACGTGATGGCCTGCCGCCAAACCGGCTTCGCTATGCTCTGCGGCGGATCCGTGCAGGAAGCACAGGACACCGCGGTGATCTCGCAAATGGTCACGCTCCGTTCGCGCGTTCCGTTCCTCCATTTCTTCGACGGCTTCCGCACGTCCCACGAAGTTTCGAAAATCTCCCTGATCAGCGACGAAGATCTCCGTTCCCTCATCGACGAGGACAGCATCCACGCTAACCGCGAACGGGCCCTAACTCCCGATCACCCTGTCATCCGCGGCACCGCGCAAAATCCCGACGCATTCTTTCAAGCCCGCGAGGCGGGAAATCCCTATTACATCGAACTCCCGCGCCTCGTGAAGGAAGCGATGGCCGCATTCGGTGAACAAACCGGCCGGGTCTATCAGCCATTCGACTACGAGGGTCATCCCGACGCCGAACGCGTCATCGTCATCATGGGATCCGGCGGCGAGGCCGTGGCGGAAACCGTCGGCTGGCTCAATGAAAACGCTGAGAAAACCGGAGTCATCAAAGTCCGTCTCTATCGCCCGTTCTCCGTGGAAGACTTCGCCGCCGTCCTGCCGAAGACCGTCAAATCCATCGCCGTGCTCGACCGCTCGAAGGAACCCGGCGCGCTCGGCGATCCGCTTTATCTGGACGTCGCTGCCGCCCTCCGCCAGGCGGACACCGCGGGCTGGCTCAAGGACACCCACACCATCCGCCTCATCGGCGGTCGCTATGGCCTCGGCTCCAAGGAATTCACCCCCGCGATGATCAAGGCGGTGTTCGACGAGCTTTCGAAATCCTCGCCCAAGTCCGTGTTCACCGTCGGCATCAACGACGACGTCACCGGGCTCTCCCTCGATTACGATCCCGACTTCGAAGTCATCCCACCCGGCATGAAACAAGCCGTGTTCTTCGGCCTCGGCTCGGACGGAACTGTCGGCGCTAACAAAAACAGCATCAAGATGATCGGCGAGGGCACCGACAACTATGCCCAGGGCTACTTCGTCTACGACTCGAAAAAAGCCGGAGCCATGACCGTCTCGCACCTGCGCTTCGGCCCGGCACCGATCCGCTCCACCTATCTGATCCGCCGCGCCGAGTTTGTCGCCTGCCACCGCTTCGATCTGCTCCATCAGATCAACGTGCTCGACTATACCAAAGCCGGAGGAATTTTCCTGCTCAATTCACCCGGCGATCCGAGCGAGGCGTGGGGCCGCCTGCCGCGTGAGATCCAGGAGCAGATCATCCTCAAAAACCTCACCTTCTACGCCATCGACGCGAACACCGTCGCCCGCGACTGCGGCATGGCCGGGCGCATCAACACCATCATGCAGACCTGTTACTTCGCCATCTCCGGCGTGCTGGAGAAGGACGAGGCCATCGCGAGCATCAAGTGCGCGATCCAGAAAACCTACGGCAAGCGCGGCGACGCCGTCGTCCAGCGGAACTATGACGCCGTGGACCGCACGCTCGAAAACCTCAAGAAAATCGACTATCCGGACGCGCCGACGTCTACCCACCGCCTCAACCCCATCGTCCCCGCCAACGCCCCGGATTTCGTCCAACGCGTCACCGCCCTCATGCTCGGCGGCAAGGGCGATCTGTTACCCGTTAGCGCGTTCCCGGTCGACGGCGTCTGGCCCACCGGCACCACCCAGTGGGAAAAACGCAACATCGCCGAGGAGATCCCCGTCTGGGAAATGGACCTCTGCATCCAGTGCAACAAGTGCGCCATCGTCTGCCCGCACGCCGCCATCCGGCCCAAGGTCTTCACGCCCGATCATCTCGCCGGAGCTCCCGAGACTTTCAAATCCACCGAATTCAAGGTCCGCGAATACGCCGGAATGCACTACGCCCTGCAAGTCGCGCCGGAAGATTGCACCGGCTGCCAACTCTGCGTGCAAGTCTGCCCCGCCAAGGACAAGAGCAACCCGAGCCACAAGGCACTCAACATGGCACCGCAACTCCCGCTGCGCGAAACCGAGCGCGAGAACTTCGCCTTCTTCCTCGATCTACCCGATCCTGACCGCGCGATGCTGCGTGACGACGTGAAATCCTCGCAGTTCATGAAGCCGTTGTTCGAGTTCTCCGGGGCCTGCGCCGGCTGCGGCGAGACTCCCTATCTGAAACTGCTCACCCAGCTCTACGGAGACCGCCTGATGATCGCCAATGCCACCGGCTGCTCCTCGATCTACGGCGGCAACCTGCCCACGACACCCTACACCACCAACAGCTGCGGCCGCGGTCCGGCGTGGGCGAACTCGCTGTTCGAAGACAACGCCGAATTCGGCCTCGGCATGCGCGCCAGCCTCGACCAATCCCGCGTCTTTGCTCAAGTCCTGCTGCACGGCCAGGCCGGTCTGCTAGGCGATGATTTTGTCACCGCCATCACCACTGCCGACCAGACGACCGAAGCCGGTATCGCCGCCCAGCGCGAGCGAGTCATCGCCCTCCGCCAGAAACTAACCGGCCAGACTTCCCGCGAAGCCCGCACCCTTGACCAGATCGCCGACTATCTCGTGGACAAGAGCGTCTGGATCGTCGGCGGCGATGGCTGGGCTTACGACATCGGCTTCGGCGGACTTGACCACGTCATCGCCTCTGGCAGAAACGTCAACATTCTCGTGCTCGACACCGAAGTTTACTCCAACACCGGCGGCCAGCAGTCCAAGTCCACACCGCTCGGCGCGGTCGCCAAATTCAGCATGTCCGGCAAGGCGCTGCCGAAGAAAGACCTCGGACTCATCGCCACCACCTACGGCTCGGTTTACGTCGCCCGCATCGCCCTCGGTGCCAAGGACGGACACGCTGTCACCGTCTTCCGCGAGGCGGAGAGTTATCCCGGCCCGTCGCTCATCATCGCCTACAGCCACTGCGTAGCCCACGGCTACAGTATGTCCCAGGGCCTGGAGCAACAGAAACGCGCCGTCGGCTGCGGTTACTGGCCGCTCTTCCGCTTCGATCCGCGCCGCGCTGATCGAGGAGAGAATCCGATGAAACTCGACTCCGCCGCTCCTAAAAACTCGCTGCGAGACTTCACCAGCAACGAATCCCGCTTCCAGATGCTCGAGCGCATCAACCCGGAACGCTCAGCCATGCTCCAGGACATGGCCGCTGAGTCCGTCAAGGAACGCTTCGCCCACTATCAGCAAATGGCCGCCGCCGTCCCGCAGCCAGAAGCCACACCTCCTAACGACTGATCACCATGAACCTCGCCACGACTACCTCGGCCTGCCTCTGAAAAACCCGGTGATGCCAGGGGCCTCGCCGCTGGTCGACCAACTCGACAACGTCCGCCGGCTTGAAGACGCCGGGGCCGCCGCCATCGTCATGCACTCGTTGTTCGAGGAGCAGATCACCAACGATCAGATCGCCGAATTCGCCCACACCGAGAATCCCGCCGAATCGTTCGCCGAGGCGGTTTCCTATTTCCCTCAGCAAGAAGATTACGCGCTCGGTCCGGACCGCTATCTCCAGCAGATCAGCCGCATCAAACAGTCCGTGGACATCCCCGTGATTGGGTCGCTCAATGGCGTGACGCCCGGAGGATGGATCGACTACGCCCATCTGATCGAGCAGGCTGGCGCGGATGCCCTCGAACTCAATGTCTATTACATCGCCACGGATCCCGACGAGCCTGGAACCGCCGTGGAAAAGCGGACGATGGACATTCTCAATGCCGTCAGGCAATCCATAGGCATCCCGGTCGCCGTCAAGCTCTCGCCGTTCTTCTCCTCGCCCGGCCACTTTGCCAAACAGCTCGACGCGTTGGGGGCCGCAGGTGTGATCCTGTTCAATCGTTTCTACCAACCGGACATCGACATCGAGGAACTCGAAGCCACCCACCGCCTCGATCTATCCAACTCCACCGAGCTCCGCCTGCGCCTGCGTTGGGCGGCGATCCTACACGGTCACCTGACGGCTGACATCGCCGTCAGTGGCGGCGTGCATACCGTCGAGGACATCATCAAGGCCATCATGTGCGGGGCCAGCGTGGTCCAGGTCGTCTCCTGCCTGCTCAAATACGGGCCATCCCACATCCACACCCTCATTACCGCCCTGGGCCGGTGGATGGAAGATCACGAATACGAATCCATCGACCAGATGCGCGGCAGCATGAGTCTCCGTCACTGCCCGGATCCCTCCGTCTTCGAGCGCGCGAATTATCTTCGAGTGCTGCAACTTTGGAAGGTCTGAACGCCTTCGTTGGCTTTCAGTGGATTGGCGGAGGCCTCCTATTTCAAATCCATGGCACGCTGCTTGAGGAATTTTGCGTGGAGCTGGCTGAGGATTTCTGAATGCGAGGCGGCGACGTTGCTCTTTTCCGTGGGATCGTCCTTGAGGTTGAAGAGCTGCCAGTCGGTGGCTTGCTTGGGCTCATCGGTGCTGTAGCGCACGATTTTCCAATCCTCGAAGCGTAGCGCCCAGCGGCTGGTTTTTGGATTCCAAATCCAGTAAAGGTCCCGCTGCGGCAGCTTCCCGGTGGTGAACAACACGGGTGATAGATCCACTCCATCCGGGTGGGAGGTTTTTCCACCCGGCTGGCCGGTGACTGCGGCGAGTGTCGGCAGCCAATCGACGATGTGGACGGCCTCGGTAATAGTTTGCGGTTTGATGTGTCCGGGCCAGTTGGCGAAACCGGGCACGCGGATGCCGCCTTCCCACACGTCGCACTTCATACCGCGCATGGGGAGGGGTTGGTTGAAGTCGGTGAGCTTGAGGTCGTCCGGATAGGCATCTCCGGCCCAGCTTCCCTGCGGGCCGTTGTCGGAGGAGAAGAGAATGAACGTTTTTCCACGCTGGTTGGTTTCGTCGAGGGCCTTGATGACTTCACCGATGGCGTGGTCGAGGTGGTTCACGGAAGCCAGCAGCAGGCGTTTCTCGGGATCCGGTTCTTTCTGGATGATGCCTTGCGGGTCATTGAACCACTCGATCTGATCTTCGTTGAGCCAGCGATTTGGATTTTTCGGATCACGCTGTGTGGGGCGGTCGGTAAAGCGTCCCCGTTCATCGAGAGGCGTGTGCGGAGCGTGGAAGGCCAGATAGATGAAGAAGGGGTTCACACGCTTTTGGCGGATCAGGCGGATGGCCTCGGCGGCGACCAGGTCGGTGGCGTGTTGGCCGTTTTCGTAGCCGGGGATGATGGTCTGATTGCGATGCCAGGTTTCGCTCGCCTTGCCTTTTCGATAGGTGTGCTGATACATGCCGACGGCGCCGGCGATCGAGCCGTAACTTTGATCAAATCCGTGATGGTTCGGGCCGTCGCCGGGGGCGTCGCCCATGTGCCACTTGCCGCTGAGAAATGTCTCGTAGCCAGCTGATTTCATCAGGGTGGCAAGCGTCGGAGTGCCTTGCGGAAAGCATCTTTCGTTAGTGGCATGGAGCGGTGCGCGTCCAAAGCGACCGGGGTAGCGGCCGGTGAAGAGTGCCACGCGGGTGGGTGTGCACTGCGGCATGACGTAGTGGTTTTCGAACTTCGCCCCCTCGGCTGCGAGCCGATCAAGGTTGGGGGTGTGGACTTTGCCCGGGTTGTTGTAGCCGATGTCCGCCCAACCCTGATCATCGGTTAGGATGACCAGCACGTTGGGGCGATCAACTGCACGGACGTGCGAGGCGAGAGCAATCGCAAAAACGGCGGCCATCCGGAACGATGCCAAAGCCAAAAACTTTGGCTTTTTGTGCAAAGGGAGTTTGGAAAGTGCTGCAATCATCGGGTTTGTATTTCGAGGCCTATACCGTGGCTTGGGACCGCACGTTTCATCGCTCTGTTTTTTCGATTCCTGCTTGGGTGGCGACGGTAAGATACCCGACTTTAATG
The DNA here is from genome assembly GCA_031425955.1 of Akkermansiaceae bacterium. Taxonomy (GTDB): domain Bacteria; phylum Verrucomicrobiota; class Verrucomicrobiia; order Verrucomicrobiales; family Akkermansiaceae; genus Luteolibacter. The sequence continues at coordinate 10,119 of JANPKJ010000153.1, read as the reverse complement.
TTGGGGCCCGGAACAGAACAAGCCGCCCTCCCGGGCAGGGAAGGCGGCTTGATGGATGAATCGTTCAGAACGATCGCTGGTTACCTGCTCAAGGCTTGGGAACGAGCGAGATGGTCTTGAGGATCCGCGAGGCGATTTGATAGGGATCGCCCTGGGAGTTCGGACGGCGGTCTTCGAGGTATCCCTGATACTTGTCGCCCTTGACGAAGCTGTGCGGGATCCGGATCGAAGCGCCGCGGTTGGCGACACCGTAGTTGAACTTATCGATCGACTGGGTCTCATGAAGGCCTGTGAGGCGCAGGTGGTTGTCGGGTCCGTAGACGGCGATGTGTTCTTCCACATGGTCGCCGAAGGCCGCCATGAGCGCTTCGAAATAGGCCTTGCCGCCGGTTTCGCGGAGGTAGTCGGTGGAGAAGTTCGCGTGCATGCCGGATCCGTTCCAGTCGCTGTCGCCGAGCGGCTTGCAGTGGTAGTTCACGTCCACGCCGTATTTTTCGCAGAGGCGCTGGAGGAGGTAGCGGGCGACCCACATTTCGTCAGCGGCTCTTTTGGAGCCTTTTCCGAAGATTTGGAATTCCCACTGGCCTTTGGCCACCTCGGCATTGATGCCTTCGTGGTTGATGCCGGCGTCGAGGCAGAGGTCGAGGTGTTCCTCGACGATCTGGCGGGCGATGTCACCCATGAAGCCGTAGCCGACTCCGCAATAATACGGGCCTTGGCCGACTTTCGGGAAGCCATCGGCGGGGAAGCCGAGCGGCCGACCGTCCTGATAGAGGAAATATTCCTGCTCGAAGCCGAACCATGCGCCGGGATCGTCAAGGATGGTGGCGCGGGCATTCGTTGGGTGCGGCGTGCCGTCCGGCATCATGACTTCGCACATGACGATCACGCCGTTCTTGCGCGACGTGTCAGGGAAGACGGCGACGGGCTTCAATACGCAGTCGGAACTGCCGCCTTCGGCCTGTTGAGTGGAGCTGCCGTCGAATCCCCACAGCGGGAGGCTTTCGAGGGTTGGGAAACTGTCGTAATCCTTAACGAGGGTTTTGCCGCGGATGTTTGCGACCGGGGTGTAGCCGTCGAGCCAGAGGTATTCCAATTTATATTTGGCCATGATGTGGATGTTGTTCAGTGATTTGCGTAATAATATTCAATAATCCTTGAAGATGAGAGTTCACCTGCAGCCGCCAAGGATGTCTGACAAGTATGAAAAAGCATCATGCGTGCCAAGCCGGATTTCATTTGATTAGTCATGGCCGACGTTTCCGGGAGGAGCGTTGACCGTGATAACGATGAGGCTTGTATCGTCAATTCCAGCGTTGTCGATGGCGCGTTTTAAAAGACTTACAGCGGTTTCTGCGGGTTCGGTGGGGCATCCGGCAAGGTAGCTGGTGAGCTGGCGTTCCCAGAGCCCGTCGATGAGTCCGTCCGAGCAGATGAGGAAGCGGTCGCCGGGCTCGTAGGAGACGGCGGCGAAGTGGGGGTTCACCCGATCATGGCCGCCGCCGACGACTTCGTAGAGGGCAGCGCGGCGGGGGTGGGAGCGGTATTGGGTCTCGAGGATTTCGCCGCGTTTCCATTGGCCCCAGGCGAGGGTGTGGTCGCGGGTAAGTTGCTCGAGGATGCCGGCGCGTGAGCGGTAGATGCGTGAATCGCCGACATTGGTGAGATAGAGGTTTTCCGGGGTGAACCAGGCGAGGGCGAGGGTGGCTGCCATACCGGACTTGTCGGCGGACCCATTCGCGGCGGCGTTGATCCGTTCGTGGACGGAGCGGATGGCGGTGCCGAGATGGGCGAGGGAGTCCGGGAAAAACCCGCCGGCGGCGGCTTTGAAGGTTTCAGGAATGATCTCGCTCATCTGCTGCAGGATGGTGGAGGAGGCGATGTCACCGGCATTGCCGCCGCCCATGCCGTCGGAAACGGCGAAGACAAGGTCGCGGGCAGTTAGCGGGTGGCTACCGCATTCCGGCAGAATCTCGGCGCCATCGGGACCGGAGGCGAATGCGATGAGCGAGTCGTCGTTGCGTGGTTTCCGCGACCCACTGTGGGTGAGGGCTGCCCAATGGAGAATGGCGGCTTGAGGCACGACTGGGTTTTTGGAATGGATTGGAAGAGCGGTCAGATGGATTTGTCGGGAATCACCAGATCGGGAGGAGGCGGCAGGATTTCCGCGAGTTCGAAGTCGATGATACAGAACTCGCCGAGCTTGTCGGAGTAGGTGATGTTGCGGGGCTCCGCATCGAGGTGGCGGACGCCGTATTCGCGCTCGAGCTTGGCGAAAAGTTTGTCGGACTTCGCCTTGGAGAGCATGGGTGCGGGTTTGCCGCAGTTGGTGGAGACGAAATAGAGTTCCTCGGGGTGCTCCTCGAGCAGGCGCGGCACATACGGGCAGCCGCGTTCTTCGAGCACTTTGAGAACCTGCACTTCCATGGCGTATCTCTTGTCAGCGTCGGTGCCTTTGAGTCGCTTGTGGACGTTGCCGTAGAAATCGATCCGCACGTTCGAGCGGATGCCGTCTTTGAGTGGGTCGATGGCCATTCTTTCGCCCTTACGAAACGCGGCCATGACATTTCTGTCACGCTTTTGTTCCGGATTCCTCGGGGAAAAATTTCCTGCAATTGTCCGTTGCCAGCCGGGCGTGGCGAGGATAGGAAGCGGGCATGTCAATTGTTGCCGAAGACTCTGTCGTGATCTCGAAAACCAAGGAGCTGTGCGCCCAGATCGCCAGCGATCCAGCATTCATCAAACTTCAAGCCGACGTCGAGCGCTTCCTGGCCGACGACGCCGCCCGCCTCCAATACCAAAGTGTCCATGAGCGGGGTGAGGAGTTGCATCACAAACAACACGCCGGCGTGGAGCTGGGAGCCACGGAGATCCGCGAGTTCGAGAGCGCGCGTGACGCGTTGTTTGAAAACGAAATCGCCCGCGATTTCCTCTCCGCGCAGCGCGAGTTGGAGACGCTGCAAAAGCAAATCGGCAAGTATGTGGGAAGCACGATCGAGCTCGGCCGGGTGCCGACGGTCGATGAACTCGCGGATAAAGGCGGCTGCTGTGGCGGCGGTGGCGGTGGCGGCTGCTGCAGCTGAGCCGGTGATTCCTTTTTGAAATAAGGCCTGTCATTTCAGAAGGCAGGCCTTTTTTTTGATTCACTCAGGTTCCTCCGGATCATCCGTGAGGAGGAGGCGGCCGGCGGGCGCGTCCACCAAGAAGCAGGTGCTCGGGTGGTTTTGCAAGTAGGTGGCACTTGCCTCAGGGGTGACCGGGCCGAGAATCACGCGGCGGACCCAGTAGGCTTTCCGTGCACCCCATGCGAGGACGATGATCCTGCGGCTTTTCAAAATTGCTCGGTCGCCGAGGGAGACCACGTGGGTGGGAACCTTCCCGATGCCCCCGAATTCGACCGCCTTGCGCTCCCGGAGTAGTTCCTCAATGGCGACATGGCGCGTGCGGCCGTCATTGGGGATGCCTGGGTGCTGCAGCCCGAGTCCGCCGTTCTGACGGAGGCGGAGCACCTGATAGTCGACGCCGCCCGCCCTTTTGATCGAGGCTTCATACTTGGCGTATTGGGCGTCGATTGGGTCCACGGATGTCGGCGGAAAATGAATCCTGTTGGCCGGAATGTCGACATGGTTGAACAGGTGGTGCCGCATGAAGGACTGCAGGCTGGCCGGATGATTGACGTCCAGGCCGGCGTAGGCATCGGTATTGAAAGTAATGACATTCCCGAGCGACAAGCCTTCTTCGCGGTGGCGGTAGATGAGCTCTTTGAAAAAGGGCAGACTGGTTTCGCCGGCCACCAGACCAAGCACCACCCTGCGTCCGAGGATGGCGCGCTCGCTGATCAGTTGGGCGAGTTCATCCGCGGCGCGGGCACAGGCGGAATACGGGTTTTCGAAAATTCGGAAACGGGCGGGAGGTTTCATGCAACGGCTCCCCCCGGTTCAGCCCTCGACTTCTACGATCAGATTGATTTCGACCGCGACATCCAGCGGCAGCGCCGCCACACCGAGCGCGGTGCGGGAGTGTTTGCCCTTGTCGCCGAAGATTTCCACGAGCAGTTCGGAGGCTCCGTTGATGACCTGCGGATGGCCGTGGAAGTCCGGCTCGGAATTGACGAAGCCGTTGAGCGTGACGATGCGCGCGACCTTGTCGAGCGAGCCGATCTCGTCCTGGATGACAGCGAGCCGGTTGAGGACGATCATGCGGGCGCCCTCGCGGGCTTCTTCGACGGAGACCCGGCTCGGCACCTTGCCGATGACTTTCGTGTCACCGTCTATCGGCAGGCCACCAGATAGAAACAGCAGGTTGCCGGTGCGGACGCAGTTGACGTAGGCGGCGATGGGCGCGGGAACCGCAGGCAGGGTGAGGCCGAGAGCGGTGATTTTTTCAAGGATGGACATGGATGGGGGATTTCGGGTTGGGAGCGGCGGCCGCTCACTGGGTGATAGGGAAATCCTCCGTTAGCAAAGATACAAGCTGTTTTCCAGAATTCGTTAGCTCGGCGCGGCTGCCTTCACCGGTGACCAGCCCGCGGGTGAGGTAGCGGTGGGGGACGGTAGATGGACGTACGGAGTTCAGGACCGGTCCGGTGATCTCGCGCTGACTGGGAGCGAACGACACTGGCAGGCCGGTGGCGCTGAAACTGATTTCCCAGGATTTTTCCCCAGCGGCGGTCCCGCGGGCGATCCATGGGTGGCGCTTCACGAAATCCGGCGTGCCGGCGGAGGGGATGGTCACCTTGAAATACACCGGAGTGGAGGCGATGAACTGGCTGAATTGGAGTTCGGGATTCGCCTTGTGATCCACGAAGAAACGCGCGGCGTCCGCTCCGATCAGGTTCATGCCGTTGAAGAGACCGTGGAAATTCGTCCCGCCACCGGATTTCTTGTGCCATTCTTCATACTGCGTGCTGACGAGCATGCCGATCTCCAGATGGCAGTGGGCGCGGACCCGGTCGATGCCGGCACCGGTGTAGCCCATCCGGCCGAGCACGGAGCCGGCGTTCACCGGATCGCCCGGATTGCAGGTGATGTCAGCGAGGTGGGCGTAGAGGGAATAGATCGAAGAATTCTCCCAGGAATGCTCGACGACGACATATTTCCCATAGTTGCTGCGGCCGGCGACCGGGCTGACATAGGCGACCCGCCCGGCAGCGATGCTGGAAACCAGATCGAGCGGATTTCCGGCTTGGTCGCGTTTCACCGGGGAAATATCGATGCCTTCGTGGAATTTCGTGAGCAGCACCTGGTCATTGATCCGGAGGGCCGTGCGGACGAATCCGAACGAGCCTGCCTCCCACGGCTGGCTGGTCTCGCCCTCGAAGGTCCGGTCCACATACATATAGAACCGGTCAAGCTCGCCGGTGAAAAGGTGATGGTTTTCCGTCGGCAAGCGGATGTCCAACGGTGTGGCACCGGCGAGAGCGGTAATCGAGAGAATGAGCGCGAATAGCCGGATCATAGACCGAACAGGTTCTTTTTTTTCTGATCTTCGGCACCGATCCGCGGCAGCTCCTTGTCGAGAATCGTGATGTCGACGTCGTTGATGCCTTTCCAAATCACGATGAATCCGTCGCTCACCGGCTTGTCGATGAGCACGCCGTCCACCGCCCGACCGTTCACTTGTGAAATCAGCCAGCGTCCTTGGTTCGCAGAAGTGACTGCCGCCAAACGGTTCACCGCGGTGGGCTTGAGCTTGAGCACCAGTCCAAAACCCGCGCCATCTTCCGCCGGGAAGGGGCTGAAGGCGGTGACATCCTTCAGGCTGATTTCGGAGGTCCGGCGGAAATAACGTGTCTGGCCATTCGCCATCTGCGGGAAAATCATCTTCGGATTGTCCGTCCCTTCGGTCTCCATATGGAACGTGATCGACGCCTTGTTTTCCTTCTTTCCGCCGGCGAATGTCGGCGGTGCGAGGGCCAGAACGGCCAGCATTGTCAGCGCAGCGAGGCACAATTTCATGCCCGGAGTGAAGCAGAACCAGCCAATCCCGGAAGAAAAATCGGGTGATGCTGCGTCAGATCGTGTTTCCCGAACATCGATTCCCGGCAACTCCCACATCGTTGTCCAGCCACACCACATCGCCTGCCGGGTTTGTCGAAACGCCCACGGCGGCTTCCACTTCGTCCTCCACCTTCCTCCAGATCGAGTCTCGTAAGCCTCCACGCTGGTCCCGGGTGCTTTCCACATCATTCTCCGCTGCTGAAACATCGCGCTCGCCTCTTTCCACATCGATCTCCGGTGTTCTCCACATCGATCTTCGGTAACCTCCATTTCGTCTCCAACTTCTCAAATCATTGGTTTTCAATGAATTTATCGCCTCCTCGATTGAAAACGCTGGCTTCCAGGCATCCAGCGCCCTTCCCAAGAGCGTCTCTGTCACAACTTGCGGGTTGCTATCTGTTAAATACCTGATAGCGCCTGAGAGGCTCCAAATACAAACCAACAAACTATCCACATCCACCATCATGAATGACAAAGACAATGCCGTGATCGAAGCCCTCGGGCGCGTCAACCGCTTCGCCGCCACCAATCTCGCCGCCTTCCCGGCAGGCAGTATTGCGATCGCCGACTTCGCCCGCAGCGCAGCGATCGCCGCTGAGTTGATCCCCTCGGATTCCACGCCCGGCACCCCGGCAAGCCCTGCCACCGGAGCGCGCAACCACCTCTTTGACGAAGTCTGGGAAGACCTCCTCGCCATCGCTGACACCGCTCGTTCCATTGCCCGCAAGGAGCCGGGCTTCGCCGCCGATTTCCGCCTCGGCGATGACACACACCGGGAAATCATCGCCACCGCCACCGCATTCCTTGAAAAACTCCAGGTGCCCGCCACCGCCGCCAAGTTCATCGCCTACGCCTTGGCCGCCGATTTCGTCGCCGATCTCCAAGCGGACCTCGCTGCCATCGAGGGCAAGAAGGCCGAGCAAACCGACGACCGCATCGATGACATCGGCGACAACGCCCACAACCGAGCCCTCGTCAAGGAAGCCCGCGAACTCATCAAAAGCCTCAACACCTCCGTAAAAAACCGCTTCCGCCGCGATCCCGAGATCCTCGCAGAGTGGGCCACCGCCTCACGCATTCACCGCACCGGCGGCAGCGGTGCGGGGGTAACTCCGCCAGCCCCGAACCCGCCGACGCCTTGATCGGCTAACCACCCGCTCCTTTCCCGAAACAGCTCCATCTCCAGCAGATGGAGCTGTTTTGTTATACTCCGGCAGCCCCATCCACGCTCCGCGTTTGACGCGCCCCCGTCCCATCCCCAATCTCCCGCCGCATGGCCGATCCCAAAACTGAAAAACTCTCCGCCTTCGTCCAGTGGGCAAAGACCCACATCACCGGAGACGAAAAAGGACAGGCACAAATCTTCCTAGACCGGCTCTTCCAGGCCTTCGGCCACGCCGGATCACTCGACGTCGGCGGCGAGCCGGAGTTCCGCGTCCGCAAGGCCAGTGACGACGGCGGCGGCACCGCCTTCGCCGACTACGTTTGGAAGCCCGTCGTCCTCATCGAGATGAAAAAGCGCGGCACCGTGCTTTCCAAACACTATCGGCAGGCCTTCGACTACTGGACCCGTCTCGTCCCCGGCCGCCCGCGCTACGTCGTCCTCTGCAACTTCGATGAATTCGAAGTCTACGACTTCGAGACCCAGATGGATTCCCCCGTCGGCACCGCCAAGCTCGCCGATCTGGCAGAACACTACGGCCCGCTCGCCTTCCTCTTCCCCGGCCAACCGAAACCCACCTTCGACAATGACCGCGTCGCCGTCACCCGCCAAGCCGCCGATTGTCTCGCAGAATGCTTCCGCCGTTTCCGCAAGCGCGGCGTGGACCAGCCCACCGCCCAGCGCTTCATCCTGCAAATCCTCGTCGCCCTCTTCGCCGAGGACATCGACCTGTTACCCAAATACTTCGTCACCCAGCTCCTCGACGAAATCAAATCCCCGGCAGATAGTTACGACCTGCTAGGCGGACTCTTCGAAGCCATGAACACCACCCCGTCACCCACCGGCGGACGATTCAAGGGCGTGGCTTATTTCAATGGCGGACTCTTCTCACAGCCCGCCCGCATCGAACTCCAGGACCCCGAACTGTTACTTCTCCGCCGGGCCGCCAAGTTCAACTGGAAAAAAGTCCAACCGGAAATCTTCGGCACCCTCTTCGAGCACTCCCTGGATGACGGCTCCGTGGAAGGCACCCGTGACGAGCGCCGCGCCTCCGGTGCCCACTTCACCCACCCGGTGGACATCATGAAAATCATCGGCCCCACCATCGTCGAGCCATGGACCCGCCAGATCGAAGGAGCCAAGACCCTCAAGCGCCTCGCCGAGCTGCGCGAGCGTCTGCACCACTTCCGCGTGCTCGATCCCGCCTGCGGCTGCGGGAATTTCCTCTACATCGCGTACCGCGAGTTGAAGCGCCTCGAAGCCCGCATCATCGAGCGCATCAACACCGAGTTCGTCAGCAAGGCGGAGCCCGGTCAGATCGCCATGAGCTACCTCACCGCGCAGAATTTCTACGGCATGGACATCAACCCCTTCGCCGTGGAGCTCGCCAAGGTCACCATGATGATCGCCCGCAAGCTCGCCATCGACGAGCTGCACATCGCCGAGCGCGCCCTGCCGCTCGACAATCTCGACCAGAACTTCATCGCCATTGATGCACTCGTCAGCAATGGCCAGCGCACCCCATGGCCGGAAGCCGATGTCATCATCGGAAATCCGCCGTTCATCGGTGCCAAACTGCTCAAGCCCCAGCTCGGCCCCGACTACGTGAAAACCCTGCGCCGCCTCTATCCGGAAGTCCCCGGCATGGCCGACTTCTGCGTCTATTGGATCAGCCGCGCCCACGACCACCTGCCGCCCTGCACTCCGGCCGATCCCTTCCCCGGCCGTGCCGGACTCGTCGGCACCCAGAACATCCGCAACAACGCCTCCCGCATCGGCGGCCTCGATCAAGTGGTGATAGACGGCACCATCATCGAAGCCGTGGACAACCAACCCTGGAGTGGCGAGGCCAACGTCCACGTCTCCATCGCCAACTGGATCAAATCCCAAGACGCCGCCTTGCTGCCGAAGTTGCTGCGGCTTTGGTTCAAAGTAGAACCGTCTGCGGAAACCAAAAAGCAATGGAAGAAGCAGGGGAAAAACGCGTCTAAGGAATACGAACTGAGTTTCCGCAGTGTTTCCAAGATAAACTCCGCTCTTTCTGACAAGGTTGATGTTGGAACCGCGTTTCCATTAGAATGCAACACAAGCCCTAAATGCGTATTCCAAGGTGTTACTCCAGGTCACGAAATTTTCGTCCTCACATTTGAGGAGAAATCCCAGATTGAAGGAGATGCGGTATCAGGAGAAGTAATCCATGCATATCTTACTGGTCGAGAACTTGTGACGGGAGACGGCACACCAGAGAGATTCATTATCGATTTTCAGCGCAGAAACATTATTGAAGTTCAGAAATACCCTCGGGCTATTGCTCGAATTCAGAATTCGGTCCTACCGGCGCGGCTCAAAAAAGCGGAAGAAGGAAAAGACTCTGAAGGTAATATGCGCAGTCACCATAAGGCATTTCTAGACCGTTGGTGGGCGCTTTCATGGGGGAGGAATGAAATGTTCGAAGGATTTCAGAAACTCCACGGTCGGTTCATTGCCTGTGCTCGCGTGACCAAACGTCCGATATTTGTCTTTTACACAACAGAAATCTGGCCGAGCGAACAAGTGCAGGCGTTCTTATTCGACGATGATTTCAGTTTTGGCATCCTACAGTCTGCTGCTCATTGGCAGTGGTTTATGGCAAATAGCAGCAAGCTTGAAGAGCGCTTGCGCTACACGCCTCCATCGATTTTCGACACCTTCCCATGGCCGCAGGATCCAAGCGAGAAATCCATCTGCGCAGTCGCCGCCGCAGGGCGGGAAGTGCGTCGCATCCGTGCCGAGAGCCTGCCGAAGCTCAAGGGCGGGCTTCGCGCGCTCTACCGCACCCTCGAACTCCCCGGCACCAATCCGCTCAAGGACGCCCACGCCGCGCTGGATGCCGCCGTGCTCGCCGCCTACGGCTTCAACCCCAAGGCCGACCTCCTCGCCCAACTCCTCGACCTCAACCAAAAAGTCGCCGCCCGCCTC
>JANPKJ010000152.1:0-57757 GCA_031425955.1 Akkermansiaceae bacterium | reverse complement strand
TTTCCTTGGATTCCACGAAGCCCATCATTTTTCGGTCGATCAAAGCGTTCGCGACCTCCGCGGCGTGGAGCGAGCCGGACAGGGCGGTGAACAAAATCAGACGGCGCAGGTTTTTAGTCATGGAGTGAGGCAACCGGAAATTCCCACCCGCCACAACCCCGGAAACGAGTTTGATTCAAAGTCGCGATCGGATTCGCCTTGCCAGTGATCGGCCTGCCCGACGCCTCAAAATCGGGAAAATCAATCCGGCTCACGGCCTCCATGGAATCGATTTCAGCCAGAGCCAGGACTTGTCGATCCATGTCGCCTTTTTCTGTTTCTCAAACTCAATCGTCATGGCGACGGGATCGACCTTCACCCTGCGCTCGGAACCTAACGAAAGATAACGCCCCACGACTTCGCGAGGGCTGGCACGGGTGAGAATCAAGGGGAATCCCGAGGCCGGACTGTGGGCGTGGTTGCCGGTCGCGTCCTTGAGCTGGGCGGTGGCTGCGATGAAGTTCTGCATTTCAAAGGGGCTGCGGAGAGTCAGTCCGGGAGATTGGACATCGAATAAATTGGCGGGGTTTAGATTCGATGCCGGCGCGCCGGGCATCGATTTCATCCGCATGAGAAGCCGGGTCAGATTCGGGCGATAGCGGACTCGCAACGAGGCGGCATCGGCGAGTGGTTGCTCAAAACGGGAAGCGGGGATGTCCTTCATGAACCGTCCTTGGGTTTTGATTTCACCGCCTGCTGCATCGAGTGCCTCCACGGAGATGGCCTTGGCCATGACCGCAGGAGTAATTTGATAGAGAACGGAGAAGGATTTGCTTTCCGATGCGACCGGCCCTTCGTAATTCAACCGCATCGTGCGACCGGAATTTCCGCGTTCCCAGCCGGCTTGATGGATGTTGCCTTTGACGACTTCGATCACTTCGAGTTGGAAATCCGGATGTGTGACGATGGCTCCCTTCACCGGCGGGCAGGTTAGATCCACGGTGGGACCATGGGAAAAATCAATCACGACGAGCAGCGGCGCGTCGTGCAAGGCGGACAGCGAAGTGCTTAGACGAAATCCGGCTGACCGGGGTGACTGGGAGCCATGCAGGATGGATACATGGGTGGCCGCATCGAAGACATCCTGCAATTCCCACTGGGTGTTCTGATAGCCGCTCACGGTGAGCAGGCTTTCCAGACTGGTTTTCCCGTCATACTGGCCACCCCATGAGGTGCGGTCGTCCCTGGTGATTCCCTTGGCGGTTGCTTCGTCTCTGGTCAGCGGTCGGCCGTCCGGGTGGAACATGTCGAGGGTGCCGTAATACTCGCGCTCACCGTCGGGCGGGGAGTGGAAGGGTTTCGCAGCGAACCATTCGATTTTTCCAATGCCTTCGCCGCGGCTGAATCCCTCCGCTGCGTCGAATTCGATGATTTCGTATTTCGGCACGAACTCGGTTGTCGCGGGTTCGAGTTGGAATTTGAGGCCGAAGTTCGTCGGTCGGTCGGATCCCATCACCGGAACGGTGCAGCGTGCGGTGTATTGCGGGTCCGTCGGTTTTCCGGATGAAGGGATGGGCTTTGTGAGTTTGAGGAAATGCTCCTCAGCCCAAGGACGGACCCCGGTGGGGGAGCTCTCATGCCGCGTCTTTTGCGGCAGGAAAAACGAGGCCAGCCCGAGACATACTGCAGTGATGCCGAGCGTGGAAAGCAGTTTCCAGAGGACCGTGCGGGAGGGTGAACTTTCCATGTTGAGATTGCTAATCGTTGCCGGATTCCGCCTCCCGGCGAGTTAAAAAATAACCCGGGATGTTCGGACTGCGGGGATCGGTCCCCGCTTTGCCGGGGTAAACCCCCGGGTTTTCCGATGCTGGACAAATCCGGCGAGCTCTGGCATCCATCCGCCCCCATGTTGTCCGAGTTAGCGAAAGCCTATGAACCCCAAGCCGTCGAAGCCAAATGGTATGCGGCCTGGATAGCCGGAAAATGCTTCGAAGCCGATCCTTCTTCCGAGAAGGACGGGTATTCGATCGTCATTCCACCTCCGAATGTCACTGGTATTTTGCACCTCGGCCACGTCCTGAACAATGCGCTCCAAGACATCCTCGCCCGCCGCGCGCGGCAGAAGGGGAAGGAAGTGCTATGGCTGCCGGGCACCGACCACGCCGGCATCGCCACGCAGGCGAAGGTGGAGCGCGAACTGCGTGAAAAAGAAGGCGTCACCCGCCGCGATCTCGGGCGCGAGGAATTTCTCAAGCGGGTGTGGGATTATAAGAACACCCACGCCGACATCATCATCAACCAGCTCAAGCGCCTCGGCTGCTCGTGCGACTGGAACCGTGAGCGGTTCACGATGGACGCGCCTTACACCGAGTGGGTGAGCCATGTGTTCGTGGAGCTTTTCAAAAAGGGCCTGATCTACCGCGGTAAGCGGATGGTGAACTGGTGCCCGGTTTCGCTCACCGCTCTATCTGACGAGGAGGTGATTTCCACGCCGCAGCGGTCGAAGTTGTATTTCATGAAATATGAACTCGCCGACGCACCGGGTGAGTTCCTGGAAATTTCCACCACTCGTCCGGAAACGTTGATGGGCGACGTGGCGGTGGCGGTGAACCCGAAGGATCCGCGATTTACGAAATACATCGGGCGCAAGGTGTTCCGGCCGTTTCCGCATGCGGAAATCCCGATCATCGCGGACGACCATGTGGACATCGAGTTCGGCACCGGAGCGCTGAAGATCACGCCGGCGCACGACAAGGCGGACTTTGAAATCGGCATGCGTCATGGGCTGGAAATCATCGATGTGCTCACGCCGGACGCGCACATCAACTGCCCTGAACTGCCGGATTTGCACGGGCTTGACCGCTTCGTCGCCCGCCGGAAAGCGGCTGCCAAGTTAGAGGAAATGGGCCTGCTCATCCGGATCGAGGAATACGAGAACAACGTCGGCTATTCCGAGCGCGGTGGCGTGCCGATCGAGCCGCGCATCTCGATGCAGTGGTTCCTCAAGTATCCGAAAATCCAAGAAGCCGCGGATGCGGTGGCGAACGCCGACATCAAGTTCCGCCCGGAGCGATGGGCCAAGACCTACGCGCACTGGATGGAGAATCTCCAGGACTGGTGCATCAGCCGCCAGCTCTGGTGGGGTCATCAGATCCCGGTGTGGTATCGCAAGGACAAGTTGGATGATCTCAAAAATGCGGAATCGTTAGGCATGGGCGATTTCTCCGCCGGAGACATCCACGTCGGCCTTGAAGCACCCGCCGATGCCGGGAACTGGACGCGCGATGAGGACGTGATGGACACCTGGTTCTCCTCTTGGTTGTGGCCGTTCGCGACGATGGCGAACGTGGGCGAGCAGACTGCGACCCTGAAGAAATTCTATCCGACGGACGACCTCGTCACCGGCCCCGACATCATCTTCTTTTGGGTGGCCCGGATGATCATGGCGGGCTACGAGTTCACCGGCGAGCTGCCGTTCAAGAACGTTTATTTCACCTCCATCATCCGCGACCTCAAGGGGCGGAAGATGTCCAAGTCGTTAGGCAACTCGCCGGATCCCGTCGAGCTGATGGAGAAATACGGCGCGGACGGATTGCGCTTCGGGCTGATGCGGATCGCGCCGACGGGAAGCGACCTCCGGTTCGATGAGGTTTCCATCGAGGAAGGCCGGAATTTCGCGAACAAACTCTACAACGCGTGCCGCCTCCGGCAGATGGGAGGCGAGCCGTTCCAAATTCTCGAAACGCTCGATTCCGCGCGTCCCTATCACCTCAACGCGATGGCCAAGCTCGACGAACTCGCCGTCGATCTGGAGCGGCTCTACGGTGAATATCGTTTCGGCGAAATCGGCCACCGGTTGTATGAATTCCTGTGGAACGACTTTTGCGACAAATTCCTGGAAGCCGTGAAACTCGACCTCCGCGATACCGCGGAGCCGTGGGCGAAGGCACTTTCGCTCGGCGTGTTCGACGCGATCATGGGCCGTTATCTGCAATTGCTCAGTCCCTACATGCCGCACGTGACGGAAGAACTTTCCGAGCGGATGGGCTATGTGGCGCCCGGAGAATTTCTCATGCAGAAGCTGCTGCCGTCCGAGCCGCTGCTTGCCGATCTATCCACGGAGGAAATCGCCGCCGCGCAATCCATCGCCGGTGAAGTTTACGAATCCGCGGGCCGCATGCGGAACTTGAAGGCGGAATACAAGATGGGCTCGCGCAAGGACATCAAGTTCGTGATCAAGGCCGCGCCCGAGTGGCTGGCGGGCGAAGTGAAGGTGCTCGCGCTGCTCGTCGGGGCGGAGGAAATCATTCTCGATTCAAGCTACGAGGCGCCGAAAGGCACTCCGGCGGCCGTCACGGGCGTGGGCGAGGTTTACATGCCGCTGGAAGGCTTGATCGACATCGAGGCCGAGCGGGCCCGTCTGACCAAGGAGATTTCCACCACGGAAATCGAGATCAAGAAGTGCGAGGGGAAACTGGGCAACGCCAGTTTCGTCGACCGCGCGCCGCCGGAAGTCGTTGAACAAGAGAAAGCCAGATTGGCCGAGTGGAAGGCGAAATTGATCCAGTTGGGTGAGATGCTCGGCGCACTCGCGTGACTTCCGGAGTTGCAGGGTGCTTCAGAAAAGAGGTAGACGGGACCGCTGCAAGACCGCTTGCCAATGGAGTTTCTTTCCTTATGGTGACGGCGCATTGAAAAAATCCATGACCGATCTCAGAAGCATCCCCGGTATCGGCAAGGCCGCCTTCGAACTCCTCGAAGCTGCTGGATTCCCTGACGCTGAGTCACTCGCAAAAGCGGGTGTGGATGAACTTGCCCATGAATTGGAGCGGGCGAACAGGATTCTGCAAATCGCCAAGCGCCCTCCGATGCGCGGCAACGTCAAGAAGTGGATCGCCTCCGCCCAAGACCTGGTGGGAGTTCCGCAAGTCGATCAACTTGAGGTGGCAATGCCGGTCAACTACGAGACCACACCGAAGGTTGCCTCGATGCTTGCCATCGCACCGTTGGCGATTCCTCTGCCGGCGAAGATTCTGATCGAGCAGCGCCTGGCGGTCGGCGACATTCCGCCCGGGATCCTGCTCAACCGGTATTCCGGTGATTTGGAGGTGAGGGTGGAGGACCGCGTGCCGAGCCAAAGGCATGAGCGTCCCGCTTCCTCGCAGAACGTACACATCGCCGAGATCACTGGAACCCGCCGGGAAATTGATGTTTCCCGAATCAAGTCCACTGATGTGCTCGCCGGTGCTGCCGTGAAGTCAGCATCCGCAAAAACCCACAACGACAATGACCGGGTGGCCTTGATCCGGGGTCCCCGGGAGGAGACCAACCAAGGCCGCGATCCGCAGTCCCGGTTCTTCATTCGCGGAGTGATGCACAGTCATCCGATCTCGATGGTGGTGGGGGCTGTGGCCACGGTCCTGCTTGGCGTGTTGTTGCCCGTCGGCATCCTTTCCTCCCTGTTGTTGCTGCTTTCACGCGAGCTGCCGAAGCATTTCGGCTGGGTGCCGGAATGGCTGTTGGTGCTGCCTCTGAGCTTGCCGGTATTCGGCGTCCTTTACCTGATTTGGGGGCTCCAAGGAAGTTGCCGGATTTGCGGCCAGAAGCTGTTCATTCCGCGGATGTGTCTGAAAAACTCCAAGGCTCATCATTTTCCCGGGTTTGGCCATATCATCCCGGTATGTTTCCACATGCTGGTCTTCAAATGGTTCCGTTGCACTTATTGTGCGACGCCGGTAAGGTTGAAAAAGTAGGCGGAATTTTTTCTGATGATGCGTTTTCTTCCGTGGTCCTTGTTGTTTGCCGTGGCGTTAAGCTCCTGTGCCAAGCTTGGTCTGGGTGGGACGCAGGAGGTGAAACCCGAAGATCAGCCGTTCGGACCGACCGGAATTCCACCGCAATTACGGGCGAAAAACTCGGATCCCGGGACGCCGGTGATCGCCGGGGGGAACATGCCCGATCGATCCCCGTCATCCATTTTCACCCCGCAGGAGGACATCGTCTACACCGATCCCGACAACCCGGATGCCGGCGTGCCCGAGCTTGCCACCCTGCTGTCCAACGTGAAGCGCGGCCCGTGGGAGGAAAGCGAAACGATCGCCAAACAACGGTCCGTGCGCGAGGGCAAGCCTCTGCTGATCTGGTTCACTGACTCCGCCAGCAGCCCAATGTGCAAGGCGGTGAGCCAGGAGTTGTTTTCCACCCATGATTTCGGAAATTGGGCGACCGAAAAGCTGATCCGCCTGCGGGTGGATGCGCAGATCAAGATCGATGATCCCGACTTGGACCTCGGCTCCTCCGAAGACCGGCGGGTGGCGTTGAAGAATTACAACGCGGCGCTCAAGAAACGCTACAAAATCATGGGCTATCCGTCGCTGATCATGCTCAGCCCGAGCGGCGAGGTGCTCGGCCGCTACCGGGGTTACAAGCGGGGCGAAGCGGACTTCCTCTGGGGCCAGCTCAAACACGCCGAGGCGGTCTCCGCGGAATCCTACAAGGGGTGGAAGGCCGGGCTGGAGAAGAAAGGCTACCGGGAATGGCACGACCGCAATGGGCGAAAAATTTTCGCCAGGCTGACGTCCTATTCCAAAGGCACCCTCAATTTCATCGAGCCGGACGGCACCCGCTCGCGCACCCAGGAGGAAAGTCTCTCGGACACCGACCGCGGATGGATCGCGGAGCAGAAGAAGACGCGGAATATTCAGTGAAACGAAAAACGCCCGGCAGGCAGTGAGCCATCCGGGCGTGTGGGGAAATCCAAAATAGGCTTATTTTCGTCGGCGGAGAAGGAGCAACGAGCCGATCAATCCGAAGGCCGCACTGGTGGGCTCCGGAATGGTCGTGTAGGTGCGGGAGCCGGTGAATGTGACATCGGCGGTGCCGGGATTGCCGGTTGGGAGCCCGTCACCAATTCCTTCGTCCGAGCGGAACGGAGCCCCTGGATTCAAATAGGTGCCTACGAAATTGAAGGAATCACCGGGATTCAAACCAAGATTGGCGAGGCTGACGGTCATCGCGTAGGTGGCCTGCGTCGTGCCGCCGGGTGAGCCGTTCGCGGTCGTTACGAAGTTGTGGGAACCATTGTCCACGGTCGTCCATAGTCCGGCGAAAAATTGGTTGAGGGCAAGCGCACGGTCCACCCCAAATCCGCTTGTCAGGTTGACCGTGGTCCGGGTAGTGCCGTTGAATCCGGAGATCGCCTGGCGCAGGGGATCGGCGCTGTCCGTGAACTGGCTGGTGTTATTTTGACCTCCTACGACGCTGTCGATGTAGAGGACGAACGCATCGTTGAGGCCGCCGGGGCCACGGTTGAGGACGAATGTCACATTGGTGCCGTCGTCAGTGACGTCGAGAGAGCCGATGACTCCGCCGAAGCCGGTGTTGCCATTGCCGAGGTAAGTGGCTGCGGAACCAATGGTGACCGAGATAAGTGAGGTCGCAGCAAGAAGGATCTTCAGTTTCATAGGGTTTGAATGGGATTTTCAAATCGGAAATAACTTCCGACAAAAGCGTATGTAGTACTGCCCCGAAGTGGTTTAGAAAAAATTCCGGATTTATTTTCACCCCTCAACTTCGTTCGCCTGCATCGGCAGGTTTTCAAGGCTCGCGCGGTAGGCCTTCTCGTCAAATCCCCGGCGTTTTCGCAACACCTGGTCCATTTCCTCACCCAGGCACAGCGCGATCTGGGACTTGGCCTCGATTTCTTCGATTCCAAGTTTCACGAGCCGCGCGAAGGCCTTTGCCACATAGGGCGTTTGTGGCGAGACGAGCTGCTGCTCGACGGCGGCGATCAGGTCGGGAAGGAGGTCGTCGTTCATGAAGGATGGGAGACGATGGGAGCAGTGGGAACCCGGCGCAATGTCGGATTCAGCCTCGGGAATCCGCCTGAGCGAGGAGGTCCTGGATCTCATCGAAGTCCGGGCGAGTCCTCACGACTTCCGCCATGCAATACCCCTGCAATTTCCACAAAGCCGCAATGGTATCCGCCTCGCCATCCGTGACTTCCCCGCGGTTCAGAAGTTCTTCTAGCAGGCATCCGAACGCCCGCACCTCGATCCGCTCGAGATCCGACTCGCCGGGGTAACGTGAAGCCGCGCCGAAGTCGCCTAGCAGGCAGCGCCCATCAGGGTTGCGGAGAATGTTGTGCGCGTAGAAATCTCCGTGCACGATGCCCTGCCCATGCAGGTGCCGGGCCACAGAGCAGAGGGCGACTGCCAATTCCAGAATTTCGGACAGACTGAACCGCCGGTCTGCCGGATAGACATCCCGCGTGCACGTCTCGAAATCCGGTGGCCCGGCCAGATTGATGAAACCCGGATTTACCAAGGGCATCACCAAGCCGATGCCACCTTCCGGCTGGCCGGTGATTTTTCCTAACGCCCCGATCAGGCCCGGATGCGCTCCCGCAGCCAGGCAGACCGCCATTTCCTCCGCCGGCAGACCGTCGCTGGTCATTCCGCCTTTGAACAGCTTCACCGCCACGGCTTGGTTTTCCGTCCGCCAGTGCGCGCGGTGAATCACGCCGGACGCACCTTCGCCAAGTGGTGCATCGAGAATGAGTTCCTCCCAGGCGATTTCCCGCATCCCGGCTCCCACGGGCGTTTCCGAGCAGGGATTTCCTCCCAGTCCCACCCACGACAAGCGCGGAAGTTCGAACAACCAAGGGGGGAATCCGTGGAAACGATTTGCGGACAGCCGGATCAATTCCAGGTTCACGCAAGCCGCCATCGCGTCCGGTAGGTGTTCCAGCCGGTTTCCTGCGAGCATTAGTTTCTGCAGGCGGATGCAGCGGCCGATCGAATCAGGCAGTCGGCCTAACTGGTTATCGGTGAGGATCAGCCACCGCAGCGCGGGAGGAAACGCGGCCGCGTCGATGGTCTCGATCCGGTTCGCCTTGAAGCCGACCATTTCCAGCGCGGGACATTCACCCAGCGCGGCGGGCAGATGGGTGAAATCGTTCCCCGAGCAAAACAGGATTCTCAGTCTGCGCAGCCGGGAGAAATCCGCGGGAAGGCTGGACAGCCGGTTGTCGGATAGATCGAGGATTTCCAGCGAGTCGGCGAGATCGAGAATTTCCCGCGGGAATTCCGTGAGTCCGCAGCGCAGGTCGAGCCGGGTGGTCCCTCTCAGTTCACCCGAGCGCAGTTGTGAGAGTGTGGCGATCATTTCCAAATCAATGCAATATACGAGTTGCTGGGCCTCCGAATCGCAAGGGTGTGATCGTATAAAGAAGAATTCAATCCTTTCCAATTCGATAGACTCCAAATGCGGCCAAATAGGCAAAGCCGATCGATTGCACGGATCGGGTCCGAGCGATGAAATTAGACAGGCAATCATTGAGGAAGCCGGTGAACTTGCCTTGCTTGAAAACTTCCAGGATCAAGATGATGACCGATGATTCCGTTTCCCGGGCAATTTCCACCGATCCGATAATCAGTAAAGTCGAGAACTGGAGCACCGCGAGAGCGACGATGGCAGAGGAAAAATCACCATCTCCCAAGCGTGTACCCCATCCGCAAAGCACTCCGATCAGAATTAGAAGCAGTCCCGAGTGATATCCATGACCCAATCTCAACCAGATCATCACCATGCTTCCTACCGCTCCGATTCCCAATGCGATTAGAAAAGGTATCCAAAAGGGCGATTTGTATTCAGTCACATCTCCGGAGCTAAGCATACCGGCTACAAAATCCACGCCAATCGCCGCTAGCAAGGAAATTCTCGAAGAGTTTTGGGAGCGATCATCGCAGAGGTATTGCATTCGGATATTCTGCTCGAATTACCAACCGAGATATTAGCTCCCGAGAGATGGTATTGAAATTCCATTGAGTATTCATAGCGGGAGTTCGTGATGAAAAGTCACTAGCAAGACTTTGTTCAATTCCAGTGAGATGGTCGGCGATATGTGGAATCAGGCCCCACAGCAGGCTGTCCCGGCTAAAGCTGCAGTAGGCTGCAAGTAGGCCAAGGGGGTCACCGCACCCAACTCTCTGCCATTTCCACCCAATGCCGGAACTCTGGCGGGATCGGCGCTTCGAATTGCAGCCGCTTGCCAGTCACCGGGTGGTCCAGCGTGAGCCGCCACGCGTGCAGCATGAGGCGGCCGGTTTGGGCCGAGGGCTTGCCGTAAATCGGATCGCCGACGAGCGGGGCTCCCTTGTGGTGGAGGTGCACCCGGATCTGATGGGTGCGGCCGGTGTGGAGGTGGCAGAGCACCAGCGCGGTGAGAGTGGAGGCGTCGGTGGCGAGGATCTCGTAGTCCGTGATGGCGGTTTTTCCACCGGGCGGATTGACCACGGCCATTTTCTGGCGGTTCACCGGGTGGCGGCCGATGTGGGTGAAAATCGTGTCCTTGGCGGGTTTCGGAATCCCCTGGGTGACTGCCAGATAGAGTTTCTCCATGGTCCGCCCGGAGAATTGATTGACCAGCGACTGGTGGGCGACGTCGGACTTGGCGACGACGATGCAGCCGGACGTGTCCTTGTCCAGGCGGTGGACGATGCCGGGCCGCTCGACGCCGCCGATGCCGGAGAGTTTTCCCTGACAATGATGGAGCAGCGCGTTGACCAGCGTGCCGTCCGGATTTCCCGGCGCGGGGTGGACGACCATGCCGGAGCCTTTGTTGAGAACCACCATGTCATCGTCCTCGAACAGGATTTCCAGCGCGAGGTTCTGCGCTTCGTTGTGAAGCGGGACTGCCTCGGGCAGGACGATGGTGATGCGGTCGCCGAGTTTCACCGCGTCGCGCGGTTTGGCCGGGTGGCCGTTGATCTGGATGAACTGCTCGCGGATGAGCGTCTGGATCCGCGAGCGGGAAAGGTTCGCGAGGCGGGCCGCGAGAAAGGCGTCGATGCGCTCGCCCGGTTTGTCTTCGACTACGATTTCCACGGCGCTGAGTCTGTCCGGGAGAAAACGGGCGGCAAGTTTGTTCGCCGGGGATTTGGTGGCAAGGAACGGCATTCTTCCCTCATGGGGCTCACCGCTTCCGGGAGCTTGCGCGGGTGGGAACTTTCCGTTAATCGTAATCCCATGTCACTGGCAATTGCGGACAATCGGATTTCCCGGGAAGAGTATCTCCAAGGCGAGCTCGCCTCGGAAATCCGGCACGAATACGTCGCGGGGAATGTTTATGCCATGTCCGGCGGGACGCTCAACCATCAGCGCATCGCGGGGAATTTCTCTTATCTGGTCATGAGACAGCTTGCCGGAAAACCTTGTTTCCCCACCGGCAGTGATTTCAAGCTCCGAGTGCCGCTTGGCGGAGGCGCCGAGGCTTTCTACTATCCCGATGGAATGATCATTTGCGCGCCCGTGCCGGGCGACGCGCTTTTCACCGACTCCCCGAGCGTGATTCTCGAAGTCCTCAGCCCGACCACCCGCCGGAACGACGAAGTTCAGAAATTCCGCGACTACCTGACGATTCCGACCTTGGACACTTACATTCTCGCAGAAACCGAGTCACTCTTCCTCACGCTATACCGCAAGGACGGTGCAGGCTTCCGGCGGGAGACCCTTTCCGGGCCGGACGCCATCCTCGATCTCCCCGAAGCCGGCGTTTCCTTCTCCCTGGCCGAACTCTATCGGGACGTGGGTTGATGCCCGTTCCGCAGGTGCGGGTAGGTGAGAAAATGTGCGGCAAGTTTCAAGTTTGCACCTCGAAGGCGCGTAGGTAGCCTATACGCATGCCGCAGCCTACGGAAACCATCGCCTATTGCCACGCCTGTGGAAGCCCGATGAACGTCGCTGCCGTGGCCCCTTTTTCGAATGTCGAGTGTCCGACATGCGGCAAGCACACGCGGGTGAAGCGCGAATTCGGCCCCTACACGCTTGTCCGTCGCCACGCGGTGGGCGGGATGAGCATGGTATTTGTGGCGCAGGACAACACGCTGGGCCGCGAGGTGGCGCTGAAGATCCTGAGCGAGGAGTTTTCCGCCGACGAGCGCAGGATCGCGGCGTTCGAGGAAGAGGCGCGGATCACCGCGTCCTTCAGCCATCCGCACGTGGTGCGGGTGCTGACGACGGGCAGGTCGTTCGGCCGCTTTTATATCGCCATGGAACTGGTGCCCGGCGGGCATTTCGAGCATCAGATCCGCGAGCGCGGGAAAATCCCGGAGCTGGAAATGCTGCCGCTCGCGATCGAGGTGGCGCAAGGGCTCAAGGCGGCGCACTCCGCGGGGTTGATCCACCGGGACGTGAAACCGGGCAATATCCTGCTGGATGCGGAGGGCCACGCGAAACTGGTCGACTTCGGGTTGGCGCTGGTGACCAAGGGAGGAAAAGCGCAGGCGGCGGAAATCTGGGCCACGCCCTACTATGTGCCGCCGGAGACGATCGAAGGGTATCCGGAGGATTTCCGGTCCGACATCTATGCCTTCGGGGCGACGCTCTATCATGCGCTGGCGGGCAAGCCGTCCTGCGGCGAGGAGACGATGGCCACCGAGGCGCTGCGCGAGGCGAAGAAAAAGGTAGTGCCGCTCGGCGTCGCAGAGCCTTCGCTCTCGGTCGATGTCTGCCGCACCGTTGAAAAGGCGATGGCCTACGATCCGGCAGAGCGGTTCTCATCCTACGACGAACTGATTTCAAAATTGGAAAGCGCGTTGAAACGTCTCGGATCCGGGCTCGCCGGGGAGGTGGAAACGAGCGCGAGCGCGGCAAGGCGCCGGGCGAAAAAGAAACAAGGCGAACTCGTCGTCCTGTCGGCCGCCGGGCTGGCGCTTTTGAGCGCGGTCGCAGGTGGCATCTGGTGGATCACCCGGGAAGCGCCGGCACCGGTGGCCAAGCATCCGGTGGTGCCGGGAGTCGCGCCGATTATTCCGGAATCGACGTCCGCCGCCGCTACCGACATCGCGAAAACCTACCGGGAAGCGCGTGCGGCGGTGGAGGCGCGGGAGTTCGACCAGGCCGCCGCGGCATTTGTGAAACTGCGTGAGGATCCCACCGTACAGGAACCGACCCGCACCTGGGCGGGTGTCGAGGCGGTGGTGGCCCGGTATCTCGCAGGAAATTCCTCGGAAGCCAGGAAAGAGGCGAAGGCGACCGCTGACCATGCCGCGACGGTGGAGGACGGCACTCCGCGGATCGGCGAAATCCTCAGCGGGATGTTGGGGAAACTGGCTCAACTCCCTGCCATCCCGGCCAAGGAGATCAGAACGTCGGAAAACGACGCGTCGCATGTGGTGGCGTGGATGCTGGCGGGATTGAAGAACTGGGAGCAGGGGATGTTGGAGGAGGCCGCCGGATATTTTTCCGCCGTCGCTTCCGTGAAGATTTCCGCCGACGATCCGTGGCTCGGGATTTATCAAAATTTCGCCAGGGACTATCTGGCGGATCATGAAGTGCTATCCGCAGGTGTCTTCGACAAGCTGCCGGCGGATGTCGCCGCCTGCGAGGCGGCGGTCGCGGAGCTCGACGGGCTACTGGGAAAACTCAAGACCCGCGGTCGGGCGAAGTATAACGTCAGGGCTTGGCAGCTCGATCTGGCGAGACAGGCGAAAATGCTGGCCGCCGCCAAGCCGATGCCACCCGAACCGGTCGTTCCCGCCGGTCCCGTATGGGATTCGGTCGCCGCGATGGCGAAGGTGGATGAATTGTCGAAGGAATGCCGGTTCGCCGAGGCCGCCGACTATCTAAAGGAGTTTTCCGAAGCTGCGCCGGATGCGACTCGCGACTCCTTGTTAACCCTGACCGAGGCTGCTGCGTTATTTCTAACGGACTTGAAGGAGGATCTCGTGAAGCAGCCGATGACCGGCGAGTTTGCGCTGAGATCCGGTGAAATCGTGCGCATGATCGCCGTGGATGCCGCGGGGAATCTCGTGGTCACCGACAGCGCGATGCAGCGGCGTCCCGCCGAGTGGCGGGAGTTTTCCGCGGACGCGCTCATCGACCTGCACCGGACTTTCGTGAGGAATCCGAAGAGCGAGCTGGAGCGCCTGCGCCGCCACGAGTGTGCGATTTCCTATGACTGGCTGGCCGGTGACCGCGAGCACGCGCTTGCCGCCGCCGCGGCGCTGGCGCAGGTCAGTCCGGAGTTCAAGGCACGCTGGGACTCCATCGCCGGCGGGCTGCCGAAGTGATTCAAAGAGATTTCAGATAGGCCACCAGTTGTGCGACCTGCTCGTCGGATAGATGGGCGTAAGGTGGCATCGACGGGGCGAATCCCTTGACGACCTGTTGCTGCGGCTGCCTGATGGATTGCCGCAGATAGGCCTCGTCCGCGATGACTTTGGTGTTGTCTGTCAGGATTTGCGTGGAGTTGAAAATACCCTGCAGGTTCGGTCCGAGCTGGGAGGCGCCGGCTTGATGGCAAGCGGCGCAGCCCTGGCTGACGAATAGCTTGGAGCCTTCATTGACACCCGGGGAGGCGGTCACTGGTTCCGGCGTCGCCGCGATCAAGACGCCGATCAGCACGCAGGCGAGAATGAAGCTCGCAAAGATCGCCAGCAACCATTGCCGGAACCAGTAACGGGAATTCATCAGCCATTTTACCGTCATCAGCGTGACGATGATCACGCCGAGAATCGGCACGGTCCGCCCGGTGCTGGTGAGCTGCGGGAAATGCGCGCTGAGCATCAGGAACAACACCGGGAAGGTCATGTAGTGGTTATGCAGCGAGCGCAGTTTCGCCTGCTTGCCGTATTTCATGTCGTGGGGAAGTCCGGCTAACAGGGACTTCATGAACTTCTTTTGATTTTGGATGATGTGGAAAAAAACATTCGCCGACATCGCTGAGCCGGTCATCGCACCGATCTGGAGGAACACCGCGCGGCCGTTGAAGAACTGGTTGAAGAAGTCCGCGGTGGCGAGGATCAGCGCCAGCGTCAGCGGCACTGCGATCATCGGGTGCTCCTTGAGTTTCGACCGCCAGATCGTGTCGTAAACCAGCCACCAGCCGAGGATGCCGCCCGCACTCAGGGCGATGGCCTTCCAGCCCTGAAGGTCCAAGCTGGCCGGATTCAACAGCGAGGATCCGCCGTGTAGATAGAACACCGAGATCAACAACAACACGCCGCTGATCCAAGTGGTGTAGGACTGCCACATGAACCAATGCAACGGCACCGGGATGGCGGACGGCTTAATGACGCGTTTTTCCAAGTGGAACACGCCGCCGCCGTGGAGCATGTCGAGGTGGCCGAGCTGGTCGGGGTTCTTCTCATCCGGTTTCGGGGCGATCAGGTTGAGCTCCATCCAAGTGAACAGGATCGAGTTCCCGATCCACATGATCGCCGCGAGAACGTGCACGAAGCGAAACACCACACTCAACCAGCCCGTGATTTCAGATTCCACAAGTGCAATCAAGCAGGCGATATACCGAGATCCAAGCAATAAGGGACACCCCTAAGATTTGAAAAAACCGACTTCCGTCGCAGTCAGACGCCGGAATGCTCCCGGCGGCAGACCATCAAGGACCAAGCGGCCGATGCTTTCGCGGTGCAAGCTCAGGACTTGGTTTCCCACCGCGTGGAACATGCGCTTCACCTGATGATAGCGCCCTTCGTGGATCGAGAGCCGCGCTTCGCGATCACCCAGAATCTCCAGCACCGCCGGGCGCGTCGTCAGGTCCTCGTAGGCGAAATAGATCCCCGCCGCGAAGATGGCTGCCGTCTCCGGTGAAATCTCATCGCGCGTGGTCACCCGGTAGACTTTGGAAATCTCCTCCACCGGCTCTGTCACCCGCTTCGACCATCGGCCGTCGTTGGTCAGCAACAGCAATCCGGTGCTCGCCCTGTCGAGTCGTCCTGCCAGGTGCAGTTTGTCGCGCAGCGGGTGGTCGATCAGTTCGATCACCGTCGGGTGTTGCGGATCTTTCGTGGCGCTCAGCCAGCCGGCGGGCTTGTTGAGCATCAGATAGACCGCTTCGTGGGATTGGAGGATTTCACCATCCAGTTCCACCCGGCTGAAGCGGTCGATTTTCCGCAGGCCGGTGTTTTCGGTGACACCATCCACCATCACCTTGCCATCCGCTAACAATCGAGCCACCTCCTTGCCGGAATGCACGCCCCGGCGGGTGAGGAATCGGTCGATGCGCATGCGCCGAGGGTAAGCAGCAAGGTGCTTCCGTCAATCCATCCGGTGGGTCGTCACCGTGCGGACGGCCCGCAGCGAGTGGCCAGCGGCGAGCGTCTCCTCAATGAAAGTTAGAAATCCATCGGCCGGATGACAGGGGATGACGTCGAAGGGGATCAGCACTTCGGCATCGGCGCGGACGAGATTTTTGTCGTGGGCATCGAAGACGCCGAGGTTGTCCTCAGCGCGGTAGTAGGCGGAATCCGCGATTTTCTCGAATCCGAGTGACGCGAACCAAAAATCGATTTCCGCAGTGGTGACCGGGACGATGTCGAATCGGGGCTGGGAGGTGACGATGGCCATTTCGTCCCCCGGTTGCACGGATTAGGCCCTCGAATGTGTTGAGGCCGGGGACGAGGAGGTTCTGGAGGTGGAGGCGCTCCAGATATTCCAACGGCGAAGCTTCCCAAAGGTGGAAGCGGCGGGCGTCCTGGGACGAGGAGACAAGGGCGAGTTCGATGCCGGGACTGAGTCCGAAGACGCCGTTGCGGGTGACTTTGAAATATCTGTCACTGGACTCGTCGTGAAACAGATCATGCTCTTGGCCACCTTTGATGACTTTGGCAGGAAGATCCAAGGCACTCAGCAACAGACCCAGACCGTCTGCCCATTGACAGATGTCTTTTTTCTGCCGGGCGAGAGTGGGCGCCCCATGTGTGCCGCCATTTGCCGATAGGCCTCCTCGGAGGAAATCGAGCGCCGCGAGGACAAGATCCGGGCCATCTGTTCCGCGCTGACCAGGGGGCGGACAGGGATTGGAGGCTCCTGGCTCGGTTTCATGATTCATGATCTTATCCCGTCGGGTGCTTTGGGACAAGTGGAGTTTTCCTTAGACAGGAACAGGCGGGAATGCCTGTGTCACCTTACTCTTCCTTGCCGCAGCACTGCTTGAACTTCTTGCCGGAGCCGCAGGGGCAGAGGGCATTGCGGCCGGTGGTCTCGATCGAGAAGCTGGGTTTCCGTTTCGGGAGGTTCAGCTTGAGCGTGGTGCCGGCCGGTGAAGGCATGGACGAAGCGTCGATATTGCCGGAACTGCCGGAAGTGGCGACGTTGTCCTGGGTGAGTGCGGCTTCGCCGCCGTGGAGTTGTTGCGGCGCGCTGTGAAGTTGGCGGAGGAAGGCTTCCAGATTCGCGGCGGAGCGGAAGAGGTTCTGGAGGGCTTCCTGCTTGATGGAATCCATCAGCGTGACGAAGAGATTGTAAGCTTCGTTCTTATATTCGATGAGCGGATCCTTCTGACCTTGGGCACGCAGGCCGACTCCTTCGCGGAGGGCATCCATGTTATAAAGGTGCGCCTGCCATTGTTTGTCGATGGCGACGAGCACCATGCGGCGCTCCTCTTGGTCGAGCACTTCCATCGGCAGATCGCCGACGCGGGCTTCGTAGACTTCCTTGACCTTGTCGACGAGCATCGCGGAGATGGCCTCTTCGTTCTGGGCGTTGAGGAAATCGTCGGCAGTGACACTGACCGGCAGGGTGGCGTTCACCCAGTGCAGCAGCTCGTTGTAGTCGGGCTGTTTCTCGTCGCGGTCGGCCATGTACTCGTGGACCTTGGCCGGCACGGTTTCCTCGATGATCTCATTGACGAGATCGCGCGGGACCTCGGTGGTTAGAACTTCGTTGCGATAGCCATAGACGACTTCGCGCTGCATGTTCATCACGTCGTCGAAATCCAACACGCGCTTGCGGCCGGTGTAGTCGCGTTGTTCGACGCGCTTCTGGGCGGTTTCCACCGAGCGGTTAAGCCACAAGTGTTCAAGCGCTTCACCTTCCTTCATGCCGAAGCGTTCCATCATCTGGGTCATGCGGTCGGCGGCGGCGAAGTTCCGCATCAGGTCGTCTTCGAAGGAGATGAAGAACTGCGAGCGGCCGGGGTCGCCCTGGCGGGAGCAACGGCCGCGGAGCTGGCGGTCGATGCGGCGTGACTGGTGGCGCTCGGTGCCGATGACAAACAGTCCGCCGGCTTCGGGGACGCCGGGGGCGAGTTTGATGTCGGTGCCGCGGCCGGCCATGTTGGTGGAGACGGTGACGGCGCCGAGGTGACCGGCGCGGGAGATGATTTCGGCTTCCTGTTGGTGGAACTTCGCGTTGAGCACCGAGTGCGGGATCTTCGCTCGCTTGAGCATGCGGGCGAGAGTTTCCGAGGCTTCGACGGATGCGGTGCCGCAGAGGACCGGCTGGCCTTTCGCATGGGCTTCCTCGATTTTCGCGATGACGGCGTTGAACTTCTCGCGGCGGGTTTTGAAGACCTGGTCGTTCTCGTCGATGCGGATGTTCGCGGTGTTCGTCGGGATCGGCAGCACGTCGAGGCGATAGATGTCGTGGAACTCGGCGGCCTCCGTCTCGGCGGTGCCGGTCATGCCCGCCAGCTTTTGATAGAGGCGGAAGTAGTTCTGGATGGTGATGGTGGCGAAGGTCTGGGTTTCCTTCTCGATGGAGACATCCTCCTTGGCTTCGACCGCCTGGTGGAGTCCGTCGGACCAGCGGCGGCCTGGCATTTCGCGGCCGGTGTTTTCATCGACGATGATCACCTTGTCGTCCTTGACCACGTATTGGACGTCCTTTTCGAACACGCAGTATGCCTTGAGGAGCTGGGAGATGTTATGAATCTTCTCAGCCTGCTGGTCCATGCGGATCTGGAGCTCGTCCTTGGCGGCGATTTTCTGCTCCTCGTTAAGCGAGCGGTCGGTGTCAATGTCGGCGTAGAGGGTGCCGAGGTCGGGCAGGGTGAAGGATTCCGGTTCGCCGGGTGAGAGGAATTCGCGGCCGATCTCCATCAGGTCGGAGTCGTGGCCTTTTTCGTCGATGGTGAAATAGAGTTCCTCCTTGAGGGCGAAGAGTTCCTTTTTCTGCGCGTCCTGGTGGAAGGAGAGTTCGGCCTTTTCGAGCAGCTTGCGCATTTCCGGCTCTTCCATGAAGCGCATGAGCTGGCGGTTGCGCGGTTGGCCGAGCTTGAGTTTGAAGAGATTCCGGCCGGCGGAGATGGAGTCGCCGGCGTCGAGAAGTTGTTTCGCTTCGGAGGCGAGGTTGTTGCAGAGCTCGGTCTGTTTTTTGACGAGCTGCTCGACGAGCGGCTTGTATTTGTCGAACTGATGGGACGACTGGGTGGACGGGCCGGAAATGATGAGCGGCGTGCGCGCTTCATCGATGAGGATGGCGTCCACTTCGTCGATGATGGCGAGGTAGTGGCCGCGCTGGACCTGCTCGTCCTTGGTGGATGCCATGCCGTTGTCGCGGAGGTAGTCGAAGCCGAACTCGGCGTTGGTACCGTAGGTGATGTCGCAGGAATACTCCGCGCGGCGTTCCCAGGGTGGCATCTGGTTTTGAATGGTCCCGACCGTTAGGCCGAGGAAGCGGAAGAGCGAACCCATCCACTCGGAGTCGCGTTTGGCGAGGTAGTCGTTGACAGTGACGACGTGCACGCCGAGGCCGGTGAGGGCATTCAGATAGACGGGCAGGGTGGCGACGAGGGTTTTGCCCTCGCCGGTCTGCATTTCCGCGATCATGCCGCGGTGGAGGGCGACGCCGCCGACGAGCTGGACGTCGAAATGGACCATTTCCCAGGCGAGCGGGCGGTCGTTGACGATGATTTCGGTGCCACAGAGTCGACGGGCGCCGTTTTTGACGACGGCATAGGCCTCGGGGAGGATTTTCTCCAGATACTTGGCGCGGGATTTCGGGAATTCCGGCTCGATTTCGTGGAAGGCGGCTTTCGCGGATTCGATGGTCTTGGCGGTGGCGAGAATGGTGGCCGGGAGCGAAGGAAATTCCTCGCGGAGTGGGGCGAGGCGAGCTTCGAGCGCCTCGGCGGTGGCGCGGAGTTCCGCGTCGTCCATGCGCTCGATGAGTGGCTTGGCGGGGACTTCCAGTGAGTGGTAGCGGGCGAGGTGGGATTGCCATTTCCGGGTGAATTCGAGAAGCTTTTCGGCAGGCTCACGCTGAAGCGCTTCCTCGATTTCATTGATGCGGGCCACCGTCGGGCGGATGCGGCGCACTTCACGCTGGTTCTTGCTGCCGACGATTTTTTGGAGGATCCACTTGATCATAAGAGATGGGGTAGGAACGGTTTTACGCGTCCAGAGCCGAGGCGATACACCAGCATTTGGACGGGTGCAAGCGCTACGAAGGGTCAGGAACGGGATGCCCGGGATTGCGCCCGGGCATCTTGGGAATCACGGATTCAGGATTTGGCGAGCTTGCTGACGTCCCAAGTGGGAAGGCCGAGCTCGGCGTTGATTTCATTGAACTCGCCGATTTCCGCTTCGGTGAAAAGCAGGCCGCCGGCAGCGTCGGATTTTTTGCGGGCGGCGGCTTCGAGTTGGCCGGGGAGCATGGCGGCCTCGTTGCCGTGGCCGAGGATGTCGTCGATGACCGCCTTGAGGTTTTGAGCCTGGCTGCGGCCTTGGGCGAAGTTTCCGCCGGAAATGGCGTCCGGGTGGATGACCTGGAAGTAGAACACCGGGGTGTTTTTCTCACCTTCAGAAGTCAGCTTGCGGCCGCGGATGGTCGGGAGCGAGCCGCCGATGAGACCGCCGAAAATTTCGTTGAGCAGTGACATGCCGTAGCCTTTGTGGCCGCCGAAGGGGAGCAGGGCGGCGACTTCGTTCGGGTCGTTGGTCGGTTGGCCGTTCGCATCGACGGCGGCCCCGGGAGGAAGCATTTTTCCCTCGCGTTTCAGCGTTTGCACGCGGCCCATGGCGACGGTGGAGGTGGCCCAGTCCATGACGATGGGGAAGCCGTTCGCATCGGTGCTGGGGATGCCCCACGAGTGTGGGTTGGTGCCGAGAGTGGGGAATTTTCCGCCGAAAGGGACGACTTCGGCGAGGGCGGAAGTGCAGTTGGTGTAGGCGTAGTAACCGCGCTCGGCGGCTTCCATGACGTAGCCGCCGCCCCAGAGGTAGTGGAAGGCGTTGTCCACGGCGATCTGGGCGATGCCGTATTGGTCGGCGAGCTCGATGGCGCGGTCGATGGCGCGGTAGGCGACGGACTGGCCGAGTTTTTTATTGGCATTCCAGCGCTCGGAGGCGGGGAAACGGGATGGCAGGACTTCGATTTCCGCACCGGGGACGCAGCCGCCGACTCCGGAGCCGAACAGGTGGTCGAGGTGCAGGGCTTTGAGGGCGTGGTGGGTGCGGATGCCGTGGCGGGCGGCTTCGGCGCAGAGCTTGGCACCTTCGGCGGCTTCATCGGCGGTATAGCCGTGGGATTGATAGGCTTTGGAAACGAGAGAGTCGTGGTCTTGGCGTGGGATGACGAGGAAGTCTGACATTTGGTGGATTTGGTGAAAGGCCTGAAGCGTGGCGGAATCACGCCGCATGTCTAGTCAGATGAAGTTGGAAATCCTGCGGCAAGTGCCTGCAAAAATGAACCGGCCGGGTGACAGGGAGGGTGCTTGGGGCACGTCCTCCGAATCACACCGGCCGGCCGTTAGCCGGGGGGAATGGTGAAGTTATCTGATGCTGTCGTCGGAGAAGTTGACCTGCATGGCGTTGACCGCGATGGAGCGCTTGACGGAGAACGAGATGGTCTCGCAAAGAAGGCGGGTGTCGAAGACGGTCTCGCTCATGAGGGCGATGGTGTAGATCCCGTCTTTGGTGATGAGGGTGTTGAGCTCGTCGGAGGTGGTGAGGAGGGAGTTCGGGACGTCGGAATCCCATGGCAGGGCCTTGACGAGAGTGCCTTTTCCACCGCTGGTGCCGGTCCCTTCATAGAGCACCAGGTAAGTGTCGCTGCGCGGATAGAGGTCCTTGAGGTCAAGTTGCACGGTGGGGATGACGTTGCGGTATTCTCCGCCCTGGATGATGCCGCCGATGGTGGCGGTGGCGATCGGCCAGACCTGCAAACTGGCGGAGGCGATCTGGCTTTGGGTGATGGCACCGTCGGCGAGGGCGTGAACGACAAAATGTTCCTCGCCGCTGGCTTTGAGCGGATTCGCGGCGGTCAGCGAGGAGGCGTTGAACTTGAGTGTGGTTGTGCCGTTTTGCGTGATGAAGGCCGAGTACAGCGGGGTGCCGGAGGTGACCACGGTCGGGTCGAGAGAGCTTTGTCCAGCCGCGTAGGACCGGATGTGTTGCTCCAGCAGCACCTTGGAAGCCGCGGTCGGGATGCCGGTGCCGGAGAGTAGGTCGGAAACCTGGATTTCCACGGTGAAGGGCTGGTCGATCCGGGTGCGGGGGCGGGGTGCGTAAGGGTCGAGAGTGGTGATCTTGATGTCGGCCTTCGGCAGGTAGGCACCGACGAGTTTCTGGTCGAGCAGATGGTCTTTTCCGGTTGTCTGGTTGATGGTCCAGAGTTGGAAGAGCGAGCCGCCGTTTTCCAACAGCAATGCGGAAGGGGCGGTGCTGGCCGCCGCCACGTTTTGCATGTCCCAGACCACGCCGGACCCTTGCTGGGTCTGCCGGACGAAGTTTTTGTAGTTGGTGCTTTGGGCGAATCCTTGGATCGACGAAAGCGCGAGTAACAGGCAAAGGAGTTTCATCGTTGGGTAAGGCTCGGGATTTCGGAAGCGATGCGGACGGAAATCGGGCCGCTCTGATGGACCGCGATGACGAGTTTGTCCTGCTTGGCCCAGAAGGCGGCGCGCTCGGCGGGCATCGGTTCGTTGCCGGCGGCTTGGTCGAAGGAAATGTCGGTGGTGGTGATCCAGCCCCGGTTTCTTACGAAGAAATCGGCCCAGGAGAGCAGGTTTCCGACGGGTTTGACGTCCACGCGGGCTTTTTGAGCAGAAGGGACGAAGATGACGGCTCCGCGGGGGACGAGGGTCCAGTTCGTGCCGTCGTGAAGGATCGATGATTGTTTGATGATCGACTGCTCGCCGGGGCGGGTGACGGGAGCTTCGCCCTTGGTAGGTTGCTTCAGGTTCGTCATGGGGGAGGATTTCTGGAGCTTGGCAACGGCTTCCGGAGTGATAGGCACCAGGACTGGGGCTCCGGCGAAGGCGGCTGACATCAGTGCACAAAGGATGAGGGCGGTTTTCATGGGGGGGATGGGGGGAGTGAATTACGGGGGTGGAGAGAATTACTCGAACGTGACAAGCATCACGAGGTCTTGAAGGTCGAAACCGGAGGCGCTGGTGGAGGTTTGTCCGAGTTCATAGAGCAGGATCAAGTTCCCCTCGCCGATGTTCACGGTGAGGCGGTCAGCGGCGAGGTGAGGCATGAGGAAGTCCTCGATCACGCCTTGTTGGAAGGCGGTGATGGCAGTCGGCAATTTATCACCGTCTTTCAAAATCAGCACGTTCGGGGTGCTTGTGGCGGTGCTGTAAAGCGGCAGCCAACCCGCGCGGAAGCCTCGTGCGGCGAAGTCAATCTTCTCGTTTTTGTCGACAGTGGTTTCGAAAATCACGGAGGTGGGGGTGATCGACTTCTGGGTGCCGTAAAAAATACATGACCATGGCGCGCTGTTTCTACTCCACATGACTTCGACGGGTAGTTCGACCGATTTGGCAGTCTTTTTTTCGTCGTCGTAACCAGCGGAGAGGTCGATTGCTCCGTTCGGTCCGCCGCTTCCGCCGCCTGGGTTGGAGGAGTCGACGCCATCAAGATTGTTGCCGTGACCATTATTCAGCCTGCTCTGTTGGAAAGATGCACCCAGCAAGCGGACGCGCATCCTGACTTTGGCTGTAGGAATCAGCTTGGGGCCGACTGGGGGAGTTTTTGGATACTTGATTTTCCAGTCGAGTTGGGACTGGGTGCCCACACGCACCAGGGTGCGGTCGATGTTGAGAGTTCCAGTAGGAACGGCTTCTGTGGCAAAGGTGGAGCTCAGGGTGCACAGACCTGCAAGCAGGCCGGTCACCAAGCGTCCACCACGGGGGGAGTGGTAGTGATTCATGGGGGGGATGTGTGGGGGGCGTCTGCTCTTGCGAACTGACGACGTCATTGAAGTCCTAAATTCTCGGAAAATCAAGATGTCCGGTGTAATCTACGCGATTGCGTGGGTGGTTAGGGAATCTTCCGGATCGCCTATCACATTTCCCAAGTGGCTGAAAAAGAATATCTAATGGATGAAAAAGAAAATCCCCACCCCGCCGTGTTAGGGCGGGACGGGGATGTCTGGAAACTTAAGTTTGATTAACCAAGTTGATTTTCGGATCGAAATCAGCGGTCGAGGATCGAGTTCCAATGCTCCAGATTGTCCTTCTGGGACTCGAACAGGGCGGTGGTGTCCTCAAGGATGTCGATGGAGGTGATCTTGTCGCCTTTGGCGATCTTGTTGACCACGTCCTGGCCGGTGATGACCTCGCCGAAGACCGCGTGTTTGCCATCGAGGTGAGGGGTCGGCAGGTGGGTGATGAAGAACTGGCTGCCGTTGGTGTTAGGGCCGGCGTTGGCCATTGAGAAGATGCCGGCTTTCTCGTGTTTGAGCGAGCGGTCGATCTCGTCGGCGAACTTGTAGCCCGGGCCGCCGGAGCCGGTGCCGGTCGGGTCGCCGCCCTGGATCATGAAGTTGGCGATGACGCGGTGGAAGGCGACGCCGTCGTAGTAGCCGCGCTTGGCGAGGTTGAGGAAATTGGCGCAGGTGACCGGAACTTGGGAGGCGAAGAGCCTCGCGTTGATGTCGCCGATGCTGGTATGGATGATGATTTTGATGTCAGACATGGCTGGAAGGAAACACCGGTTTTTCCGGTCTGGCAACTCATGCGTTTGCCAGCACCCAGGCGAATTCGCCGGCGATTTGTTCTTCCACCGGCCGCTTCAGACTTTCCGGCAGGACGCCCCAGGTGTAGGTTTCGATCTCATAGTGCGGGCAGGAGGTGGGATGGTCACGCCGCCACGCGAGCACTTCGAGCACGTCCCGGCGGGTCGAGCGCAGGGGAGGTGCCGGTTCCGAGTCCAAGGGGATGTGAAAATGGACGCGCGCCTCGACAGCGCCGGGAATCTCTCCTTCCTTGAGGAAATCCGGCAGATCGGTGAAGCGGGTGATTTCCGACTCACCATCGAGGACGAGGACTTGATGGAAATAGGTGGGTTCGTCAAAAGCCCGGATGGCCGCGACGGCCGCGGGATCCCGCGGATCGAGGACGATCGCGCTGGAGAGGTGGATTTTGGAAATCCGGATGCCTTCGTTCTCCAAAACTTCGAGCGAGGACCTCACATTGTCATATTCGAGGGCGAAGTGACAGGTGTCGAAATTCACAGCAATGCGTCTTCGGAGTATTTCGGAATCAATCGCATCGGCATGGAGGCGGCGGAAGAATTCCCGTGTTTCCGCCGTGTTCTCGAAATGCCCGAGCGGCTCCGGCTCCAATCCGAGGTGGAAGTCGTAGCCGGTTTCCAGTGCGAGTTTTTCCATCCACCCCGCCAGTTCGATGAGATTTTTCCGGATGAGAGATTCATCGGCCTCAAACGATTTGTGGGATCCTGGCAAAGTCGAAACCGATGCTCCGGTCCCAGGCCGTGCGATGACTGCCAGGATGCGGAAAAGATCCTTCGTGTAGTCCACCCGCGCTTGTTGCGTCCAATCCGGTTTGAAAACCTGCTCCTTCACCCGCGTGCCGTGGAAGCTGCCGTAGGGAAAACCGTTGATGGTGAAAACGTAGGTGTTTGTTTCCTCCAACCAGGATTTGAACTCCGGAAGATGCTCACCCGATAACAGCTCTCGCGCTGCCACAGCGGAGAGGCGGAGGCCGATGGCGAATGCTTCGCCGGCTCCTAACGATCCATCCGCCCGCAACCGGTCGCGGACCGCCAGCACGTGGGTCCGAAGAACCGTGAATGTCTCCGCCCAGGTTTCTGCTGGGTGGATGTTCGTGCAGTAGGAGAGGTGGGATGAGTGGAATTTCATGTCACAAACCTCGGCGATTGGCTGAGAAATCTTTTCGGATTCTGATACACGATCCGCTCGATCTCCTCGGGCGTGTGTTTGCGGCGCTTCATCTCCAGCGCGCACTTCGGCACGGCAAGCGGATCCGAGTGGCCCCAGTCGCAGGCGGAGTTCATCCAGAGGCGCTCGGTGCCGTAGATTTCCAACATGTCGATGGCGCGGTTAGGCGAGCATTTGCTCTCCGGATAGAGCGTCATCCCGGCCCAGTAGCCCGCGTCCAGCACGTGGGAAACCGTGTGCTCCTCGACGTGGTCGATGATGACTTTTCCGCGGTCTAACTTTGAGAACGAGGCGAGCGAATCCAAGATTAGCCTTGTGCCCTTGAGTTTGTCCTCGAGGTGCGGGGTGTGGATGAGGATCGGCAGGTTTCTATCAAGGGCGAGCTGGACGTGGGCTTCGAAGATCTCCAGCTCGTTGCGGGTGTTCTTGTTCAGTCCGATCTCGCCAATGCCTAACACGGTCGGGCGATCGAGAAACTGCGGGATCAGACTCATCACCTCGCGGGCGAATCCGGGATCATCAGCTTCCTTCGGGTTGATGCACAGCCAGCAGTAATGTTTGATGCCGTATTTCGCGGCGCGCTTGGGTTCGTATTCCGTGAGTTGGCGGAAGTAGTCGTAAAAACCATCCGCCGACGAGCGGTCAAAGCCAGCCCAGAACGCAGGTTCGCAAATTGCCTCGCAGCCGGACAGTGCGAGTTTTTCGTAATCGTCGGTCGTCCGGCTGACCATGTGGCCGTGAGGCTCGATGTATTTCATGGTTCGTAAGTGGGAAGGGCCGCGCCGAAGGCACCTTGGAACGGCGCGCTGTCAGAAATTTCAAGGCTGTGATCCGAGAACGATTCCAACACGGCGCGGGCGCGGTCCGGGCGGTCGGAGAGGAGGATGGGCAGCGCGTATTTCATCGCGGCGTAGCGGTAGTCGTCATCGCCCTCGTGGCGGTCGATCCGGTCGAGAAACGCGGCGAGGTCGATGAGCTTGTGGCGTGCATCGATGAATTGGAGGTCAAGGAGTTCCTTCTTGCTCGGCATGGGGAAAGTTTAGGCGGAGTTTTCCAGAATGGAAGGTGATACAGGCATTCCTGCCTGTTCTTGCAAGCGCGGAGAATGAAGAACAGGCAGGAATCCCTGTGTCACGGCTGGAGAAATTCATCCCCGCTTGCGTGCCGCCGGGGGATGGTGTGAGCTTCGCCCGTGTTTGCGACTTACGTGCATGATTTGAATCCCATCGCGCTGCCGATCTCGGGCGGCCTGGCGCTGAGGTGGTATGGGCTGGCTTATTTGGCGGGATTTCTGGCGGGCTTCCTGCTGCTGCGGAATCTCGCGCGGCGGGGCTTGTGGGTGATGCCGCCGGATAAAGTGGGGGATTTCATCGCCGGCTGCGCGTTGTTCGGCGTCTTCCTGGGCGGGCGGTTGGGATACATTTTTTTCTATCACTTGCCGAAGGTGGGGTGGGGAGAACTCGCCAGGGATCCGCTGCTGGTGCTGCGTGTCTGGGAGGGTGGGATGGCGAGCCACGGGGGGATCCTCGGATTGGCGGTCTTCACCTGGGTTTACGCAAAGCGCCAAAAAGTCTCTTGGGCGAAACTGGCCGACGGGCTGAGCGTGGTCGGCCCGCTGGGGTTGTTTTTCGGCAGGGTTGCGAATTTCATCAATGGCGAACTCTACGGCCGGATCTCGACCGGGGTCCCGTGGGCGGTGAAATTTCCGCAGTCGCTCATCCAGGAGTCCGAGGAAACCCAGGCGATGGCGTGGCAGGCGTGCATGCGGGTGTACCCCTCGCTGGCGGATGCCAAGTCACTCGACACCTTGATCGTCGCCGCGCGGAGCAATCCGGAACTATCGAAAACCCTCGGGGAATTCCTGCCAGCGCGTCATCCCTCGCAGATTTACGAGGGCCTGCTGGAGGGGCTTTTGTTATTTGTGATCCTGTGGGTGGTGCGGGTTCGTTTCCCCAAAGCTCCGGCTGGGCTGATCACCGGCCTGTTCTTCGCACTTTATGCGGTTTTCCGGATTTTTAGCGAACACTTCCGCGAGCCGGATGCCGCGATGGTGGGATTCCTCACCAAAGGGCAATTCTTTTCATTCTTTATGTTCCTCTTCGCCGCCGCGTTTTTCGCTCATGCGTGGAGGACGAAAGGCGTTGATGGTTGAAAGTGGATGGTTGATAGGCAGAGAACATGAAGAAGCTGCGGTCTTCCTCTTACCATCAACTATCAACCATAGACCATCAACTTCCTCCCACTACTGAAACAGCTCGTGCGCGGTGTAAGCCATGCCGATGGCGGCCGCCGCGTCGCCGCCGATCGCCCATTCGAAATGGGTCGTCACCTTGTCGGCGTCCAGCGGGCTGAACCGATAGGCCGGCCACGCGCGGTCAGCGAAGCCTTCCTGGATCCATTCCATGTATTGATCGCGGAACGAGGTTTCCGCCAGGCCGCCGCCGATGACAACGAGGCCAGGGTCGAGCGTGCGGACCATGTCGGCGATGGCGAAGCCGAGAATGAATCCCTGCTGTTTGAAAATCTGCACGGCGAGAGCATCGCCCGCTTCCGCGAAATTGCGGAGCTTGAAGGCCTTTTCCTCAATGGGAGCGTCGCCCTCGTTGAGCGGGTGGCCGGCCCATTCCGGTTTGGCGAGTTCCAGCCGCAGGCGGCGGCGCAGAGCCATCAGCGAGACCCACGCTTCGGCGCAGCCGGTGAGACCGCAGGAGCAGGGGGGCAGGGTGCCGTCGTCTTCGCGGAAGGGCACGCTGATGTGGCCGGTTTCCAGGGCCAGGCCGTTGGCACCTTCGTAGCTGCGGCCACCGGGAAGGACCAGTCCCGCGCCGAGGCCGGTGCCGGGGGCGACTAACATGAGGCTGCCGACGCGTTTGTGGCGGAGCGCGTACTCGCCGAGAGCGGCGGCGTTTCCGTCATTGGTCATGAACACCGGGACACCGGTGCGGGCGGCGAGTTTTCCCCGGATGTCGGTGCCCACCCAATCGTCGCCGAGATTCGCCTTGCCCCAGATCACGCCGTCGCTGCTGGGGGCGGGCACGTCCAGGCCGATGCCGGCGATGGCGCTTTTCTCGATTCCCGCGCCGCTGGCGAGTTGGTCGAGCGCGAGATCGAGTTGGGCGAAAGTCGCTTCATACCCGTCTTTGACATGGCTCCTGACTTCCGTGAGTGGTCCGACCTGCTCGGCGAGGTGATTGATGAGGACGGCTTTCACCGTGGTGCCGCCGATATCGAGCCCGGCGTAGTAGGAGGATTCGTTGATCATGGCGGCGAGATTGTTTTCCCGCTGCGCGGGTGTCAAGGAATTGGCTGGCCGGTCCATGGGATGCATCTTATTTCGTGAGAATCAGCTTCACCCCGGCGATCAGAAGCACCACCGCCAGCAACCGCTTGATCACCGTGTGGTCAAAACGCCGGCTGCCGTAATACGAGCCCGCCGTGCCGCCGGCGATTGCGGCCACCGCCAGGGCGATGGCGAACACCGGGAAGCGTTTTGTGCTGCTCAGGTTTCCCAGCAGTCCGGAAATCGAGTTCACCAGGATGAACAGCGCGGACACCGCCGCCGCGTTTTTGGTTTTTGCCCAGCGCATGAAAAGCAACAACGGCGTCAGGAAAATTCCGCCGCCCGTGCCCGTGAGTCCGGAGAGCAGTCCAAGGCCGGCACCAATTGAAATCGCCGCCGGTCGCGACGGCTCTCGTGCCACCGAGTCATCCGCAGGGCTCCAGAAAAACCGCGCCGCCGAAAATAACAGCACCACGCCGATCAGGACTTTAAACACATGCGTCGGCAGATTCAGATAACCACCCACGAACGCCATCGGGATCGCCAGCACCGCGAAGGGCCAGAACAGCGACCAGGAAAAATACCCCGCCCGCCAGAAATGCCAAGTGCCGATGCTTGCGACCAGGATGTTGAGCACCAGCGCCGTGGGCTTGATTTCCGCGGGAGCCAGGTGGAAAAGCGTCATCACCGCGATGTAGCCGGAGGCACCCGCGTGGCCCACGCTGGAATAAAGAAACGCCACCACCAGAATGGCGAGGGTGAGGAAGGGGAGTTGCTCGGGCGACATCGGATCAGGAGTGGCGCGACTCCTCACCGCCGCGCGCGGAGTTCCGTCTGCAGCCGCTCCACCTGATCCAGTAGATCAAGGAGGAGCTTCAGCCCGGATAGATTCGCCTCGCAAGTCGTGCGCAGGTAGTCGATGCGGCGGAGGGTATGCACCGCTTCGTCGTCGAAACCGGATGGCTGGAGCAGGCCGTGTTCCTGATAGTGCAGGATGGTCTGCGAGGAGACGCCGGTGATTTCGGCAACCATTTCGAGAGTGTAGGTCGCCTGTTCGTCGGGGTCGTAGAGAGGCAGGTCGTTCTCGGGGTTCATTTGCTTGGGTTGGTCCGAGGGTTGAATTTCGAAACATCGCGGAGTTTCTCCCAGAGGGCGGTTTCCTCCTCGGTGTGCTGGGTGGGGAGGTGGATGGTGAGGATGGCGTGGAAATCACCGCGCTCGCCGGTTTTTCCCTTAAGCAGGCCGCGGCCGCGGACGCGGAGTTGCTGCCCGTTCTCGCTGCCGGCGGGGATGCGGAGTTTGATGTTGCCGTCGAGCGTGGGCACGGTGAGTTCGGTGCCGAGCACGGCTTCCCAAGGTGCGAGATCGAGATCGTAGTAAAGATCAGAGCCCTCGGTGTGGAAATCCGGATGGGCGGCGTGGCGGACTCGCAGATAGAGATCGCCGGCGGGTGCGCCGCCGCTGCCGGGTTCGCCTTGACCGGGGACGCGGATGCGTTTTCCGGAGATGACACCGGCGGGAATGCGGACCTGGAACGTGTGGGTATCGACCTTGCCGGTGCGCGGGTTGGTCATTTGCAGCGAAATCGGGCGGACGTCGCCGTTCATGACTTCCTCGAGGGTGACGAGGATGTCGCCTTCCACGTCGTTTCCCTTGCGTTCGCGGGCGGCGGAGGGGCCCTGGCCGCTTTCCGGGAATCCATAGCGACTGCCACCGCTGAAAAATTGCTCGAAAAAGTCGCTGAAGCCGGTGCCACCGAAGTTGAACTCGCGGCCACCGGCGGAGGGCTCGCCGCGGCGCGGGCCGTAGCCGGCGTTCGGATTGTCCCAGTTGGCTCCGAGCTGGTCGTATTTTTTCCGCTTCTCGGGATCGCTGAGGACCTCGTTGGCCTCGTTGATTTCCTTGAACTTTTCCTCGGCGGCTTTTTTGTCCTTGGCGACGTCCGGGTGGTGCTTGCGGGCCAGTTTCCGGAACGCCTTCTTAATGTCGGCGGAGCTGGCGTCGCGCGCGACTCCAAGAGTTTCGTAGTAGTCTTTGAATGCGGCGGACATGGCGATCTGCGTGGTATTAAAGCAGGAACACAGCAGGTGTCTAGCCGGTGGGGGATTTCGCCCGGAATAATTTCCGGGAGACAAAAATGGCGATGACAGCTCCGATGACGCAAAGCGTGAAAACGGCCCAGCGCGGCAACGGAATGGGCGCAGTGAAGCGGGTAGTGACCGGGCCTTGAATCGCCTCGGCCAAGGGAAAATCCCAGATCAGCGTGCGGCCGGAGTTCTCGATGCGGGTGGCGTTGGACGAGGTGGCGGCTTTCGGCAGGTGGAAAATGTAAGTGAGCTGCCGGTCCTTGAACTGCGAAACGGGGATGAATCCGGCCCCCGGCAATGTGTCGCCCGCCTTGATGGTGCGGGCGAAATCGATGGAAAGCCCTTTCATCGCCACTTGGAAATCCCCGGTGAGCCCGGTGGCGGAGGACGGCAGCCGGCTCATCGCCTCGCCCTTGGAGATTTCCTTGAGTTCGAGCGCGGAGTCGAAGGTGGTGCGGACCCGGATTTTCATCCGGTCGCCCTCGGTGGTGACCTCGCAGGATGAGGTGGAAATCCCCGGCGCGTCCTTGAGAAATCCCTCGATCATCCGGCGCACTCCAGCCTCGCCGCCTTGAAATCTCGCGGCAGTCGCTGGCAGCGAATACGAAACTTCCGCGCGGCCGCTGCCGTCCGCGTTCACCCAGACTTCCTCGCGGCCGTCGATGCAGGACGCTAACAACGCTACTGCAACGCAGGCGAGGATGCGGACGCTGAAGCGGAAGAAATCCATGTCACATCTGTTGCTCGGCGCTGCGCATCAGGATGTCGCCGACTTCGACGTGCTCGGGGGCCTCCAGGATCGTTAGG
This sequence comes from Akkermansiaceae bacterium, assembly GCA_031425955.1. Taxonomy (GTDB): domain Bacteria; phylum Verrucomicrobiota; class Verrucomicrobiia; order Verrucomicrobiales; family Akkermansiaceae; genus Luteolibacter. Next base: position 25,717 of record JANPKJ010000152.1, on the reverse strand, counting down.
ATGGCCCAGGCGACGTCGCGGGCGTCGAGCATCTTCATCGCGGCGCGGGTTTGCACGAGCGATTGCTCGCGGCCGCGGAAATAGGAATCGAGCAGCGGGGTGTCGACGAATCCGGGGGAAACGCATGCGACTTGGATTGGCGAGCGCACGGACTTCAACTCGGCCCTCAGCGCGTCGGTGATCGCCCTAACCGCGAACTTGGTGGGCGCGTAGAATCCGCCGGACGGAGGCACGCGGTGGCCGCTCATGGAGGAGACGTTGACGATGCGGCCGCCGGTGTTAGGAAAGTGTTTGAGCGAGAGCTGGCAGCAGAGCGTGAGTGCCATCACGTTGACACGCCACATTTCCTCCCAGTCGGCGGGGTTGCCGTCGATGATGCGCGATAGGTAGGCGACGCCGGCGCAGTTCACGAGACCGTCGATTTTCCCAAGGCCTTGGAAGATCGAGGAAATCTGTTCGCGCTGGGTGAGGTCCGCGGCGATGGGCGAGATGTAATCTGGAAGCTCGGCAGATCTGCGGGTAACGCCGAGGATGTTAGCCCCGCGTTCGAAAAGGAGTTCGCACAGCGCCTGGCCGATGCCGCTGGAAGCTCCGGTGACGAGCAGGGTCTTGCCTTGCAGCGATGTCATGCGGATACCGTGTCAGGTCCGGCGGGCGAGGGCAATGCTTGGAAAAGCCCGGGTAAATCCGGCAGATCGGAGGCGGAGTGGGCGGGCTGCGAGGAAATGATTTTCCCGTTGCGGAAAAGGAAGGCTCCGGGCATCTGCAGGCCGTCGCCGGCGAGATGGCCGAGGCCGCAGCCTTTGAAGATCGAGACTGCGCCGCGCCACCAGACGTGCGGGCCGAAGAGTTCGAGAAACCCGCCCTTGCCGAGGCCGAAGGCGCGGTAGAGCTCGCAGCGTGGATCGGCGATGCGGGTGACGCCGCTGCGCTCGCCGAGGTATTCCATTTCCTTACCGCCTTGCAGCATGTGGACGAGCACCAACTCCGCGCCGTGGGCGTGGGCTTCTTTTTGAATCCCCTCCAGCCCCCGTAATATCTGGCGAGTGAAGGTGCAGCCGAAGTGGCGGAGGAAAACCAGGACGAGCAACCCGGATTGCGAGGCTTCTGCCAGAGTCATGCCGTTGGAGAGCGAGTAAGTTTCCGCCGCTTCCGCGATGCTGAGCGGCTCGGTTCGCGTCGGCGGCACCCCGGCGTGGGCGCGCAGGCTGGCCCATAGAATCGCCACAAACGGAGCGATCCACACCGCGTCGTCCACCAGCAGGATCCAAAGGCTGGAGGCCGGGAGGGTACCGTTGAAAACCGCCGAGGCGAGAATCAGCAGGGTGACGACGGATTTCCCGAGACCGATGAGCACGATGGCCCAATGCCGGATGGGATCCCGCGAGGCGATGAGATAGAAAACGCCCAAAACTCCGGCGACCACCCCCACGCCCTGCCACAACAGCGGATGGTTCGGCCGCTCGATGCCGATCCGGTCGAAGATGAAATACGGCCAGAAATTCGCCACCGTGGCGAACAGGATTTGGTAGATTCCCGCGGCGAACAGCACGCGCCCCATCCAGCAAATGGATTTCTGGCAGCGGCCGTTTTCGCAATCAAAGGACATTCCCGAGCCTAGACCGAGTTTTTCCAGCCGCAAGGGGCGCTTTCCGGCTCACTGGGATCAGTGATTCAGCCGCGCGATGAAGGATGAAAAGAACTTCGAGCCCGCCTCCAAGGCCGCGATTTCGATGAATTCATCCACCGTGTGCGCCTGGTCGATCGACCCGGGACCGATGCAAATGCTAGGCACGCCGCCGCTGGACAGGTGCGCGGCGTCGGAAAACCAGGGAGCGCCTGCTAGGCCGGTGGCGGGGTCGGTGGCGAGCAGTTCGAGGATCATCGGGTGGTCCGCCGCGGTTTCCATCGGCGGGTTTTCGTGCGGATTGACGATGCCGACCGGGAGATCGTGAAACGCGAGTGTCTCGGTGAGCAGCTTGAGTGCGCCGCCCGCCGCGGCGAGCGCCGGGGTGATGCGGATGTCGATTTCCGCCTCGGCGAGGTCGGGCACGATGTTGGGCCGGGCGCCGCCGCGGATCATGCCCACGTTCATCGTCGAGTGGCCGAGCACCGGGTGGGTGAAGGTGGCGAGCTGGCCGCCAAGATGGTGGTCGAGCTGGTCGAGCGCGCGGGCAAGTTTAAGAATTGCATTCTCGCCGCGCTCCGGCTGCGAGCTGTGCGCGGCCTTGCCAGTGGCGCGCAAGGTGGCCCAGAGCGAGCCTTTGGTGACGTGCACCACCTGCATCCCGGTCGGCTCGCCGACGAGCGCGAAGGTGTAGTCCTTGCCATGGCGTTTTACGAAATTTTTGGATCCCCACTGGCTGGATTCCTCGCCCATGAACGCTACGAAATCGACGGCCACCGACAGGTCAGCCAGCGCGTCCCGGTGTTCGTGCAGCGCCCACAACATCGCGGCCATCGGGCCTTTGGTGTCGGACGCGCCGCGACCCCAGATTTTTCCATCGCGGATCTCGCCCCCGAAGGGCTCCACGATCATGCCGCCCACGCCGACGGTGTCGAGGTGCGGTCCCAGCAGGATGCGCGGCCGGCCATCGAGCGGGGCGAAGCGGGCGATGAGGTTAGGCCGACCGGGTTTGATTTCCTCGAGCACGACCTCCGCGCCGATGGATTCCAGCCAGCCGGCCAGGAAGATGGCCAGCGTTTCCTCCCCGGTCTGCTCGGTGCCCGGCGCGTTGTCGGGGTTGACCGAAGGGATGCGGACGAGCTGCTGGAGGAGGGAAACGACGTCTTGGCTCATGCCAGTAGGTTCGTCAAAGCCGACGGCGGGCGCAAGGTCATAGAGTCGGTCTGAAAAATCGAAAGGAGCGCGCTCATCCCGGACAGCGGCGTCCCCCCAGTCTTCCGGATATGAAGTTGACCCGGTTCCGGTGAACTGGATACTTCTATCCGGATGCCCGAAGTTGAAACTTTCGCGAATGACAAGAGGGTCGGGCCACCTCCTTTGCCGGGGTACTACGGCAAGCCGCTGGCTCCGGTATCTGCCACAGAGCGGATCGCCTCACTGGATGTATTGAGGGGCTTCGCGTTGTTGGGAATCCTGATTTCGAACCTGCTGCATTTCAGCCAGCCGGTGGAACTGATGGGCTTCCGCGGTGGATGGTGGCTCGGGCCGGGGGATCGGGTGGCGGACTGGATCTCGATCTTTCTGGTCGAGGGGAAATTCTGTCCGCTGTTTTCGTTTCTCTTCGGGCTGGGATTTTCCATCCAAATGGATCGGGCGTCATCGCGCGGAATGGATTTCAGGGCGACCTACCGCCGCCGACTTTTCATTCTGATGGGATTCGGGCTCGCGCATGGGATTTTTCTGTGGGAAGGCGATGTTCTGATGGCCTACGCGGTCTGCGGTTTCGCACTCCTGCTTTTCCAAAACCGGAAACCTCGGACCATCTCGCTTTGGGCGGTGGTCCTCATCCTGCTACCCGCGTTGTTGATTCTAGCAATCGGCCTGTCGATGCTGGCGCTTTCAGGCAACCCCGAGTTTGCAAAGGTCATGCAAGAGGCGCTCGCGGAAGATCCCCATGTAAGGCGTGAGCTGGTCGCGGCTTTTGTCACCGGGGGTTATGCGGACGCGGTTTCCCATCGGCTCGGCGGGTTGATTCTGGTGATTCCCTTGACCCTGATTTTCGCGCCGGCATTCCTCGGGCTGTTCCTCGTCGGGTTGTTGGCGGGACGGAAACGGATCCTCACGGAGGTGGCGGGGAACCGTTGGTTCTTGCTTCGGATCCTGATGGGATGCGGGGCCTTGGGGTTGGTGGGTAATTTCTTCGGCGCTTGGGTGATGATGGGCGCCTCTACGGATAAGGACCTTGGCGCGCTGCTCGTGGGGACAGGAATCATTTCGGTGTTTGGCCCGGTGCTCACAGCCGCCTACATCGCGGGAATCGTCTTGCTGATCCATCAAAGGCCGTCGCTTCTTTTCCTGCCACCGCTCGCAGCGGTCGGACAGATGGCTCTCACCAACTATCTGGCCCAATCCCTGATCGCCACCACAATCTTCTATGGCTACGGGCTGGGGCTGGGAGACGCTGTCGGAAGGCTGGGAACCATCGGCATCGCCCTGCTGATTTTCGCAGCGCAGGTTTTTTTCAGCGTGCTTTGGCTGAAACACTTTCGCTACGGCCCCATGGAATGGCTGTGGCGCAGCCTCACCTACGGAGCGCGCCAACCGATGGTCCGTGATAGACCGCCGGCGCCCATTCCGCCTTCATCCGGGTCCTAGAAAAACAGGCTCGCCGCTGGGGAAATGTTGCTGCGCATCTACGCGATCCGATAGCTCGATCTCCAAGATCACGACCTTCAAAATCCCAGACAAAAAGTAGAGTATTTCCTTGCCGAGCGATTCGGCGATGGTAGAAGGGAGCGTGAGCAAGCGATGGCTATCCCCCTGGAAGGATTCGTTGGAGAAACCGGTGATCTACCATTGTATTTCCCGCGTGGTGGACCGGCGGTTTGCCTTCGAGGATGCGGAGCGGGAGCATTTCCGGATGTTCATGCGGATGCAGGAGAATTTTTCGGGCTGTCGGGTGTTGTCTTACTGCATCATGTCCAATCACTTCCACCTCCTGCTGGAAGTGCCTCCGATGCCGGTGGGCGGGCTGACCGACGAGGAGCTATTGAAGCGTCTATCCGCCACAAACAGCGAGGCGTTTGCGGCGGTAGTGTCGAAGGAGCTTGCTGAAGCCAGGAGCCAGGGGCGGGACGAGTGGCTGGCTGAGATTCATGCCCGTTTCACCTACCGGATGCACAACCTCTCGGAATTCATGAAGACCTTGCTGCAACGATTCACCCGGTGGTTCAACCGAGCGCACCAACGCAGCGGTACGCTGTGGGAGGAGCGCTACAAGAGCGTGATCGTGGAAAGCGGCACAGCGGCGCGGACGATGGCGGCTTACATCGACCTGAATCCGTTGAGGGCCGGGATGGTGGAAGATCCGGCGGAATACCGGTGGAGCAGCTACGGGGAGGCCGTGGGCGGCGGCAAGAAGGGAAACGGCAAGAAGGGAAACGGCAAGAAGGCCCGTGAAGGGTTGGTGAGGGCGTATTTTTGTGATCAGGGCGTCGGGTTTGAAGCGGAACGGTGGGCGGAGGTTTCGCGGTTGTATCGGCGGTTGATGGGGTTGGCGCTGGAACGCAAGAGCGGGAAGGCGGAGGTGGGCTCACTGCGTCGGTCGCAGACCGCCGCTACAGAGATGGAGGCGTTAGAGGCAAGCGACAACGGGACGGGTTTGCCGGATTTGAAGCTGGCGGCGATGTTGCGCTGCCGGGTGAGGTATTTCACGGACGGGGCGGTGATCGGGAGCAAGGCGTTTGTCAATGAAGCGTTCGCCGCAGCGCGGGAGCGTTTCACGGAGCGCCGAAAGGATGGCGCACGGCGGATGAGAGGTAATGGAAAAGCGGCGGCCGGTGTGTTGTGGAGCGTGAGGGATCTGAGGGTGCGGGTGTGAAGCGATGCCTTTCTTCCGACTGGGCTGTCCTGATTGGCAAATGCGCCAGTCCCAAATAACAGACATTCGCATAGCCCCGAAGGATGGGTGAGCCACATCGTCAGTCCACGTCCCTGTAGAGTTCTGCCAGAGTGATGGAGATGCCGGCTTCGGGGAGATCGAGGATGGCGTCTGACCCGGAAAGATGTCCCGCCGGAAGCCCGCACCGTCCCTGCGGTGGAAGGTGAGGAAGGGGGATTCGGTTTCCGCGAGGATGTAGGTCCCCAAAGTTGGAATGTCAGTGACTCGGAACCCTCGCCGCTGCGGGGGACTCGAATCCGGCCTCGGCTTCGGTGTGAGCGGGTTGTGGAGGGGTGATCCGGCTCGGGCGGAGGTGCGAGCGCTCGTTGAGGAAGGTGAGCAGGTGGTTGCGGATTTCCAGATAACGTGGATCCGACATCACCTCGGCGCGGATGCGCGGGCGGGCGAAGGGGATGGTGAGGATGTCGCCGACTTCCGCCTCGGGTCCGTCGGTCATCATGACGACGCGGTCGGAGAGGAAGATCGCCTCGTCCACGTCGTGGGTGACCATGAGGGTGGTGAGTTTGTTCCGCCGCCAGAGGTCGAGCAGGACTTCCTGGAGCTCCATCTTGGTGAGGGAATCGAGCATGCCGAAAGGTTCGTCGAGCAGCAGCATCTTCGGTTGCAGGGCAAAGGCGCGGGCAATGCCGACGCGCTGGCGCATGCCTTGGGAAAGGTCGCCGGGGAACTTGTGCATGGCATCGCCGAGGCCGACGACGGTGAGGTAGTATTCGGCGAGTTCGCGGCGTTCCTGTTTGGAAGCGGTGAAGTAAACCTGGTTCACGCCGAGCATGACATTTTCAAAAGCGGTCATCCACGGAAGCAGGCAGGGCGACTGGAAGACCACGCCGCGGTCGGGGCCGGCTTCGTTGGTCTCGCGGCCGGCGAGGATCATGCCGCCGCCGGTGATGTCGGTGAGTCCGGCGACCATCGAAAGCACGGTGGATTTCCCGCAACCGGAGTGGCCGATGAGGGTGATGAATTCGCCGGCGGCGAAGTTCAGGGAGAAGTCCTTGACGATCACGGCGGGGCCCTTGGCCGACCGGTAGGCCTTGGTGAGTTTGAAAAGTTCGAGAACTGGGGCGTGGGCGGTCATGAGACTTCGTTCGATGGGAGTGGGCGTGCTTGGTCGCCAGTTGAATAGCACCGGCCATACCAAGCGGGCCCTGCCTTCCTCCCCGGTAAAAAATTCCTGGCATCCGGAGGATTAGCCCCGCTCATGCCGAGATCCCGTCTTATTGAGGGATCCAGCGGAATCGAGATGAAGAACAGGCAGAAATGCCTGTATCACCGCAGTCCGGGACATTACCGGTGCTGGGGGTGGCCGCTTCCGGCTGAGACAGCCGGGACACATTTTATCGTCTTACTCCGGCTCGCCTTGAGGGAAGATCTTGGCGATGGAGGACTCGGTTTTGTGGTCCATCCAGCGCTCGAGGGCGGCTTGCAGGGGGGCGAGGACTTCCGGGCGGGTGGCGGCGAGGTCAATTTCGCCGTGGGGATCGGCTGCGATTTGGAAAAGTCCGAAGTGGCGGGTGCCGGCGGCGGTGGGGGTGCAGACGAGTTTCCAGCGCTGAGTGCGGAGGCAGCGTTGCTTTGCGGCGATGAGCGGGGCAAGGTATTCCGGCTTGAGGACGAATTGATAGTTGAAGGCGTCATCAATGCCGGTGGCTTCGTCCATGGGCGGGAGCTTGGGGCGCTCGACGCCGGGGACCTTGAACTGGATGAAGGGGAAGCCGGTCTCGCCGTAGAAGGGGCGGAAGATGGGCTTCTCGGTCTGGCGGATCCAACCGGCGAAGCTCTGGCCCTGCCAGGTGGGGGATTTCTCCTGGCCGAGGAAATCGGCGAGGGTGGGGACGATGTCGATGAGGCGAACGGTTTCCGGGATGGTCTGTGGGGCGGCGCCGGGGACGTGGAAGACCATGGGAATGTGGTTGGCCTGGAGTCCCCCGTTGAAGGTGAGGCCGTGGCCCAGGGTGACACCGGGTTCGTAGTGATCGTCGCCATGGTCGGAGGTGACGATGACGATGGTGCTGTCCGCCAGGCCGTTTGCCTTGAGGGAGGCGAGGATTTTTCCCACGCAGTCGTCGAACTGGCGGGTGCAGCCGTCGTAGAGGGCTTTGATCTGATTGATTTCCTTGGGCGGGAGGGCTTTCCACTTGGATTCAAGGTCGGTGCCGCCGATGAAGGAGTCGATGTCGAAGTCGACGCCGTTGCGGTTGGGGCCCTCGTAGTGGGGGTCCGAGAACATGCTGCGGTAGGGCTCGGGGGTACGGTAAGGGAGGTGGTTGCAGGAGTAGAAGACGTGCCAGAAGAAGGGTCTCTGCGCGGCGGCGACCTTTGCGAGGCGATTCTCGACACGGCCGGTGACGACCTCGGGGGTGACGAACTGGGCGAAGGACTCGAGCTGGGGGAAGATTTTGTAGCCCAGGGGATTGTCGAAATAAAGGGGGATGACGAAGTGGGCCATGACGACGGCCTGGCTCATGTAGATCTTGAAATTATCGAAGGAGGAGACGGAGAGGTGCTCCATGCCGAGGGGGACAACTTCGTAATAACCGGCGCACCAGTCGCCGATGGCGGCGGTGTCGTAACCGCGGCTGCGGAGGAGGGTGGGGAGGGTGATGATGCGTTTTTTCGTGGCTTCGACGGTTTGCTTGTCGGGATACATTTGGCGGATGCCGTGGCTCTGCGGGTATTGGGAGGCCATGAGCTGGACGCCGGACTCCATGGTGGAGGCGATGGCGGTGTAGCAGCGTTGGAAATTCGAGGAGCGGGCGGCGAGGCTGTCGATGACGGGTGAGACGCCGGCGGCAGCAGGGCCGTCGGTGCGCGCGGGCTGGTAGCCGTTGGCGCCGATGCTGTCGCCGCGCAGGGAGTCGGAGCCGATGATGATAACGTTGAGCGGCTTGCCGGTGGTGGCTTGGGGCGTGGGGATTTTATGAGGGAGGTGGCTGATGCCGGCGGTGAGCCCAAAGCCGCAGAGGGCGAGGGCAGCGACAGTCCAGCCGACACGGCCCCAGCGGCGGAAGTACCAGTATGCGACGATCCCGAGGACGGCGACGGGGAGCAGAGTGAGGATGACGAACAGGCCCGCCGGCTTCGCGGCGAGGGGGATGAGATCGAGGGCTTTGTAATACCAATGGCCGAACTCGGCTTCACTGAGGAAATACGGCCGGGTCTCGACGAGGCGGAGAATGAAGAATCCGTGGATGAGGGCGGTGAGGCCGAGGCTGCGGAGGACGATGGCCGGGAGTTTCCGGAATTTCGACCCGGCGGTCCACATGGCGACAAAGGGCTGGGCAAGGATGGCCGCGGCGAGGGCGAGGACGAGGTAGGCGATGAGCATCTGCACGTTCTCGAGGACGAGAAATCCGAGATACTTGTCGCGGGCGAGGGCGCTGAACTTGTTCGCCATTTCGCCGGAGGTGTGGGTCAGCTTCAGCAGGGCGGCGAGATACTGATAGGCCAGGAAAAGCGACGAGCCGAGCAGGACCGGGAGAAATCCTGCGGCGGGTGCGGGAGACTGGGATGCGGAAGGCGCGTTCAATGGCGGTGAGGCTTGCCGGATCGCGGCGAATATCAAGACCTGGATTTCAGACTTCCGGTGGGTTCAAATAGATCCAGTGAGGGCACATCAGCCGTTCGATGACGACTCCGCGGCGGGATTGGAGTCCCTCGGGGATATTGATTCTGACGATAACGGCGGCTTTTTTTCCGGGGTTCTGTTTCAGGACGGCAAGCAGGTCCGCGGCGACAGGATCGGTTTTTTTGACGTAACCGAAGAGGGTTTCCTCGCTGTCCAGAGCCGTAAGGCGGAAGCAATGCCAAAGGGAGGAGTCTGCGAACTCGTGGCTGAAGAAGTGGTCCTGCTCCAGGTAGACGCGGAAGTCGAGAGAGACGCCGGTGGGGCGCACGAGGGCGAAGGTGTCCCAATTCATCGGTTGGTGGCAGACGAAGGTCTCCCAATCGATTTTCGGTTCTCCGGAGTCGAGGATTTCGATGATGAGGTTGCGCGTCTCAAGGTTTTCCAGTTCGACCGAATGCATCCAGAAATTCCCGCGGCGTTCGAGGGTGAGCGGTTGGAGGAGGAGCGTCCTTAGGACCCGGTTGCTGGGGATGGGTTTGCCTTCGTAGTGCCGGGCGATAAGCGGGGTGACCCGCTTGGGCTGGCGAGAGTGGCTGGCGAGCGTTGCGGCATCCGTAGCCGAGAAATAACTCCGCGTGGCCGCTTCGATCCGGTCGATGAGTTGGTTCGCCTCGAAATTCTCCTTGGCGTCGTCCGCCAAGGTGGACTGGGTGGCGACGAGGATTTGTTCGGCCTGGACGTCCGCCTCGCGAATCCGGCCCAGCGACCAGATGGCGGCTCCGGTCAGGAGGAGGCCCACCAGCGCGAACCAGCCCCACGGGATACTCCGGTGATGGGCGGCCTGTTTGCCCCAGTCCGCCTCCATAAGTTCCGGGGCGGAAGGGCCGGCTTCGATCAATGATTCGATTCCGGGCTGGTGGGTGCGGATCTCGTATTCCGGGTGAACCGGCACATCGAGACGGGTGCTCACCAGCGGCTGGTCGAGCACCACGTCAAGGCGCAGCGGGGTGCCGCGCTCCCCGGTTTCCTTGCTTTCCAAGCGAACTACGGGAACCCGTGTCGGCAGGGTGCTTTCGACCGGCGTCAGCTTGAGCTCTCTCTTCTTCCGTGCCATTTCCAGCGGCAACAAAGCTGCAAAAGTCCATCGACGCAACGCAACTCTCGCTCTAAATCTCCGGCGCAAACCACCATGCCACCCCCACCGCGCATCCTCATCGTCACCGCTGCCTTCGGTGAGGGCCACAACAGCGCCGCCCGCAACATGGGGCTCGCGCTCGCTGCCGCCGGGGCCATCACCCAGGTGAGCGACCCGTGCCTGCTCGGCACCCCGCGCCTCACCGCAGTCGTGAACAGCGCGTACCGTTACGTCACCACGAATTTCCCGCAGGTCTGGGCGAAAATCTACTATTCCACCGACAAATGCGACCTCAGCAAGCAGCACTCGCTGCCGATGCGCCGGGTCGAGGCGGCGCTGGCGGACTTGATTCGGGAATTCAAGCCACACGCCGTCGTCAGCACCTACCCGCTTTATCCGTATTTCATGACGCGCCTTTCGGAGGCGTCGGGGGTGAAAATCCCGGTTTTCATCGTGGTCACGGATTCCATCGAGATCAACGCGGCCTGGCTGCGGGCCCGCTGCGAGCGCTGGCTGGTGACCGATCCGTTCACGCGGGAGGCCATGATCAATAAAGGCCTGCCTGCTGAAAAAATCGTCGACACAGGCTTCCCCGTAAATCCCGCGTTCTCGAAACTCATGCCGCTGGAACCCACCGCCGCGTGCGATCCGTTCCGGATCCTTTATTTCCCTACCGCCAAGCTGCCCTTCGTCCGCCGTCACAGCCGCGCCTTGCTGGAGGCTTCACCCGCCGTCCGCCTGACCATCATTCTTGGCCGAAATGTCCGGCTGCTCTACTCGCGGGCCCGGGAAATCCAAAAAGCCTACCCCGGCCGCGTCCGGTTGGTCGGTTGGACGCGGCGGGTCCCTCAATTCCTCAACAACCATCACCTCGTCGTCGGCAAGGCCGGTGGCGCGACCGTGCATGAGGCCATCGCCGCCCGCTGCCCGATGCTCATCCACCACCTCATCCCCGGCCAGGAGGAGGGAAACCTGCGTTTGCTGGAAATCATCGGCGGCGGACACCTCGCCGAGACGCCCGAAGCGCTCACCCGCTGCGTCGGCGACCTGCTCGCCGACCACGCCGCCGGCTGGCGAACCATGAAAAACGCCCTCGCCCGCCACAACCGCAACGCCGGCGCCATCACCGCCGCCAGATTCGTTCTGGAAGAGATCGGGGGCCGTGGACCGGAGATCGCCGGTTGAAATTCTCCTCTTTCCATCAACTATCAACCATCAACACCTTTCCATGACCTTTCTCTTCGACCTAGGCCGCGTGCTTCTCGACTTCGATTTCGAGCCCTCCCTGGCGCGTTTGTTCCCACCCGGCAAAACGGATTCCGCCGAACGGCTGAATCGTCTGATGGAGCGCAAGGATGAGTTCGAAGCCGGACGGATCGATACCGAGAGCTACATCACCTGGGCGCTGGAAGTGCTCGACACGGATGTGACACCGGAGGAGTTCCGCCATGCCTGGCAGCAGATCTTCACGCCGAACGAACCGATGTGGGCGACCGTGCGCAAGCTCGCCGCCGACGGCCACCGCCTCATCCTCTTCTCGAACACCAATGCCATCCACTGCCCGTGGGTCTTCGAGGAGTATCCGGAATTCTCCCTCTTTCCCGAAGCTGTGCTCTCCTATCAGACCGGTTTCGTCAAACCGGAACGGGAAATCTATCACCATGCCATCCGCGTGCACGGCCTTGTCCCGGAGGAGACCCTCTACATCGACGATCTCCCGCAGAACATCGCCACCGGCCGCGACCTCGGCTTCCGCACCTGGCAATACGACATGAAAGACCACACCGCCTTCGAAACCTGGCTGGAGGAGGAAAAGCAGAAATGGGAAAGCTAAAAGTCAAAAACACCCGCGATCCCCAGCTTTTCACTATCAATTTTCTCTATTTCAAATTTCAACTTTTCTTCCCATGTCCACTCTCATCATCGCCGGGCGCGAATTCAGCTCCCGCCTTTTCCTCGGCACCGGCAAGTTCCCTTCGAATGAAGCCATGCGCGACGCGCTCGCCGCCAGCGGCACGCAGATCGTCACCGTCGCCCTCCGCCGCGCCGACCTCAGCGGGAAACACGATCCCTACGCCAACATCCTCGAATTCATCGACCCGGAAAAATACCTGTTATTGCCCAACACCAGCGGCGCGATGAACGCGGAGGAAGCCGTGCGCCTCGCCCGCCTCGCCGCCGCCGCAGGGCTGCCCAAGTGGATCAAACTCGAAATCCACCCGGATCCCACCTACCTCCTTCCCGATCCCATCGAAACCCTCAAGGCCGCTGAAATCCTCGTCAAGGAAGGCTTCACCGTCCTCCCTTACATCAATGCGGACCCGGTGCTGGCCAAGCGGTTGCAAGAAGTCGGCACCGCTACCGTCATGCCGTTAGGCGCGCCTATCGGCTCGAACCGCGGCATCGTCACCCGCGACCAGATCCGCATCATCATCGAGCAGGCCATCGTGCCCGTCGTCGTGGACGCCGGAATCGGCGCGCCCAGCCACGCCGCGGAGGCCATGGAGCTCGGCGCGGACGCCGTGCTCGTCAACACCGCCATCGCCATCGCCAGCGATCCGGTGAGGATGGCCATCGCCTTCCAACAAGCCGTGCAAGCCGGCCGCGAAGCCTACGAACTCGGCCTGCCGGAGCCGTCGGACCACGCGAACGCCACCAGTCCGTTGACCGGATTCCTCGGCTGATGGTGTTGCTACAATCTTCCACTGCTCACTTTCCACCCGGCACTTTGGCGCAACTTTACCCTCGCCTTCCTCCTCCAACCCGTGAGGCTCCCTACAATCATTCTGGAATCCAGCCGTGAAATACCGCATCGAACTCAAGCCCAAAGCCGGGAAGGACCTCAAAGAACTTTCGAAGGCCGAATTAGAACGGGTGGTGGAGCACTTGCGCTGGCTCGAGGATGATTTGCGCGGGGACGTGAAACTCCTCACCAACCACTCCCCGGAATATCGCATGCGGGCCGGCGATTTACCGGGCGCTTTTGGACTCCCACTCAACCATCCGCTGGATCGTCAGCAAATCCGGCGTCGTCCTCAGACACCGCCACTCCCGGCCGCATGGGTGCTAAAACCAACTTCCCAAATGTTTCAATGCAAGGACTGGTAACAGAATCTCAGATTGAGGTGACGCCAGGTGAATCCGAGGCACCGTTATCCGCAGAACGATTTTTAGCGCTACTTCGTCGGTCAAATCCGTGGTGGTAGCGGACAGAAGATCACACCGATTTTGATTGGGCTCCGTGGCCACCGCGATGCTAATTGTAAGCTTCAGCCGACCGCATGGCGCGAAGGCCAGAATCAATGCCCAGCCATGAGGGGATTGATTGCTGATTTCCGAAAAATGGATTTGGCTTTGGTGCACGGAACCAAGCGCATCCCACTTACAGGTCCTGCCGAGGTTGCTGCATTGCGGGAATTGACTATTCGTTGTGCCGCGGAGCTAGAGGCGTTGGGTCACTTCTCGCTTCTCTCGAACTCCCTGGGTCTTCCGGTTCCGAGGGTTGCCGAGAAACCAAGCGAAGCGCGCCAAGTAAACACGCTGATCATCGAAGACTTGGAGGAACTGGTTCCGATACTGGGTCCAATTGCGCAACATCATGGAATTCCGACTCGTCTATTGGACTGGACCGAAGACCCTCTGCACGCGGCTTTCTTTGCCATAGGTGACGACAGAGAGCAACTTCCGGCTACCCCCATTGCAGTTTGGGCTCTAAACACTCGGATATTCGCACGTCACCCTGAGTAGGATGTGCGCGTCTTCGACGGCGATCGCTACGCAAACAAGTTTCTGCGAGCGCAGGCAGGTAAGTTCACGGAGATGCGGTTACCCTATCGGTTCTTTCTTGAGCACAAGCGCTGGCCGCATATTGAGGATTGGATAATGAAAGACCATGTGAACTTCGCCAGTCCAGGCCCAAGTCGCCGCCCTTACTCAGAGCCCATCCCAGCGCTCCGAAAAATCGTGCTACCTCAGTCAGAGGTTGCGGATCTCCGGAAGCTCCTAATACGAGAAGGACTTAGCAAGGCACGGGCCATGCCGACATTCGACAATGTCGCTCAGGATCTCATTTCACGATGGAAATCCATCGCCGAAAGGGCTTGACCCGTCATTCAAGCGCGGCCTGCCAACTTCGGCGCACCAATCACGTGAATGGGGTTTGAATGGGGGCAGTGAATGGGGTCAGAGTGTTCCGATTCACATTCCATGCCCCTCGAGGTTGATCCAGGGGTGTCGAGGATGGGATGGCCTGGGGATCTTGGCAGGAACGTGGAGGACCTGAGAACGGCGGGCCATTGGGGTGGCGCAGTTCTTTGGCAGCTCGCATGGGCCGGGCGGGGCGGGGCGGCGGCTGGGAGGATGGGAAGAGGAGGAAATGCGCTTTTCATCAGCCTTCACGTTGGCATTTCACCATCAGGGCATTAAGCGCGGGGCGAAGCTGCCCGGCCCTACCGGGACTGAACTCACGTCCCGAGGATGCATTTTGCCCGTTCATCGAGGCGAACGGGAATGGAGTCGATGGGGACAATGATGCCTTCAGCGGTCCGGACCACATTGGCGGGGCGAAGATCGAAGACAGCGACATTATCGCGGATGAATGCGAGGGAGTTTGCATAGCCGACGGAAAAGCATGGCGGGAGGATGGAAAACCCAAGTTCGGTCGTCATCAGATGGATGATCTCAGCAGGATGGGCATGTTCGCCGGGGATATCCGCCTGGCGGGTGACGATGGATGGCCGGTAACGCTCTCCGGCGATTCCGACGAAGGCCACTTGGTCCTCAAAGATTTCGTTTTGAAGCGCGAGCCGTTCAAGATATTCGAGGGGAAGCCCCGGTTCCAATGCCGGTAAACCCGAAGCAAAGGAAACGACATATCCTGCGGCGGAGGGTTTGGTGAACTTTAGCCAGGTCCCGGTTAGATAGTCATGGGACAAGTCGTGTTCACGCCCTCCTTCTTTCAACGGCTGGAGACCTTCGAAGAAACGTCCGGTTTCACTGGACCAGGCAACGAGTCGGCGGAAACTTTCGTCGTAAACCGACCATTCGTCGATGTCGCCATACGGTCCACCTGGGCATACGCGTCTTGCGAAGTCCGCAATGACTTCGTCGAGCGGGCGGTCGCGATCCTGGAGAGGTAGGTTGGCTTCTTCATTCAAGTTGGCGGTAAGCTACCCGGTTGGAGGGGGGATTTCCAGATGAAATTTGGCGCGTTCGCGCGGGAAAAATGAAGAGCAGGCAGGAATGCCTTCATCACGCGAGGCCACGGCCCGCCAGCAGCTTGTCCACGTATTTCGCAAGCATGTCAGTCTCCAGATTCATCGCCTGGCCGATCGCGGCGCGGTGAAGGTGGGTGTGCTCCCACGTGTGCGGGGTGATCCAGAACACCGCGCCGTCGGGCGTGAGTTCGGCGATGGTTAGGGAAATGCCGTCGAGGGTGAGTGAGCCTTTGTCGACGCAGAGCCGGTGGATCTCCGGCGGCAGGGAAACGCCGACGATGTGGTCCTGGCCGCTGGCTTCGAGGCGGGTGACGGTTCCGGTGGCATCCACGTGGCCTTGGACGAAGTGCCCGCCGAAGCGGTCGCCGACCATCATCGCGCGTTCCAGATTCACGAGTGATCCTGAAGCGAGTCCGCCGAGGGAAGTGACCCGCAGCGTCTGGGCTAGCAGATCGAACACAGTGCGGCCGGGGGCGAGGTCGGCGACGGTGAGGCAGCAGCCGTTGATGGCCACGGAGTCGCCGAGCGCGAGCTCGCCGGAGAAAGGGATGTCGAGGGTGAGCCGCGCCTGCTCGCCCTTTGATTCAAGGCTGAGCACGGTGCCAGTGGCTTCGACAAGACCGGTGAACATGGGGTTAGTGAGTGGTGGGTGATTCGACGGCGGGTTCATTCACCGGAGCGAACATCTGTGCGATTCCGCGGTCGGGGAAAAACAGCATGCACAGTGCGACGATGATCGTGGGAAAGAGCGCGGCGAGGGCGAGTTTGACGGGAGAAACGCCATCGCCGAAGAAACGTGCGAGCAACGCCTGTCCCGCCGGGTTCGGGGCGTTCGCGATGACGGTGAGACCGCCGCCAGTGACTGCTCCGGCAAGCACGGCGTATTTCATTTCCGGAGAAAGACCCGGAACCTGGCTGGCGAGGTAGGTGATGGCGGCGTTGTCGTTGAAGGAGGTGAGAATCGTAGCACCGATGAAGAGCGGGACCTCATCCAGACTGGAGATGATAGGGGCGAGCCACCAGCCTTGCAGTCCGCCGTGGATCACCAGTCCAGCGAGGAAGAATCCGACGAGGATGGGGCCACGCAGGTTGGTGTCATTCTGGTGGTGTGCGGTCGCCTGGGAGAACGCGAGGAAGAAGAGGAACCCTCCGATGAAGAGCGGTGGGTAGTGGGCGAACGCCACCGTCCAGGCCATGAAGCCGAGATGGGTGATCGTGACGAACAAGGGAACGGACCGCTTCTCCTGGATCATGTCGCCCGTGCCGTCGCGGTCATGGTCTCCAGCCCGCACCGCCATTTCCGCCAGTTCCTTGCGGAAAATGAAGAAATAAACCAGGCTGCACACCACGATGGACGTGATTGCCTTGTCCCCGAAGTGCCGCAACATTTCCTGGGTGGTGAGCCCCCATTTCTGAGCCACCATCAGCACCGGCGGCGCGGCGAAGTTGGTGAGGACGCCGCCGATGGAGATGTTTACGAAGAGCAGGCCGAGCGTGGCGTAGGCGAACCGTGGCGATGGCTTGAGGTGATAGAATTTCTTGGCCAGCAGCATGGCGGCGATGGTCATGGCACCGGGCTCGGTGATGAACGAACCGAGGACCGGGGCGACGATCATGATCGAGAGCCACCAGGCCGCCGGAGTTTGCTTGCCGATGCGGGCGACGAAACTCAGGCAGGATTCGGCGAAATTGAGGATCGCCCGGGTGGAGGCGAAGGCCATGATGACCACGACGAACAACGGCTCGGTGAAGTTCACATTCATGATGTAGCTCTTCACGGTGGTTAGGTCGTAAAACGAGAACATCGCAGTCAGCAGGACCAGCACCCAGATTCCGAAGATGGCCTCCACTTCACCGAGGAAATGCAATATCGTGGCCTTGAAAGAGACGAGGTCGTCCGCATCGGTGGACTGGCCGCGGGCGGCTCGTGAACTGCGGACCCGTGCGTCGTGATCGTGCTGCACCTTATGGGCGATCCGGGTGATCGAGACGGCGAAAAACGTGTGGAGGATGGCCAGGACAAAGATGATCGATGCGACAAGCAGGAACGGCTGCCGCGCGGCGCGGAAAGACAATGTGTCGCCGATTCCCTGCACGCCATTGGCTTTCTCCAGCGCAGGAAACTTAGCCATTTCCGTCACGAACTCCGGCTCGCTGGCATGCGGAGCGGCGGCGTGGGCGAAATCGTGGAACACCAGGAAAGCGGCGGCGCAGAGGAGTATAAAAGGTTTGAGCATGGGAATGATTTCCGATGCGGTCATAGAGTTCGGTGCTCATCCCGGCAAGGCAAACCCGTCCTACTCCTGATCCCGCAGGCCTCGACGGGCGTGATGCAAAGTATCATCCCTCTGGATTTCCTCCTCGCCATCAGCACGGAACCTGCTAGCCCGTCTGGGTGCTTAAGCCGGTCTTTCTTGTCGCATTCTCCGGTCATCGTCCCGATGACACGCCGGGCCGCACCGATGCGGCGTTGGAAAATACCGCTCCTCATTTAACCAAAGCCCTCGAATCACTCCAAGCGCGGGTGAAGGCCGTCGACGGCGAGCTCCATTTCATCACCGGAGTCGCCGCCGGGGCGGATATTGTGGCGGGTGAGGTCGCCCGGTCGCTGGGGATCCCTCTGCATTTCATCCTGCCGAAACCGGAGGACGAATTCATGCTGGGGTTTGCCGGCAAGACCGCGGGGTGGAAGCCGCGGGCGCTGGCCCTTCTCGACACTGCCCGGCCTTCCGAAAAACTGGCCGCCAGTCATCCGCACCACACTTTCCGCGTCGGCGGTGTTTCCCGGCAGTCGCCGGATTGTTATGCCGAGGCGAACGCGCACATGCTCGAAGCCGCCGACCTGCTGCTCACCGTATCCAACGGAGTTTCCTCCAAATCCATCGCTGGCACGACCCATCTGATCGCGCAGGCCGAGGCGCTGCGGCTGCCACAAATCAACATCGACCCCACGGCGCGGTCTTATGGCGAGGCATACAGCGAAAGGCACCTCGTCGGTTTCGCCGCTCCGGACAGCCCGAGCCTCCAGGTGTTCGACGATTTGCGGCACCACGTCGTTTGTGCTCTGGAAGGGGCGTCTTCTCCGTTTTCGGCACTTGCCAGCTGCCTGAGCAAGGCGGCCGCGAGATCCTCCAGCGGGTTCCGCCGGGGCACGGCCTTCGCGATTTCCTTCCATGCTCTGGCAGGATTCATCGCGGCGGCGGCGGCGGCCCTGTATTTTGCGCTGAAGACCGATGCCAGCAAGCAGACCGCCTATTGGATTCTGGCCATCCTCGCGCTGCTCGAGCTCATACTGGTCGCGACCGCCTTCCTCCTCGAAATGCGCTCGCAGCGCTACAAGGACCAGCACACCTGGCTGAACTGCCGCTTCGGCCGCGAGCTCATGCGGGGAATCAAGGCGGCCAATCCGTTTCTCGACCCGCTTTTCCCGGAAATCCGCCGCCACCATCCTCATTGGGGGCGTTTCGCCACCGCCTGCGCCCTCAGCATCCGCGCCGAAACCGGTCCGCTCGACGCCTCGTCGCCCGACGCGATCAAGGCGGCGCGGAATTCCTATCTCGAAAAACGGATCCGGAATCAGATCGTTCACTTCCGGGAAAAATCCGCAGAAGCGAGGTTTCCGAGTGTTCTCTTCAATTCGCTCGCCCACTACGCCGGACCGGTCGCCCTCGTCGTGGTCTTCATCGCGTTCCTCGCCAAGGCGGATGACCTGGCGTTCCACGGCCACCACAAGCCCGACATCCTCGTGAACCCGTGGGGTGCGGCGGTTCTGTTATTGTTTCTCCCCATTTTCGTGCCGCTGCTCGCCAGCCTCAGTTCCTCGTTCCTCGCCGCCTTCGATTTCGGCCGCCGCGCCGTGCGCTATCAGGAAATGCTGATGTCGCTGCAGGAGGTCGAGCGCTGGCTGCCCACGGTCGACGCGCTGTCGAATATCCAGACTTCCGTCCGGCATGCGGAAGAGATCCTGTTGGATGAACAGATCGAGTGGCTCGCCGCCCAGAAATCCGGCCTCGGCCACTGAGCGGATGCCGCGCGTCTAGCAACCCGTGGGGCGGCATCGGGAGGGATCCGCAAGCCCCGTAGAACAAGCCGAACAACAAGCTTGGCAATTTTCAACCGTCCGATATCGTCCCCCCAACATTCTCAAGGATGTTGCCCCCCCGTCAATTATGACTGCCATCCGAAAGTTCTCCGGTTCACGCGCGCTGACAGTCCTGGGCGCATCGTTGGTCCTGTCCGCTCCAGCAGCCCGGAGTGCCGACGCTTTAGGGACTCCCCGACCATTGAATGTGCTCTGGGTAAGTTATGGCGAGGACGGGAAAATGAAGGACTCCGGAGTTTCCGAGCTGAGTCTCCGCGTTTCCAACAACCCTACCGGCATTCCGATGGTTGCCATCGGCGAGAGCCAGTTCAACGCGACCGGGAATACCTGTCGTTCCTCCGCATGGATCGCCTGCTTTGTGGCATCCCAGGAAGCGGGCAAGCAGTTGTCGGACTATGAATTCCTCTATGGCATGGGCAAGGAACTCGTCGACGGTCCGTCCGCTGGTATGATTTTCGCCGCCACAGGTCTGACGATTCTGGAAAACCGCCCGCTCCGGGAGGAAAAGACCGCACTGACTGGAGCGATCAACCCGGATGGAACCATCGGCCCGGTGGGCGGAGTCCGTCACAAGCTGGACGGTGCCATCCGCGACGGAGTGAAATTCTTCGGCTACCCGATCGGTGCTCGCCTGGAATATGATCCGGTGAAAGACCAGTTCCACGACATCGAGGAAATCGCCAGGAAAGCCGGAGTCACCGCAGTGGAGCTGGCCGACATCAACGACGCCGTAAACCTGCTCACGGGAGCCACCCGCAAGGACCGGCTTTCCGATATCAGGGCACCCGTCGCGGTTCCTGAAATCTCGCTGGACACGATCAACCGCATCCGCTCCGGCGTCAGCTCGCTTTCCCTCGATATCAAGCGACTTCTGCAGCGCTGCGTGGAGCTCAATTCCGGTGCGAAGACGCCGGTCGCCGATTGGAAGGAACAGGTGGAACAGGCGGAAGGTGTGACGGACTCCGCGATCGCGATGCAGAAGCAGGGGCTGCCCATCCAGTGTTATTACGACCTGCTCCAGGCACACGCGCTCAGCGGCATCCTGCTCAAGGAAAGTCGCTTGGTTAGAAAACGGGTGGATGCCGACTATCAGGCGATGCTGGTCGAGGCGATCTCGATTTTCGGCGAGGCAGAAAGCCAGATCGAATCGATGGCACTCGCTTTGAAAGGACAGGTGCAGGCCGGTTCCCTTTCGGCGAAGATCAACGCGATCAACGCGGAAATCCTGCTTTGCGAGGCCAAGAGCCATCTTTACTCCGGCCGCGAGCAGATCGTGCTGGCCTTGAAGCTGGTGAGCCAGGATCCCGACTTCATCGCCAAGCCCGCCCAGTTCCGGATCGGCAAAAAAACCGAGGCTGATGTTTATAAAGTGCTCCAGCATGCGGTCCAGTATCTGGCGATCGCCGAGACCCGCGCGCTGGCGGTGCGGGATTGGTATAGTTTTTCCCGCTTCAATGAAGGCGTCCGCGTGCAGGTGCCGGATGAATACATCCAGTCGCTTGCCAGTGGCTATTCGTTTGGAGCAGTCGCCGCTTTCAACTATTTCAAGGAAACCAAAGTGAAGGAGGCGATCAGTGTGGACTCCCTCCGCAATGCCGGAGCGCCGATGCTCTCCGAACAGCAGGTGGACGGCCTGCGGGACTACCTTTATGGATACTGGAACGCCAGTTTTCCGCCCCTCAAGTTCGCGGCCGGTCTGAATCCTCCTCCATCCGAAAAGGCCGACAGCCGGATCCTCAAGCTGTGGGAAGAGGCTAAACAGGATCCGGCTTCGACCGGTCGTGATGAGGATCCGCTGACCACCTTCGGCTTCGCCGCCTATTCCTACACCGGCTTCGCCCACCTGTTATTCCAGATGGATACCTTTCAGGACCGCTCCGGGCAGCCGGCCGCCGGACAGGGTGAAGGTGAGGTGCGGCTCGGCAACCGAAAGGCGCTCGCCCGCTATCTTGACATCACCCGTGACCGGGCGTTGAGAAAAGTCGAACTGGTCCGGGTGACCATCGGAGAAATCCCGGAATCGATCATCACCAACATGAACCTCGCCGACGTGAAGCGCTACGGATCCAAGGACGAGGAGCGATTGCAGGCCTTTCTCGGTTACTGGCGGACCTCGCTGCTCTGTGACCTCGCCATGAACATCCACGATAAATTCAAATAACCACCAATTGACATCCATGAAAATCCAACTACCACATCCAATGTCCGGCACTTTCCTAGGCCGCATCACCGCCTCCGTCACGATCCTCTCGCTCGCTTCGTGCACGGTGCTAGACAACACCGCCATGTCGACCGCCATCGGGGCCTCCGGTGGGGCGATCCTTGGCTCGGCCGTCGCAGGTAGTAACAGCCGCGTCTCTGGAGGAGCGATCGGCGGACTCGTCGGTGGGGCGGCGGGTTATGTCATTTCGCAAAACTATCAGGCGAGCCAAGAGCAGAAAATGATCGCCGAGCAGGAAGGCGAGCGGGCGTATAACGATGCCAAGGTCCGCAAGTCGAAGGCGCGTTATGTGGCGGTGCCGGTGAAGAAAAAGCAGGGAAAGGGCCAGGACCTGATGGTCTATGATACCAAGACCAAGAAGCTCGATTCCGACAAGGCCTACGTGCCCGACTCCGACACCTCGTGCAAAAAGGGTGACGAAGTGACAGTCGGTGGCAAACGAGCCGTGGTCGCCAAGGCATTCCAAGGCGTCTAATCACTTTCCGGCGCTTGTCTGGACGATCCTGAAGCCGGTTTTCGGGTGCTTGGCCGCCGGTGCTTGTCCGGCCCGGTCGTAGAAAGGCGACTGGCTGTCAGGACTGCCCCGGACGACGCGCTGGCTGCCGCTTGTCGGCCCGGTAGGATCCACGTCCTTCATGCCGATGCTGGTAGATTGAAACCAATCCCGACACCATTCGGCGGCCGCTCCCTCCATCCCGATGAGGGGTGGCAGGAGTTTGGAGCCGGCGGATAGAATTGCGGCATACTGCCACTGCACCTCAGTCGGCAGATCAGCCGTCCATCGGGCATCGCCGGTTTTTTCATTCAAGCGCTCCAGAAATCCCCCGGGACCTACGATGTCGGAATAGGAGACGCCGGTTTTGGGATCCTGCGCTTCCGTCGCAGGGGGCGTGGCGCTGGCCATGACCACGGCCCACTGGGATCGGGTGATTTCGCTTTTCGAAATCCAAAACTCCGATTTCAACTCAACCTCCCGCGGCTTGTAATCGGACGTCGCATCCGTGATCGCGGGATTGCCCATCAGAAATCGCCCGGGCTTTACCTGAACCAGTTCGATCGCCGGACCCTCTGGCAGGGCGATGGTCCGGGTGGTCGGCGGCACCACGGTGGGCTCCGGCGGAGTGATGGAAGGTGAAGCGATGGGAAGTGGATCGACGGTTTTGTCGATTTTCACCGTCTTTG
The DNA here is from genome assembly GCA_031425955.1 of Akkermansiaceae bacterium. GTDB lineage: Bacteria > Verrucomicrobiota > Verrucomicrobiia > Verrucomicrobiales > Akkermansiaceae > Luteolibacter. The sequence goes on along the minus strand of JANPKJ010000152.1, from coordinate 2,708 downwards.
ATTCGACAACGGGGGGAGGCTTGCCGAATCGGACGTATCCCCATCCTGCGGCGAGAATCGCCGCCAAGGCCACAGCAACGAGCGGGAGCCGACTCTTCTTCCGCCCGGGCTTGGAAGATTTGGAAAGATCCTGGATGAGTCTCTCACAGGTTTCGTGGAACAGTCGCTGGGTGTCGATGGAGGTGCCCTGCATGTTGGCAAGGTGCTTCACCTGCTCGGGGAGTTCGGATGAGCGGGGCATGGAAACACCGCCGACAAGAATGGGAATCACCCGCGGGGCACGCTTGGAGGTCAGCGCATGCTCGACCTCAATGCGGACGTAGTCTTTCGGCTCGTCGATCAACTCATGCAGCCGCTCGACCCAACCGGGGCCGATGATGACGAACAGAATGTCGGCCTTGTCCAGTTCCTCCAGCAGGGCCTCGCGGAAATCGCGTCCGTATGGCAGTGCGTTGGCGTCGAGAAAGACATGGCCTTTTCCGAAATGGGACTCCATCCGCTCGGCGAAACGATAGACGAACCCGGCCGCGACGGGCTCCTTCCGCCGGTAGGAAATGAACACCCTTTGTTGAGTCGCCATTGGTTCTTAAGTCGGGTGATTGGATAATGCCGGCATCATGAAGTCAAGGCGGCTGGGGATTGTCAGTCCCGGACGATCCTGGGTTCCAGCCACATTTCCCGCCGGAACCAGGTCTCCTGGCGCTTCGCATACTGGCGGGTGGCGGCGTTGATGAGTTCCTCACAGGTCGGGCGGTCGGTCCCGCTGGCCAGCAGCGTGCGGATCTCGCGGAAGCCGATGGCTTTCTCACAGTTGGTGGAAACCCCGGTTAGGGCGGCCACTTCTTCCAGCGCCCCGCCGTCGAGCATCGCGCGGGTGCGGCGGGCAATGCGGGCGTGGAGATCTGGCCGGGTGCGCTGGATGACGATGCCGCGGAGCTGGGAGGAAATTCCGGCGGTCTTGGATTCCCATTGGTCGCGGAGGTCGGAGGCTTTTTGCCCGCTGAGCAGGCAGATTTCCAGGGCGCGTGAGACGAAGCGGCGGTTTTGCAGCGCGGTGCGCGCGGCCTCCACCGGGTCGAGGTGTTGGAGTTCCGCGACGAGATCATCGAGCGGGCGGGCGTCCATTTCCGTTCGCAGCGCGGCGTCTGCGGTGGGCAGCGGGGCGGCGCCGTGGGTGAGGAACTTCAGATAAAGGCCGGAACCACCGGTGATGATCGGGGTCTTGCCGCGCGACTGGATTTCCGCGATGACGGGTTTTGCCAGGTCCACATAGCGCTGCGCGTCGGCGGACTCGGTGGGGGAGAGCACGCCGTAGAGGTGGTGGGGGACTTGCGCGAGCTCGGCGGCAGACGGGGCGGCGCTGACGATTTCGAGACCGCAGTAGAGTTGGAACGCGTCGGCGTTGACGATCTCGCCGTTGAGCTTGCGCGCCATTTCCAAGGCGAGCGCGGATTTGCCAGAGGCGGTGGGGCCGCAGATATAGAACGCTAAGGGGTCAGTTCCCGCAGTCTCACAGACTCTCGAGTTCATTGAATCGTTTACACAGTTTTTTGTTTCGTTTCACCTCACCCAGCATGCGGCTGACCGATCCCGGATGCCCCATTCCCAGACGTTGGCCCAACCACTCCCGGCTCACGGCCGTTTTGCTGGCCAGCAAACCCGCCAGCAGCGTCTTGCGCTCATCCCCTTTGCGCAAGGCCTCAAGTTCCTTGCGGCCAGTAGGCAAACCCAACTCCGGCGCATAGCGCGAGATCAAGTCCTCTGCATCCTTCTCGCCGTGATCCCGCCAACTCTCCGCCGTGCCTTTCCGCGGTCTTGTTCTTTTGCCGCCTTTCAGTTTCTCCATCAGACCCAGCAACTGATCCTTGAATGTATCCTCTCCCAAATACCACCCACCCTTCATGGCGGCCTGGGCTTTCTCTCCGATTTTTCCTCCCTCGTCCGCTCTGGCCTCCAGCCATGCCACATAAGCGCGCCTGCCCCTGCCGTCCTTGGCCAGTTCGAAGGATTGCAGCACGCGATCCATCTTCAGCCATTCCGGCCCCGTGCCCCGCGCATACTTTGCCAGACTGCTCCAACGGTATTCCGCTAGTTTGCCGTGCAGTCCTCCGGCCAACCCCGCTCGGGCGGGATTGAGATGGATGTAATCCGCGACGATGCGAAAATAACACCGATCCGCGTCGCTCCCGCTCACCGGCACCGCTTTGTAGCGGCCTTGGAACACATGTCCCTTGCGTCCCCGCGCGCGGTTCCAGCCCTGACTGAAAACGCCGAGCAACCATTTCATGCCTGCCACCAGATTCGCTTGGGGGGTCTCCAGAAGCAGGTGAAAGTGGTTACCCATCAACACCCAGGCATGCACCCGCCACCCGCAACTGCCACAGGCCTCTCCCAGGCGGTGGAGGAAAACCTCGCAGTCATCCTTGTTTTCAAAAACCGTCTTACCCCCGTCCCCGCGAGCCATCACGTGGTAAATCGCCCCGGGATATTGGAAACGCAGTGCCCTAGCCATGAGGGCACCCTACGCTTCATGCCGTGACACTTCAATCATTTTGTGAGACTGCGGGGACTGACCCGAATGGCGCTAACTTAAGGGTTGTTTGGGATAAAATAACGTTAGATTTTCCGCAAGTTGGCTTGATTATTGCTCATTGACCCTCAATGACTTCCATAACGCCGATGTTTCCAGGCTGGCACCGAAAACTTTA
>JANPKJ010000151.1:0-29578 GCA_031425955.1 Akkermansiaceae bacterium | reverse complement strand
GAGGTCGCGCTCGGTTTGGACGACGTTTTTTCCCGAGGTGAGTTTCCAGCGGGTGGCGAGGCGGTGGATGTGCGTGTCAACGGGAAACGCCGGCACGCCGAAAGATTGGGCCATGACGACGGACGCTGTCTTGTGACCCACCCCTGGCAGGGCTTCGAGGGCGTCGAAATCCTGCGGAACCTTGCCGCTGTGTTGCTCGACGAGGATTTTTGAGAGCTCGGAAATGGCGGCTGACTTTTTCGGCGAGAGGCCGCACGGACGGATGATCGCTTGGATTTCCGCGACCGGGACGTGCATCATGTCGTGCGGACTGTCGGCAAGCCGGAAGAGCGCTGGGGTAACCAGGTTCACGCGGACGTCGGTGCACTGGGCGGAGAGCAGGACGGCTACTAGCAGGGTGTAAGCGTCCTTGTGATCGAGTGGAATCGGCGTTTCCGGATAGAGTTCATGGAGCCGGCGTCTGACATGATCGGCGCGCTGTTGCTTGAGCATGTGACGAGCTTTTCCGCAGGTTCGGGAAAATGCAAGAGTCAGGGTGCGAACTCGATTCGATAGAACGCTTTCCCGAAGTTCGCGGAGTCGGTGTAGGTGGCCGTCGCTCCCGGGCCTCCGGTCACGGTATCGAGTGTCTGCCAATTTCCGTTTTCCAAGGTGAGGCTGCGTTTGACGGTGAAAACAATGCCCAGCGCGCTGGGCCAGGTGAGCGTGTGGCCGAAGATGCCGGCGCGGAAGGCGTTGCCGCCGTTGGTTGGATTCAGATTGAGGCGGTATTCGACCAGGTTGCTGCTGCCATCGCCGTCCTTGTCGCCCGCTGGAGTTTGGGCGAGGTTGCCGAAGTGGGTTTGCTCCCAGGAGTCAGGCAGGCCGTCCTCGTCGGAATCGTCGATGACAAGGTCCACACGACCTGGGATGCTGATGGAAAGGTGGCCGCTGGTGCCGGTCAGGGAGAGCGTACCGAGTTCGATGTTTCCCGCGCAGGTCAGCAGCGGATAACGGCCGAACGTGGTGCCGGGCGCGAGTGAGATTTGCACGGTTCCGGCGAGAGTTAGATCTCCCATGATGGCGACGAGATCCGACGAGACCCCGCCGCGGAGTTTGAGAATCGAGGCACTGTCAAAGAACACGTTGCCACTAACATTCAAGGTGCCGGGTGTGCCTGTGGCGAATCCGCGGCCGGTGAGCGTGCCTTCCGAGTTGAGGTCCGCGGCGAGCGTGCCGTAGCCTGAGACCGTACCCGTGCTGCTCACGGATTCCGCGCCGAAGGTGCCGCCTGCCAAAGCAAGCGTCGCTCCGCTGGCGACCGTGGTGCTGTTGGAGGAAAGCGTGCTGCCAGTGATGGCGAGGGTGCCCGCGGCGATGTCGAAAGAGCCGGTGAAATTCGAGTTTCCACCCAAGGTCCAGGTCCCGGAACCAACCTTGGCTAGATTAAGACCGGCGAGGTCCCCGGCGTTCGAGAGGATCCCGGAAAAGGTGGTGGAGGTGTTGAGCGCGCCGACGATGTAGCGGGTGACGGTCGCATCGCTGCCGGACTGGCGGCCGTAGAGATGCGTGTTAGGTCCACCGGAGACGGCGCCGAGGTGGATGGCGATGTTGCCGTTGCGGTTGTTCAGATAGGCGCTGCCGGTGCCGAGGTCGAAGTGGGCGCTGGCACTGCCGAAGTTCGCATCCGCGGAGCCGCTGCTGTTTGAATTGAGACGAAGCGTGCCGGAGCCTGTCCCGAATGAGAGTGTACCGGTGAAGCCACTCATGGGACCGTTGATGCTCAGGATGCTGTTCAGACCACTGAAATCGACGGTCGCGCTTCCCACGCTGGAGAGGGTTCCCGTGGTGGAATTGAGGATGGCGGAGTTGTTTCCGCTGGTGGTAGAGATGGCGCTGGTGCCGGAGAAGACCATGGAATTCGAAAGGAAGATGGTGCTCGGAAACAGAAGCTTGCCGCCGGTGAGTGTGATGACGCCGGTGCCGAGGGGAGAGTTGGTATTGCTCAGGCTGAGGATGCCGCCGTTGATCGTGGTGCCACCGGTGAAGGTGTTGGCGGCGCTGTTAGCGATAGTGAACTGGGCGTTGCCGTTTTTGATCAACTGGCTGGTGCCGCCGAGGTTGCCGGTGCCGGTGAGCGTGTAGGGTAGGTTGCCATTGGTCGCCGTGATGCGGGACGGCTGAAGAGTCCCTGCTAGTGTCACGGTTCCGGTGGCCGCACCATCGGCGAAGGTGACCAGGTCGAGATTGCTGAAAGTGTCGGGTGAGGCTCCGGACCAGTTTCCCGTGGTGGTGGCGAGGTCCCAAACGCCGCCGCCGGCCCCGGTCCAAGTGAGATTCCCGGCGCTTCCGGTCACGTTCAACCTGACGAATCCGGGTGTGGCTCCGGAGGCGGAACGGGATAGTCCAAAGGTCTGGCGGGTGGTGCCGGCGGGTGCGGGGATGATCGGAACCATGGTCAGGCTGCTCACCGATTGGGTGGCTCCTCCGTCGATCAAATCATAGGTCCCGGCTCCGAGCGAACCATCGATGAAATTCAGTTGGAAATTTACGGTGCCGCTGAGGTTGGTGGCAGTTCCCGTGGCGACGGTGATCTTATCATTGGTCCCCGCCGGATTGCTGGAGAGATCATAGACGAGCGTGCCGCTGGAGACGGTTAGGCCGCCGTTCGCGGGCAATGCCCGATACGCGGTGGTGGCGTTCCCGGGATTGACGATTCCTCCGCTGTTGATGGATAGAAGCCCGCCGAAAGTCCCGGTGCCGACGAGAGTCGCCGACGAGTTGACCGTGACTGGGGATACGGTTAGGCCGCCGTTGATCGCAAGCGTCCCGCCGTTGACGGTGGTGGCTCCCGTGTGGGTGTTGGTGCCGGTGAGCGTGAGGGCCCCGGAGCCGGACTTGGTTAGATTCGTGGGGCTGTTCGAGCCGTCTTCCCGGGTACCGTCCATGATGACGCCGGCGAAAGTGGCGCTCGTGTTGCGGGAACCAACCGACCATGTCGTCGGACCGCCGCCGTTGAGATAATTGCCGCGCAGTCGCGAATTCGCATTACCTGCAAGTTCGCCAAAAGCATAGGTGTTTCCACCGGAGTTGTTCGTCGTGAACAGATCGAGTCCCGTGAGATTGACTTTTGCACTGCCGAAGCCGTTGAACGATCCGCCGTTCGCCCGGAACGCCATTCTCCCGCCGTTTCCGGGTGAAGACGCCCCGCCTGATAGGTTGACCTGTCCCGTGCATCCGGCAGAGGCCCCGTCAAAATACACCCGCCCTTCCGTGCCGAGGTTCGAAGGGGAGAATATATTGAACGTTCCGCCACCGGAAAGCGAGCCGTTGAGCTCGGCACGCTGGGAAAGATTGATGTTTCCAGTAGATCCTGCATCCACCTGGACGTTCGGATTGAGACTGAAGTAGGATAAACTGTTATAATTCACATTCAGCGTGGCGCCACCTGAGAAACGCACGTTTCCGCCACTCAGTGAGGTGTTGTTGTTCAGGTTGATGTTACCGCCATTGAGGAAGGTGCCTGCTGCGAAACTGCTGGGGGTGGCGAGTGTGAGCGTGGTATCGCCGGCCTTGGTGAGCGAACCGGTCGAGGCGATGGTGCCACTCCCACCTAACGTATAGTTCTTGCTTCCTGTGACAAGCACCGAGCCAGGCGTCTGCGAAGCGTTGATATTGACGGCCGGCGTGGCGGATCCGCGGTCGTCGAAGAGTGCGGTGTCACCCACGCTGAATGCGGTAGAAGCGCCCGGCGACTGCTTCCAGTTAGCCGCGGTGTCGTTCCAGGCGTTGATGGTGCCGTCGCCGTTCCAAACGAGATCGCGGGGAGCGGTGAATGCCGAAATCAGGAGTGCGAACTGCTGCGTCCACTGACTGGATTCCGCATCCACGACGGTAAAGTTGAACCCCGCGCGTCCGGTGGCGTTGAGTGTGGGCGTGAATTTCACGATCGGTCCGGTGGACGACGGTGTGGTGCCGTTCGCGAGGAATTGCTGGGTCGTGCCGTTGACGACGCCTGCCACGGTGAAGGCAGGCGCGTTTGAAAATCCATCGGTGAATTTCCGCAGGTCGATGGTTTGGACGGAAGGCGCACCGGCGGTGTTCTTCACCACCGTGGCATGGGGCACTGCGAGGAAATGAAGGTATTCCTCGAGATAGGTATAACCCGTGGGAGTTCCGGCGGGGAAGAAGGTGCTCGGCAGCTGGCCGGCGGTGAAGGCGGTGTTGTGATCGTCCGCGGCGACATTGAATACCATGCCGCTCAAGCCGTTGAGAGTGGTCTCCCAGACGTCGGGCATGCCGTCGAGATCGGAGTCGGTGGGCGGCGTAGTGCCGTTGAGCGTGCCGAAACCGTTGTTGGTGATGCCATACTGGTCGGCGAGCAGTTGCTCGCCGTTGGTCGTCCTTGAAGGATCCTCGCCGGCGATTTTTCCATCTTTCTGGACGAGAACGCTGTATTGGTTCACCACGCTTTCCGTTAGCAATGTGTCGAGTTCATCGCGGAGCGGGCCGGTGTAGTTCGCATCGAGCCGTAGCGGTGATGCGGACGAAATGACCTTTTTGTAGGCAGTTTTCGGATCATCGACGGTGACCACGGCCGTGCCGGTCGCACCGGTGAAGGGCGTGGCTGATTTGTAATAACAGTTCGCGCCAACGGCATCGCCGGGCGTGAACTCGGAGCCCGAGACGATACCGTATCCCTGGTTGGTGCCATCCACGATTCCGTTGTCGTTATTGTCGAACAGGGTGTCATTGAGATAGAGGCTGAAGTTAGGCACCCCGTTCGTTGCGACCTGCGCCTTGACGAGTCCGGTGCTCTTGATTCCGAAATTGTCGTCCGGATCTTCGATCGAGATATAATAACAGCCGCGCACGTTCGCCTTCCAGTTGGCCGGCGTTTGCGAGTCTCCCATGATGAATCCTTCGCTGCGCCAGTGGAAGGTTACGTTGTTGATCCACTCCAACATCGACGGCCGGGCCTTCGGGTTACGCGTCCGGTGGTGCGCTCAGAGGGTGTGATGGCATGAGCCGTTCTGCAAATCCCAAAGGCCGCCGGCGTTGTGCCGCTCCATTCCCCACGAGGTGTTGGAGAATTGCATCGTGAAGTTGTTCACCGAGCTATTGAAGAACGAGAAGTTCTCATCGGTGCTGAACATCATCGAGATATGGTCAAGCATCGTGGAGGAGGCGGTGCTGGCGATATTGAGGCAATCTCCACCGGTGCCGTTTCTCCCATGGCGGATGCGGAAATGACGCATGATGGAATTGGATCCGCTGATCAGCATGCGTCCGCCGCGCAGGCCCACTCCGTCTCCGGGAGCCGTTTGGCCGGCGATGGTGACTTGGGAAGGGACATTGAAATTGGTATCCGAGACTACCGGTATGTAGCCGCTGACTGCGAACATGATGGTGCGGCCTGCGGCTGGCGCGGTATCGAGGCCGGTCCGGAGCGAGCCCGCACCATTGTTATTCAGGTTCGTGACGTAGTAGACATCGCCGCCTCGGCCGCCGGTCGCGTGGGCACCGAAGCCCTGTGCACCTGGAAAGGCGGGGATCTGGGCGGCGACTGGCAGAAGACTGGCAGCGAGAAAAATGGGGATGGGCTTCATGGGTCGGTGCGGAATGGGGCCGCGGGCAGTCGTCGGAGTTATATAGATTAGGGACCGCCAAATGTCGTTTACCCAAAAGGGTTATCGGAGACTTAACTGCGCCCGGAGTTGCCCTGTGGAGGAGTCCCGACCTCGCGACAGACTTCCGGCGCGACGGCGGGTGGAGTCGTGACTTCCTCCATGCGGATGTGGTCGTATAGCGCCCAAGGTTCGATCAGGAATCTGGTCAAAAAGTGCATCCACCTCAGCGGGTTCGATAGAAGCCCGGCGGCTTTCCGATCTTCGCCTTGAATAATCGGGAAAAATAATAGACCGACTCGAATCCCAACTGATCGGCCACCTGCTGGATGCTTTTCCCCGCCAGCAACTGACGGGCGCGGTTCATTTTCATTTCGATAAAATAGTCTCCGGGAGCACGCCCGGTCCTATTTTTAAAAAGCCGCCGGAAGGTCGAATAGCTGATTCCCAATTCCTGCGCCAGAAGTTGAAGGTCGAGCGCCCCCTCCAAGGATTCCCGCATCCGCACCAGTGTGTGTTTCATCAGCTTGTCAGCGTCGGTCGAGCCAGGGGAATGCGACACCTTGAGCAGACTGCGGATCCGGGCGACGATCTCCACCGAGCGCAACCCGATGATCGGCTCGAATCCGGGAGCCTCTTCCTCAATCGTGTCTGCGATGTCCAAAAAACACCGCAGCAACGGCTCATCCAGCCCCACCTGCATCACCGGCGTGGAGGCCAGAAACCCGGACCGTTGGATGGCTTCGTCCAACGACCCCCCCTCGCACTCGACCCAATATTCCTCCCACCCCGCCGCCGGATCCGGTCGGTAGCGATGCCACACGTTGGGAAAGACGAGAAAGACCGAACCCGCAGGAATTTCGATTTCCCCCGAGGCCTCCGAATCGAAAATCCCACTACCCGCCGTGATGTAAACCCACGTGTACGCCTCCAACCGCCGCCCCTTTTCCCAAGAGAACGCGTGATCCTCCGGGTGCCCGGCCGGCGGATACGCGGCGTGCGGTGGAATCGATCCGTAGCCGGCATCCAGCACCCGGGCACCCCAGTCCGAATCACTCCCAATCCGGGGCAGGTAGCGGTAAAAATTGCGGCGCGAATTCATGATTTCCGGATGCTGTCAGATCGTGAAACGAAATGATCAGATCGTGCATGGCGAAAATCAAGCCATCGTCACAGAGTCGATGTTCTCCTCCACACCGGAGGCTCTTTCAAAACCTCAAACTCAGACTTTCCATGGCATCCACCACCCGCATCGGACTTTTCGGCATCGGCCTCGACACCTACTGGCCGCAGTTTCCCGGACTCAAGGAGCGGCTCGAGGGTTACCTCGCCACCGTCCACTCCAAACTCGCCCGCGACGGGGTGGAAATCGTCGATCTCGGACTCGTCGATACCGTGCCCAAGGCCTTCGAGGCCGGCCATGCCTTCCGCCGCGAGGATGTGGACCTCATTTTCCTCCACGTCACCACCTATGCGCTATCATCCACCGTGCTACCCGTGGTCCAGCGCGCCAAGGTGCCTGTCATCATCCTCAATCTATCACCCGAGGCAGCCATCGACTACGCGACGTTCAACCGGATGGGCGACCGCACGAAAATGACCGGCGAGTGGCTCGCCCACTGCGGTGCCTGCCCCGTCCCGGAAATCGCCAACGTCTTCAACCGCTCGCGCATTGATTTCCATCAGATCACCGGCATGCTCCACGATGATCCCGAGTGTTGGGACGAGGTCGACGCCTGGATCGACGCCGCGCGCGTCGCTGGCGTGATGTTCCACAACCGCCTCGGCGTGATGGGCCATTATTACAGCGGGATGCTGGACATCTACTCCGACCTCACCCAGCAATGCGCCCATTTCGGCGGACACATGGAGATCGTCGAGGTCGATGAACTTTCCGCTCTTCGCCGGGACGTCACCGACGAGGAAATCACCGCCCGCGTCGCGGAGTTTCAAACTACCTTCGACGTCCAGGCGGATTGTTCGCAGCCTGAACTCGCACGCGCGGCCCGGACCTCTGTCGCCTTGGACAAGCTGGTCGAAATCCATGACCTCGGCTCGCTCGCCTATTATTACATGGGCACCGGGAACGCTGAAAACGAGGACGCCATTTCCTCCATCATCCTCGGAAACTCCCTGCTTACCGCCCGCGGCATCCCGGTCGCTGGGGAGATGGAAATCAAGAACGTGCAGGCGATGAAAATCCTCGATTCCTTCGGCGTCGGCGGATCGTTCACGGAGTATTACACGCTTGATTGGGCGGACGACATCGTGCTCATGGGGCACGACGGACCTGGCCACATCGCCATCGCCGAGGGGAAAACCAAGGTCCGCCCGCTCGATGTTTTCCACGGCAAGGTCGGACGGGGACTGTCGGTCGAAATGTCGGTCAAACATGGATCGGTCACCCTGCTCAGCGTGATCCAGACCGTCGACGGGCGGCTGAAGTTCCTCGTCGCCGAGGGCGAATCCGTGCCCGGCCCGATCCTGGAAATCGGCAATACCAACTCCCGCTACCGCTTCCCGATCGGCGCCCGCCGGTTCGTCAACGATTGGAATGTGCAGGGACCCGCCCACCACTGCGCGGTCGGCGTCGGCCACGTCGCGGAGAAAATCAAGAAACTCGGCCAACTCCTCGGGATGGAAACAGTCGTCGTGTGCTGACGGCCGGAGCGGTCGCCGCTTTTTTAAAAACTTCCTCCGCCAGCCTCAATTAACTTGCAAACCCGCGCCCCGGACGCTTTCTTCCGCGCTCAACCTCCAACCTAGGACGGTCCGGCAACCGCTGGATCCATCCCCTACCACCATGGCCGACACAAAAGAAATCAACGTAAAAGACTATCAACTCCACGAAGGAGACACCGGAAGCGCCCCTTATCAAGTGGCCCTCCTCACCGCTCGGATTTTCCATCTGACGGACCACCTGAACATCCACAAGAAGGACTTCTCGTCCCGCCGTGGTCTTCTCACCTTGGTTTCCCAACGCCGTAAGTTGTTGGATTACATCAAGAAAGGTTCCGAAGAAAAGTATCAGCAGATCATTGCTGGACTTGGCCTCCGCCGCTAACCCAATTTCGCAAACGCAGCCACGGGAAGTTCCCGTGGCTGTTTTGCAAAGCGGTCCGGGCACTCGAATCTTCCGCCCGGTTCGCCAGACTCATCCCACCGCAGCCGCCTATTTGCGCGCTGCGGAATTTGTCTGAAAACGATGAATGCCTGCCCTGCATCCCGCAGATCGGGCCGTACGCACTGAAAAAAGAAAACAAATACTGATTATGAATATCCATACACTCACGGCCGACGTCGGAACCAATCCGATGACGTTCGAAACCGGCAAAATCGCCAAACTCGCCGATGGCGCTGTCACCGTCCGTTGCGGCGACACCATCATCCTCGTCACCGCCGTTTCCGCCACCAAGGTGAAATCCGGCCAGACCTGGTTCCCACTTTCCGTGGAATATAAGGAAAAAGCCACCGCTGCCGGCGTCTTCCCGGGCGGCTACTTCAAGCGCGAAGGGCGCCCGACCGAAAAGGAAATCCTCACCTGCCGCATGACGGACCGCCCACTGCGTCCGTTGTTCCCAAAAGGCTACCTCTACGAAACCCAGATCGTCGCCATCCTGCTCAGCGCCGATGGCGTGAATGACTCCGACATCCTCGCGATGAACGGAGCCTCCGCCGCCCTCTGCCTTTCCGACATCCCGTTCGCCGGCCCAATCGGTGCGGTGCGAGTCGGTCGCGTGGATGGACAATTCGTCATTAACCCGACCCACGACGAGCGCGCTGACAGCGACCTCGACCTCATCTACGTCGGCGACAAGACCAACGTCATCATGATCGAAGGCCAAGCCGACGAGCTCCCGGAAGACGAGTTCATCAAGGCCCTTCACTTCGCCCAAGCCGCCGTCGTTAAGCTGGTGGCCGCCCAGGAAGAACTCGCGAAACTCGCCGGCAAGGAAAAGCGTTCCTACGAACTCACCGTCGCCAAGGACAACTTGCTCGAAATCGCCTACGAAATCGCCGGTGACCGCATCGAAGCCGCGATCTACGCGCCTTCGAAGACCGAACGTGCCAAGAAAGTCGGCGCCCTCCGCGACGAAGTGGAAGCCGCCATCAAGGAGCGCGCTCCGGAAGCGACCGACTTCGACGTCGAGCAAGCCTTCGAATACCTTCAGAAGAAGGCATTCCGCATCTCCATCATGGAAAAAGGCGTCCGCGCCGACGGCCGCAGCATCGGTGACCTCCGCACTCTCTACGGAGAAGTCGGCACCCTGCCACGCGTCCACGGTTCCGCCATTTTCGCCCGCGGCGAAACCCAGGCCCTCGCCATCACCACCCTTGCCCCAGCTGACGAAAAGCAACATTTCGACAACTACGCCGGTGGCGAAGACGAGAAACGCTTCATCCTCCACTACAACTTCCCTCCATTCTCTGTTGGCGAATGCGGACGCATGGGTGGCATCAACCGCCGCGAAATCGGTCACGGATCGCTCGCCGAGCGTTCCATCGAGCCTGTCATCCCTGACGAAACCGTCTTCCCGTACGCCATCCGCGTATCCTCGGAAGTCATGGAATCCAACGGTTCCACCTCGATGGCCTCCGTTTGCGCAGGCGTCATGGCCCTGCTCGACGCCGGTGTCCCGCTCATCCGCCCCGTCGGTGGTATCTCCGTCGGCCTCGTCACCGAGAACAACGAAGACGGCTCCATGAAATCCCACAAGATGCTGTTGGACATCATCGGTTCCGAAGATTTCTACGGCGACATGGACTTCAAGCTCTGCGGCACCAGCGAAGGTGTCACAGGCTATCAGCTCGACCTCAAGCTCGCCGGCCTCCCGCTCGCCATGCTTGAAGAAGCCATCCACATCGCCAAGGCCGGCCGCACCGCCATCCTTGAGAAAATGGCCGAGTCCATCATCGAGCCCAAGCCGCTCAGCCCGCACGCCCCACGCATCGTTTCCGTCAAAATCCCAGCAGACCGCATCGGTGAGCTCATTGGACCAGGCGGCAAGAACATCAAGGGCATCCAGGCCGAGTCCGGTGCCGAGATCAACATCGAGGACGACGGCACCGTCCACATCTACGCTTCCAAGCAAGAAGGCCTCGACCGCGCCAAGGCGATGATCGACCGCATGTTCCAGGAAATCGAAGTGGGCAAGGTTTACACCGGCAAGGTCGTTTCCATCACCCAGTTCGGCGCCTTCATGGAAGTGCTCCCAGGCAAGGACGGACTCGTCCACGTCTCCGAACTCGCCGAAGGCCGCACCGAGAACGTTGAAGACATCGTTAAAAAAGGCGACGTCATCACCGCCAAGTGCCTCGGAGTCGACGAAAAAGGCCGCGTGAAAATGTCCCGCCGCGCCTGGCTCCGCGACCAGAAGGCCGCCGAGCACGATGCCCAGCAGCCTGTTGCTGCTGAGTAAGGAGTAGCAACATTCCTGTCGCTCTTCTCTCCCATCATCAAACCGGCGTCCTCACAAGGGACGCCGGTTTTTTGCTTCTTTCTGAAAGTGGCTGCCGCGTCTCGCCGCAACTCTTCTCTTCATCCTCCGCCCGGGTAGCGACTTTCCCCCATGAGTTAAAATGCGATACCGCCCTGATTATCCGGCAGTTTGACAAAAGACCCGCCGGATGGTTTCATCCGCCATGGCCGGTTCCTCAACATCCTATCCCCATCTCCGTCTGGATTCGTCCGGTCGGGCCTGGGTGGACGGCGCAAACGTCAAGGTAAGCGAAATCGCGGCGGACTTTCTCGCCCATGGCTCCTCGGTGGAAGAAATGGCGCTCCAGTTTCCTCAACTCACGCCGTCCATGATCCATTCCGCGCTGGCGTATTACTACGATCATCGCGAGGAATATGAGGAAGCGCTTGCCGCCAGCCTGAGTTCCTGCCGGGAAAAAGCCGCCACAACGATGGAATCGCCACTCCGGGTCCGTTTGGGCAAGGTTCCGGCTAAACCATGAGCGTCGCCCTCTACATGGACGTCCATGTGAGAAGGGCAGTCACCAACGGTCTGCGTCTGCGCGGAGTCGATGTGATTACAGCTCAGGAAGACGGCACCGCCCGATGGCCCGATGATCGCGTTCTCGACCGTGCCGGAGAATTGGGGCGAATCCTTTTCAGTCAGGACGACGATCTCTTGGCTGAAGCCGAACTCCGCCAGCGGGAAAGCCGCACTTTCGCAGGAGTGATCTACGCTCACCAACTCGCCATCACCATCGGCCAAGCGTGCGACGTTCGTCAGCGGTAAGAGACATAACCGGGGGGATTTTCAGGCTGCGGATTTTCCCGCAGTTTCCAGAAGGCGCAGTGCCTCGGATTCGTAGCGGTTGTAACTCGCTGCGAGGTGGGGCTTGAGTTCGGTGAACTTGCCGCTCCAGGATGCCTTAGGCCAGACCCGCTGGTGGAGATAAAGAAGGGTGGAAATCCCTTCGAGCTCGGTCGGAGATTTTCGATTCAGCTCGGCCGCCCATGCCAACCAGGCCTCATCTTCCGATTGAGGCAGCTTTTCGAGCAGCTCCTTGAGTTTTGCCGTCGGTTTCACCGTGTAGGACGTGAATTGCCCGGGGACTTCAGCCTCGGAGATCAATTCCTCGCTTTTGAAGGCGTCCAGTTCCCGCCGGAGTTCGGCGGAATAGGCCCCGTAATGATGGAAATCATAGCTTTCCGGAAATGGCGCGCCCATTACCTGAAGGATGTGGACGATTTTCTGGAACTTTTTCCGCGAGTCGATTGCCTCGACCTTTTTGAGAAGTAGCCCGATACGGACGATGGGATGATCAATCATGGGGAGCGATGGTTTTATTTCAGGATTCTTTACAACTTCCAATCAGAAAGAGTTGACCGTAGGAGGGGAGCGGACAAAAACGCGGTTCAGGTGGACGACCCCATGGTCAATCAAGGCCGGTGTAATGACCGCGTGGCTGTCCTTTTCGACGGGGATGGAGCGGGAAGCGGGGTTTCCGTCGGAGAGGAAAATGCCTTCCGAACCGTTTTCCTGCGGGTTCTCGTCAGTTCCTTCGTGAACGACGGAACTCCCGAAATCCTTGTATCCTTTAAATTTGGCGTCGTCGTGATGGTAATCGATGCCATCGCGGGCCCCATTTTTGAGGAGTTCGATGATTTGCCCGAACGAGGTGGCCACGGGTTCTTGTCCTGGCGTCTCCTTGGAGTGAAATAGCTTTCTGCGCCCGAGGAATGCGGATGAAAGCTCACGAAGACTAACCATGTCACCTTCCTTTTCCTGGCTTTCAGACCAAGCGTGGAAGGCGGCAATCATCTGAGGTTCATCAAACGAAAGAAAATCCGAGTGACTAAGCGCCCCTTCGTCGGTGAAGAACCTGAAAATCACTCTTGGCGTGGCGG
This sequence comes from Akkermansiaceae bacterium, assembly GCA_031425955.1. Lineage (GTDB taxonomy): Bacteria > Verrucomicrobiota > Verrucomicrobiia > Verrucomicrobiales > Akkermansiaceae > Luteolibacter. The sequence continues at coordinate 16,609 of JANPKJ010000151.1, read as the reverse complement.
CAGGCAATTTTCCGGAGGAGGCAATTTGGCTGGCGAGGCGAAACAGGCACAATAGGTGTGCCTCCCAACCGCGAGTCACCCGGTGGTAGTAAACTTGGTAACTCATGTGCATCCGGGCGACAATGAGCTGTTCCGCAGCATAAACGCCGCGGGAACGGTCGAGACAAAGCCGGAGATCCTCTGTTTTCCACGCACCGGATTGCACGGGATCCAGACCGAGGCAGAGCGCGTGGATAATCCATTCGGCATCGTAACTGCCATACTCAACGCCCGTCATGAGGGCATCGCGCAGGAGATAGTCCATGCGATCCGCGTCAAGTTGGCTGGATACAATGTCCCGGAGAAATCGAATGGAAAAAGTGCCGTCAATCACCGAACGAACTTGGTCTGGATCGATTGCGTGACGCTGCAGCACTTCGCTTACTTTGGAGGCTTCATCAGTGATGATCTGGGCGGTCCGCGCTTCGTGCTTCGAAGTTGAACGAAACGACCTTTCGATCATGTGCGAAAACGGCCCGTGTCCGGTGTCGTGGAGAAGAGCTGCGGCCTTAATCGTTCTCTCATGGACTTCGATCAGGTCAAAAATCTCCTGATGATTACGATACCGTGACTTCAGGTGGTCGAGAATTCGGCCGGTGAAAGCCATTACCCCCAAGCTGTGGGCAAAGCGGGTGTGTTCCGCGCCCGGGTAGGTGATGTTGCTGACTCCGAGTTGGCGGATGCGCCTTAGCCGCTGAAATTCAGGAGTATCGATAAGTTCGAGGAGATAGAGCTTATCAGGTCTCAGGGAGATGAGTCCATGAACTGGATCACGAATGACCTTTCCCCTTTCCTTGAGAGCTGGATTTTCTTCACTCATGATTCAAGCCGAAGAGAGTCATTGGCCAATTGGCGCGTGCCTGACAAGGAAAATGTTCCAATGAACACTTGTTTTGATTCTCTGGGGACTTGGTGACCGATTTGAAATTCAAGCGTGGTACTCCTGGATGCTCTTCACCGTAAACTCTCGGGTCTTCAGCGAGCGCATCGCCTTCACGGACGCTTCGGCGGCGGAGAGGTTGGTGGCGTGGGAGATCTTTTGGGCGATGGCGGTGGAGCGGATCAGGATCTCGTCGGCGCGGGACTCGTGGGTGCTCGGGGTGTTGATGATGAAATGAATTTCGTTATTTTTCATCATGTCGATCACGTTCGGGCGGGCCTGCTCGAGGACTTTGTAAACACGGGTGCTTGGGATGCCTTCCGCAACCAGGCGGGCGTGGGTGCCGCCGGTGGAGTAGATTTTGAAGCCGAGCTCGGAGAGGTCGCGGGCGACGGCGACGGCGCGGTTCTTGTCGAGATCGGCGACGGAGAGGAAAACGTTGCCCGCGGTGGGCAGCGGGTTGAAGGCGCTGATCTGCGACTTCGCGTAGGCCATGCCCCAGTCGGCATCGATGCCCATGACCTCGCCGGTGGACTTCATTTCCGGGCCGAGCACGATGTCGATTCCGGGGAAGCGGTTCCACGGGAAGACGGCTTCCTTCACCGAGAAATGGGGCGGGATGATGGTCTGAGTGTAGCCGAGGTCCTTGAGTTTTTCGCCGACCATGACTTTCGCGGCGAGCTTGGCGAGGGAAACGCCGGTGGCTTTGCTGACAAACGGCACGGTCCGGGAAGCGCGCGGATTGACCTCGATGACATAGAGTTGCTCGTCCTTCACCGCGAACTGGATGTTCATCAGACCCTTCACCTTCAGCTCGCGGGCGAGATCGATGGCGGCGCGGGTGATTTCCGCCTTGATCGATTCTGAGAGGGAAAACGCCGGTATGACGCAGGCGGAGTCACCGGAGTGGATGCCGGCTTGCTCGATGTGCTCCATGATGGCTCCGACGACGGAAGTCTCTCCATCGGAAATGCAATCGACGTCCACTTCGGTCGCGTTGTCGAGGAAGCGGTCCACGAGCACGGGCCGCTCGGGCGAGGCGATGACGGCCTCGCGCATATAGCGAGTGAGCTCCGCGTCGCAGTAAACAATCATCATGCCACGGCCGCCGAGCACGAAAGAAGGACGGACGAGGACCGGGTAGCCGATGCGGTTGGCGATCACGATGGCTTCCGCTTCGTTCGTCGCGGTGCCGGCTTCGGCTTGTTTGAGATTCAGCTTGTCGAGCAGGGCGGAGAAAAATTTCCGGTCTTCGGCTTGTTCGATGGATTTCGGCGAGGTGCCGATGATCGGGACGCCGTGGCGTTCGAGGTCGGCGGCGAGGTTGAGCGGGGTTTGGCCGCCGAACTGGACGATGACGCCGAAGGGTTTCTCCTGGTCGCAGATATTGAGCACGTCCTCCAAAGTGAGCGGCTCGAAGAAGAGTTTGTCCGAGGTATCGTAGTCGGTGGAAACCGTTTCCGGGTTAGAGTTCACCATTATGGTTTCGTAGCCCAACTCCTTGAGCGCAAAGGCGGCGTGAACGCAGCAGTAGTCGAACTCGATGCCTTGGCCGATGCGGTTCGGTCCACCGCCGAGGATGATGATTTTCTTTTTGTCGGAGCTGCGGGCTTCGTTTTCGTCGCCGTAAGACGAGTAGAAATACGGCGTGTAGGCTTCGAACTCGGCGGCGCAGGTATCGACGAGGCGGTAGCCGGGGATGATGCCTTTGGCTTTGCGCTCGGCGCGGATCGTGTCCTCGGTTGGGATGTCGACCATCGCCGGTTCCGGCTCGGCTCGGGGCGGCGCTCCGGCGGGTTGGTCAGTTTCGCCGTGGATGGAAACGTCGTGGATCGAAGGTGCGGCGGCGCGGGCCATGGCGATCTGGCGGTCGGAGAAACCGAGTTTTTTAGCGCGCTTGAGGTCGAGGGTGGCGAGGTTCATGCCTTCGTCCGCGATTTGCTGGAGGTGGCGGAGGAACCAAGGGTCGATCTGGGTGGCGTCGAAAACCTCCTCCAGCGTCCAGCCGTTCACGAACGCGGTTTGCAGCCAGAAAATGCGCTCGGCATTCGGAATCTGGAGCTTGCGGGCGATCTCGTCGCGGGTCGGGTTTTGCGGATCCTTCTTGTCGAAACCGAAGCCCCAACGGCCGGTTTCCAGCGAGCGCAGGCATTTCTGCATGCTCTCTTTAAAAGTGCGGCCGATCGACATCGCCTCGCCGACGGATTTCATCGAGGTAGTGAGCACCGGATTCGCGGTCGGGAATTTCTCGAACGTGAAACGCGGGATTTTCGTGACCACGTAGTCGATCGTCGGCTCGAACGAAGCGGGCGTGACGCGGGTGATGTCGTTCGGCAGTTCGTCGAGTGTGTAGCCGACGGCGAGTTTCGCAGCAATTTTCGCGATGGGAAATCCGGTCGCTTTTGAGGCCAGCGCGGACGAGCGGGAAACCCGCGGGTTCATCTCGATGACGATCATCCGGCCGGTTTTCGGGCAGGTGGCGAACTGGATGTTCGAGCCGCCGGTCTCCACGCCGATCTCGCGGATGACGGCGAACGACGCGTCGCGCATGATCTGGTATTCGCGGTCGGTGAGCGTCTGGATCGGCGCGACGGTGATGGAATCGCCGGTGTGGACGCCGCATGGGTCGAAGTTTTCGATGGAGCAAATGACCACGCAGTTGTCGGCGCAGTCGCGCATGACTTCCATCTCGAATTCCTTCCAGCCGAGCAGGGATTCATCGATGAGCACTTCCGAAACCGGCGAGAGGTCGAGACCACGGGTAATGATTTCCTCGAACTCTTCGCGGTTGTAGGCGATCCCTCCGCCTTGGCCGCCGAGGGTGAATGCCGGGCGGACGATGAGGGGAAACGTGCCGATTTCCTCAGCCACCTTCTTCGCTTCTTCAATCGTGTGGGCGATGCCGGAGCGCGGCATGTCGAGGCCGATGCGGATCATCGCCTCCTTGAAAAGCTGGCGGTCCTCGCCCATGTCGATGGCCTCGGCCTTGGCTCCGATCATGCGGACGCCGTGTTTGTCGAGCGTGCCGGATTTATAGAGCGACATCGACGTATTAAGAGCCGTCTGTCCGCCGAGCGTCGGGAGCAGGGCATCCGGCTTCTCGCGGATGATGATTTTTTCCACCACTTCCGGCGTAATCGGCTCAATGTAAGTGCGATGCGCGAATTCGGGATCTGTCATGATCGTCGCCGGATTCGAGTTTACGAGGATGACTTCGTAGCCTTCTTCCTTGAGCGCCTTGCACGCCTGGACGCCGGAGTAGTCGAATTCGCAACCTTGGCCGATGACGATGGGGCCGGAGCCGATGACGAGGATTTTCCGGATCGAGGTGTCTTTGGGCATGATGGAAGAAGGTTTGGGAGGACCGCCGGGCGGCTAAATTTTGAGGTGTGTGGCAGGGATCATCCGGCTTGTAAAGGGCGGGATGCGGGGAAGATTGAGGATACCGGACACGCTTCCCAAACTCAAATCAGATGGACCGGTTGTGGAGCTGGTCCGCAGCTTGCTTTTCTGGAAACTTGAGACCCGGATTGCAGACTTTCGAGCGCAAGGGTGGAAATTACAGTCCTTCATTGAAGGCACGGCTTCTTCACGATTCAGAAAAAATGCGCACTCATGTGCAAGGAACGCGCAGCACTCCACGGGAAATTGTGACAGCTTCCATTTGGTTTGGCTGGGGCCAGCGATTCCGGGGGGGATCAGCAGCTCTGCGAATCGCGCTGCCGCCGGTTTTCCGGTGGCGGCGTTTTTTCACTCCACCTGGGCGACCGCCAGCGCGGCGATGCCTTCCTTTCGACCGATGAAACCCATGGTCTCATTGGTGGTCGCCTTGATGCCGACACGCTCCGGCGGGATGCCGAGGGCAGCACCGATGTTGGCGCGCATGGCGTCGCGGTGGGGCAAGACTTTCGGGGCTTCCGCGATGAGTGTGGAATCGACGTTGATGATTTTTAAACCGGCCTCGGCGGCGAGATCGCGGCATTTTTCGAGAATTTTCAACGAACAGATGTCCTTGCACGCGGGATCGCCGGGCGGGAAAAAGTAGCCGATGTCCGGCTGGCCCATCGCCCCTAACACGGCATCCGCGATGGCGTGGCAAAGCACGTCGGCATCGGAATGGCCGGCAAGACCGTGGGTGTGAGGAATCGTCACGCCGCCGAGCACGAGCGGGCGGTTTTCCGCGAATTGGTGGACGTCGTAGCCGATGCCGGTCATGGGCGAAGGGATTGGGGATTGGGGATTGGGGATTGGGGATTGGGGATTGGGGATTGGGGATTGGGGATTGGGGATCGGGGATCGGGGATGGAAGGTCGCATTTCATCTCCGATCCCTGATCCTCTATCTCTTCAAAGGATTTCCTCCACCGGAATCCGCCCGTTGGTGGCGACGATGGAGTAGGCGTCCTCGTAGCCCGTGACGGGGGTGAGTTCCACTTTTCCGCCGGCGGTTTCCACAAGCAGCTGGCCGGCGGCGATGTCCCAGAGAGAGATGCGGGACTCGATGTAACCGTCGATGCGGCCGCTGGCGATGTAGGCCATGCCGAGCGCGGCGGAACCCATCATGCGCATTTTACGGGCACGGAGTGACGCGCGTTGAAAGCGGTCCATGCCGGTGCGCAGCGCGGCGTCGTCCTTGCCGCAGCCGACGTAGAGGATGGACTCGCCGAGGGTCTCGCGCTTGCTGGCGGAAATGGGTTTGCCGTTCAGATAGGCGGGACTGCCTTTTTCCACGGTCCAGGTTTCGCCGACCATCGGATCATGGATGACGCCGATGGTGATTTCTCCGGCGACTCGCAAGGCGATGGAGACGCAGAAGTGGGGAATGCCGTAGTAGTAGTTCACCGTGCCGTCGATGGGATCGACGATCCAATGCCGGTCGGACGCCTGGTTTCCGGCGATGCCTTCCTCGCCGTAGAGCGCGTCTCCCGCGCGGGCGTCGAGCAGGATTTGCGTGATGAGCTCCTGGGATTCCTTGTCGAGCGCGAGCTTGATGTCGTGGTCGGACGCTTCATCGACGACAGTGTCCGTGCCGAAGTGTTTGCGGAGCAGCTTGCCCGCTTCAAGCGCGGCGTGGGTGGCGAGTTCGAGGTCGGTCATGGGAAGAGAGTTGAGAGTGGGTGGTTGATAGTTGATGGAAAGAAGAAGAAACGGAAGGTGGGAAGTGAAGTATGGACCCTTGATCGTCACTCTCAACCCTCAACCATCAACTTTTTCAAAGCGACGATGGCATCGACGAGCTGGAGTGATAGATCGTGCTTCGAGGCGAACGGAAGTGACTCGGTGCGGTCCGGATAGACAAGCAGGACTTTGTTATGATCCGAGTCGAAGCCGATGCCGGGTTCGGAAACATCGTTGGCGATGACGAGGTCGCAGTGCTTGCGAGTGAGCTTTTCGCGGGCGTTTCCCTCGAGGTTTTCGGTTTCCGCCGCGAAGCCGACGAGAGTGCCGGTGAAACCGAATGGCTGGCGGGCGGAGCCGAGGATGTCGGCGGTGCGGACGAGTTCGAGAGTGAACGTGTCGCCGGATTTTTTAATTTTCCGCGTCTCGACCTTGACCGGCGTGTAATCGGCGACAGCGGCGGCGAAGACGGCGATGTCCATCCGCCCGATGTGTTTGGAAACCACATCATGCATCTCGGCGGCAGTCTCGATCGGAATGAAATCGACGTTTTCCGGGACGTCGAGGTTCGTCGGGCCGGAGACGAGCAGCACCGAGTGACCTTCATGGACGAAGGCTCCGGCAAGCGTGTAGCCCATTTTACCGGACGAGCGGTTCGTGAGGAAACGCACCGGATCAAGCGGCTCGCGGGTGGGCCCGGCGGTGACAAGGACTTTCACGCCCGGAGTTTGTGTGATGGACAGGATGTGGCAAGCGGGAAGAGGACGCATCGCGGGCTTGTCAGAACAGCCGCGCGGCCGCTTGCCGAGCCACCTCGCCGACAGGGAAAATTTTCCGTGTCTCACGGGTCGAACCGTGGTTTTTATCGATCCCGTGATCCCCAAGAATTTCCACGACCGCGTCATCGCCCCGTCCCTGCTGGCGGCGGATTTTTCCAGCATCGAAGAAGAGGTCAGCCGGGCGATCCATGCCGGCGCGGACTGGATGCACCTCGATGTGATGGACGGGCACTTCGTGGACAACATTTCCTTCGGCCCGGCCATCGTCCAGACCGTGCATGAGGCGGACGACATCTATCTCGACGTCCACCTGATGATTTCCCGGCCGGATCACTATTTGCAGCGCTTCATCGCCGCCGGATCGGACATGATCACCGTGCACGTCGAGGCGGCACACGATGTGGCGGAGACCCTGCGCCGGATCCGCGAAGGCGGATGCGAGGCCGGTCTTGCGCTGAATCCTGCCACTCCGCTCAGCGCGGTGGAGCCGTTTCTCGGCGAGATCGACCTGCTGCTTTGCATGACGGTCGTCCCTGGTTTCGGCGGCCAGGCGTTCATGCCCGAGGTGCTGGAAAAAATCAAAGCCGCCGCGAAAATCCGCGACGAGAAGGGCCTTGCGTTCCACATCGAAGTGGATGGCGGCATCGACGCCGTCACCGCAGCGCGTTGTTACACCGCCGGGGCGAATGTGATGGTCGCCGGCTCCTCCACCTTCCGGGCGCCTGACATGGCCATCGCGATCGCCGAGATCCGCAATGCTTGAAATCGCGATCCCCCGAATCCACCCATGCCACTCATCGATCACCTGTTTGCCATCGGCCCGGTCCGCAAGGCGATCTGGAAATTCTGGTATCCCTTCCTGACACGGCGTCTGCACGGCGAAGAGGTGATTTTCCTCAACTACGCCTTCGAAACAAATCCGCCGATGGCAATTCCGCTCGCTGCCGAGGACGAGGCGGACCGTGCGTGCGTCCAGCTCTACCACCACGTCGGTTCGCAGGTGAATTTTCATGGTAAGGAAGTCCTGGAAGTCAGCTGCGGACACGGCGGCGGCGCTTCGTATCTCACCCGCCTGCAGTCACCGGCGAAATATACCGCCCTCGATCTCAACGCATCCGGCATCGCGTTCTGCAAAAAACGCCATTCCGTCCCCGGCCTCGAATTCGTCCAGGGCGACGCCGAACACCTGCCGTTTCCGAACAACTCGTTCGATGTCGTCATCAACGTCGAGGCCTCGCATTGCTACCCGGATTTCTCGCGCTTTCTTGACGAAGTCAGCCGCGTCCTCCGCCCCGGCGGGTTCTTCCTCTATGCCGATTTCCGCTTCAGCGATGGCATCGAGAAATGGGAAAGCGCCCTTCAAATGACCCCGCTCCGGCCAAAATTGGCGCGGGACATCAGCCCGGAAGTCCTGCTCGGCATGGAGTGCAATTCCGCCCGCTCGGTGAAAATGCTCAAACGAAAACTGCCGAAGTTCCTGCACGGACTCGGACGGGACTTCGCCGGCGTCAAGGGCTCACGGATTTACAACGCGCTGTTGAAAGGCGATTTGTCCTACCGGTCCTACTGCTACCTCAAGGCCCCCTGACGCCCACCAATCCGTCGCGTTTCCCCATGATCGGGCGATCGCGCTTGCGGCGAGGGCAGCGGTTGACTTCACTCAACCCATGACACGTCCAGACGGTCGCCAGAACGACCAACTCCGCCCCATTTCCTTCGTCCCGAACGTCGCCCCGTACGCCACCGGCTCGGTGCTCGTCTCCTTCGGCGACACCCGCGTCATCTGCTCCGCCACCATCGAGGAGGACGTGCCCCGCTGGATGCGCGCCCAGCGCGTCGAAGGCGGCTGGCTCACTGCGGAATACTCGATGCTCCCTTACTCCACCCTCGAGCGCAAACCCCGCGATATCTCCCGCGGCAAGCTCGACGGACGGTCCTCGGAAATCCAACGCCTCATCGGTCGCGCCCTGCGCGCCGTGGTGGACCTGAAAAAAGTCGGTCAACGCACGATCTGGATCGATTGCGATGTCCTCCAGGCCGACGGCGGCACCCGCACCGCCTCCATCAGCGGCGGCTGCGTGGCCATGGCCATCGCCCTCAACAAACTGATGGCCCAGGGAAAACTCAAAACCTTCCCGATCAAGAAACTCGTCGCCGCCGTTTCCGCCGGAGTCTATCAGGGCGTGCCGGTGCTCGATTTGAACTACCCGGAAGACAAGGACGCCACCGTCGATTTCAACGTCGTCATGACCGAGACCTCCGAGTTCGTGGAAGTCCAGGGCAGCGGCGAGGAAGCCGTGTTCTCCTCCGAGGAAATGACCGCCATGCTCGACCTTTCGCGCAAGGGCATCGCCGACATCATCTCGCTCCAAAAAGCCGCCATCCTCACCGCCGACCGCGCCGCGCCGGCGGATCTCGCGTCGCTCACGGCGGCGTTCGGGAAAAGGTAATATCCAATGTTCATGATCAAGCGCTCACACATATTGCAAGGACTCTTTTGGTGGGGGCAAGCGGAGAACTCACAATCACTATTATCAAGGTAATCGGACCTCTTGATTTAGAGTATGAAGCGGAAGATAATTGTGGCAGTCACCCTTAGCCTGCTATTTATGCTTGGCATGTCGCTTGGGCAACAAATTTGCTTGGAGGGAGGAAATGTCCTTTCCAAGGAAATCCCACCGGGGCAGGCGTTGCTCATGCTACAGGTGCGCTATCCCGATGAGGCACGTTCCAGGACTACTTATGCAGAACCCCTGCTATTCATGCACAACAAGGGTCCAGTGGCTCTGCGAGCTGTCGAGTTGTCGATGGAGAACTGCTGTAGCAATGAAAAATTCCTGATCAGTTTCCTTGGTGGCCTTGATCCAGAGCCCTATTGGAACAGCAGGGGGATTCAGCCGATGAACGGCCGCTCAATCGCCTTCCCAGGAAAGTTCGAGCACGATCAGATCATGCCGAATGACAAGGTGAGGATCAGCCATTTCCGCGTCCTTGCAGATGATGGTTCAGGCACGGCTGTTGTATTTCTCATTGGTCCGTTGGAAGAACTGGTGAATACCTACAAGATCCGCCTTGGGCAGGTGTTCACGTGGGATTCTGCCCGGATTTTCGAGTGAGCCGCTGGTTTAAAATTTATCCTTGAATCTCAGACTCGCAGCGCGATGAAAGGGATACCGGGGAAACCGAAAAGACGGTAATTTACAGCTTTTAGTCCATGAAAAAGCTTATCGTCCCGATTACCGCCATACTGGTTATAGATACTTTATGGTCTATATTGCCAGGAAGGCGTTCATTGACGGGTTCTAATGACTACCACAAGACATTGAACATCGATGGCACGAATCGCATTGTTGCCGCATTCGAGATCCAACCTCCATGGAGGTTCAATACCCGTCTTGCGGAGCCGCCTGGAGACATTGAACGCTGGCGCAAACTGATTTTGTTGGGTCAATCTGACTTTCTCAAATTCCTCAACAACAAGGAAGCGAGGAGTATGTATGGGAGGGCGGCAGTTTCAGACGAACAAATCGACAGTCAAAGAAACTACGTGGTAGGTCGCTTTAAGGAGCTGGCCCAAGATCTGAAGATTGCGAACCTTTACATTGTTTTGGAACCTAGTGCGAAGATTGCCCATCTGCTTGTCCCGGTGGCAGGTCCTCAGGGGGAATACTTCACGGCACTGGAATGGATCAATGGCGATTGGTATCTGGTTCCGGGAACCGGTGACATTTCATGGCCGGTCTTGAATGCGAAGAAGGTCATTCAAGCTGTTGAAAGCCAGAAGTTCGAGTTTGGCCAGGCAGAGGACATCGACCGAGTCATGCGCAAATTGTCTTCGGCCTACCTTCGGCGCTGAATTTACACTCAAGCACTACTTTCCTATCCGTGGACTTCAAGCGGAGTCCCTGAAGGAGTGGAGTCGCAATCAAGCGAAACAAGGGATTGATCATAAAACATGAAACCGCAAACGGGAAGCCGTTGAAACTTAGTGGCACCGCGCTCTCACGCGTCGCCCAACGCAATCTCCTGAGCCGATCACTCCGCCCAGATCGCGACTTGCTAAAGATTGTCAATCTTTGTAGCCACAACCATGCACATCTCCCTGCCACCCGAACTGGAATTGGAAGAAGCCGTGAAGTCCAAGGTTGCGTCCGGCCTCTACAACAATGCCAGCGAGATCGTCCGCGAGGCTGCCATCGGCTTTGCCCAGCTTGAGGCGGGGCGAAGGGTCGAAGTTCAATCCGAGCAGCACTTCATTAATCTTGTCCGCAGTAGGGCATGAAGCTGATCCTCATCGGGGCGGCCTTTGAGGATCTCTGATCGATCCGCGCCTTCACGTTGGAAAACCAGGGTGTAGAACAGGAGGAGCGTTACCTCCGACAAATCTGGTCCCGCGTCGAGTCCCTCCGCGCCGACCCGTCCCGCCACCGGCTCCGCGAGGAACTGTTTCCCGGCTGCCGGATCGCGGCCGAAGGCCGTCACGTCATTCTATTCCGCGCCGGGGACAAAGCTCTGGAAATCGTCCGCGTCCTCCACTCGGCGATGGATTTCAAGCGGCACCTGCCGCCTCAAGTGCCCTGAAAGTTGGCCCGCAACTCCCACGAAATGCAGCATCTTGAGGATGCAGAACGGTCAGACCGTTGCTAAACCCGTGATCAAAGCTCCGCCAGCGAGCCTTCGGCGACGCCAGTTCTGCGAGCGCATGGACCTTGTCTGGAACGGCATACAGGTGACAGACGGCATCAGGAATCCCCCTTGCCAAATCCCGAGGAAGAACCAGCATTTCGGGAATGAGAAGGGCTGTTGGTGGCATCTTGATATGTATCCTCCTGATTTACGGTCTTTGGCTGGGATCTCAGGGAATGACCCGGGCCAGACCCGACGATCCCGGTTTCTCCCAAACCAAGCCTCAAGACACACGATCCATCGGCGACCCCGAAATCTCAGGTCCCCTCCAGACCAAGCGCGGCAACCGTGAAGCGGCGGGCCCGCGGGCCACGCATGCTCCGGGACGCCTGAAAGAATTCATGCTTCCGGAGGTCGTCATCGACGGACTGACTTTGGACGGGGCGTTAAGAAAACTGATGGAAGTTTACAATGATGTCTGCGAGATTACGGGCGAAACCCCGCTGCGGCTGACTTTCGACGTTCCGCCCGGAACCACGAAAAAACTCAACCTCCGTCTGAGCGGCAGGAATTTCACCAGCTCCATGCAACTGCTGGCCGCCTTGTCCGGAATGAAGGCCACCCGCAGCGGACTCACCTATCAGTTCACGCCATTCACCAACGAGCGCAAGCCGGTGAGCCGCGGCATCCGGGTTCCACCCGACATTTCATCCGCGTTGAGCGAACTGGCGGGACAGGGGGCCGTCGCAGAGTCCCCCGTTTCAGCAATCGCCGCTCTGGAAATTCCCGTAAGCGAGTTGGTTCGAAAACTGAATTTGGAGCTCGATCCCTCCACCCAGCTCTCGCTCACCGCGTCCGGGATTTTGAATCTGGAGACCACCAGCACCGCCGATGCCGCCGCGGTGTCCTCGTTGATCGATGGAATCAGCAGCCAAAAACCGATTCAGCACAAGTTCACGTCCATGGTCGTCAACCTAGCAGCCGGTGCGGAGTGGACACCTCCCGATGTGTCTCAAATGACCGCTGCCCAACTCCAGTTGTTCATGCGCGGAATGGCGCAAACAAAAGGCACCGAATTGATGACGTTGCCGTCGATCACCTCACGGAGAGGACAGAGCGGCACCGTCGAGATGATTCGCGAATGGACTGTTCCCAACGATGACTCCGGAGAGACGTTGGAAACCCACAATGTCGGGCAGGTCATGCAACTCCAGGGAAGCCCATTGGGATTTGGCCACGATCTCGCGTACAACTTCACCGACACCACCGCCGAAGTGGATCCGGAAACAGGTAAACCTAACTTCATCAAGCGCATCGATGTTAAAGACACAGGCTTCTCCGCTGACAACGACACCAGGTTTGTCGTGCAGACCCGCCCGGATGGATCGAAGTCAATCGTGCTGGTCACGTCCACGATGATCGACGCCACCGGGCGACCCCTTCATGGCGAGGAGTGATTTGGCAATCAAAGTTCCGCCAGCGTGCCTTCGGTGACACCGAGTTTTTCGAGGGCCTGGACCTCGTCGAGCAGTTCGAACGCGTCGGACTTCCCGGAGAGCAGGTCCTGATAGGCGCGGATGGTTTTGGCGGCGTCCTCCGCTTCGTCGAGCAGCTCGACGCGGAAGCGGGTGAGTCCGGTGGCGCGGAGGTGCCCGTAGTAGCGGGCTCCGGTTTGCGCCTTGCCGTTGAAGAGCGTGTTGCGGCAGCCCACGTCGGCTTGCAGGCGGTGGAGCTGGCCGACGCGGTCGCGTAAGTGGACGACGTGGGTTTCGCACGGGCGGCCGCAGTCCTTGTAGGTGGTACCCTTGCTGAGGAAAGTGCAGAAGACGCAGTGCTCCATGTGAAACATGGGCATGTGCTGGTGCAGCGTGAGCTCGAACCACTCGGGCGGGGCTTCGGCTAACAATTCGAGAACCTGGCCGATGTTGAGGTCGTAGGAAATGGTGAGGTGGTCGAGTCCGGCGGCTTCCATCAGAAGCTTGGCGGTGATCGGGTTGGCGACGTTGAGGCAGAAATCGCCGATTTTTTTCAGGTCGTGGCGGTCCTTGTAATAATGGAGCGCGCCGAGGTTGCGGAGGAGCAGGCCGTCGGGCGCGGCTTTTTCGATGAGTTTCAGATAACCGGTTTCGCCGGGCTTGAGGATGCGCGGGGTGGCGAGGAAGATCGTGGATCGGGGATCGGAGATGGTGGATCGGAAGAGGGAGACGGCTTGCTTGTAGCGGCGCGGGTCTTCGAAGTCGCAGTAGAGGGTTTCCACGCCGCAATCGAGCGCAGCGGCGACTTGGCCCATGGTTCGGCAGAGGACGGAGAGCGTGGGAACATCGGACGTCGAACTTCCAACATCGAACATTGAAGGAAGAAAATCCTGATAGGTGGTGGTGATTTTCGGACGCTCCGGCTTGATGGCGGCGGCGTCTTCCAATTGCTTGACGAGGGCGCGGCGGAGCTGGTTGAGGGCGGAGACGGCGATGTGGCAGTCTCCTTGGAGTTGGTTGTCGAGCGTGCCGAGTTCGAATGAGGAGTCACCGAGGCGGCCGAGCTGTTCGACGAGTTTTTCGGTGCCGAGCGGATGCTTGGCGGCTTCCTGAAGTGGGGCCTCGCTGCGCACGCTGAACTCGCCGCTGCGGATTTCGATAGGCTCGCCGGGTTTGCCACTAACAACAAAGTGGAGCGGGGATTTTTTCTCGGCAGGGCGGGCGTTCTGCCAGAAGCGGCGGAGCTCGGAGTCGAGCTTGGGATCGGAGGTTTTGTAGAGCGTGTGGCCGGGTTTGATGCGGTCGAAGTTGATGCCGCTGTAGGTGAGGTGGAAAATCAGCCTGTCGCCCTCGATGACCCAGATGCGTGCGCCTTGTTCGAGGTCGCGGTTCTCGCCGGCATCGAAGACGACGCCGTCGCCTGCGGTGAACGGGACGCCGGTGAGTTCGCCAAGCCGGATCCAGCCGGGGCCGCAGTCGGTGATGGTGCCTAGCAGCGGGCCGCGTTTTTTGCCGAATTTGCCGTGGGTGAGATAGGGATGGTTCGTGCCCGCGAACCAGCCGGTGCTGAGGCCGCGGGAGAAGGTCATTTCCAACTCATACCTGTCGGCATTCGTGATCGGGGATTGAGGATTGGGGATCGTGGATGAAGAGATGGCGGCATCGAGGGCTTTACGATAGACGCGGGTGACGGCGGAGACGTATTCGGGGGACTTGAGGCGGCCTTCGATTTTGAAGGACTTCACACCTGCCCTAACGAGATCGGGCACGAGATCGACGGCGGCGAGGTCCTGCGGGCTGAGCAGGTAGCGGACGGCACCGAGCTCGCGGGTTTCTCCATCGACGACGATTTCGTAAGGCATCCGGCAGGCTTGCGCGCATTCACCGCGGTTGGCGCTGCGCTGGCCGAGGGACTCGCTGGTGAGGCACTGGCCGGAGTAGGCGACGCAGAGGGCGCCGTGGACGAAGACTTCCATGGGGGTTTTCGTGATCACTGAGGAGGATTGAAAACGCTCGATTTCCTTGATCGAAAGCTCGCGAGCGAGCACGGCGCGTTCGAGGGGAAAGAGGGATTCGACGAAGGCGAGACCCTCGGGCGAGGTGATGGTCATCTGTGTCGAGGCGTGAAGTTCGACATTGGGAGCGACCATCCGGGCGAGCTTCGCAAGTCCGAGGTCTTGGATGATCAACGCATCCACTCCGGCGGCGGCGATGCGGCGAAGCTGCTGCTCGGCGGCCTTCATTTCGCTGGTAAAGATGAGCGTATTCATCGTCACGAATCCCTTCACACCGTGGCGGTGCAGGTAGTCCATGAGTTCCTCCAGATCCGCCTCGATGAAGTTGTCCGCTCGGAGGCGGGCGTTGAACTTGGGCAGGCCGAAATAGATCGCATCCGCCCCCGCCGCCACCGCCGCGCGGGCGCAGTCCCAGTTTCCCGCCGGGGAGAGCAGCTCGGGCGTGCGGTCGATTTCAGTAACGTTCATGGCGGGAAGAAATCACGGGATGCCGGTGAACAACAGGCGCGATTTCTTTTCGTGCAACTTCCGAATTGACGTAGGGTTTACCGATCATGCTCCCACAAGCCGAAGAAACCTGGACGATTTTCGAAGCGGCGCACCTCCTCAATCGTGCGGGTTTCGGTGGCAGTCCTTCCGAGTTCAAAGCGTTCCACGCCCTCGGCCGCTCGAAAGCGGTGGACTCCCTGATCGCCCCGGCCGAGCCAGTCGATGCCTTCCCGCTGCCGGCGTGGTGCACCGAGGAGCAAGCACTCGCCGATTTTCGGGCCCGCCTCGCACAGCGGAAATCCTTGCAGCAGGCGATGCGCACCCTTTCGCCCGAAGCGGCGGACATGGCCAAGCGCGAGGCCAACAAGGACGCCCAGAAGGAAGACCGCCAGCGCGCCCTCGAAGCGCAGGGCTGGTGGTTCCGCCGGATGCTGAAAACCCAGGCTCCGCTGCGCGAAAAAATGACGCTCTTCTGGCACGACCACTTCGCCACCTCGATCCAGAAGGTGAAACAGCCGGTCCTCATGGTCCGCCAGAATCAATTGTTCCGGACCAACGCGTTCGGCAGTTTCAAGGATCTTACCCAGTCGATCCTGATGGACCCGGCGATGATGCTTTACCTCGACACCCAGAGTTCGAAAAAAGGCATGCCTAACGAAAACTTCGCCCGCGAGGTGATGGAACTCTTCACCCTCGGCGAGGGCAGCTACACCGAGCAGGACATCCGCGAAGCTGCACGCGCGTTCACCGGATATGACCTCAACCGGATGGACGGAAAAGTCGTGCACGACAAGCGCCGGTGGGACTCCTCCGACAAGATCGTCTTCGGCAAGTCCGGCCCCTTCGACGGCAAGGATGTCATCAACCTCATCTTCGAGAAAAAGGAAGCCGCACGCTTCATGTCGAAAAAACTGTGGGAGTTCTTCGTTTACGAAAACCCATCCGAGACCGCGCTCGCGGCCTTGGCCGAGAGTTTCCAGAAGGCCAACTATCAAACCGGGCCACTGCTCCGAGAGATCTTCATGTCCAAGGAATTCTACGCCGAGGCTTCCATCCGCTCGCAGATCAAGTCTCCCATCCAATACCTCGTTTCGCTTCTCAAGCAGCTCGAAATCGACAACCCGCCAGCCGGATTCCCGATCTCCGCGGAATTGCAGCTAGGGCAGGTGCTCTTCATGCCGCCGAACGT
>JANPKJ010000150.1:0-67584 GCA_031425955.1 Akkermansiaceae bacterium | reverse complement strand
ACCGTCTGGGTGCTGGCCCCTGAGCCGCCAAACACGAAATTACCGCCCGTATCCAGACCGGAGGCCGCCGTGATGAGGTTGTAAGTGCCAGCCGTCATGGAAGTGAGGCCAAACACATTGATCAGGTTGGTGCCCGTCAAAGAAGCCGCCTTGGTCACGGCCAGTTTATCCGCTACAGCGCCGCTCAACTCAAAGTTCAGCGATGCGCCGCCGAGGGTCAGCCCGTTGCCGGCGAAGGTGGCTTCCTGCACCAGGTTCGTGGTGCCTCCGGCGGTGCCGTCCACCATGCTGAAGGTCCTGCCGGTGCCGAGGCTAAGGCTGGCTCCGGCTGCAGCCGTGAGGGTGTTGCCAAGGTTTACCGTGCCCGCGCCGGGTGTAACCGCAAAGGTGCCGGTGCCCGTGACGCCGATGGCAGTATTGTCCAGCGTTCCGGTACTGGCGATGGCAAGGATGCCGGCGGTGAGGGAGGTGGCACCGGTGTAGGTATTCGTGCCACTCAGAACCTGAGTGCCCGCGCCGATCTTGGTGAGCGTCATGCCCGCGGCACCATTTGCAATAGCACCACCGTAGGTTACCGAATCCGAAACAGGATTCAGGGTGAGGGCAGTGACGAGGTTGTAGCCGGAGGAAATGACCGTGGCCAGGTTGCCAGTGGCTCCACTGAGCCCGCCCATGGTCGGGGTGGTGATGCCGCTTCCGAGAGTCACGTTGCCCGCTCCGGTCGTGTCGAGCGCGCTGTTCTGCAAGGCGAGGTTATTGCTGAGCGCAAGGATACCGCCACTGACGGTGGTGGTGCCGGCGTGGAGGTTCACGCCTGAGAGGGTCTGCGTGCCGGTGCCCACCTTATTAACGGCGATGATCCCGCCGCTGTTGAATAGCCCTGAACCTGAGGTGTTGCTTTCACCACGGATGGTCCCGCTGAAGTTTCCGCCGGTGGCGTCGCCGTTACCTAAGGTAAGGGTTCTCGCGCTAGTCCCCCCGTTGCGGAAAATGGTTCCGCTGCCGTCCAGCCTGCCGAAACCCGTGTTCTCCCCAAATGACATGTATCCAGTGGCGGCGATGGTCAGATTTTGGTTAGTTGTCACATTAGCGATCGCACCAATGAGGTAATTGCCATTCGCGAGCACGCTAATATTGCCGGTGAAGCCGGTAAGGACACCGGTGGTGACCCGGTTCAAATCGCTCCCGCTAGGAGTGTCGCTCGCGGTGATCTCCAAAGTTCCCGCGCCGGTGATTGCATTGGCGATGGCGAGCGTGACATTCGTGCCGACATTATTGTTGAATTGGAGGAAAGCGGTAGAACCCACACTCACGGCCCCTGCGGCGTCGCCAAGGGCGGTATTGCTGCCTTGCGCGATGAGCTTGCCTGTCCCCGTAATGGAAGTGCCACCCGTGTAGGTATTCCCTTGGGTTGCGTTCAAGGTGAAGTTGCCGGCTCCGCTTTTTGCCAGGGTGATGGCACCGGTGATCTGACCAGAAGTGGTAGTGGTGCCGGCGAAAGAGCCTCCATAGGTGTAGTTGGCACTGTTATTGATGGTCAGCGTAGCTAGTGCACCGGAGTTGGTGACCCTTTGGTTTCTGAGATCCGCTACCGTGTTTTGCAGACCCGCGAGCGTCTGGTTCTGTCCTCCCAAATCGAAATTTACAGAGCGACCACTGCCCTCACCAGCGCCACCCGTCAACGACAGCACCGTCCCAACCGGTAGGGCGTTTGCAGCTCCACTGGTGTTCTTGATCGTCGTGGAGGTCCCTGTATTCCCAGAGGTGATCGTGGTGCTACCGGCGTAAGTTCCCGCCGCACCCAGATTGATCGTCTGCATGATGTTACCACTGTCCACGTTGGGGGTGGTAAAGATCACGTTGCCCGCTCCACCAATCGCGCCATTCAGGGTGAGGGAGCCAGCAATGGCGGTGCTTCTGCTGAAGGAAATCGTGGAGTTGACGCCAGTGTTGGCAGTGGTGATCGGCGCAGCTATGGTGATGCCGTCGGTGCTGGTGGAGAGCGTGGCAGCGGAGGTGCCACCGAGGGTGAGGCCACTGGTGTTTTGCAGAGCGTTCACGTTAGCAAGACTCAGGGTGCCACTATTAATTAGGGTTGCACCCGTGTAGGTGTTCGCACCGGAAAGGGTGAGTGTGCCGCCGCCATTCTTGGTCACGCCGCCCGCACCGCTGCCAATCGCACCTTGAATCGTGGTGGCGTTGGATCCGTCGATGGTGAGAAGATTCGCGCCGTTGACCACGTTGCCGGCTACCGTGAGCGTGCCCGCTCCGTTGTTAGTCCAAGTTTGGGGAGCATTAAGGGTGATGTTGATCGCGCCGTAAGTCGAAGGATCTTCGCCGATGGTGACCGCGCCCGCAAGAGAGTTTATGGTGATACCGCCGCTCCCGATCGTCAAGATGCGGGCGGTAGTGGTGCCGGAAGCATTGGCGCGAAAGATGGAGCTACCGGTGCTGTTGAAGGTGAGGGAGGCCGCCGCACGATTGCCGCCAGCCAGTGTGATGATGTTGTTGGTATTAACACCGGTTCGGTTGAAAATAAGATCGTCTGGCCCAGCGGGAGTGGCTGTAGGATCGGAAGTGGTGTTCGCGGGGTTGGTGGTCCATGCAGACAATGTGGTCCAGTTACCGGTTCCGCCTTCCCAGTAAATGATCGTGGCGGACGTGGACGGCGCGGAGAAAAGCGCGATGAGGGCTGTAGCGAAGGGGAGGGAGAGGCGGGCGGCGGAGAAGAGGCGGTGGGGTTTCATGATTTTAGGACGTGGGTTTTGCAGGAGATGCGTTTCGTGATGGACGGGACTGGATTTGTGGCAGCTTGGGGGGATATAGGTGGGTTTCCGGTCTGCATACGCCTCCGGCGTGGGGCCCTCACGGCGGATCGTAAAATTTGAAACAATTTCAACTTAGCTGGGAAAAAGCGGAATAATTGGGGAACGGTGTTCCGGCAGGAAGTCGGGGTTCTGTGGGTTTGGATACGGCCGCGAGATGGTAAGGAAAGCCTCACACTTCGTGAAGTTATCAAAGAGTGGGTTCCCGTCCATCCCATGACCGGGTGAGACGGCCTCCCCCGTTCGGGTGAGAGGGGAAAGGAGATTGGGGATTGGGGATTGGGGATTGGGGATTGGGGATTGGGGATTGGGGATTGGGGATTGGGGATTGGGGATGGCGGACAAAAAAAGCGACGGGCGGAATGGGACCGCCGCGCCGCTGGGAGACGGGGTGAGCATTGTTAGTTCGACAGCACTTGGAGACGGAGGAAGTTTTTCTCCGGGGTGCCGGGAGTGAGGGTGTAGGCGATGGTGGTCCCGTTGTTCACATAGAACGGGCCGGCTGGAACCTCTGCCCAGAAGTCGACGATGCCGAGGTCGGTGGAGTCCTGGATGGCGTAGGTGAGGCCGGTGGCGTCGAGGCGCTTGTCAAAGCTGAGGGTGGTGCCGTTGAAAGTGCCGATGGATGCATTGGAAACCGTTGGGTCTTGGTCCTTGATTCCGTATTCGACGAGGTTGCTGATGCCGTCATTGTCGAAGTCGTCATTCGGTCCACGCTTGTCAACGGGAACGGAGCCGTTGACGAAACCGGAGCCGGCAATCCATGTGGAGAAGCCGCCCGGTGCCGCTTCGATAAGGTATCCGTTACTATCGAGACCAAAGGTTCCGCCACCGGCCACCGTGATGAGAGCCAGTTGATCCGGCCTCAATGCGGCCGCACTGGTGCCGAAACGGATTGAGCCGCTTGCGCCGTAGACGATAGGTCCGGTGATATTCAAACTTCCGGTCCAGGTAATCAACGGGTCGCTGCTATCGGCAAAGGCGAGCTTGGAGCTGGCATCGCCGAGGGTTATGGTCGCTGCGCCGGTGACCTTTAAGGTTCCGACCGTGTCGGTGAAGCCCGCGCCGACGCTTAAGGTTCCGGGGCCGATGGCCATCGTGGAGGTGACGGCATTCGGTAGCACGTTGCTCGCGCCCAAGGCCAGGGTGCCGGCAGTGATGGTGGTGGCACCGGAGTAGGTGTTGACGAGAGTCAAGGTCGTGGTGCCGCTGCCGACTTGGGAGAAACTGCCGGCACCGGAGATGATGTCGTTGCTGAGATCCGTGAGTTGGGTGGTCGCCCCGTTGCGGTTTACGGCGAGGGTGGCGTTCGCGGACACGGCGGTGGCGGGGGAATTTGCCGATATTCTGCCGGTATTCACGGTGCCGTCGCCGAGCATCAGGGTTCCCGCAGTGATATTGGTATTCCCAAAGTAGAGGTTGCCGTTATTCGTCAAGGCGAGTGTGCCGGTGCCACTTTTAACGAATATGTTTGAGGTGCCACTGGTGCCCCCGGAAATCACTTGGCCCATCTTTGCGTCGATGGCGGAGCTGCCGTTGGCGACATTGATGGTACGCGCACCGCCTGCGAAGCTGATTTCCTTGTTAAAGGTGATCGTGGCGTCGGAGTCCGCCGCGCTGAGAAGCAGCTCATTTCCTGCCCCGATGAAGCTGGTAGCAGTCCAATTGATCGACGTGGTGGGGGTGCCGATGGTGACGGTCCGATCGGCTCCATAGGCAGCGAAGCCACCGCTGGCAGTCCACTGCAAATTTCCAGCGGCAGTCCCAAGTGTGGAGAAAGTACGGTCTCCTACACCCAAGCCGAGCACACCGCCTGCGAGGTTGACATTACCGCCGCCGCTGAAGGCGTTTGTACTGCCGATCTTTAGTACGCCCGCAGAGATTGTGTTGGTGCCGGTGTAGGTGTTATTCCCGGTGAGGGATAGGGTACCTGCGCCGGACTTGGCGAAACCTATCGTTCCGTTGGCTAGCAGGTTTGCTGAAATGATTGCATTCCCTGTTGCGTTGGTGGCCAAATAAGAGGTGCCGGTGAGGCTGCCGTTCAGGATGGTGTCACCGCTGGCAAACGCTCCGGAGATGCTGACTGTCCCCACTGTCTGACTGAAACCGCCGAGATCGAGTTGGCCGCCGGCAAGGTTCAGGTTTGCACCGCTACCCAAGGTGCCGGAGCCGCTCAGGATGACTGTGCCGTTGCTGATGGTGGTAGGGCCAGTGTAGGTATTGACTTGGTTGAGGATGACTTTGCCAGTACCCGCCTTGGAAAAGCCGCCCGTGGAGTGACTCAGCACCTGGTCCACCGTGAAGGTGTTCGTGGGGTCGGCAATGCTCAGTCCCAAATTCTTGGCAGGGGTTACGGAAATCGTACGGCCCAGGCTGGAGAAGCTCGTGAGCGCAGTGCCGGAAATTTGTAAGGTTCCGCCATTGAAGAGGAGATTAGAAGCAGGTGCGCCGAGGTTGTTGGCCGCACTCACGACGACGGTGCCTTCGTTGAGATAGGTCGTGCCGGAGTAGGTATTGGCAGCGGTGAGCACCAGGGGACCGGCGCCGGATTTGGTCAGGGCGGTGGCCGTCGTGTTATAATCGATTTTCGACTGGATGATCAGATTGCCTCCGGTGTTGGTCTGGGTGATCACCAAATCTGTTCCCGCAGCGCCAAGCAGGGTTCCACCGGTGATGGTGGAGACATTGGCGCCAACGTTACTGCTGACCAGGATGCCGCCTGAGGTGATGCTGTTGTTGCCGGCGGCGAGTGTGACCGTATTGGCTGCGGCTGCATTGAAGCGCAGGCTGTTGGGGGTAATCGTGCCGTCCAGAAGTCCGGCACTGCTATCCACGTCGATGTCTGCGGCGGCGTAACTGCCGGCGGAGGTGCCGGCGGCGCTGGTCAGGGTGTAGGATCCCAAGGCCACGATTTTGGTGCCGTCATTCGTTGCCCAGTTCGCGCCTGCCACGGTGGCCCAGCCGCCGAGGATGGTGCCGGCCGTATTCGGGGTGGAGGTGGTGTAACCGTTGGTGATACTCAGGCTCGGCTGGGCGAAATCCAAGGTGCCGCCGACATTGCGGGTGATGGCATTGAGCGTCAACACGGTCCCGCTGCCGCTGTTGGTGTTGATGCTGAGGCCTGAGCGACCCGCGTTGACGGTGGTGCTGGCAAAGGTCTGGCTGGTGGTGACCGTGGTGGCGGCCGTTTCAAAGGTTCCACTGACTGCCCCAGCATTTCCATTCAAGGAGATTCTATTATTCGTCGTATCAATGCCGACGATGTAAGCCGTCGTTCCTGCGCCGGTAATGCCGGTCCCGGCGGTGATTGCCTGACCCACCACGAGTCCGGCGGGTATGGTCGTGAAAGTGATCACCGGATTGCTTGTCCCACCGGTCCAGGCGGTAGACGCAGCCGCACTGCCATTGGCCCGCCCAATGATGGCGAAAGTGCCGCCACCGAGTTCCAGCGCGGAGGTCGGATTGATGTAGTTGCTTGGAGTGTTGGTGAGGATGCTGCCAAACCGGACGAAATCCAAGGTGAGCGTGCCGCCGTTGACGGCAGTCGTGCCGGTGTAGCTGTTATTTGAGGCGAGGCTTTGGTTGGTGGCGCCGGTTTTGACAACGTTCAGCACGCCCGTCTGCTGGATCTTGCCGATGAACATGCGACTGGTGCCGCTGTTGTTGTTGATGGTCAGGGTGGCGGGCCCACCGGTGTTCCGGACGATGGCATTTTCCGCGAAGTTGTTGTTGCTGCTAACCAGTCCCGCGATGGTTTGGTTGAAACCCCCGAGGTCGAGCGCGGAGGTCCGACTCGTGCCGTTGTTGCCGGATCCCTGGTCGATCGTGAGTGTGGTCGTCGTGGGGAGGGCATTTTGGGTGCCTAGCTTGACCACGATGTTTGTTCCGGCAGAAGCGATAATCGAGGTGTTTCCCGCGTAGGTATTCGGCTGCTGCAGGCCGAAGTTCAAGGTGACAGCTGCTCCGCCGGCTTCGTTGGACAAGACTAAGCCGCCCAGGCCGGAGATTGTGCCGCCGAGGTTCAATGTCGGGCTAACAATGCCCTGGAAGTTCTTAATCGTGGCGTTACCACTGGTGAGGTGGATCGGAAAGTTATAGTTTAATGTGGCCGACGCCGTACCATTCAGGCGAAGGTTAGTGGCGTTGGCCATGGTGACTCCGCTGGTGGTGCCCAAGGCAGAGGTGTTGTTGTCCAGGGTCAACGCCCCTCCGGTGATGCTCACCGGTCCGCTGAAGGACGAGTTGGTGCCGCTGAGGACCAGATCACCGGCTCCGGCCTTAGTGAAGCCGACAGTTCCCTCGATGATCGCTGAGATGGTGGCGGTCTTAGCGGTCCCCAGCGTACTGACGGTAATGGTGGGTGAGGTGCCTGCAAGAATGAGGTTGTTGGTTGCAACGCTGTTGTTGGCCAGGATCCAGCCTCCGGCGGTCGTCGTGGTCGTGTCGCCGAAGGTCAGGCCGGTCAGCGTGCGATCAGAATCGAGTTGGACCGTGTTGTCTGCTACCAGATCAAGCGTGTTGAAATTGGCCGTGAAGCCAGAAAGGTCCGCGATGGTGCCACCGGACCAGTTCGCGGGGGCGCTCCACAGCCCGCCGGAGGTCAATTGAGTCCAGGTGCCGGTGGCCGCGCTTGCGGAATAGCAGGTGAGTGCGAGTGCGAAAGCTGCCGTGGCAGTCGTGACGATCGAGGAGTTGAAGCGGTTGGCGAGGCTGGGTTTCATGGGATTTTCAGTCGGTTGTGTGAGTTTGCTGGTTCTTGAGATTGGACGGCGAAGAGACGCATGGGGTAGGGTTTCTGCGTATTGCTTTTTCAGCCAATCTCATGAGGAAGGTTTCACGGGACCAGTTCCGCGTCCATCCCATAACCGGGTGAAACGTCATCCCCCGTTCGGGTGAGCGTATGTCTTGAAACGCGGCCGCGCCAGCTCCCGAGACCCATCCGAGTTGCCCGGCGCAAAAAAACGGTTGGGAAAATCGGGGTGGTCGAACCCATCATGGACCAATGACCACCAGGCGGGCGAAGTTCCGGGTGCCTGCTGGGAATGTGTAGATCACATTGTCGCCGCTGATTTCCACTTTGTCCGCACCGATGCCCTCGCCCACAGGCGTCCACGGGTGGGTGAGCGTGGCGGAGGTTTCCACCCGGTAATGGATGTTGTAGGCGGCAGCGTAACCGTCGTCCTTGACCCAGGTGACGCTGAGGCTACCGCCGGGGGGCACACCCGGCACCGGGGTGAAGCCGGTGGTGATGCCGACGGGTCCACCGATGAAGTATTCGATGCCATTGGAAACCCCGTCGTCGTCGTGGTCGTCATTGAGAGTCTGGCCGGTGGCGGAGTTGGTGGTCTTCCAGGCGTCGAAGCCAGAGCCTCCTTCATTGCCCAGCGAGCGGACTTGCAGGTTGTCAAACAAGGCGTGGCGTTCACCCACTGTGGGGGTCAGGATGAGATTCGAGGTCAGGCTGATGTAGTTCTCGTTGGTGCCGCTCCAGGTGAAGGTTCCCGTGGCGAAAGCAGTCACGCCGTCGTCAAAGAACACGCTGTAGTTGACTACCGAGCCGGAGTTGAAGTCGGGAAGGCTGCAGTCGATCCTCATTCTCGTCGGTGTTGCCGGCAGAGCAGTCGTAACAGACTCGGCTGAATTCAGCACTCCGTTCTTGTAGATAAAAAGGCCGGAACTACCGGAAGTTGTGGTCAGCCTGTAGGCGACCGCAAGATCACCTGCTGAGCCTGCAGGGCTGGCACTGGTTTGGTCATTGAGATTGGTGCTGGTCTGCCCCATGGCGACGCTCATGAAGCGGGTTCCACCGCTGATGAATGCGTTGAGATCCACCGTGACGCTGAACCCACCGGCTGACGCAATGGCGACATCGGTGAAGTTGTGGTTGAGGTAAACCAAAGCACCGGCGTTGCCGTCATTTTCATTCGATTCGAGCAGCAACTGGCGACTTGAGAGCTCGACGTTCCCCACGTTGCCGAGACCAAGGCTCCGCTGCGTGTAGGTCAAGGCTCCAAGGGAACCATATTTGCCTGCGGCTGACGCATTGAGATCGTTGCCATCGCCCCGGTTGAACGAGTCGCCGAAGAGCATTTCCGCCTCGTTGGCAATGGTCGAGAAGGTTCAGATCGCGGAGTCGCTGATGCCGGCATAGACGTTACCGAGGGTATCGGTGAAGGTGCCGCTGTCGATCTTGACATAGTAGGAACTTCTGTATTCCAGCAGCACCGTGGGGGTGATGGAGACCCTGTTACCGCTGACAGAAACGCTGCCGGAATTCACATTGAAGGACTCTATCACCGAATGGTCGGCCTTGTGAATCACCAGGTTCCCGGTGCCTTTCAGGACAGTCTCGCCGAAGCCGATGAAAAGCGCGCCATTGAGCGGGGCCTGGTCCGCTCTAGCAATGAGCTGGAAGTAGTCGGGGACCGGAGGGACGTTGTCGATCGTGAAGCTCCAGTTGGGAACGTCAGCCGAGAGAAGTCCGGCATAGAAGGTCCCGTCGGCACCCTTGATGGCATCCGCACTGATCTCAATGGCGATGGCGTCACCCGGCACGCCGAGATTGGCAGTGGGGTCGATGGTCAATGCGCTCCCCAGCACCGACAAGTTGCCGTCCGGATCCGGACCGGGCAGGGAAATCACGGTGTCAGTCAAGTTTGTTAGGTTCTTGATGGTGATGCTGCCGGTGGTGTTGAGCGAGACCGCTTCGTCAAAGGTTGCCACCAGGTTCGAGTCGGGTGCGACTCCGGTCGCATCGTCCGCTGGATCCGTGGCCGAGAGGACAGGTGCGGATGAGATTGCGACTTGGAAGTTGTCAAAAGTGACCGCACCCGTGTAATTGCTCTCGAGACAGAGATAGTTCTCGTCGGTGCCGCTCCACACGGTTGAGCCAGTCACGACCGAGATCCCATCGATGAAAAACTCGTAGTTGAGGGTTGTTCCGGCATTCATGTCGGCGAAGGTAAATTCCCCTGAAAACGTTACCGGGAGAATGTCAGTGCCGGAGGGAAGTGCGGCTAATCCGCTGCCCTGCTGGACTTTATGATGAACCACCCGCCACCCTTTGCTGGCGCCAATGTTGTCGTAGTAGAAGTAAACATCCGAAGGGTTGGCGGCAGGGCTTGCTGAAGTTACCGCACCGAGGTCCGCAAGGGATGAACCAATTCCAAAGCCGATGTGACGGCCGTCGCCGCTCGATGACCCCGATGGAATATCCACGCTTACCGTGAAAGAACCGGTGGTCTTGATGCTGGCATCGATGAAGTTGTGGTCGTTGATGTAAGCGAGGCAGCCATCAGTCCCGCCGGTGGGGACCGGATCCATGCGCAGCCGTTTGCTGCTGATGTCCACAATGTTCGTGGTGGCGCCGTTAAGGGTGGTGACCCCGGTCCAGGTGAGGGCACCGAGAGAGCCGGATTTCCCGTCCGGCGATGCGTTCAAGTTGGTGCAGTTCGCACGGTCGAAGGTGTCGAGAAACAGCAAGGTGTCCGCACGGAGAGGTGCGGCGGCGAGGGCGAGACCGGCCATCGCGGCGCGCGAGAGATGTTTGCTGATCAAGGAGGTTCGGTGAGGAAGTAGCGGGTAGGAGTGGGTAGGAGTGGGTAGGAGTGGGTTCTCATGGGATTCAGTGATGTTTTGAATACGAAGAGTGTGACCGCGAAGGACGGAAGTGAATTTCCAACACCGAGGCTTCGGGAGATGTTGTCACGTCCATCCCTTGATCCGGTGAAAGCGAGTCCCAAACCGGGTAGAAGAATGTGATGGGTCAGGAGTCAGGAGTCAGGAGTTAGGTTTCCATTCCAGAAGTGTCTTGTCTAACCGGAACTTCTGGATGAACCTCCACAAGGCCGGGATCAGAAATCCGCCCGCCGCAAGCCGCGGGCGGATGCTCGATCAGTTGGAAATCACCTGGAGGCGGAGGAAGTTCTTCACCGGGGTGCCGAGGGTCAGCGCGTAGGAAATCGTATTGGCATCATTAACATAATTCGGAGGGGTCACCTGCGTCCAGTCATCGCCGTTGCCAAGATCGGTGGATTGCTGGATGGCATAAGTGAGGCCGCTGGTTCCCGGGCGCTTGGAGAAGCTCAGCGTGCCGAGGGTGAAGGTGCCGGTGGAAGGGTTTGCCACCGTCGGGTCCTGGCCGGCGATGGCGAATTCGACGAGGTTGCTGATGCCGTCGTTGTCGAAGTCAACGTTAGGGCCCCGCTTGTCCACCGGTATGGGACCGTTGGTGAAGTTGGCGCCTGCAATCCAAGAGGCGAAGTTTTGCCCTGGAGGGCTTGAGGTGACGGTGAGCGTGCCTGTTCCGATGATCTCGGGGCGGTTGATGGCGGAGGGCCCATAGACTCCGGCCGCCAGTTGAATGCCGCCGATGAAGAGTTTGTCCACCGTGTCCGTGCCCGCGTAGGCGAGGTTAAGCGTGGCTCTGGCCGCGGCGATCGTCACCGTGGAGAGCTCGTCGTTCGGGTTCGCACTGCCAAGGCTGAGCGTGCCACCGTTGACGGTGGTGTTGCCGTCGTATCTGCGGGCTCCACTGAAGGTTTGTATGCCAACGCCGTTCTTGGTGACGTTGAAGTTGTTATAAGGGGCCGAGCCAAATCCCGAGACCCATCCAAGTTGCCCTGAGTAGGCATGATTGTCGGCGTTGTCCACGGTTAACGTGGCATCCGCGCCGCTGTTGACGACCCGCTGGACCCGCAGGGCTCTACCAGTGACGTTTTTCAAACCAGCGAGGGTTTGGTTTCGTCCATTGAGGTTGAGTTCACAATAGCGGCCGGGGGAGGTGCCAACGCCGTCGCCACCATCGAGGGTCAGCACCGTGGTCACCGGCAGGGCGTTGGTGGCACCGAGCCTCACGAAGATGTTTTGATTCCCCTCAGTACCTGGGGCAGCGAGTTCGTCACTGCAAGTGAATCGCGTGGAACCCGTGTAGATGCTTGCCCCCCTCAGGATAATCGTTGAGTAGGCGTTGTTGGATTGGATCCCTTTAAAGGTTAAATCGGCATCTCCGGAAATTGCTCCGTTGAGGTTGAATTCAACAGCGGTCGTGCCGGATCCTGCCACGTTGGGAGTCTGAATCGTGGAGGTGGTCCCCGCCGCACCCACGCTGATCGGTGCGCCAATCACCGCATCTGCGACATCCGCACGAATGGCGGTGGTGTCGCCCATGGAAATTCCGCTGATGTTGGGAAAAGCGGCGATGTTACTGACCACGAGCGTCCCGCCGGTGATACTGACAGCCCCGCTGAGGGTATTCGCGCCACTGAAGGTTTGCGTGCCTGCGCCGGTCTTGATGAGATTCAGTGTCGCGGTGCTGGCAGTGTCCCTAAGACTCCCATTGAAGGTGCTGGTAGGGTTGATGGAATTGACCGTGAGAGTGGAATTCGTAACAGCAGCAAGGTTGTCGACGATTCCAGCGCCGGACAAGTTGTTGATGGTTTCTGAATTACCGTTGAGGTCGAGCGTGGCGCTGACGGAGACATTGCCGTTGCCGGTGCCGTCGGGGATGACATTGCTGGCCCCGAGCTTCAGCACGCCGGTGGTGACGGAGGTATCGCCGGTATAGCTGTTTGCGCCGGAAGAGAGGACCGCCGTGCCGATACCCACTTTGGTGACCCCGAAGGCTCCGGACACCTGTCCGCCGAGCGTCAAGGTGCGCGAGGCTGCCACACTCCAGCTATGGTCGGCATCCAGTGCGAGTGGGCAGTTCAGGGTGAGATCGGCGGTGGCCGCGCCCATGTCGATGTCTACGGTGGCGGCACCCAAGGTGAGGGTGTGGGTTCCATTGATGGTTACCAATCCATTGGGGTTTTCGATGGCGATTCCCGCCCAAGTGAGATCGGCCCCAAGGTCGGTGGTGTTGGGGGAGTTCACGGTGCTATTCCACTTGCCCACTTCGGAGGTATTTGGACCTACGTCGTTGGTCCAACTGAGGCCGTTGGAAAGTTCGATGGCGTTGTCCTTCTTGACGACGGATGGCACCGTGGAGGTGATCTCCAGATTGAGAATGTTGCCTGAGACGGCCAGGGAAGCGGCAGTTCCAGCGCCGGTGGTGATTTCAAGACCGGGGGTGGACGGCGCTGCGCCTGATATCGAACCCCAGATCATCAGCGGATAAATCCCAGGGACCAGCGGGGCACTCGCGACGACTTTCACAGTGGGTGTGGCGGTAGCGAAATTGGCCAATCCGGTGATGGTGAGCGGACGAACGGAATTGCTGGGCTGAACGGCACCGAAGTTAAACTCGATTTTACCGGCGGCGGTGGGCTCCAGTTCCATGCAGGTCCACGTCTTGGTGTTGTCCGTGATGG
Organism: Akkermansiaceae bacterium; assembly: GCA_031425955.1. Classification (GTDB taxonomy): domain Bacteria; phylum Verrucomicrobiota; class Verrucomicrobiia; order Verrucomicrobiales; family Akkermansiaceae; genus Luteolibacter. The sequence continues at coordinate 54,449 of JANPKJ010000150.1, read as the reverse complement.
AGACGCCGAGTGTCGCCAACGTGTTGTCGATGATCACCTTTGAGTTCACACTACCACCGCCCACGCCTCCCTGGAGTTTGCCGGAACTGATGGTGGTGGTGCCGCTGAAAGTGTTGTTGCCGGTAAGGGTTAGAGTACCTGAGCCAATCTTCAGCAGCGAGCCCGCGCCAGTGAGGGCGGCCGCATAGCTGGTGTTGGCATTGTTGTTTCCCACGCTCAATGCGATGGCAGCGGGAGTGCCAGCGTTGTTCTGCAGGGCGATATTGCGTCCTGCACCGGCTAAACCGCCGAATGTGAATGCATTCGCCGCAACCGAGCTGTTAAATCTTAGGGAGCCACAGGATGTTGATAGGGTTAATGTGCTATTCTGCAGGGCAAGCTGATTACCAATCGTTAGATTGGCCGCGCCGCTGCTGTGACCCGCGAAGGAGGTGGTGCCGGAAAAGATATTGGCACGATTCAAAGACATTTCGGCTACTTGTCCGCCTGTAGTGGAAGGCCCGGTTAAAACCAAATTCGCCCCGGATGCCCCGACAATGACGGCGTTAATATGCAAGGGTCTGCCGGCGGTGGTGGATTGGAAGCCGCTAAACGCGTTGTTTCCGGTTATTCCCAAAGTTAGGGTGAAAAGGCTGGCACCCTCATTGATGTTACCGGAACCGGTGTTGTTAGCCTGTGTGGTAATTCCGCCGCAAGTGATGTTCGTGCCGAGGGTCAAAGATGTTGCACCTGCTGCGGATCCCAAAATAGCGACATCGACGCCGTTGACCCAAGCCAGTGTATATGGACCGTTGACTGCTGTGCCCCAACGGTTGGCTGTGCTTGTGTTCCAAGTGCCGTTGCCGCCTCCGTCGGTGCCATTCGCTGACCAATACCGGTTGGCAGCAAACGCGGAGGGCGCGGTGAGGGGAAGAAGCAAGGTGGCTGAGAGGACAGCTGAAAGACGGATACGGGAGCAGAAGGGCTTTTTCATGGTTTCAAGGAAATCTGGGTTTGGTGGAGGAAATCAATAAGCGTGGGGACCCACCGAACTGGATTGGGTAAGCCCCTATTAAGGTTAACTTGGGATCTGGAACTTAAAAATCAGAACATCTTGCCGAGGAACCGATGGAGGTGGAGGAGTCGAAACGGAATGGGGTGGATTTGTGGGTTTTCATCGGATTTTAGAGAATTCAAGAGGCTGATCCGGCTTCCCGGATTGGATTTAGGTCAGGCCAGCGTACTGCTGAATTTGGCGTGATCTTCTATAATAGCACACAACCGGTTCCCGACCATCCCATGACCGGGTGACAGCGAATCCCCCAACCGGGTGAGAGGAAGGTCAACGGTCGGCCGGCGCGGGTTTGAGTTTTGAGATCAGGAATTGAATCGGATCCGGGTAAGGAACGCCGGAGGCACCGGGATACATCAGATGACTCTCGACCGGTATCGATTTGAGTTTTTCATGGAGTTTCAGGCCGAAGTTCGCGGTGTGTGTCGGATCCTTCTGATTTTTTCCGACCGCGGGAGCGTCCATGTAGTGGAGGAAAACCGGAGGATCATTTGCGGTTGCGAGTTCGTAGGGCGAATACTCTTTGATCCAAGGGAGTATTTCATCTCGGTTTTCGAGGAATTGCTCGAAGCTGGAGATTTTCTCAGTCTTGTTGCCATTAAAGCCGAAGGCGTGACCGCCGTATTTGCTGTTAGGTGTCCATTCCTTCATCTGTTTGGGGTCGAGCGAGGTTTGCGCGCCGAAGACTCCCGCGCAGCTGAGCCGGGTGGACTCGCGTGCCACGGGGTCGCTGCTTTTCGGGTCCGCCATGTCGTCGTGAAAGGCGAGCCAGAGGCTGGAGCAGGCACCGGCCGAGCCACCGGAGGCGCCGATGCGGGTCTTGTCGATATTGAAGCGGGCGGCATTGGCGCGGACAAACTGCAGCGCACGGGCCGCATCCTGAAGCGGCCAATTCACGGGTGGCCTGATGCCTGCGGCGGTGGCCTCCTGGACAAAACGGTAGTTGATGGAAACCACGGAAATTCCCGCCGCGAGGTATTCCCTGACGCCGGTCACTTTGTTTTTGTCGTTCGATTTCCACGAGCCGCCGTGAATGAAAAATACAAGTGGGGTGGGAGTGGAAGAGGGTGCCTTCCAGAAGTCCATGACCTGCTTTTCATGGGTGCCGTAGGGGATGTTCGCCGTTGTCGGCGGCGTTGGATCCGGCCGTTCTCCTTCGGTGAGCCAGAACGGTGCGGGATTGTTTTTTTTCGGCCCGGGCTGTTCGGCGGCGGTGGCATGGACTGGTACAGCCGCGGTGGCGATGATCAGAACCCGGGCAATCGCATGAAAAATATCCATGGGCTGAAATCAGTTGGAAGCGGGGGGAAGTGCGGCCCGCCAGCCCTCGTTGCACCGGGTGGTTAGTTGGGTGACAAGCACGCGGTTGGCGGGATCGCTGGCGATGTTGATGTTCTCCTGCGGGTCTTTGTCGTGATCGTAGAGTTCGACGTCTTGCACTTTGGAGGGTTCCTTCACATTCACCCACTGGGTAAGGCGGTATTGTCGGGTGCGCATCGTGTAGCCCATCAGCCGGGCATTGCCTTTGCCACGCGGATACTGGCTGAAGGCTGCGGTTTTCCAAGGACGTGCCGGATCCTCCAACAACGGTTTAAAGCTCGTCCCTTCGAGATTCTTCGGCACCGGCAGTCCAGCCAGATCTGCCAGAGTCGGGTAGATGTCGACGAATTCCACCAGCGCGTCCGTGCGCCTGCCTGCGTTGGCCATACCGGGGATAGATACGATCAGCGGGGCGCGGGTATCATTTTCCACGTTGCTGTGCTTGCACCATGAATCATGCTCGCCCAGCTTCCAGCCGTGGTCTCCCCACAGGATGAGGATGGTGTTCCCGCTCATGCCCGAGCGGTCCAACTCCGCCAGCACCCGGCCCACCTGAGCGTCCATATAACTCACCGCCGCGTAATACCCCAGTTTCAACTGGCGCGCGTAATCATCAGGCAGATGGCGGGCGGGGGGAACCCCGTCATAGGAACGAAGTTCACCACCCGGCTGAATCGCGTATTTTGGCGCGTTGGTCGGATAGAACGGGTTCGGCGCGAGTGGAATCTTTGCCGGATCATACAGGTCCCAATATTTTCTGGGTGATACAAACGGAAGGTGCGGTTTGAGAAAACCCACTGCCAGGAACCAGGGCTGTTTTTTCTCCTTCAAATCGGCGAGCGCCTTGATGGCCATGTCCGCGAGCTCTCCATCATGCAGGGCATTGTCGGGCCCGTCGGTAGCGTTGAAGGCAGGCCCGCGTTTTGGCCTGCCCGCGGGTGGGCCATCAGGGTCCGACCGGACAGGCTCGGATCCATGGGGAGCCTTTGGATACGTCGTGGGGATCGACCAGGAAGCCGGATCATCCAGCCCATGGTGATAAATCTTGCCCATGGCCGCGGTGAAATAGCCATTGTTTTTGAACAGCTGCGGGAGCGCCACGGCATCCGGCAGCGCTTTGCGGAATGGGGTGGTGAGGTCATAGACCCGCGTGGTGTCCGGCCGGGTGCCTGTGAGCAGGCTCATGCGCGAAGGTGAACAAACCGCCATCTGACAGTAGGCGCGGTTGAACACCATTCCGCGCCTGGCGAGTGCGTCGATGTTAGGAGTTCTGATCACCGGCACGTCATAACATCCGAGTTCCGGGCGCAAGTCATCCACGGCGATGAAGAGAATGTTAGGCCCGGCTGCCTGTGCTGCCAGTTGCGCCGCAATCAGGGAAGTGAGAAGACTTGCGAACAAAGATGTCCAGGTGAACCGGTTCCCGGATCGGATGGGTATCATTTGGATGTCGGTGAAAGGAGAAGGTGCCGTGGCGTGGGACCTCAGGGTGCCACTGTCACTTTGAGGCGGGCGAACTTCTGCGGATCCTCGCCCTGCGGTAAGCGGAGAGTGATGGTGTCGTAGCCAGGAGGGGAACCTTTTAAAACCGTGACACCTGGATTGGCTGCGACCGCCGTGTCTGAAACCGGGTAGCTGTTGGGCCATGCGCCCAATCCGGACCCCAGTTCGATGGCCAGTGTGGTGGAGCCATCGATAGAAGCCTGGACGCGTTTGAAGGTGAAGACCAGGTTGCCATCGATGATGGAGCTCGTGGGAAGGTCACCCATATCGTCGGTGGCAGCGGTGCCGCCCAGCACGTATTCGATGGCGTTGGAGACGCCATCGCTATCAAAGTCGTCCACGGCGGTTCCGCTTGGGGCGTTGGCGGTCTTCCATGAGGCGTAATCGGCCACCGGCGCCGGGATGAGGTAGCCGTCGGCGTTCAGAGCGAATGAGGTCACCCCGGTGGCCGCGATCAAGGCCAGCTGGTCAGGCGTGAGGCCGCTGTTGGAGGTTCCGAAACGGAGCGAGCTGCCGGGATTGAAGGTTCCGGTTAGATTGAGGGTGCTGGTCCAGGCGATCGTGCGGCTGTCGGCGAAGGCCACGGCGGCTCCGGTGCCGAGTTGGATGACGGCGTTTCCAGAGATGGCGAGGGTTCCGACGGCGTTGGTAAAAGTGGCTGCATCGAGTGTGGCGGTGCCAATGGAGACGTCGGTGGAGTTGGCGAGCGCGTCATTGGCTCCCAAGGCAAGCGTGCCACCGATGATGGTAGTCGGGCCGGCGTAGGTGTTGGCACCGGAGAGAGTCTGGATGCCGGTGCCCACCTTGGTGAGAGCGGTGAGGCCACTGCTGGCGAAGAGACCCGATCCGGCAAGGATGCTTTCACCCCGGATGCTTCCACTAAAGACGCCACCGGTGGCATTGTTGTTCCCCAAAGTGAGGGTCACCGTTGAATTCGTTCCACCATTGCGGAAAATGGTCCCGCCCCCGTTCAAGCGACCAAAGCCTCCGTTCTGGCTCATCGTCATGTAACCGTCCGCGGCGATGGAGAGATTTTGGTTGATGGTATTGTTGGCGGTGAAATAGCCATAGTTGCCCTTCGCCAATACGCTGACCCCACCGGTAAAGCCGCTGAGGCTGCCGACCGAGGTGCGGTTGAGAACGCTGGCGCTGACGGTGTTCGTTCCGCTGAATTCCAAAGTCCCTGCTCCGGTGACCGCGTTGGCGAAGGCGAGTGTCGTGGTGCCACCGATGTTGTTGTTGAGCTGGAGAATCGCGGGAGCGGCCACCGACACGGCGGCGGCGCCGAGGGCGGTGTTGAAGGCCTGGGAGATGAGTCTGCCATCGCCGACGGTGGTGCCGCCGGAATAGCTGTTAGCGCCGGCAAGGATGAAGGTGCCTGCGCCGTTCTTGGTCAGGCCGAAGTTATTTCCGTGGGTGGATCCCGGCATGGCGGTTGCCGTTACCGAGCCATTGGCCGTATCGCTACCGAGATTTCCTGAAAACGTATGCTCGCTGCTGTTGTTGATCGTCAATGTGGCCGCAGCGGAGATGTCGCTGTTGACGACGCGTTGCAGCCTTGCGCCGCCGGGACTGGTGAAGCTCCTTGGAATGTTGGTCAAACCGGCGAGCTGTTGGTTGAATCCGTTCAGATTGAACTCGGCAAAACGCCCGGATCCGGCGCCGGTCCCGCCATCAATCGTCATCACTGTGGTCGGTGGCAGAGCGTTGTTGATTCCGAGCTTCACAATGATCTGTTGGTTGGCGGCGACGTTGGGTGCCGTGGTGGCAGTCGTTGTTAGCAGGGTGCTGCCCGCATAGGTGTTTTGCGCGCCCAGATAAACCGTGGACAGGGCGTTTTGGTTGGCGCTGCTGGAGAAGCTGACATTGCCGCTTCCGGCCATCACGCTTTTGAGCGTGAGCGTGGAGACGATTCCGCCGCCCGGAGCGTTGGTGGGAGCGCTGATGGTGGCGGTGGTTCCGCTGGCACCCACGGTGATCGGCGCGGCCATTACCACTCCATCCAGGTTGGGTTGCAGTTGGGTTCCATCCGCCAGTGTCAGGCTGGGGGTTGTGAGCAGGGCCGAGGTGTTACCGACGGCCAGCGTCCCGGCGCTGACGATGGTGGGGCCGGTGTAAGTATTTGTGCCGGACAAAGTGAGCGCTCCGAGGTCATCCTTGGTTAGCGTGCCCGTGCCGCTGATAGAGCCATTCAAAGTCAGCGTTTGCGCCGGGCTGACACTGATGGCGGCATTCAATTTCAAATCCACGTCATTCCCCAGGGTTCGACTCGCAATGCTGGATAAGTTTCCGCCATTGCACACCAGCAGTCCGCCACTCAGAGCCGAGTTGTTGTTTGCCACCAACGTGCCGGCGTTGAGAAGTGTGTCGCCGCCGTAGGTGTTCGCACCATTCAACTGCAGGGTTCCGCCACCATTTTTGGTAAGATTCGGAAATCCACTGATGACTCCACCGAAGGTGGCCGTGCGGTCGGTAGCGAAGTTCCAGGTGCTGGCAGTCGTCATCTGGACCGGACAGTTCACGGTCAGATCCTTCATGGCAGTTGACATATCCACCCCCGCGTCATCGATGCCGAGCATCGAAGTGCCATTGATGGTCACGGGTCCGCCGGGATCCACGATTTTCAGGCCCGCCCATTGTTGATAGGCAGCAAGTGTGGTGGTGTTCGCACCGAGGACGGTGCTGTTCCAGAGCGCCTGCTGGTGAATCCCCGGGGTCAAGTTGCCCACCCAACTGCTGCCAGTATTCAAAGTGGTAGTGTTGTTGGCTTTGGTGATGGTGGTGGTGGCGTCGGTCAGCCTGCCAGGCCAGGATTTGATCTGCGCGCCGCTGACCATGATGATGTTGTAATCAGCCGGCGGATTGAGGTTGTTGGCGCCGAAATACATGCCCCAGCGGAAGTTGGTCGTTCCGGTGGGCCGCGAGTAACTGCTGGAGGTATATAAAACGCCATCGACAAACACCCGGTAATTCAGGCCGTCGTCGAGCACCCGCACATCGAAGCCGCTGCTGCCGAAAACCTTGGCACTGCCATCGGGATTGGTGACAAGCGCGTCGCTGCCGTTACGATTGTTGATGTTCACCGTACCCTCTGGGCCCAGACTCAGATGAAACGCCCACTCATTATCGGAATTCATCAGTTGGAAGCTGGTGGACCCCTGCTTGATTTGGGCGCCGGTGTAGTGGCCGGTCCATTCGTGGGTCATGTTGTCAGCATATTCCCATCCACCGCTATTGAAAGCCTCGGTGTGTGAGGAGGTGCCTACCCGTGAAGTGGCGGTATTTTCGTCGTCGACAAAGATCCGCAGCATGTGGGTATTCCCATCGGTCTGAAACCACCGGGTGAAATTCGAGAAAGTATTTGTGGAAGTGTTGCAAGCCACATGGATTCTCTGACCGGGAACCGAAATGGGGCGATTGCCGTAGAGTCCCACCTCGACAACGGGATTGTTAACATTGATCAGCGACCCAAACACGGGGCCAGGATCCGCGGATTGAACGTTCAGGGTGGGTAAAATTTCGCTCCAAAGCGGGTTTGCGGGGCTACCCGTATCCGTAAAGGTCACCGGGGGAACGGTCACGGTGAACTTCCAACCGGTGTTCAGGGTGATTCCGGCATAGTTGTTGCCGGAAGTATCTTTGACGGCCCCCGCGGGAATGAGCAGGTAATACTGGCCCACGGGTAAATCAGCGGTCGGGTTGATGATCAATCGTGCGGTGCTGAACGCCAGCCGGGGGGACGAAGGTAAGTCGTATGATTCCACCAAAGTGCCATCGCTGGTTCGACGTAGCTCAATGTTGCCGGTGCCGGCCACGATCGTCTCGTCAAAGGTCGCCACGAGGTTGGCGTTGGCCAACACGTCCGCGGCATTGTTCGCCGGGAGTGTACTCGCCAAGGTTGGCGGCGTCGTGTCGCCGGCGGAGGTGATCACATAATTCAGATAGTTACCACTGACCTGCAATGTGGCGGTCTGATTCCAGGCAAGCGTTGGAACGGTTCCAAGCTTGAAACCGTTAGTATTCGCAGGGCCGCTGCCAAATTGAATCAAACGAAAGGTGCCATTGAACCCTGGAGCCGTTGGCAGGTTCAGCGTTACCGTAGCCGCGCCGCCGCTGAGGGCCAGGGCGTTGGTCACGGTGAGGGCGGCGGTGCTGGTATAGCTGGACAGGGTGCCCACATGGAGGGTGCCGGTGCCGCTGTAGGTTAGGCTGGATACCGTGAGATTGTTGTCGGGGACCCGCAGCGAACCGCCAGCGGATACCGTGACGGCGGCGTTGACGAGCCCGCCACCTGCAAGAGTGGCCCCGTTTGCGACGGTGGTGGCGCTGGTGGTGCTGCCGTCCACCTGCAAGGTGCCGTTGCTGACCGTTGTGGCGCCGGTGTAGGTGTTTGCCGCGCCGAGAGTGAGGGTGCCGCTGCCCGTTTTGATCAGGGAACCAGTTCCGCTGAGAACGCCTTTATACGTGGTGCTGCTGTTGTTGCCACCTACGGTTAGAGCGATGGGACCGGGGGTGGCGTCGTTGTTCCGCAGGACAAGGTTGGAGCCAGTACCGGCGCTGCTGGCGGCGAGACCGCCGAAGGTAAAGGTATCTGTCGAAACGGTGCTGCTAAAGACCACATTGGCTTTCGAACTCAGGGTCACGGTGCTGTTCTGGAGCGCGAGTCGAGTGTTGAGGACAACGCGGGCTCCTCCCGTAGCCCCGGCGCTGAAGCTGGTGGTCCCACTAAAGGTGTTGGAACTTCCCAAATTGATGGTGCCAGTACCGGATTCCGCAGGGCCGGCAATAACGAGATTTTTGCCGGCCGCCCCTGCAATCACTGCGTTCACCGTCAAGGTTCTGCCGGTGGTGTCGTTGGCAGCCCCCTGGAACGTATTGGCTCCGGTAATGTTCAAAATGAGCTTGAAGGAACCGCCCCCGATGGCGACGAAGCTTCCACCCGATTTCTGAATTATCCCGCCAAGGGTGATGTCCGTGCCCAGCGTGAGGGTCTGCGAAGTGCCGTCGATCACCGCCACATCGCTTCCATTCACCCAGTCGACGTGGGCCAGGCCGCTGCCTTGGTCCCAGTTTGCGATACCGGTGCTCCAAGTGCCATTGGCACCGTCGCTAGTGCCATCACCATTGGCAGCGATGTCAATGGTTCCACCGTCCCAATAGCGAGTAGCAGCGTGGGCCTGAGGAAGTAAGAATAACGAACATACGCCGAGGGCGACCGTTGGCAGGACTGCGAAGCGCGCCGGCAAAGAGGAGGTGGGCTTTCCGCTGGGTAGCGGAGCATGGGTTGCTTGGAAATTCATCGGAAGGGCTGGAGGGAAGAGGTGGGTATTGGATCGAATGAAGACGCAGAGGAAGTCGCCAGCGATTACACGGCGGTATTTTGGCCGCAGGAATTGCTTGCAAGCCAACAGTGGCGTCGATCGGGTAGCGGGAACAAAGCCCACCCGGGACTGTAATGAATGGGTTTCACGGTGGGATTTCTCGACTCGCCCCTACCTTACACCCATGAAAGCGTTTCGCCATCCCCCAATCGGGTGAAACCATCTACCGCAAGTGGGGGGACCGAATGGGAATTGTCTTGCACGGCTCCGCTCACATGATCAGCTGTCGAACACTCATGAGATCCGCCGGTCAATCCATCGCCGCGAGAGGTCCGCGACTGTTATTACGCTGCGCCGTTTGCCTGCTGTGCGGCTGTGTGGGTTTGTCCGCAGCGACCGCAATTGTGGATGGGAATGCCTTCGTGGATCAGCCGGCGGTTGAGGAAGCGGACAATGTTCTGGACCCGAAGTGGGGGGTAGGTTCGTGGATCTGGGCTCCAAATACCAGTGACAAACAGACGGTGCGTTTCTGGCAGGCGTTTGAGATCCCACAGGGTGCGACCGTCGCCCGGGCGCAAATCCACATCGGTGTGGACAACGGCTATCGGGTCATGCTCAACGGGCGCGAACTTGGGACGGGTAGTGACTGGCGCAGTGTCACCGAGTATGACATCAGCCTGCTGCTGGATCCGGGCCGTCATGTGCTGGCAGTGGAGGCTTTCAATGACAACCGCGAGGCGGGGATGTTGTTCGGCCTGATCATCGAGCTGACCGACGGGCGGGTGATCCAAATTCCTTCCGATAAAAAATGGTGCGTCGTGCCGGAGGGAGAGCGCGGTTGGGAACTCATGCAGGATGCATTGCCGCACTGGGGCAGGGCGGTGGTGGTCAGTGCATTCCTGCCGAGGGACGGGCACTGGCATGCCCGCAGACCTACCATGACCGTCAAGGTGCCGGTGTTGCTTCCATTAGAGCGGCATTTCTGGCAGCGCGGTTGGTTCCAGATGGCCCTTTGGGGAATCGTTGTGGTCACCCTGCTGCTCTATCTAAGGGTGCTGGCCAAGCTCACCCTCCAGTCCAAGGCGCAGGCGATGCTTCACACGGAACGCGCCAGAATCGCTCGCGACATCCACGACGAACTCGGTGCCCGGCTGACCGAACTCGCGCTCGAAGGGGAAGTGGTTCAGACCGAACTGCCCGCAGGGTCTCCGGTGCGGCCCCGGCTTGAGGCTCTGTGCGAAAAGGCACGCGCCGTCTCCGGTGCGATGGACGAAGTCGTCTGGATGGTCAATTCCCGGCGGGACACACTCCACGACTTTGCCAACTTCGCCTGCAAGCATGCGCAGCGTTTTCTCTCCCAAACGCCGATCCGCTGCCGCCTGGATGTGGAGGGGGATCTGCCGGAGGTGCTCTTTGAACTCCCGGTGCGGAGAAACCTCCTGCTAGGAGTCAAGGAGGCGCTCAACAACGCGGCGAAACACTCGCATGCCACGGAAGTGTTACTTAGCATCCACCGCCGCGGCCAAGTATTGTTAGTGGTGGTGGAGGACAATGGCGAGGGCTTTGAACCGGATCAAGCGGACACCTCGCGCAACGGTCTGACCAACATGGCCGAACGGATGAAGGAGGTGGGGGGCGAGTGCCGGATCATCGCGCGGTCGGGAGGTGGCTGCCGGGTGGAATTCGAGGTGCCGCTGCCCAAGTCGCACCGTCGGCCGCACGCATCCGATAGCAACGACCATCCGACGCTTGCCGCCATCCGCGGGACACCCACACCACCGCCATTATGAAACAAACCTGTGCCCTCGGACTGGTGACGATGACGAGATGACAATCGTATTCTTGCCGAGGCAGGGACCTTTTGAGACAGATGAAATCAAAGGTTGCTACCAAGGATCCTTGCAAGGCAGCACCGTTGCCAATGGGGAGATGCTGGATGTTGAACGTTACACGGGCGTCATATCCTTTTTGGATCAACAGCTTGTCCACCCAATCAGGACTACCAACACCGTGAGAATGACGGGTGTTTTGGCAAAGTCGTAGACTGTAAGCCACCAAAACCAGGTGGCCGCCGTGTCAGGGTGGTCCGGGGATGGTCGATTTCCATGCAGGCCGCGATTCGGAACTCAGATCAGTAGGCCGTGACTTTCAAGCGGAGGAAGATTCTAGGTAGAGTGCCCGGGACGAGAGTGTGGGCGATGGTGGTCGTGTTATTGATGTAGGACGGGCTTGGGGGAACCTCCATCCAAAGATCAGTCGCACCGAGATCGGTCGAGTCTTGGATGGTGTAAATGAGGTCGATGGTGCCGGGACGCTTGGTGAAGCTGAGGATGTTGGAACTGAAGGCTCCGACAGAAGGGTTAGGTGAAGTCGGGTCATGGCCGGCCACGGCGTATTCAATGAGGTTGCTGATACCGTCGAGGTCGGGGTCATCGTTAGGCCCTTGTTTGTCCGCCGAAACGGTCGCTCCGCCGCCGAAGACGGAAGTGATCCATAGGGAGAAACTCAGGGTAGGGCTAGCCGTAAGGTAACCGTCCGCATCCAGCGCAAAGGCGCCGAATCCGGTGGCGGTGATCCGCACAAGCTGACCCGCGGTGAGACCGGTGCTGGTGGTGCCGAAGCGGAGCGACGAGCCGGAAACGAAGGTGCCGGTGATGATGAGCGTGCCGCCTTGGACCGAGCCATCGCTCCAGTCAATGGCATTGCTGGCGGCGAAAGCGAATTTCCCATCGGTGCCAAGATTGATGGTAGCGGGCGCGGTGAGGTCGAGGGTTCCTACGGTGTCGGTGAAGGTCGCGGCGTCGAGGGTGGCAGTTCCGATAGTGAGGGCGGTCGCGGGGAGGACATTGCTTGCGCCCAGGGCCAAGGTTCCTGCGCTGATGAGGGTGGGGCCGGTGTAGGTGTTAGGGCCGGAAAGGATTTGGGTGCCCAGGCCGGTTTTGGTGAAGGGCATGCCGGCCGTTCCATCGGAGATCACGCCGGAATACTCGAAGGTGGTCTCGTTGCCGGGATTGAGCGTTAGCGCGGTGACTCCGGCATAGCCCCCGCTGGTCGTGGTGAAGATCGAGTTGAAATTTTTATCACCGATAAGGCCACCGAGAGTGAGGGGGGTGGCGGTGGTTTGCAGACCGTTGGTCGTATCGCCTGCAACGCTGCTGAAGGTGTCGATCGGGCTGTTTTGCAAGGATGTGGGATGCCCGAGGCTGAGGATGCCTTCAACGATGGTGGTGGGACCATTGAAGGTGTTGCCTGCCCCTGGAGCGAGAGTGAACTTGCCGCTACCCACTTTGATCAGTTCGAGATTGCCGGTGATCTGAGCCGTCGGGTTGACAGGATTTCCGTTGAAGGTGGAGGTGGGTCCCGCGCCGCCGAAGGTGAAGTCTGCGGTGTTGTTGATGGTGAGGGTCGAACGATCGGCCAGGGAGTTGGTGATCCGCTGGTTTCTGGCGGTGGGCACGGCTGGGGTGATGGAACCGTTGGTGTTGGTTAGACCCGTTAGAGTTTGATCATAGCCGTTGAGGTCAAACGCGATGGTCCGTCCGCTGCCTGATCCGGCACCGCCGCTGAGAGTGAGCACGGTGGTGAGCGGCAAGCTGTCGGCGACATTCGCTCTGACCGTCATGGCGGCGCTGGAGTTTCCGGTGGTGATGAGGGTGCTGCCCGAGTAGGAATTTCCGGAACCGAGAAAGATGGTCTGGAGGCTTCCTGCGCTGTTCACGTTGGGAGTGGTGAGTGTAAGGTTGCCATCGCCACTGATGGCTTCGTTCAATGAGAACGAGCCTTGGGCGGAGGTGCTGCGGCCAAATGAAATGGTGGAGGTGGTGCCGGCGGCGCCAAGGGTGATGGGCACAGCTACGGACATGCCGGTGGTCTGGGAGGTGAGCGTGGATCCGCCGGCGATGGAGATCTCGCTGGCCGCACCAAGAGCGCCGGTATTTCCAAGGCTGAGTGCTCCGGCATTGATGGCGACGGTGCCGGTGAACGAGGGATTGGCGCTGCCAAGTGTCAACGTGCCACTGGCGCTCTTGGTGAGTGTTCCCGAGCCGCTGATGGGACCGTTGAGGGCTTGGGTGGCGGTGCTGTTGTAGCGGAAAGTTGAATTGGTGCCGATTTCGAGGGCTTTGGCGTAGGTGCCATTGCCGAGGCGTCCCGAACCGCTGATTTCCAAGATGCCGGAATCTGCGGTGAGGGTGGTGTCTGCGTCGTAGTGGTTGTCTCCGGAGAGGAAGGCCGTGCCAGGGCCTACTTTGGTGATGGGAAATGCACCTGAAACCACCCCGCTGATGGTGAGGGTGCGCAAGCTTGCCACATTCCAGACATTGGCGTCACCCGGGGTGAGCGCACAATTCAGTGTTAGGTTGGCGGCGGCGGCACTCATGTCGATGTCGTTGGCGTTGGCACCGAGAGTGAGGGTGTTTCCGGAGTTGATGGTGACCGCACCTCCGGGATTGGCGATCGAGATTCCAGCCCAGGTCGCGTCCGCGCCAAGGACAGTGATGTTCGTGGCAGTGACCGTATTGTTCCAAACGGCGGTGGAGGTGTTATTGGGAGTTAGATTATTGACCCAGCTGGTGGGCTGATTGAGGTTGCTAGGGTTGTTGGCTTTGACGGAAACGGGAACGCCGACAAGAACGAGGTTGAGCGTATTGCCGGAAACCGCGAGATTGGCGGTGGTTCCATCAGCCAATCCGCCAGTGCCGCTCGGATTTAAAACACTGACGACGGATGGAAGGGTGCCGGAGGTGGAACCCCAGGTCATCAGCGGATAGGTGCCGGGTGCGAGAGGGGAGGCGACAACCACCCGCACCGCGGGAGTCACGGTAAATGCAGCGAGCCCTGTGACGATCAGAGGGCTGGCAGCACCCGGTGCGCTGGATCCGAAGTTGAACTCCAGATTTCCAGCAGCGGTAGTGGAAAGGGAAGCGCAGTTCCAGGTTTTGGTGTTGTCCGTGATGGAGACACCGAAGGTCCCCAGTGTGTTGTTGAGGATCACGGATGAACTCGCGGAGTTGCCACCGACGACGCCGAGCAACTTGCCCTCGCTGATGGTGGTGGTGCCGGCCATTGTGTTGATTCCGGCGATGGTCTGGATGCCGGGACCGGTTTTTGCCAGGCTGAGGTTGATGCCGTCGATCGTTCCGGAGAAGCCGTGGTCGGTGGTGCTGTCGATTGTAAATGTGGCGGTGGCAACTGAGTTGAGGACTTGCTGGGTTCTGAGGTTGGCTGGGGTGTTTTGCAAACCGGCAATCGTTTGGCTGAAACCGTTCAGTTCGAGTCTGGCAAAGCGGCCGCTCCCCCCACCGGCGACGCCGTTGAGTGAGAGGACGGTGGTTGTCGGTAGGGCGTTGTTGATGCCGAGTCTGACGATGAGATTGGTGTCGTTGTCGGCAGGATTGAGGGTAGTGCCGCCCAGGTAAGCGCTCTGCGCGTTAAGGCGGACCGTTTGATTGGAATTCGAGGCGACGGTGGAGAGGGAACTAAAGGTCACGCTCCCATTACCGGAGATCGCACCACCAAGAGTCAGGGTGGAGGTCGTCGAACCCGTTCCGAAATCCGGCGCATGGATGGCCGGGGTGCCGCTGATGTTGATGGGTGCGTTGATGGTTGCGTTTTGGACGGAAGTTCTGAGCGAACTGGTACCGAACATGGTCATAGCGCTGGCAGCACTCAATGCGTTGCCGTTGCCCAGAGTGAGCACGCCGGAGTTGATCGTGACGGGACCCGTGAAGGAGGTGTTGGATCCGCTGAGGGTCAGTGTGCTGCTGGCTTCTTTAACGAGGCCGCCTGAACCGCTGATAGGTCCCGAGAGTGTCTGGGTGGCATTGCTGCTGTACTTCATCACCGAGCCGCTGCCGATGGCGATGCTGCCGAAGTAGGCCCCACTGCCAAGATTGCCGGAACCGCCGATTTCGAGCGTGCCGGAATTGGCTGAAATCGTGGTGGAGCCGGAGTAGGTGTTAGTTCCGGAGAGGGATTGTGTGCCTGCACCGGTCTTGGTGAGCGTCATGCCGGCCGCGCCATCGACGACGCCGCCGGAGTAGGCGATGGTGGCTCCGGTTTCGGGCTTCAGCGTCAGCGCGGTGACGCCGGAGAATCCGCCCGAAGTACTGGTAAACATCGCGGCGAGGCTCTTTGATCCGGTGAGGCCACCGAGCGTCAGGGAGGTGACCGTGGTTCTGAGACCATTGGTCGCATCACCGGTGATGCTGTTCACGGTATCGAGCACGCTGTTTTGCATCGCGAGATTCTGGTCGAGGCTCAGGATGCCGCCTTGGATCCGGGTTGCTCCGGAGTAGGTGTTGGCACCAGCGAGAGACAAGGTGAGGGTGCCGCCTTCTTTGCTCAGACTTTTTCCAGAACCTGCCACGGTGCCTGCGATGACCATGGTGGAATTCGCGTTGCCGCCCGCCTGTCTTACGGTTAGGTTGTCCGTGAGGGTGATGTTGAGGTCATTTTTGAAAGTAACGGTGCCGGTGCCGCCAGCGGTGCGGGTGAGATAGGCAACTCCGTTTTCCGTCTGATCCATGACGAGCGAGCCGTTGCTGCCCTTTTGCAGCAGGGTGCTTTCGCCGCCGCTGCTGTCACCCACGACCATTTCGCCAAGGATGACGGGTAGGTTGACGTTGACCGTTTGGCCACCGGTGATGTCGACGTTTTTGAAGGCGATTCCTCCGTAAGTGTTAGGAACAGTCGCCGGGTTCCAGTTGGCGGTGTTGGTCCAGTCATAGGAACTTCCGCCGGCGGTCGGAATCCAAGTGAAGCCCGGTGGCGGTGGTGCGATGACCGCATTGACCGGGCTGTTGGAGATGATCACCGGAGATTGGCCGGGCGTGAAGCGGACCTCCGCTTGGGAGGCTGCTCCGCTGACAGTGGCCACCGAGTTTCCGCGATAGGCCAACGAAGAACCATCGCCGAGGTAGAGTGTTGTCGAGCCGTCGCCATTGTCCGCGGCGATGCCGAAGCGGCCGGTGAAGGAGAGACCGACGGTAGCGTCCGTGAAGGTTTCCCCGGCAGCGGGATTTGAGAGGATATAATGCACGACATTTTTCAGTCCCACGGTGCTTTCCACCTTTACTCCGACGACGATTCCGCTGCGCAACAACTGGGTTACGTTTTGGACCGTGCCACCCGTGATTTCGTAATGCGGCTCATAGACGGTGGCAAAGGCCTTGTTCCATGCCTCACCGATTTGACGGACGACGAGCGTGGGGGCGACTCTGGAACTGTAAGGACTCGGAGCCTTAACCATCTCCGGGCTGTCCACCTTGGCATATTCGCGGCTGGCCACGGCGGGCATGTGCATGTCCATGTAGCGGGTGGTTCCTGAAACCGTCGCCACGAACTGTGCGCGTATCGAAGCGCTGGTTGGGAAGGAAACCGTGGTATTGGTGAAATAACGCCAGCCTGGCTGTTCGTTCACGTCGCCGATGTCGTTCTGAAAACGATTGGGCTGACTGGTGAGGGGGAGGGGCACGCCATCGGCGCGGAGGTTGATGGAATTGTCCCCGATGTTACGATAGATGTAGTCGTGATACTGGTTAGTCACGTTACCATTGAGCGTGGTTGCGGTCCGGTTGGTGACTGTGGATTTGGAACGGAACACATCGACATAGTAACCGGTGGTCGGCGAGGTGCGGACAATGGCCAGGGTGCGCTGCTGGGTGCCTTCTGCCTGAGTTCCCTTGTCGTCGACGAAGGAACTGGTGGAGAACGAGTAATTGGGTGAAACCGCATTCGCAAAAGGCTGCGGCTCCATGGCCACGGTTTGCACCGTGTTGATGCCGAAATTACCCCAGCCGCCTTCCCCGCGTGAGGCACCGTTAACGATGATGGTGTTGTTCGAAGCAAACAGCCGGTAATAGTTTTCGTTGATGGTCGCGCCGTAGCTTTCGGTTCCCGACTTCGCGCCCATCACTTCGCCCATGCCGAACAGTTCCATGCTCATGCCGCTGGCGTGACTGTGGATGTGGGCCGCGCCGCCAACGAAACCCATGAGTCCGTAAATGGTATTGTTCGTAGGTGCGGGATTGCGTTGCAACGTGATGCCCGCGTGCGGGAGCTTGTCGGTGCGCGGCAGCGCGGGTGTCACTGCCGGTTCGGACAAACTGGCAGCCTGCCAGAGCAGTTGCAGCGGCTCGGTTTGTGTCCCCAAGGTCGAGTAACTATCGAGCGTGGAGCGATTGTAATTTCCGTCCGCCACACCGCCATTGATAAGTGAGCCGAAGAATGAGGTGAGATCGGTCCGACCCCGGGTGAGCGCATGTTGATAGACCAGCTCGTATTGCGGAAACGCCCCGGTGCTGCCGGGACGAGAGCCGTCACCGAACATGATCTGCTCGTCATTCGGATAGCGCAGATAGCTGATGCGGGGAAGACTCAGGGGGAAATTCGGGTAGGAGTTGAATAGATTCAGGGTGGGATCCACTCGCTCTAGCAGAACCATGTGGGTGGAGCGAATCGTCCCTACCATACCCGAGTATTGCAGGGATTCGGGCCAGATCGTTCCGGGCTGGGTGTAGTAACGGTAATCATAGGAAAGCGAGGCCTGCTTGCTTGTTCCCGTGGTGAGGTAAATTTGGAGCGCGGTGTTTCGCTCCGTCGAGTTATCCAGGGCTAACAAATTGTTCAGCATCATCGTGGACATGAGTGCGGACCAGTTCGATTCCTTCTGACCGTGATCGCGGGTGAGTTCGTATTGCTTTCGAAAGACGCTCTGGGCATTGGTGAAATTGAAGTTCACCATTCCCGCTGCTTTCACATCATAGACCTGGTTGGTCTGGAGCCAGGAGTGGAGGAAATCATAGATGATCGGTAACTGCGTACCGGTGACCCGCGCTTCCTTGAGGAGGTCGGTTTGGAAAACCCAACCGCCGTTGCCGGTGCTGGCGGAGGCCGCCACTGGCAGCAGCGTCTTCACCGCGTTGTGGAGGATGTCCCCCGCGCAGCGGGCGTATTTGGCATCGCCGGTGAGATAATAGAGGACCGCGCAATCCAGCGCGTCGTTGTATTTGGCTTCGGCCGGGTAGCGCACCGAGCTTTCCGAGTAAGCGGGGATCGTTTTGAATTTGGGGGTGGCGAGCGTCCAATCCACCGGCAAGCCGCGGAGGAAGGTATCGCGGTTCGATTGATGGCTGGCCAGATCGGTTGCGACTCGGGAGACCATGCCATTGTAGACGCTGGTGGCCCAAGGGTTGGCGGCGATCTTGGCGAGGATGTCGGCCTTTTCCGAATCCCGCACCCAGATGAAGGGACGGGTGAAGCCTGAGGGCAGGTTGTAAATGATTTGTGGTTTGCCAGAGGCGTTGTCGGCCGAACTCAGGGCGAAACGGTTGGCGCCGGTGGCCGCAGTCTCGGTGCTCATGCGCAGGAAAACATATTGTCCCGCGCCAGCGCCCGAGGCGTATTGGGTGTTGAGGTAGGTGTTCAACGCGGTGCCGCCCGCCGAATTGGTGGCGGCGAGACCGACTGCGGTGGCCGAGGTCAGGATGTTGTTCTGAAGGAAGGTGGCGTCTGTCGGATCCGCGGTGGTGGTTTCTCCGTAATAGTCGCTGGCAAGCACTGCCGAGCTTGCCCGGCGGCCCAGGCCGTAGAGGTCCACGGTCGGCGCCGTGCCTGTTTTGCTCGACACATCGAACTGGAATTTTGCGTTGGTGAAGGGATTGGCCACCGCCCCGAGACTGGGAAGTTGGAACACATAAATGGCAGAACGGTCCAGGGCGGGAGATCCCGAACCGCCCGGCTGGAGGCTGGTGCCCGTCACGGCACTGAGGGACCCATCCTCGCGGATATCCGTGTCGCTAGCATCGCCGTAAATATTCGCAGCGTGTCCAGTAAGAGGAGTGAACGCCGCAATCGTGACGAGGAGCACCAACAGGATGCGCCAAGGGTGGGACGCCTGGTCCCGCGGGGTGGGTTGGTCTACTACGATCTGACTCAACAGCTCTAAAAAGCCTGCGGAGGCGTGGTTGGGAACGGGGTGGGTTTGTTTCACTTGTAGCGAAGTCGATTGATCAAATGGTAAAGGATTCCGCAGGGATGACTACGACTGCAGAACTCCTCATAGCCCATCTCTCAAACGATGCCATGTTTGGATGTTGTTTTCCATCCCCCAACCGGGTGAAACGCTCTACCGCAGGTAGTTGGGACCTGAAAGGGAATTGTCTTGTACGGCTCCGCTCACATGATAAACTTTCGAAAACTCAAGATGAGATCGGTCGGGCAAACCCTTGCCGTGCGAGGTCCGGGACTGAGGTGCTTCGTTTCGTCAGACTTGTCAGAGGTGGGGAAGATAAACCTTAGGACACTGCCATGGCTGGCCCGGAGAGCGGCGATGAAATTTGTTGCTTGGTATCTTTGACTTATTCCTGACTGGGGCCTCGATGGCCGGACTTGGATGACGGTTGGGAATCCGGCAACGGTGAGATTCTGATGTCCAAACGCGGCGTAGCCTCCTCCCATTTTTCCAGGATCAGATGCAGTCTCTCAGCATCCCAGCGGACCCACCGCGCCTGGCGGCGGTGAATATCCTCGGCACAGCGAACGACGTGCAACTTCCCGTCAGTCGGCTTCCATTCCATCACCAGTCCCGTACCAATTTCCAGATGAAATCCGGTAGGATAGTAGCGGTCCACGGACACGAAAATCCCCGTGCCGCCGAGCTTGGCGTCGGGTTTCAGGCTTATTTCCAAGGTTCGCGTGGCGAAGTTGAAACTGTAGTCATCAAGGCGGCCTGCCACTGCCAGCGGACGGGGACGCGCCAGGGGATCGACCAGGTATTTCCGCTCGATCTGTCCCACGGGTTTGGTGTCTGAAAAGATCGCCCAAGTGTATTTGGTCTTTGATTTTTTGTTCTCGAGCGGCGAGCGCGAGCCGACAAACCAGGCTTTGATCCCGCCGATGCCGCGGCGGTCAAGATCCCCTGCGGTCGCCTGATAGACATTGGTGTAAAATGTGCGCTTCCCGGTGTCGGAATCAACGGTTAGGGAGACTGACGACCCCCATTCGCCAAGCAGCAGCGGTGCCTTGGAGAGCCTTGCCTCGCGCTCGTATCGGTCGAGCGTCTCTTTCATCATCTTCAGATCGGTGGTGTACATGTGCGGCGCGTAGATGATCCGGTTGCGCCCCAGCGTTTCCTGCATGGGGGTGAATGGCCCCACACCTTGCCCCGTGTCTCTGAACAATGGCTGGTATAGCGCCCACTTGTCTGGGCTGACGGAATGCATCGCGTCGGTAAGCCGGCGGAGGGTCGGCAGCAAGCTCTCGCGGACGCAACGTCGCTCGTCGGGATCCAGCCCGCGTTGAGGTTCATTGAGCAAGTCGTAGCCGAACACCGACGGTTCATTCCGGTAACGGATCCAGATCTTCCGCCATGCCGCCAGCAACGCATCCTGGCTGCCACCGGTGTTTTTCCAGAGTGCTTCCCATTGGGTGTTGTCAAAATTTTTGATACCATAAACCACCAGCTTGAAGACTGTTTTGAGACCGCCCTCCCTACCCATGCTGACCATCTCATCGATCTGTGCTGGATAGGTGGGATCCGCCGTAGAGCCCGGCCAGCCGCCCAGCCGGCCGAGTGATAGACGGATGACTTGAAAATTGGCCCCCATGCGGACCATGCGCCGGTAATCATCCGCGGTGTAGCGGATGACTCCCTTGCTGTCCTCGGTGATTGCGACGAAGCCGCCCGGAACCAGTTCGCGCCCATGCTCATCCGGGATGAAGTGGGCGGCTGGGCCAGCGGGCGCGGCCAAGGGTGCCAATGCCAACAGAACCGGAAGGAGAAATTTGGGCATCGCGATACGAATTTTCATAGCGTTCATTTAGATTACTCGACGCATCCTGACGCGGTCTTGATTCGGGTGACCATCGTCTGTAAAGCGTAATTTGGCCTGGTTCGTAGCGAATAAGGCATGCCCATTGAATTACAGACGATCCATCATGGTTTCGCCTTCCAGAAGGCGTTGTTTTTTCCGCCGGATTTGTCAATTTTCTCAAAGTCGGCTTTGGATATTTCGCTGACATGTCCGTCGAAAAACACCGCCAGGACCTTTTCCCCATGGCGGTAGGCAATTTCGCCATTGGAGGTTTTCTCATCTTTCGGATTTTCAAAGTTCCATTTGTAGCGGCTGTTATAAGTGACTCGGAAATCTGTGGCGGTGGCGAAGGCCATGGTTTGAGCCTGATCGGGCATCTGACTCAAGTTGTGGCCGGAGTTAAGACCGGGTTCGCCTCCGAGTAGCAGGCCGGTATCATTCATGCCGTAGGACGTGTAGACCCGGTCATAAAAGGCCTTTCGGGCGCGCACCACCTTGGGGTCCAGCATATCAAGTGGTAGGGTGTCGGACTGTTTGCCGGATTTGTCAAACGCCTCGCCAATTAGATTTCCGAGGAAAACCGGATCTTGGAACCACCGGGTGGGATTGCCGTTTTCGTCATTGACTCTGATCGGAACACATTTGCCATGGTGGTCGGCGGCATAAGATGCGTTGGCGATCTGAAGCTTGGAAAGATTGCGGATGGAGTTCGCCTTACTGGCCATGTTACGCAATCTGTTCGTTCCCAGAAAGGCGAAGGTGGCCAGAATGGCGATGATCAAAACGACAACTAGCAGCTCGGTGAGGGTGAATCCACGCTGGATTCGCGCTCGATGGTTTTTAAGGTTGAAATGGTTCATTGATAGAGGATTCGGGCTATATCGATGAGGGAATCACATCGCATATTGGAATCTGCCACTGGTTCCACATTGCTGTCTATCCCGCAACCGGGTGGGTTCCATCCCCCAACCGGGTGAGCATGCGAGTGAACGGGGAGATCAATCTAGCAAGTGCGGCGAAAAGATGTATGCCATGGCTTTGCGCCATGCTACGCGTGCTTAGCGAATGCCTGACTCCCGCCTGGAACAGGGATCCCTAATCTCCCAAGAATCATTCGGTTAACACCTGGAGGCGCATGAAGATTCTGACAGGTCCACCCGCGGGCAGGCTGTAGGATACCGTGTCGGTGGAATTGATATATGAACTGCCTGTTACTTCGGTCCAAGGATCGTTGATTCCGAGGTCGGTCGACTCCTGGATGGCGTAGGTGAGGCCGCTGGTGCCAGCCCGCTTGGTAAAACTGAGGGCGTTGCCGGTGAAACTGTCAGTGGAAGCATCGGCCACCGTGGGATCCTGGCCATCAAGGGCGAACTCCACCAAATTGCTCACGCCATCTGCGTCGGGATCGTCATGTGGGCCCCGCTTGTCGATGGGAACGGAACCGTTGACGAAGGTGCGGTTGATCCACGAGGAAAAGGCCGCATTGGCGACGAGATAGCCATTCGCATTCAGGGCAAACCCGGTGAAACCGTCCGCCGAGATGAGGGCAAGCTGGTCTGGAGCGAGGCCGCTGCCGTTGGCACCAAAACGGAGCGATGAGCCGGAAACGAAATTGCCTGTAAGATGGAGTGTGCCGCCGGACCAGTCTCCCGCGCCGCTGCTAGTGAAGGCAAGGCTCGCACCCGTGCCGAGCTGGATGGTGGCTGTGCCCGTGATGTCGAGTCTTCCCGCGGTTTCGGCGAAGGAACCCGCGGCCAGCGTGGCGTTGCGGATGAAAACCTCGGAAGCATCCGGCAGGACGCCCGCGGCTCCCAGAGTGAGTGTGCCGGCGTCAATGGTGGTCGGCCCGATGTAGGTGTTAGTTAGCATGAGCACGGTGTTTCCGGAACCGGCCTGCGTGAATCCTCCGTCACCGGTGACGGCGACCTTGAGAGGGTTCGTCCCCTGAGTGAGGGTGTTGCTTCGATTGGCCGCAAGGATGGCTCCCGGTTCCACGACGATGCTCGGGGTGTTCTGCGAGACTCCGCCCACAGTGCCGCCATCACCGATCATCAAGGTGCCCGCGCTGACGGTGGTGGTGCCCCAGTAAGTATTCTGAGCGGTGAAAGCGAGTGTGCCTGCGCCGGCCTTGTCAAATCGGTTGCTCGTTCCGCTGCTGCCGCCGGCGATGATACCGCTCATTTTCGCGTCGATGGGGGCCGAGCCATCATCGACCTGGATGACTCGAAGGTTTCCCGCGAGCGAAATCCGCTGCTGCCACAGGAGCGTGGCATCGGCCGTATCATGGCCGAGGATGAGCACCCGGCCGGTGCCTATGAAATCTGGCCAGTTGATGGAGGTGTTCGGATCGGGGGTGAATCTCACCGCACGATCCGCACCGAATGCGGCGAAACCACCCGAGCCGAGCCACTGGACCTGATTGACGCCGGTGCCGATGGTGCGGGCAGTGAGATCGCCTGCACCCAAGCCTAGGACGCCGCCGCCGGTGAGTTCCAAATTACCACTGGGCAGCGCGGCGGCGTTTTGCAGCCGGAGGACGCCATCCGCCACGGTGGTGACGCCGGGGTAGGAGTTGGAATTGGTGAGCGAAAGCACTCCAGGGCCCGTCTTGTTCAATCCGGCTGGTGTATCCGCCGTGCCGATCAGACTGCCGCTGAGAATGGCATCCACGGCCGCTGCGCCATTTTCCACCTGCACGGTGCGTTTTTGGTTGGAAAAGCTGATCCCATTCCTGAAATTAAGAGTGTGGGTGGCCGTCGGATGGTTGAGAATCAGAATACTGCCGCTACCCAGAATCGCCGTGGCCCACGATAGAGTGCCCGTCCCGTTGTTGAGTCTCACTTCGCGATCCGCACCGAAGGCGGCGAAGCCACCGCTGCCCGCACCACCCGTGTCTGGATCCCAATTCAACTGACCGGCTCCGGTGCCCATTTGGCGGGTGAAGTCGCCGTTGAGGCCGAGCACTCCGCCTTCAAAAGCCAGTCCGCCTTCCCCGGCTCCCACGGCGTTGTCGATGCCGCCGGGCAGGCCGTTGGCGTCGTCGAGCCGCAGCAGCCCGTCGTCGAGGGTGGTGACGCCGGTATAGGTGTTAGGCGAGGCGAAGACGACGGTTCCGGCCCCGGCTTTGGTCAATGCTTTCGCACCACTGATGCCTCCGGAAAAAGCCAATGTGGCGGAGGCGGACTGGGTGAGCACGAGATGATCCACCAGGGAGACCGGCGCGGAGATGATGTCGTTGCCGCCGCTTGTTTTACTTAGGTTCGCGTTAAGCCCGGAGTTATTGAAAACCACCGATCCACCGCTGGCGGCCAGGGTGAACGCATGGGTGCTGTTGGAATCACCGAGGTAGAGGGAGCCGAGCGTGGTCGTGCTGGCGAGCTGGAGGGTCTGGTCTCCGCTGATGTCATTGTTGACCCTCTCCGTGACGGCAGCGGCGTTAGGAACGGTAACCGACGCCCAGTTGCCAGCGGTGTTCCACTGCTTGGTGCCGGCACTGGCGGATGTCCAAGTAAAGACTCCGGGAATCACACCGGTGACGGTGACGTTGTATTGGCCGATGCTGGCGTAATCCGAATACCCGGTCGTGAGGGGATCGCCGTTTCCGATGCCATCCACGGAAACATAAAACGCCCCGGTGGTGACCGTGCGGGTGAGTGCGACGGGCTGGGTGCCCGCGGTGGTGTCGGGGGCTGTGGCGGTTTGGAGCAATACCCCGCCCGAGTCGTAGAGCTTCACTTCAAGGCGCAGGTTGGGACCGCGCGGCGCGGGAATGACATTGATGACCAGCGAACCGCTGACCGCGTCGATACGGAAGAAATCCAGGTCGGTGTTGCGCTCGATGACGCCCTCGACGGTGGCGGAATTGGAGTCGGCACTCAGCTTGGTCGCGGTGGCCACGGTGCCGCCGTGGTCGTCCGGCCGGTAAACGGCGCCTTGGGTGAGCATGATGGCCAGATCGTCCTGGGTGTTGTTTGGATTGGCGTATTCCCCCTTACTCCATTGGCTGATGGTCTTGGTGTAACTGACGCCCATGATCGGCACCCAATTGCCTTGTCCACTGTAGTAGCCAGCTCCACCCTCGATGCCGTCGTGACTCAGGCCAAGGGTGTGCCCGACTTCGTGGCTGGTGGCCTCGGCGATGTTTTTCGCGCCGTTTCCAGTGCCGGCGGTAAACACCCAGCAGGGAACATCCTGACTGGAATCGAACGAGCCGACAAAAGCCACGCCGCCCACGTTATTCCCGTACCAGTCATTGCCACTGCCGCCGATGCACACGCGGATCCCATAAGCCGCATCACCGGAGCTCGTCTTTCTCAAGGCGTCGATCGGCGGCTCCTCGGTGGTGACATCGATTTGATAGATCGCGAAATCCTCGGCGACGCGCTGCCAGATCTCGATGATGCGGTTGCGTTCGTCGGTGCTGAACGTGGCGGGATCCCCGCTGACATTATAGGACGGGGCCGAGGCACCGTCCTTCCAATTTCCGGAGGTGGTGTCGACATGGCCGTCGAAGTCGAGATAGATCACGCGGTTCGCGCCCGGGCGGCTGTGGAGGAGGAAAGCTTGGGATGTGTCGAACGAGGGACCCGGATCGGTGGGCCCGATTTCGGCGATCACGCCGTCTGCCTCCGGCGCTTCATGGGCGCAATCCGCACACTCAAACTCACAGGCGTAGAGGAGCTGTCCCTCGGGATCAACCCAGAGACTGTGGTCGGTCTGGAAAATCTTGCGAAGCTGTTGCGGGGATTTCCCATAAAATGCGGCGACTTCCGGCAAACGATTCCCGAGCGTGGCAATAGCGGCCTCGCCACGCGCGTTGGCGGCAAGCCGGATGCCTGCGGGAAATCCGGCTTCGATTGGATGCTGGCCGCGAGCGGCGAGCAGCGGAAAAACTAACAGCACGGCGGTCACGACCACCCTTTGTTTCCAGCGGCAGGAAACATCCAACGAGATCGCCCGCGGGAGTCGGATAGGTTTCATTTGGCCCATAAACGATAGCGAGGATATCATGACCGCCCCCCGTGTCCACCCCACGACCGGGTGACTCCGCTCCCCCGATTGGGTGAGTGCCTTATTCGGTCATCTTGAACGAACCCTGGTTGGTGGATGCTGAGCGCCCCCTTTACCGGTGGCTGCGAAACAAAGCGCATCCAGGGAGCTGCGGACAACGGCCAAACTCCTCATCAAGGTTCGGAATTTGAATTTGCATATTGTCGTAGGGCTCCTCAATTTGCTCACGCATGTTTAGACAAGAACCGAAGAACATCAATCACCCCACGGTCCCGGCGGGCACATTCACCGTAGGTCTCCCTGCGCCCGGTCCCTGGCAGGTGGGCACAACCGCAACCCAAATCGGACCGAGGGCCCTGCGCATCCGCCAGCAACGACGCACCGACTCCACCAGCTAAGGTTTCTGGAACCCAAACCCAATCATCATGAAACAAACCCCGTCCCATGCTCCTGGTGAAGCCCCGTCCAAATCACCCCTGCGGGTATTCTTGGTGGAGGACCAGTGCGATACTCGCGAAAGCTGGAGCCGATTGATTTCGTCGTTTCCCGACTTTATCTGCGTTTGCGCCTGCGCGTCTGCGGAAGAAGCCCTCCGGATGATTCCCCAGATGAAGCCGGATGTCGTTTTGATGGACGTCTTCCTTCCGCGCATGTCGGGGATCGAATGCACGTCCCGACTCAAGACGATGCTGCCACAGACCCCGATCGTGATTCTCACGGCATCGGACGAGGACGAAATCCTTTTCCTGGCGTTGGAGTCGGGCGCAGACGGCTATCTGCTGAAACGTACCAAACCGATGGAGCTCAGGACGGCACTGCTCGACGTCCTGAGCGGGGGTGCTCCAATGACCAGCGAGATCGCGAGACATGTCGTGGCTTCCTTCCGGCGCAAGGGAAGCGGCCTGGATCCGTCCATCTCTCTAACTGCCCGCGAGGAGGAGATTCTGGTCCTGCTCACCAAGGGATACTCCAACAAGGAGATCGCCGACTATCTCAGCCTGAGTATTGAAACGGTACGCAGCCACCTTAAGAACATCTACACCAAGATGCACGTGCGCTCAAGGGCGGAGGCGGTGGCCCATTATATGGCGAAAAGACCGGGCTGAATCCGCATTTGCCAATGGCAAACCGCATCATTGAGGGGTGGGAAATTGCAATCCGCACGGGTCCGATTGGCGACAGGATAGGGCGGGAGCCCGCAGCTGCGAGGAGTCGTGAAGTGGACCGGCATCTGCAAGCTATTTTGCCGAACCATCCCATCCCATCATGCCTCCCATCGATCCCGTTACAGCTACCATTACGAATCCCCACTCGACCTTCGCCCCGCCTTACGTGGATGAAGACCCGAATGCAGAACTCGTCCAACTCGGTCTCGACGAGGCGGAAGACGAGACTCGGGATGCGGTGGCCGACGCCTATGAAGTCAGCGCCCTCCTCAGTGACGAGCCGGAAGAATCTTTGGATGATATTGATTTCACCGAAAGCGAACAAGAAACCGGTTTCCCTGAGATCACAGCCATCCACGAGGAATGGATCCCAAGCGAGCACCTCGATTAGCTTCCAGGCATCTTTACTTTGACTATTCCGTCGCAAGGCGGGACTCGAGCGCCTCACGCAGTAGCCGGGTGACGGGGCCGGTTGGAATCACGCGATCGGCAAAACGGGAAACCGGCATGGCTCCGATGGTAGAGGAAGTTAGAAAAACCTCCTCCGCCTGTTCCAAGTCGCTCAGGACGAAATTTCCAATTTCACACGAGATGCCGGATTCCTCGGCGAGTTCGAGGATGACCTCGCGGGTGACGCCCGGCAGGCAGCCCGATGCGAGCGAGGGTAAGAGCAGCCGGCCGGCCGCCACGAGGAACAGATTCGCGGTGGCGGCCTCGCAGAGATTGCCGGAGGTGTTGAGGAAAACCGTCTCGTCGAAGCCGTGCCGCCGCGCGTGGTCGAGGGCGATTAGATTTTCCGAGTAGGAGGCGCACTTCAATCCGGCGAGGGGCGAGAATTCGTTTCGGGGCCACGGCGAGAGACAGGCGCTGACACTTTCCGGCGGAATGAGCGCGGGCACTGCGGTGAGCCAGACGAGGCGGTCCGCACCGGGCGCGAGGTCGTGGATCGGGCCACTGCCGCCGGTGATAGTTAGGCGGACCCGGGCGCGGCCGGTATTCAGGCGGTTTTTGGCGAGTAGCTCGGCGGTGATGTCATGGAACCCGGGGAAATCGACGGGCCAGCCGAGTTTTTCATGGCCGGTCCGCAGTCGGGCGAGATGGCGGTCGGCAAAGCGCAGCACGCCGTCGATCGCGAGGATTGTTTCAAAGAGTCCGAGCCCGTGGATGGAGCCACGATCCATCGGCGAGGAGAGGAAATCCCGAGGATCGAGCCATTGGCCGTTGCACCAGATTCGCTTCATTGCGGGGAATAGTGGCGGCGTGGTGCGGCTTGTAAACCGCGGATGCGCGACGGTCGAATTCCGGCTTTGCCACCCGGATCAACCGTGGCAGCGTCCCGCGCATGCGGTTCTCCATTTTCCTCAGCGGCGCGGCGGTCCTGGCGATGGGCGGAGTCGCGCTGGCCGCGCTGGACAAACCGGATGCGGTGGGATTCCTCACCGGGGCGATGCAGCTCGGCGGCGGGATCATGATCTGCGGGCTGTTCTCGTTGAAAATGCTTTGGCACGGCGTGATCGGCGCGGGGATCCTGGCCTTGCTCGGGGCGGCCCGCGGTCTGGGAAATCTGCCGGGGCTGGCGAAATTCGCGGCCGGGGGGCGTTCTCACGGATTCACGCCGGTGTTGGAATTCGGAGTGACGGTGATTTGCCTGTGGCTGTTCGCGAAAATCATTCGGGCGCTTTTTCAGGAGCGGGTGCGCCGGATGCTGGAGCGGGGGGAGTGACGGAAGGAACCACTGGCGGGGAATTTCCAGCCGGGGGAACCGGAGTCATGCCCCCGGGAATGAGCGGTTTTTCTGGATCCGGAATGGGAGGCTGGACGGGTGGGGGAGGTTCGGGTTTCGGCAGCAGGTCCTGCCACTGGTGCAGCTGGTAGCCCTCACCGATCCCGCCAATCTCGCCGAGCAGTTCGTAACAGCGCTGACGCCATTTTTCATAATCCGGCGGCCCCCGTTCGGCTTCGCGACTACCGGGGAAAACGAGGTAGGTGACTTTTAAATCAGAAACCGGACGGCTGTAGGGCGAGGCCTTCGGGTTGATTTCGCGCGCCATCCGGAGCGAGCCTTCACCGACTTTGAAGGTGGGGCCGCCGTCGCCTACGATGGCTGGATAGATCTTCCCTCCGTGGACGACGACCGCGTAGTCGCCGACGTTCGGTGCGTAAGGTTCACTGGACGCGAGGATGTCGATGGGGATGACGATGAACGGATCGTAGTCGGCGATGAGGAAACTGCGGGCCTTGAGGTCGTCGATGCCGCGCTTGAGATACTGGATGCGGTCGCGCAGCCAGGTCTTGCGGGCAGCGGTGGTGCCGGCGGCGGCGAGTTCCTTGTTCGCGGCGACGACGCGTTTCTCCCAACCGGCGACCATTGGATTCGGGGTCTTGGTTTTCTTGGGCCAGCCATAACTGGTGAACGGTTGATAGTGCGGGGAATTGACGATTTCGTCCGGCATCGTTGGCAGGCGGTCGCCGTCCGAACCGTCCGAGACGACATCCATTTCCGCCTGCATGAAGAAGACCTTGCGGCCGCCGGGGGCTTGGAAATTAAGGATGGTCTCGCAGTCGTAGATGTTGTGCTTGGTGAGGAGTTCGTTGAGGGAATTCGCATCGCGGCGGACTCGAACGGCCTTGTTTTCGTAAAGCTTGTTGAACCACGAGGACACGGTGGCCTTCTCGATGAGCGGCGGCAGGCCGGGGAGGATTTTCGCGAGGCCCGGGCTGGAGGACTCGAGCTCGGCGATGGTTTTCGCCGGGGTGGGGAGGCGCAGCGAGAGCTGATAGGTGGCGGTGTAGCTTGAGTCGTCCATGCGCTCCTTGGAGGCGATGCCGCCTTTTTCGATATTCACCGAGGTCTTGAACGGGATGCCGGAGCGGAGCTTCCGGACATCGGTCACGCTGCCGACTTCGATTTCGGTCTCCGGCGTTTCTTCCGGTTCCTCGGCTGCTTGCTTGCCCGCTTCTTCGAGCGATTTTTTGAGCGCCGCGATGTCGCGCTCGTATTTCTCCTCCATCTCCGCCCGGATCCGGGCTTCCGCCTGCCGGTAAATGTCCTTGGTATCCGCTGCGACCACCACCGGTTTCGGCGAAAAAACCTCCTTCATGCCGCGCTTCACCTTGCCGGGAAAAGTCGTGAAACACAGGCCGATCCCCACCAGAACGAGCAGGAATAAAGTCGCTCCGATCCAGGAAAATCCCTTTTTCCGGCGGTTGTGGGAGGCTTTGGGATCGTCCATGCGGGGTGAGCCTAGCGACAATCCCGCGGCCTTCAATGCTCGTCCGACAAACTTTTACAGATTTCCCCGAAACTCGGCGATGACAAACCCGCCACCATCTCTACACTCGCCGCCGTGAGTTATCAGGTCTTCGCCCGCAAATACCGACCCAAAACCTTCGACGACGTCCTCGGACAGGACCACGTCGTGAGGACCCTTCGCAATGCCATCGCCCAAAAGCGCCTGGCCCACGCCTATCTTTTCGTCGGCCCGCGTGGCACCGGAAAGACCTCCACCGCCCGCATTCTCGCCAAGGCGCTCAATTGCACCGGTGGCCCGAAGGCGGATTTCAACCCAGACGAGGATGTCTGCATCGAGATCGCCGAAGGACGCTCGCTCGACGTGCTGGAAATCGACGGTGCCTCGAACAACGGCGTCGAACAAGTCCGCGACCTGCGCGAGTCCGTGCGCTTCGCCCCGTCGCGCGGGCAGTTCAAGATTTTCTACATCGACGAGGTCCACATGCTTTCGAACGCCGCCTTCAACGCGCTGCTCAAGACTCTCGAAGAACCGCCGCCGCACGTGAAATTCATCTTCGCCACCACCGAGGCGAATAAAATTCTACCTACCATCCTCTCCCGCTGCCAACGCTTCGACCTCCGTCCGATTCCCACGGAAACCATCGCCCAGCATCTGCTCCACATCGCTGGCGAGGAAGGCATCGCCCTCGACGAAACCGCCGCCTGGGCCATCGCCAAAGGGGCCGACGGCGGGATGCGTGACGCCCAGTCGATGCTCGACCAGCTCGTCTCCTTCTGCGGCGACACCATCAACGAGGCAAACGTGCTCGACGTCTTCGGTTTCACCTCCCGGGAAAAAGTCGCCGCCCTCACCCAGACCCTGCTCGCCCGCGACAACCCCGCCGCCCTCTCGCTGATCCAGAAAGAGGCCGAAAGCGGCCGCGAACTCTCCCAACTCCTTGGCGAACTCATCGGCTGCCTGCGCGCCCTGCTCGTCGCCAAGCTCGATCCCTCGGCCGACGGCGAGGGAATCCCAAAACCACTGTGGGATGCCCTGCTCAAAGCCGCCGACGAGTATCCACCCGACCGCATCCTCGCCGCCATCGACGTCTTCGCCGAAACGGAAGGCCGCATGAAATGGGCCACCAACAAGCGCCTGCATTTCGAACTCGGTGTTATCAAGGCCATCCAGTCGCTCGGCGAAGTCCGCATCACCGACGTCATCAAAGTACTCACCCGCGGCGCGGATTTCATCCCCACCGCCCTCGCCACCGCCGCACCAGCTCCCGCAAAAATCGAACCCGCGCCTCAACCCGTACCCGCTCGCGAACCGGAACCCGAACCTCTTCCCGCCGTCGAAGTCCGGAAAGCCGAACCCACCCCGGCATCCGAGCCCGTCGCCGCGAAACCCCGCCCCACCGGCGGCCTTTCCAGTTTCGACTCCCTCATCGACGCCGCTCCCGAAGTGAGCGAACTCCCGCCCCCGACCGAGCCCCCACCGTGGAAGACCGAAAAACCCGCCGCCGAGGCCATGCCGCCGGAGTCCGCGCCTGTCGTCCCTGCCGCCGACGATACCTTCCACAACGACCCGCTCATCCAGTCCGCCCTCGTCAAATTCCAAGGAAAAGTGCTCGCCTGACTGGAGCGCGGAATTCATTCCGCCCGTTCGATCCGCAGAGCGGGAGAATACTTTAAGCCATCTATCAAATTTGAACTAACCAAAAACTATGAACATCCAGAAACTCATGAAACAAGCCCAGCAGATGCAGGCCGGGCTCGCCGCGAAACAAGAAGAACTCGCCCTGCAAACGGTCGAAGCCAGCGTCGGCGGCGGCAAGGTCACCGTGCTCGCCACCTGCTCGGGCGACGTGCTCTCCATCAAGATCGATCCGTCCGTCATCGATCCCGAGGACGCGGAATTCCTCGAAGACCTCGTCCTCAAGGGCGTCCAGGAAGCCATCGCCAAGGGCAAGGAGAAGTCCGCCGCCGAGATGAAAAAACTCACCGGCGGCCTCGGCATCCCCGGGATGTGAAATCTCAAATCCGAGATCTCAGATTTCCAATCAAGCCTCCCCCCAGATGTCCTCTTTCAGCCGCCGACTCGGATGGACTTTGGTGGGAGCTTCGCTGCTGCTCCACATTTTGACCGTCTATTGCTTCGCCCGGCAGCCGGACCGGTTCGCCGCATTCACGGTGATGCCCATCTGGTTGTGGGGCGGCTTCGGCTTGCTGCTCTCCTCCGCCGCCTTCTATTTCCTGCGCGCCTCGCTCTCGCTGGTGATGACCATGGTGTGGGCGATCACGTTGTTAGTCGGCGCCGACGAGGCGCGGGTGCTCTCCAATTTCGGGAAATCCCCGCCAGCCGCCGGCCCGGCCGAGCCTTTCGAAGGCCAGCCAGTCGTCCGCGCCATCACGCTGAATTGCGCATTCTTCAGGGACGGAAACCCTGCCCGCGACGTCGCCGCCTGGCACCCTGACATCGTGTTGCTCCAGGATATCCTTCCCCATCAGGTCCGCGAGATCGCCGACGTGCTTTACGACGGCCGCGGCGACTATCGCGCCCATCAGACCAACGGGGTCGTCACCCGATGGAAAATCCAGCGCGAGATCCGCAATCCGCTCCAACGCGACCAACAGGTCAGCATCGAACTTCCCACGGGAGTGGAATTCGAGGCCGTCAACGTGCACCTCGCCACCGCTGCCACCGACCTGCGCTTGTGGCGGAAATCCGCCTGGGTCAATCACCGGAACAACCGCATCATCCGCCAGAAGGAACTCACCCTGACCCAGCAGGTTCTCGACCAAACCACCGGTTTCCCCAACATTCCTACCCTCTTCGGCGGCGACTTCAACGCGCCTGCCTCCGACATCGTCCACCGCCAGTTGGCCCTCGATTTCGTGGATGCCTTCGCCACTGCTGGTACCGGTTGGGGAAATACCTATCACCGCCGTTTCCCCATCCTGCGGATCGACCACCTCTACGCCACCCGCCATTTCACCCCGGTCCGCTGCCGCCCCGTCACCACCCGCGCCAGCGACCACCGGATGGTCGTTGCCGACTTTCTCCTGAAATAGGCGGCACGAGCCTCCGGGTCACGGGATGAAATAGGGCTTATCCCCGATCACGAATCGCTTCCCCGGTCTTGCACATTCATCGATCTTAGCCTACCGACGGCGCAGATGATTCGATTTTCACTTTTTGGCATTCCTGTCGAGGTTCAGCCGTTCTTCTGGATCACGCTAGTCATTCTCGGCGGCGTGGGTGGTGCGGATTCTTCCGCAGCGATCTTCAATATCGTGCTCTTCGTGCTCGCGGGGTTCATATCCGTGCTCGTCCACGAATTGGGGCACGCACTTACTGCCCGTTCTTTCGGTGCCCACAGCGCCATCACCCTCCAGGCGTTCGGTGGTTATGCGGCCTATTCGGGAGTGCGGCTGAGCCGTTGGCAGAGTTTCCTCGTCACCGCCGCCGGCCCTGCGATCCAGATTGTTCTGGGCCTCGTCGTCCTGCTCCTCATTCGCTCCATCCCAGGGCTGAGCCCACAGGGAAACTATTTCCTGAAAATCCTGATGATCATCAGCTTCGTGTGGGCCATCCTCAACCTGCTCCCGGTCGTCCCGCTCGACGGTGGCCAGATGCTCAATGCCGCCCTCGGCCCCGCACGCATCAAGATCACTCTCTGGATCAGCATCGTCGTCGCCCTCGTCTGCGCCATCGCCATGTTCACCTACACCCGGTCGATCCTCTTCCCGATCTTCCTCGGCATGTTCGCCTGGCAGGCCTTTCAAGGCCTCAAGGAACACCGCTGAAGTTTCTACCAGAAAACCATCCGCAGCCCGGCGATCGTCGAGAACACCACGATCATCCACTCGAATGCCACCTGCGGCACATGCCTTAGCAGCCACTTCCCGCCCAGGATTCCCACCGTCACCGCCGGCAGTAGTTTCAGATTCTCCATCAGGCTGTCCGGCGTGATCAACGCCAGCCGTGCGTTGAGCGGCACCTTGATCAGATTGATCAGCAGGAAAAACCGCGCGCCGATGCCGATGAGCTCCATCTTCGGCACCTTCCGCGCCATCAGATAGAGCTGGATCACCGGACCCGCGGCGTTTGCCAACATCGTCGCGAATCCGCCCAACACCCCCGCGCTCATCCCGAATCCCCGCGACTCGGCGAGCCGGTCGAAGCCCACCGGTTGCCATCGCCGGAAGGCCTGCAAGCCCACCATCACCAGCACGCACGCGCCGATGACGCGCCGTGCCGTCACTTCGGAAATCCCCCCCAGCAGCCACCAACCCAGCGCGATCCCGACCAGCGCCGGTCCCAGCAACCGCCACACCGGTCGCCACGACCCGTGGTGGATGAACGCCGGATACGCCATCAGATCCGCCGCGATCAGCAGCGGCAGCGCCAACCCCACCGACGCCTTCGAGCCGTAAATATCCGCCAGAATCACCACCGACACCATCGAGATCCCGCTGAACCCCGCCTTCGACAAGCCGATGCAAAACGCCGCCAACAACGCCAACGCATAAACTCCCGGATCCGCCAACATTTCCCCGCGAACCATCTGCGGTTCCCCCCCACCCGCAAGCACAAACCTGACCCGCCGCCGGCATTCCCATCCTTCAGCCGAACCACGGCCGCCGTCTTGCCATTGCCCCGAACCCTTCGGGCTCCGTCCTTGCGCTTCTCCGTGAAACGCTCCCGCGCTGCGGCGAACGCCTCGTTCACAAACGCCTTGCTCCCGATCACCGCCCCGTCCGTGAAACACCTCACCCGGCACCGCAACATCGCCGCCAGCTTCAAATCCGGCAGTATCGTGCCTTTTTTCCGTTTCCGTTTGTCCCGCCGCCCACCGCCTCGCCATAGCTGCTCCAGCGAAACTCCGCAGGGTCCTTCGCCACCACCGCTACAAACGCCTCGCTGTTCGTGGCGGATAGACGCTTCACCCGCTCCGCGCCAGTGATCCCACCCACCGTCATCGGTGGCACATCCAGCAGGATGTGGAAATGATTGGACATGATGCAGTAAGACAACACCCGGCAGACCGAGAAATTCTCCTGCATCCGCATGAACATCCTCGAAGGCAAACCGCCGGTCCACCACGCGGGAAAGACAAGGGTAGATCGCCGGTTTCTCCAACGAATCCTTCCAAGGGGATAGCCATCGCTTGCTGCTCGCGCATCCTTCCACCATCGCCAAATCGCTCAGCAGGAAAATACTCTACTTAATGTCTGAGATCTTGTATGATCTTGGACTGGCAGATTCTGAATTCGTGCTCCGGTGGATGAAGGGCGGATTGAAATTTGCCGGACGGCCAGACGGATGGTGCATCGTGTAGGCAGATTGAAATCCGCGCTCCGGGAAGAGCTCCGCGCACTCCGGAGGGTGGCTTGTCCTGCGGCCGTCAGCGGTAATTGGGCTGTTCCAAGGGCTTCACCTCGATCAGCGGCGGCTCTTCGGAAACTAGGTCGGTTAGCAGGGTCGCGATGTCGCGGGTGTGTCCGGGGAGGACGAGGTCGGGGCGGATTCCGGCTAACGGTTGTAGTACAAAACGCCGTTCTCCGATGCGCGGATGGGGTAGGACGAGGTTTCCGGCATCGATGAGGCGATCGCCAAAGTAGAGCAGATCCACATCAATGACGCGGGGCGCGTTGCGCTCCGGCGTGCCGGTGCGGCCGAGTTTCCGCTCGATGGACTGGGTGAGTTCCAGCAGGTTGAAGGGATCCCCCTCGTAGGCGATCTCCACCACGGAGTTGTGGAAAAACGGCGAGCCGGGCGGACACAGCAACGGCTCCGTCTGATAGGTGGCGGCTTGCAGGAACGGCTCACCGGGCGTGGCGATTTCCCGCAGGGCTTCGCGGGCGGCGTGGAGGTTGGCGGGACGGTCGCCGAGATTGGAACCGAGGGCGATGCCGACGCGGGGCATGGCTCAGTCTTCGAGGTTTTCGAGGCTGTCGATGCCGTTCGCCTGCATGCGCTTGTTTGCCTCGGCGACCATGGCGGAGGGAATCACAATGGGGCGGGGCGCGCCGAAGAGTTCGATGATGAAATATTCGGGGACTTCCTTCGGATAGAGCAGTTCGTGGGCGTGGTTGAGATCGCGGACTTCCACGCCGTTGATTTTCTCCAAGGCAAAGCCGGTGAAGTCGGCGAGCTGGCTGGTGACCGGATCACTTTCCACGCGGGTGAGCACGACGATGTCCTTGTATTTTTCAAACAGTCCCTTGGGCACGTAGTCGGTGTAGAGGCGGCGGAGAGTGACGTTCTCGAACTTCGAGGTCGCGAAGAGATTGGTGTCGAGCGGTTGGAAGACGAGCCCGGCGAAGACGAGGTAGCGGGGCTTTTTCTCATACTCCACGGCATACATGCGGGACCAGTGGAGCGGTTTGAGGATGATGTCGACGTCATTGATCGCACCCTCTCGGAGGAAGCGCACGGCCACCTTGTCGCCGGCAAATTTGCGCTCGACGATCTCGTTGAGGTTCACGTTTTCGCCATCGATGTTGATCATACCGGCGCTGTCGACGGGCTTGCCGTCGAGAGAGAGCAGGATGTCACCGGGCTTGAGGAAGCCGTCGCTGGAGCTGGTGGGGATGACGTTGTTGATGAGCACGCCCTTGCCGTCGTTCGGCAGCCCGAGCGCCTTGCGCATCGCGGGGTTGTGCAAGGGAAACTCGCTGATGCCGAGCTCCGCGTAGAGATCGTATTTCCCGTCCTCGATGTCCTTGAGGAAGCGGCGGACGACGGGGGTGGGGATGATGTAGCCGGTGTTGTCCGCCTGGCGGAGGCCCTGAAATGCGACACCGACAACCTTGCCGTCCTGCACGACCGGGCCTCCGGAGTTGCCGGGGTTGATGGCGGCGTCGATCTGCACGACGAGGTGCGAGTCGGCGCGGGAGTGCGAGTAGGGTTGGAAATCAATGCGGGATACGACGCCACGGGTCACGGAGAGGCGATCCCCGCCGACCGGGTAGCCGATGACACGGACCTGGGACTCGAGGACGGGGACGTCACCCAGCTCGAAGACCGGAAATGATTCGAAGTCGCTGAAGTCCTCGACCGAAAGGATGGCGAGATCGCTGTCATGGGCGATGAACTCGACCTTGGCGGGGTATTTCTTCGGGCTGCCATAGACGGTGACGAGCACCCGGCGGCCGTTGGAAACGACGTGGGCATTGGTGAGAATCTTGTTTTTCCCGATGAGGAATCCGGTGCCGATGCCGCCGCTGAAGCGGCCGGAGTTCCACGGCGTCTGATAGTCCGGGACTTGGGTGGCCACCTCGATGCGCACCACGGATTTGTAAACATCCGACGGCAGGGAAGGGGTTTGCGCGACGAGCACGGGGGCCAGCAGCAGGAGGAAGATGGAGGAGAGTAAGCGGATCATGGACTTGCGGCGGATCTTACGGGTGGCGGCGTGGGCCGCAAATGAAATCTGGCGCGCCGGGTCTCCAGCGGCGCAGGCGAGGCGGATGAACGAGCGTCGAAGGATCCGTGGGTACTGACGGGGATGCTCCTGGCAAAAGGTTGGCGCGGAGTTTGCTCAAGGGGGATCAGAATGTATCATCCCGCGGGTTCCAGCCCGCCCGTCAACATGTCCTGTCCCCCACCCGAAAAACTCTGCCCGTTTTGCGGAAATCCGAATCGCTGCGGGGTCGCCGCGATGGAAGGCTGCTGGTGCGGGAAAATGGAAATTCCGATCGAGCTGATCGAAATGCTCCCCGAACCGAGAATGACCTGCATCTGCGTGGAGTGCGTCTATTCGTTCCAAAAGAATCCCCGGGAGTTCCGGGTCAATCAAACAGGCCGCCTCTGAGCAGCGGGCGGTTGTTTTTCGAGTCCCAGTAGCCGAAGTTCGCTTTCCAATCCCACAAGGTCCACGGAATCCCGCGGGCTTCGGCGAGGGATCTGACATCTTTGAAATAACGTGTCCTGCTCGCCAGGTCGCCGACGTTGTGACTGCCGAATTCGCCGAGGTGCAGCGGCCTGCCGAAATGGTCGGACCATTCGCGGGCGAGCTCAAGGAGTTCCCGCACAGGCTTGGGTGAGCTGGGGTTCGTTTCGGTGGGAAGGGTGTTGTAGCCCTCGATGAAACTGTGGACACCGGACCTTTCCCCGAGGGAATCCAGAATCACCAGCGGGGTGGCAGGCGGGCCCGGATAGACCACTCCCCGCAGTGGCCGGAGCTGGACCCATGGTGCTCCCTGATGGGTGAAAAAGAAGGGTTCGTAACAATGGACGGTAACGACAATCCGGTCATCTCCATCGGGCAGGCGGAGTTCGTCGATTTCGCGGATATCGCCCCAATTTCCCGGACTGACGAGGATGATGCGGTGGAGGTCGACTTTACGGATGGCGGCGATGGCGTCCGCGTGGATCGGGTTGGCGACCTCGGTGGTGAGGGCGTCGCGCGGTTCGTTGAGCAGTTCGAGAAATAATTCTGGCGGCCAGGACTTGAAATGGCGGGCGATGACCTCCCACGAGGCGACGAATCGCGCTTTGTGAGCGGACGGGTTGTCGGTTAGGTCGTGGAAGTGATGCCAGTCGAGCAGGACGTGCATCTTCTTGTCGAGCGCCCGGCGGAGGACCGGCTCAAGGTCGGTGAGGAGGGCGGGATCGATTTCGAGGCCGTCGGCGCCTTGTTTCATGTGGAAGTGCCACGCGACCGGCACGCGGATGTGGTCGAAGCCTTCCGCGGCGATGCGGTCGATGTCTTCGGTACTATAACGGATGCCCCATGAATACGGTGGCGGGGCTTCCCAACAGTTTCCGAGATTCACGCCGCGCTTGATTTTCGAGAGGGCGCGGTGGGCGGGAGTGTCCTGGCCGAGGCGTTTCGGCGGGGTGAAGCCGGGAAGCGTGGCGGCCTTGGCGTGAAGCTTGAGGGTGACTTTACGCCCGGCGGTGAGTGTCAGTGTCTGGGCGAGCGGGCGGCTCTGGCAGGAAGCTGCCAGAAAATCTCTCTGAAGCGGCTGAGTGCTGGCGAGTGGCCATGAGGTGGCGGGCAGTGGGTTGGCATAAACGGATTTCCAGGAATCCGGTTGTCCGCCGGTCCTAACTTCGAAACCGCCGTTTTCGAGTTGCGTCCCTTCGGCGGTGATTTCGTCCCACAGGACTTCCATGCGGAAGGTGGTGCCGGGTTTGTCCTCTTCCCAAGGGCCGGTTAGTGATAGAACCGCGGTGCCGTCGGTGGGCGGTGTGAAACTGAGAGTGAGCGCGCTCCAGTCCCACCAACGGACCGGGAAAATGACATCGGTGTGGCGTTCGCGCACGGCGGGATCTTTTTCCCAAGGGGCCGGAGTGGCGGAGCCGGAGGAAACCTGGATGTCGCGCAAAGGCGGTTGGCCGGCAGGCACTTGCAGCCACAGTCGGGCCTGAGTGGTCTGTCGGGCGGTCTCCTCGCCGCACAGGGTGCCGCCGAGGAGGGTCAGGAGGAAAAGCGTGCGGATCATGAGGTGGTTTTACGCCGGATATGGGCTTGCGGCGGTCACCGGCGGGCTTTATGTCACTACGGCATGGAGCATCATGTTTATTTCTGGCTGAAGGAAGAATATCAAAACGACGTGGACCGCTCGATCTTCGAGCAGGGCTTGGCCGGGTTGTTCGAGATCAAGCTGGTGGGCGGTGGCCGCTGGGCGTTGCCTGCGAAGGTGATGCCCCGCCCGGTGATCGACCAGTCATGGGATTACGCGCTGACGATGCAGTTTGAAAACATCGAGGATCACGACGCCTATCAGGTCGATCCCGATCACAACGTCTTCATCAGCACCTTCAAGGATTGGTGGGAAAAAGTTCAGGTAAGAGATCTGGCGTGAGAGTCACCAGGGAGAATTCCCTGAGAGTGGATTTCAGTTCCTCGGGCCAGTCGAGGGCGTCGAGGGTATCCGGATTTTCCCAAGCGGGATCGATTGCGAGGAGTTCGTCGAAATAGGCGGACGCCTCCTCGGTTGCCCCGTTCTGGGATGCTGCGATGCTGAGCAGGGCGGTGGCGTTTTCGAGTTTTTCGGACGGGAAGCCGATGCGTTTGCCGGCGAGCAGGAACTTGTAGGCGCGCTCGGAGTTCCCGGTGAGCAGTGCGACCCAACCGGCCCGGAGCGCGAAATTCGCATCCTGCGGGAAGCGGCGGAGACCGGTGGTGAGGATTTCCACGGCCTGCTGTGAATCGGCGTTTTCAAACGAGGTGTAGGCGGCCTCGGCGTAGTCGCCCGGCAGGTGGGTTTGCACCGGATGTTCGGTGATCAGCTCGACCCAGAGCGTGCGGGCATTTTGGAAATCACCGAGCGCGGTGAGGGCGAGCGCCTCGGTGCGCAGGCAGGGGGCTGCCGGAGCGCCAAGATCACGCGCGAGGCTGGCGAATTTGGCGGTGGTTTCCAGTTCCTCTTTGTTGGCGGAAAGCTCGATGGCGGCGTCCATGCAGGCGAGGGCGAAGCGAGGTTTACCTACGGCGGAGATGGTCGCTGGATTCAGGAGTCGGACCGCGACGGCTTTCCGCTGCTCGGGAGTGGAGTCTTTGGGAATCCGGATCGCCGCCAATTCGTCGCGGACGCATTGGCTGAGGCTGTCGAGCGCTTGAGTGAAATCCGCCTGCTCCCAGCCATCCCAGTCCTCGCGGAGGCGGATTTTCCACAGATCGGGGAAAACTTCGGGCCACGGCGAAAGCGCATCCGCTTTTCTTCCTTGCAGCCATGCGATGCGGGAGCGCGAGATTTGGCGGAGAAGTGGTGGCAGATCGACTGCTTGGGAAAGGCAGGCATTGATCCATTCCGGGTTCTCGGAAGTCAAGGCGAGGGCGAGGGCGGTGGCCATCGCAGGACCCTTTCCGCCCGCGGCTTGGATGGCGGCCGTGACTGCGGCGTCATCTCCGGAGTGGAAGGCGTCGTTCACCGCAGTCAGCCCGGGCGCGGATTTGTCGGGCGGCGCGGCGTTTGCGAGACGCTGGGCGAGCGGCAGGAGACCCTCCGGCGAGGCTTCGCGATTCGGCGTAACGTAAAAATTCCGGATGACGGCGGAGAAATCCAGGTGCGGGAAAATCGCCAGAATCGCGTCGAAGTCACAGTCCTTGAACGCCTTGATGCGCTCGTCGGCACCGAGCATCGGGAAATCCCGCTCCGTCTCATCGTAATGCCTGCCCGCCATGGCACTGGTCAGGTTTTCCAATGCCCGCAACGACACTGGGTTGAGTGGCTCTGCTTCGCGCTCGGTGGTGGCTTCCTCCGGCAACGGCAGCAACCGGTGAGTGGTCACCAGCCCGTTTTCCTCGCCGATGAACACCCTGTCCCTAGCAAAAGCCAACGCCGTCACCGGGGATGTCGCCTGCATCGGAGCGTGAGGATTCGTGAGGATTTTCAGCGAATTGCCCTCGATTTCGAATGGCAGCTGCTTGGGATCCTTCATCAGTCCGGTCCACATGTTCGGATGGCGGCTCCATGGGAAACGCAGCGCCAGTGCGTCCGCCTCCAGCGACTGGTCCTCGTCCTCGCCATAGGAGATGATCGACTGGTCCGGCGCTTGGTGCGGGCCCAGATCCTGGAGTGTCAGGATCGAGTTGCCGTTGGCGGCGAACTGGGCCTGCAACAATTTCACCGAATCCTCCATCGGGATCACGCTGACCGGCTCAACGGGCGAAACCGGGATTTTCGACAAATTTCCATCCTCCGTCAGCACGCGCAACCGCTGGCGATCCACAAACGCCGCCAACGGACGAGGCGAACTGGCAGCGGACGGCTCGGTGGTGCGGATGATTTCACCCGTCGCGCTGTCCCGGATGTGCCAGACGAGCGAGTGATCTTGTTCGGAAACGGACGCCGGATGTGCCATCAGCAGGCCATCCGGGGAAAACACAATCACCGACGAGGGCGTGAGGTCGTCCGGAAGTCGTCCCAACTCGCGGATGGGCTTCAGGGTTTGCGCGTCGCAGAGGAGGGGCA
Source organism: Akkermansiaceae bacterium (assembly GCA_031425955.1). Taxonomy (GTDB): domain Bacteria; phylum Verrucomicrobiota; class Verrucomicrobiia; order Verrucomicrobiales; family Akkermansiaceae; genus Luteolibacter. The sequence goes on along the minus strand of JANPKJ010000150.1, from coordinate 12,099 downwards.
GCGATTTCCGCTCGATGACCACCGACCGGTGGGTCGGGTCCAAAACCAGGCTGCGCGTCGGCCCGCCGCTGGTGGGGAACAGGACGCTCTCGATCTTCAGGCTGTCCAGATTCCAGCGCACCGTGGTGTTGTTTTTCCCGCCGAGGCTCACCCACAGCGACGCGGGGCCGGCGGTGACGAGTTGATCGACCGGCATCGGGTGATTGAGCATGAGTTCCGGAAAACTCCAGGTCGTCTCGCTCAGGATGACGTCCACGAGCGCCAGGGCTTCGCTCGATCCGGGGTTGCCCTTGAGAGCGGAAACCAGCAGGGCGAGCGCCTCGTCCGGGCGGTTTTGCTCGAGTTTCGCCTTGGCGGTGTCGACCCGGGCATCCGCAAGTTGGGTCAAAAAGGCGCTTCCAATCGCCGGGGTGGATGCCGCCGTTGCCTCCAGGGAAATCGCCGGTGGTCTGGATTCCTGAACAATCGCCGCCCCCACCAGCAAGCCGGCAACCACGAACAAGACGATGCGTCTCCGCTGCCTGAATTTCTGGACTGACTTGCGCGGCATCTTCCACGCATTCAACGCCGCTGGCAGAGTCTCAAGTCTGTAACGGAGATGATTCATTTCTAATTTGCCACTTAGAGGCCGCTTTTCTGGATCAGATCGCGGAGCTGGATTTGGAATTCCTTGATGTCCTCGGGCGTCGGGCGGTAGCCCTCGGTGTCCGGGTCGAGGCCGGGGCGGCCAGTCTGGTCCAGCATCCAGACGCCGGTTTCCCCGTCGCTGAAGGTGACTTTTCCGCTGACCAGTGCGCCGGGCAAGGTAAGGCTGTCCATCGTGACGGCGACGGACCCGGTGGGCACCGGCGCGGGCTTTTCCTCCTTTTTCGGCTCCACCTTGGGCTCCTCGATCAGCTCGATGCCGAGGTCGAGGATCAGGAAACGCGTATCCATGTAGGTGAGGGTGTGGCCGAAATCCTCCTTCAGGCGGCGTTGGAGGTCGGACATGGTGGCTCCCTCGGCGGCCCATTCCTTGAGGGCGTTTTTTTGTTCCGGGGTGAGTTTGCTGGCGCTGAACATGGCGGATTTTTGTCCGTGGCAGCCCGATTGCCAAGCTTCAAGATCACTCCACGATCTGGACTTCGAAGAATGCGGATTTGCCGTGTAGACTGGGAATGATAGGGAAACTGCTGGAGGTGCCGGACCCGGCGATGACAGTCTCCACGAGTTCCCATTGGCCGGTGAGGCTGGTGTTTCTGAGTATTTCGTAAGTTTTTCCGGGAACACTTGGCCAAGTGAGAGCAAGGTTCGTGCCCGCGGTGCGGTTGAGCGTTGCGGCGAAGGTGGAAGCGCCGTTGAGAGGATCGGTGCCGGCGGCGGCTTCGATCTCGTTGCTTTGGCCGTCGCCATCCGGCTCCTCGCCGGCTTGGGCGAGCGGATTGCTGGCGAATTGAAACTCGAGGGAAACCCGTGGCGCGATCTCGCCGGGTATGTGCTGAAATTCTCCAACCCGGAAGCCGGCCACTGCTGAATCTATCAGGTCGTCTGACTGATCCCACCGAATTCAAAAATGCGCCAAACCTTTTTCCGAGCGGATCAGGATGTCTGAAGCTATGGCGTCCACTTTGGAAATCGATATTGGCATCATTGAGGTTTTCCCGCTGGCGATCAGTCGCGCCCCAGGTATTTCACCACCGCTTCGGTGCGGCTGCGCACCTGGAGCTTGGAGTAGATGCGCCTCACGTGGGTTTTTACGGTTTCGTAGCCGATGCCGACATCCGCTGCGATTTCCTTGTAGAGGGATCCGCTCACCAGGAGGCTGAGGATTTCGGCTTCGCGCGGTGTCAGGTTATGATCCTGGTTTTCGGAAGGCGGGGTTTTTCGGAAATGCTGGACGACTTTGCGGGCGATCGCTCCCGACATCGGCGAGCCGCCATGGAGCAGTTCTTCGAGGGATTGAATGAGTTTGTCCGGCACATCACGTTTCAAGAGGTAGCCGTTGGCTCCGGCGGCGAGGGCCTCGAAGATGCGGTCATTGTTGTCATAGACGGTGACCATCATCACCTGGACATCCGGGCAGGTTTTCTTCAGGCGGGCGACACATTCGATCCCGGACATGCCGGGCAACTGGATGTCCATGAGAACGACCTTGGGAGGCTTGGCGCGAATCGCTAGAAGCGCCGCTTCGGCGGTGGCGAATATGCCCGCAAGTTCCCAGTCCGGGCTGCCAGCGAGGGTCTCGGCGAGGATCTTGCGGAGCGACGGATCGTCTTCCACGAGGGCGATGCTGGTTGGAGTATGGATCATGGGGTTTGAAGCGGGCAGTCGAATCGAATACAGGTTCCGTGTCCGGGGCTGGAGGTGATCACACACGTTCCGCCCAAGTCTGCGAGACGGTCTGACAGGTTTCCACGGCCATGGCCAGCGCTCACATCACTGGTTTCAAATCCACAACCCGTGTCGCGAATTTCAATGACGATCCGGGAGTCGTCGTATTGGAGCGAAAGGTGAACCTCGCAAGGTCCCGCGTGTTTCAGGACGTTGTGGAGGGATTCCTTGGTGGCGAGGGCGAGGTTGTGGCGGAAATTGGAAATCAACTGCCGGGGCGGAAGCTCGGGCGGGATGTCGAGCCGGACACGGATCCGACTGTCCCGGAAAATTTCCTCAGCCATCCGGGTGAGGTGCGAGGCGAACTGATCCAAGCTGTCGTGTACGGGATCCACCGCCCAGACGAGACTATCCATCGCAATCACGAGTTCGCGCGCGGATCGATTCAGAACGTCGAGATGGTTGCGGGTCATCTCCGGATTCCGGTCAATCTCACGGCGGGCGATGGAAGCGCTAGCGGTCAGCACCGTGATGCGGGTGCCAAGGTCGTCGTGCATGTCGCGGGCGATGCGGGTGCGGTCTCGTTCCAAGGTGTGTTGAAAGCCGATTTCCCGGAGTTTCCTGCGTGCCCGGCGCCTTGCGTTCCGGTAAATGGCCAGCGCGAACAGGGCGACAACGCCGGACGTGACGAGCGGCCAGAACCAAGCGCGCTGCCAGTAGGGCGGCGGAATATGGATCGGCAGGGAAATGCTGGCCGTCAGCGGATCGGGAGAATTGGTGAGAGCCATCGCCCGGAAAGTGAACCTACCGGGTGGCACGTTGACGTAGGATGCGCGGTGCAGGGTGCCGGGAATCACGTTGTAGGCTTCCTCCCATGATACGATCAGAATTTCACCCGCCTCCAGCGCCGGGGGGAGCTTGCGGACGGATTCCCATACTCCGTGGTTGGCCTGTTCGCTGTCCACCAGCGCTAGAGCGACATCTCTATTTCCCCTTACCGGATTGTCCTTGTACATCATTGCTTTGGCGATCGCCGGGTTGCCGCCAGCACGCTTCCATCCGTCCGGCACTCCGGCTGGCGAGGTGAGATTCGATCCGCTTCGAAAGGTGGAATTTCCCCAGATGGATTCCCTGTCGTTACCAGGGAGGGCGACCCGCAGATCATCAATGAAGAAAATGCCAGTGGTTTCCGGCGTCCCGGAGTCGAGAATGATGCGCAGTTCCCGTCCCCCCTGCGGGACATAGATCAGCTCGGAGCGCGGGCTGAGTGACGAATCCTCGACCCGGTCCGCCCAGCCGGGACTGGTGCCAACCACATCAAATCCGATTTCTGAAATCACGTTTTTCCGCTCGTCGAGCACCTGGCACCGCAGCTTCATGCCTGGAGCGCTTGCTTTCCATCGTTCATCGACTCCCACCAGTTGCGACCGGATCTTGAGAGATGTGCCGGAAAGGTCGGGCGGAGCTCCGAAATCGAAATCCAGACGATGAGGCCCCGCCCCTAATGTAAGCGGTTCTCCCGGGTCTTCCGGGATCTTGTTCGCCTGTCCGTCCACGAAGACGCGGACGAGACTGAGGGCGAAAGGGGTGGCCTCGCGGGGAGTGATCTGGTGCCCGGCCGCTTGTTCTGGAGCCAACCGCTTCTCCAAGGGAACAAAAGTGAAATCCGTCGCATGGCGCGCGACCGAGCTGATGCGGACTTCGTCGATGAGGCCCGGGAAGGGCTCCGCCTCGGCGTAGTTCTTGTCGTCCGCTTTAGCCCTGGCTTCGTTGCCGATGGCCAGATCACCCTTCAGTCCGTTGAGATCGCGGGAGAGGGTTCCTTTGCCGATGACATTGGCGGCCGATACAGTGGACCCCATCCGCGTCCAATAGAGCGTGAGATTGTCCGGCGCATTCTCATTCCCGTTGTAAGTGATCGCGACGTGGAACCAGTCGCGGGTATTGATGGCGTGTGGCCCGGAAGTCGGGATGGATGCCATCGCACCGCCTTTCGCGCCGCAGTCCGGGAGCGGATTGAAAGTGAGGAAACCTTGGCGCTCGATCCGGAAACTGAAAATGCGTTCCCCATTTTCCCCGTCCATCGAAAGGATGGTCAGCGCGATGACCTGCGCGTCCTCCGGCGAATGTTCGGGCTTGATGAACGCTTCGTAGGTGAACGCACCATCCGGGCCGAAATACCTGAAACCGGGTGGCGCATTGTCCGCCGGGCCGCAGTCCAGCGCCGGCTGGGCGAGCAGGATCGCCCCCCTCAGGGAGGACTGGCCGGGGACGCCGCCGATATTGTGGCGGAACGAAACCGCAGAGCCCAGCCCGGATAGAGAAGCCTGCCCGGCACGGGCACCGTTAAGCATCCCAAGCATGGGCACCGGTGCTGCCGCGTCGTCAGCAAAAGGAGGGGCGGACTCGTCGAGATGCCACAGGTGCAGGGTATGCTGGTCCCGCGTGTTCGGCTGGAATTGGATCGCATCGTCCGCTCCATGCAGTGGCGGGGTGGACAGCGTAAGCCAGAAGGCCATGGGTAAAACCATAGGCATTCTTTCAGATTTTGGCGCGGAGTGGTGAGCTGGCAAAATCGAAATATCTTGGGAGTTTTTCAGAAAAGCGCCGATCTTTCCAGTTCGTTTTTTCCCGCTCCTGATGAAACCAAAATCTCGGAAGCACGCTTTAGGTTTCACCGTTGCGAGGGGCTGTGGCAAACCGGTATTTTTTTGTATCAGCAGAATACCCATAAATGGGGACTAGTCGTGTATCCGGTTTGCTTTAGAATACGACAGTTGCGTTGGATCGTTCCTTTGGAAAAAAGAGGAAACAGGCCCAGAGCCGCAAGAAAAGACCGCTCAAAATCCAAAATTAAGCATTCATGAAAACCCGTATCCTCTCCACCGCCCGCCTTTCCTTCCCACTCGCCTCCGCCCTCGCCGCGCTGCTCTCCGCTCAGTCCGCAACTGCGGCCGACGGCACTTGGCTCGGTGTCTCTGGCGACTGGACCAACCCCACAACCTGGTCCGGCGGCACGCTCGCCGACGGCACCGGCTTCACTGCCAACTTCACTGGCGTGAACATCGGCGCCGATCGGACCATCACTCTGGCGGCTGACCGCACGATCGGCAACATCACCTTCACCGACGCCACCACCCCATCCAACAACCTGCTCATCACCGGTGCGAACATCCTCACCTTGGACGTAGCCTCGGGCGCTCCGGTGATCGACGTCACCCAGTCGGGCCGGACTCTCACGATCAACAGCCAGATTGCCGGAGATGACGGACTGCAAAAAAACGGTGCCGGCGCGCTCACTCTCAGCGGCGCCAACACCTACATGGGTGCCACTACCATCTCCAGTGGTGCTTTGGTTCTAGGTAACTTGAACGCCCTGGCAACCACCAGCGGGATCACCATGGCGGGTGGCACCCGACTGGCTCCGACCTTGACCGGAGTGGTAATCAATGCGCCCATCACGGTGGGTGACACCGGAACCACGGTCACAATCAGCGCGCCCAGTGTTGGCAGCCAGACATTCACCGATGGCGTTCTCACCCTTGGTGGTGCGATCACTGGTGCTGGAGATGTGACCTTCAATTCCACCCAAAACCTGAACAACAATAACAACATCCTCCTGACCGCGAAGAGTGACTACCTAGGAAGCACCCTGATGGACACGACCGCTCCCACGGGAACGGGTAGCACTTCCAACCATCAGCTTGTCGTCCAACTTGGAATCACCGATGCGTTGCCGACGACCACGGTGCTCACCATTGATGGTAAGGGTGGCAACGGCACCGGCCGGACGATCGAGTTGGTGATGAACGGTTACAACCAGACGCTTGCCGGTTTGAACAATGTAACGCGCGCTTCCAGAATTCAGCGTGTCGTCAACAGCGACGTCTCCGCCGCATCGACTCTGACCATCAATGGTAGCGTCGATTCCACCTATGGGGGAGTCATCGGGGTAAACACGGCCACGAGTTCGATGGTCGTAGCCAATTTCCCAGGTGGCACGAACGGCAACAACATCTTGCTGACCAAGAACGGAAGCGGCACATTCACCCTGACGGGCGCGAACACCTTCACGGGCAGGACGCTCATCAGCGGCGGTATTCTCTCCCTCGGAAATACCTCGGCTCTCTCGCAAAGTCCGCTGGACACCCTCAACAGCATCACCGGTGACGCCACCAATGGTCTCCGCACCACCGTCACCGCCCTCACCATGGCCGGTCTCACCGGCAACAAGAACTTCCCCGATGTCTTCACCACCACCTCCGGAGGCTACACCGGCCTAACCACCCTCACGCTCAGTCCCAGCAGCGGTGTCACCCACACCTACTCCGCCAACATCGGAGCAGGTACCCTCAACCTGATCAAAACCGGCGCGGGGACCCAAATCCTCGCTGCCGCGCAAACCTATACCGGCACCACCACCAGCACCGCTGGCGTGCTGTTGGCCACCCAAGCGGCGACTCTGTCAGGTTACAATGTCCCCGGTAGGGTGATCTTTAATGGCGGGACGATCGCCGTCCAAGTCGGCGGCGGCGCTTGGACCACGGGTGAAGTAGACACTCTCTTGGCCAATGCCACCAAGACTTCCGGGGCCTTGGGCATCGACACCACCAATGGCAGTCTCACCCAGTGGACTCCCTTTACGACCACCAACTTCGGCGGCCTAGGACTGAACAAACTGGGTGCCAATAATCTGACGATCAACCAAGCTAACACCTACACCGGCCCGACGACGGTCACCGCTGGCACGCTCACCCTGTCCAACGCCCTCGCGCTCCAGAACAGCAGCCTCGACACCACTGGCGCGGGCACCATTCTCCTCAGCAGTGGCCCCATCCTGAACCTGGGTGCCCTCAGCGGTGCCACGGGGGACCTGGCTTCCGTCGTCTCAAACTTCAACACCGTCACCGCCATCAACCTCAACACGCCGGCGGGTGTCTACGTCACCTACGGCGGCATCATCGCCGATGGCAGCGCTCCTACTACGGTCACCAAGACCGGTGCCGGCACCCAAGTCCTCACTGGCGCCAATAGCTACACCGGCGCGACCCAGATCAATGGCGGAGTTCTGGTCTTTGGCAACAAAGCTTCCAAAAGCCCCGGCTCCGCCGTGACCGCCGCTGCCGCCGGAATCATCGGCCTCGGTGTGCATAACTCGACCGCCACGTTCCACTCGGCGATTGAAGTCGGTGCCCTGTTCAACACCAACACCCTGGCTGGCTTCAATCTCAATGCAGCCTCCGGCGTCGCCATTGACACCACCAATACGGGCGGATCGTTCGACCAGAACGTCGCTTTGACCGCAGCAGCCCGTTCGCTCACCAAGGTCGGCCCCGGCTTGCTCACCCTCTCCACCGCCAACAGCTACTCCGCAGGCACCACGCTCAGCGGCGGCACCCTCAGGGCGAACATTAATGGTGCCCTCGGCTCCGGAACCGTCACCATCAACAACATCGGCTTGCAGTTGCAGGTCGCCGATACCTTGACGATTGCCAACAACATCACCATCGAAGCCCTAGCAGCCGGAAGCGGCACCGGCAGTCAGGGACTGATTCAAAACACCGGCGCAGGCAATGCCACGCTCAGCGGAGGCCTTATCACCATCAACGCCACTCCTAGCGCAGGCGGCCATTTCGCCGGCGTCTCGACCGGCAGCTTGACGGTGGTCGACTCGATCAACGCATCGGTGCCAGTGGTAGTTCGCGCCGGCACGGTCATCTTCAGCGGCGGCGGTTCCTACAGCTCGATGTCCACCGGTCAAGGCACGGTCAGACTCGGAGCCGTCAACGGCCTCTCCACCTCTGCTAGCCTGACCATGGGTGCCACTGGCGCTGCGATTTTTGACCTGGCAGGCAATAACCAGACCCTGGTTGGGCTAGTGAAGAGCACCAGCACGGCCACCGTAGGCAACAGCTCCACGACCAACGATTCGCTCCTGACCACCACCGGTACCTCGATCTTCGCCGGCGTGATTCAAGATGTTGTGGGCTCCGGCACAAGAAAAGTGGCGCTGACCGTCAATGGCGGCAGCCTGACCCTCTCCGGCGCAAACACCTACACCGGCGCGACCGCCGTGACTGCCGGCACGCTGGTGGTCAGCGGATCGGTCGGGGCCACCGCCGTGACCGTCAGCAGCCCGGCCACTCTGGCGGGGAATGGCAATATCGGCGGTAACGTCACCATCCAGTCGGGAGCCAAACATGCCCTAGCAGTCGCTGCCACTCCGGGAGCCCAAGTCACCCGTGCCATCACCGGCACGCTGACGCTCAACGCTGGCAACCTCCTCGACCTCAGCGCTGCAGCCACGCCCGCTGCCGGCGAATATGTGTTGGCCACCGCCACCACCGCCATCACCGGCACTCCCACCACCATTAACTACAACGGCATCAGTGGCACGGTGATAGTGGATACGGTGAGCAGTCCCAAGCGGCTCTTGCTCACCGTTAACGCCAGTTCCAACTACGCCTCCTGGGCCAACGACCCGACGAAGGGCAATATCCCCGGCGAGCCCGCCACCGGCGACTTCGACAACGACGGCATCACCAACATCGTGGAATACGCCCTCGGCAAAAACCCGCGGGTCTCCAGCCAACCCGCCGGCGTGCTCGTCGCCAACACGATCACTTATACCAAAGGCCCGGATGCGATTGCCAACGACGACGTAAGTTGGACCATCGAAACCTCGGAAACCCTTCTGGCCGGCTCATGGACCGATGCGGTCATCCAGTCCAATACCAACAACGATCCGACCATCAGCTACCTCTTCACCCCGAGCAACCCGGTCAAGAGATTCGCCCGCCTCAAAGTAACCCAGCTCCCCTGATCCACTCGTCCTTTCACCCGATCAGGGGGTATACTTTCACCTGATCGGGGGATGGACGGGAATTTACTCCGTGCTAGTTACAGGGAGTCCACTAACCCATCACAAATAGCGGACGTCACAACCCAACAACAGCGCAGCATTCGCAAAAGTGGCTGCATTCCTCTCCAAGGAAACGCATTAAAAACCCCCAACCAACCCGACTAAATTTCTGCCGCCGGAGCACCCGGCTCCTGCCCGCGTGAGAACCTCGTACCGTTGGTATATCAAACAAAAAAGCGACCACCATAAACCCGTGGTCTACAAAAAACCTGCCGAGTCCACTACAAAATTCGAATCTCGAACAAACCCAAAAGCCCAAACTCCAAACTCATGAAACCCCGCATCCTCTCCACCGCCCGTCTCTCCTTCCCGCTCGCCACCGCTCTCGTCGCGCTGTTCGCCGGGCAATCCGCTCAGGCGGCCAACGGAACCTGGGGTGCCAACAGCAACACTGCCTGGTATACTGTTGGAAACTGGAACCCAAACACTCAGTTTCCCGGTCTTCAAGGAGCCGCAACATCGAACACGGACATCGCTACGTTCACCAGCGCCTTCACCGGAACCGCGGTCGGAATAGCCATGGCAAGCACAGCAACCTACCTGAACCTCGGCGCTATTTCGGTGGATTCTACGAGGACGACGGCGACGACGATTGGCAACAGCAGCACCACCGTTATATCCGGGAATGGGCAAGTGCTTCGTCTTTACGGAGCCACCGTGAATTCAGTTGCCAATACAATCGTCCGCAATGCGGGTTCTGGCCTTTTAACTATCCAGAATACGGGACCAAGCGGCACTCAATTCATGGGCGTGGTCTTGGGCAACACCACGAACAACATCAACATCGACGGTTCTGGTGGTATAACGATCAGCAGCATCATCTCGCAAATCAACCTTTTAAGTGGTATCACCAAAGGCAGTTCGGGAGCAGGCATCCTCACCCTCTCCGGCGCCAACACCTACACCGGCACCACCACGGTTAGCGCCGGCACGCTTCGGGCCACCACAAGCGTCCAAGCACTTGGAACCGGAGCCGCGACGCTCTTCCTCGGCGGCGGCACGCTGCAGTTGGCCAACGACACCGGCCTCAACTTTGCCCGCAACACGACGGTCACCGCCTCTTCCACCATCGCATCCGACACGCTGACCGCCGTTGCCGGCGTGACCCACACCCTCGGCACACTGAGTATCGGCGCACAGACGCTAACCATTGCCAAGGGCAGCAACGCCACCGGCACCACGGCGGGCGTGACCTTCGGGGCCACCACCTTATCGGGCGCTTCCACCTTCTCCATAGGCACAGCCTCCACCCTCAACCTCGGAGCGGTGACGAATGCAGGGAACACCACCACCCTCACCGGTGCGGGAAATTTTTCCCAAAACGGCATCTTCGCCGGCGCAGGCGGACTGAACTTAAATAGTGGCTTCTCCGGAACCGCCACCCTCACCGGCAATTCCACCGACTACTCCGGTGCCACGACGATCAGCGGTGGCAAGCTCGTGCTGGTTAACTCGTCAACTTCGGCAACGTTTGCCTCGGCGGTGACCGTCAATGCCGGCACCACCTTGCAGTATTCCCCCACTGCCAACAGCGCGCAGCCAGGCGTTGGTGCCATCTCGCTCGCGGGCACCATGGATTACTCTCCGACCACCAATTCTTACCTGGTACTCGGCACGTCCGCCGGTAACAAAACTGTCACCGTCAGCGGCGGAGCCTCCGTCATCAATATCTCAGCAGGCAGTGCCTTCGCAACTTCCACTGGCGGTCTCTACCTCGATGGCGGCCTCCAGGGCAGTTCGGCCTTGACGGTCAACGCCACCACCAACGGTTTCGGACTGGCCCTTCGCAACGGTAATAGCACCTACAGTGGCGCGATGCTCGTCACCGGCACTGCCAGCGCGACCGCAGGCACGGGCAGCGGTCTGGTTCTCGGACTCACAGGCACCGCGTTGTCCAGCGCCGACCTGACGATCAACGGCACACTCGAGCTCGGAGACAGCACGTCAGGTATGGGCTGGGTCATCGGGGCGGTCAACGGCACGAGCGTCTCCATCGACGCTTTGGCCGGCTCAGGCGTGGTCGTCGCCAACATGAAAACCGCAGCAAACACTCGCAATCTCAGTGTTGGCAACAACGGCGGCTCGGCCACATTCTCCGGTGTCATCGCCGCCGGCACCCTCAGCACGCTCAGCTTCACCAAGGCGGGCAGCGGCACGCAGACCCTCTCCGGCACGAACCTCTACACCGGCGCGACCAACATCAGCGGCGGCACGCTGACCATTGATGACGGCTCGATCGCCACTTCCAGCAACATCGTGAACAGCGCTGCGCTGGTCTATAACCTCAACGCCAACGCCCGGACCTACGCCAACTCTATCAGCGGCGGCGGAACCCTAACCAAGAGCGGCACCAATACTCTCACCCTCACCAGCAACGCCAACACCTACACCGGCGCAACCACCGTCAGCGGCGGCACTCTCGCCATCAGCAGCACCGGCATCCTGGCCAATACCGCCATCGGCGTCACGGGCACCGCCACCTTCGCGGCCACCCCCGGAGCGGGCACGACGAACCTCGGCAACACCGGCACCGTCGGAGCCGGAGCCAGCCTGAACCTCGGCAGCGGCACGACCTTCAGCATGGTGGACGGCACCGCCGGAGGCACCACGAACCTGGTGCAGGAAGCCACCTTCGCCGGCAACGGGCTGACCCTTAGCGGCGCATCGCTGAACTTTGAGTTGAGCGGCGCGGCAGCGGATAACCTGGCCGTGACCAAGGCGGCTTTTTTGACGGGCACCAACCTGATCAATGTGTTTGGCCTCACTTCCATGACGGCTGGCACTTACAACCTCATCACGGCGGCCTCCGGTCTGGATACGGGCGGTAATTTCGTGTTTGGCGGCTCAGGGGCCAGCACCCAGACGGT
>JANPKJ010000149.1:0-33568 GCA_031425955.1 Akkermansiaceae bacterium | reverse complement strand
CTCACGATTGGCGATCCGACACGCTTCCGCCGCCGCCGCGACGTTGCCGCCTATCTCGGTCTGGTGCCGAAACGCGACCAATCAGGCAACACCGACAAGCAACTGCGAATCAGCAAGGCCGGCGACTCCTACATGCGGCGGCTGCTGGTCAACGCCGCGCAATACATCCTCGGCCCCTTCGGTCCGGACTGCGCATTGAAGCGCCAGGGCATCAAGCTCGCCGAGCGGGGCGGCGGAAGGGCGAAGAAGAAAGCGGTCATCGCCATCGCCCGCAAACTCGCGGTGCTGATGCTCGCCCTGTGGTATGACGAGGAATCTATGAACCCGAACGTGGAATCGCCTGATTCCCTATGAACTCCAACGCCGCAAAAAACTCGTGTTGAAGTAAACTTCAATTTCTGTTTGACTGCCTTCTCATGGAAGACGCTAGTGGCAACCGGCGATAACGTCCTTCTTGAATTCGAGCTTCCATTTCGCCGGTGCCACAGCTAGACGTTCGGTGAGAATTGAAATCCAATGAATACACTATATTCCCACCTGTTGACCATGGCTTGCGGCGCCGCAATAGGTGTCGGGGTGGTAAGTTCACTACGAGATCAGAGAATGCCTACAGCGAGGGCTGACTCTAGAATAGGACGGTTGGATCTCGCGGCAGCGCGTTCGACTGAGGTTGACTTGGAACCCATGCCGGAGCGAAGACATGGGACATCACGGGATGCCCACAGGATTGCAGATGCCGGACATCTTACCGTCCTGAGCAATGGTAATGTTGTGGTTCCATCTGACCTTGCAGAACGAATTCGGATTCGTGCAATGGACACCGAGGGCAACATAGATGCCGAGGAGCTATCGCTCGTTGGGATAGGCGCTGAAGGTGCCACGAAGCTACAGGAGGCGCTTGATGGACTTAAGAAGTGGGGGATAGAGCGGGAGTCACGCCTAGCGCAGGTCATTCGAAAGAATCACGCCGAGGTTCTAATTAGAATACCGGGAGACGGAATAGATCATTTGAAGAAGAAGGAGTTTGATGACTCAATCGACACGATCTTCGGCCAGAGTCGGCCCTTTGTTGAGGGTGCGCTCTCCCATTTAGGGGGGCTGACAAGCAACTGGGGTGCAGCAGATCTGGTGGTTACAGCCCGTCTTGTTTCCGATGGTTACACCGAGTATAAACTGTTCGGATATGATTCCTCGCGCCCCCCGTCCCTCAAGGAAGAAGACGATCCCTCGGTAGGAGCTCACAGTATTCGGTCCTTCCGCGCCAAGGAGATTCCAGAGCGGCTGCGCCATCTTTTCGATTAAGGCAACTGGGTGAGGTCTCCCAATCACAAATAAAAATAAACCGAACAAGCCGGCGCATCCGACGGCGATAAGCCGCCTTGTTGAATTCGGGCTTTCTGCGCGCCGCCGGATGGCCTAAGACGTTCGGCAAAAATTTTTCAAATGCACTTACGGCCCATTTTCATCAGCGTTCTTTCGGCATTCATGGCCGGGTGCGCAGGCGGAGCGTACACGTTCCAACATTTTCGATACCCAGAAGGCAGCGAAGCCACATCGACAGTCCTTATGAATGTATTTGTCGGCTATTCGGGACCCCCCTCAAATGTATCGAAGAAGAATATCAGAGTTTACGTTTTCTCTCCAGATGACTCACAGAAGCCATTTGCCGATGACAAATTTAATTACATGTCGGGAGACATCAAGACTACAGCACATTGGGTGAATGCCTCGGGGTCAGTCCCAAATAGCAGACATTTACGGCCAGTTTTGAGGCTGTGATTTCGACTCCCGAGGGTCGCATTTGTTCTGTAATCGCCTTCATTCCTCGATCTCATCTGGGCTCTTTCTTCTCCTCAAGCGTTTCCAGCCCCTCGACAAGCCCGGAAACGGCACTCATGAATAGGGTAGGGTCACGCATTTCAACAAATTGGGTGATATTCTCATCGATTGGCCGCTCTTCCCATGCGGAGAAAGATCGGAAATGGACGAGAGGCTGGACGAGGTGCGGGCAAGGTGGTGTTTTAAGAAAGACTGGAAGCGAGACGCATCCAACACGGCCTGCGGCGAGACGCCGCAGCCACGCGGAGCAAGCGGCGGAAGAAGCGCGGGAACTGGCGGGCGAGGTGCCATTTTGACATCATTCGGGTCAGGTGACGCGTTTCAACAATCTGCCTTCCCGGATCATCGAGTGCCGAAGCAAAATCATCAGCAAGCTTGATGCTTTGACATCAAGAGATTTTGAAGCATGATGCCTCCATGAGAACTACGTTGACCTTGGAACCGGAAATCGCTGAGCGCCTGAGGATGGAAGCCGCCCTCGGCAAACGACCCTTCAAGGAAATCGTTAACGATGCCCTGCGCCGTGGTCTGGGTATTCAGGAAAATGCTCCGTCAGTTCCTTTTCAGGTTCATCCTTACTCTTCGGCTTTCCGGCCCGGAATTGACCCCGGAAAACTGAACCAACTCGCGGACGAACTGGAAGCTTCCGAATTTCTCGAACAGCACGCCCGCCAATGATCATTCCGGACATCAACCTGCTGATTTATGCATACAACGATCAAGCCGCGCAGCACTCGGAAGCCAAAGCGTGGTGGGAAGACCTGCTCAACGGGAAGACTCCGGTCGGCCTGACGTGGCTGGCCATTTCCGGATTCATCCGGTTGACGACACATCCACGGGTGCTGGCCAACCCGATGCCGGTGACACAAGCCACCACCATCGTCCGTGATTGGCTGACCCAAGCTCCCGTCCGCATCATCCAACCCGGTTTGAAATTCCAGGAAATTTTCCTGCGGCAGTTGGAACAAGTCGGAGTCGGAGGCAACCTAACTACCGATGCCCAGTTCGCGGCCCTTGCCATCGAGCACCAGGCGGAACTGCAGAGTTGCGATACGGACTTTACCCGCTTTACGGGATTGAAGTGGCGAAACCCGTTGCTCCGCGGGAAATAGATTCACATCCCTGTCGCGCCTCGCTTCGCGGGCGGACTGAAGATCCGCGGTCCGGCTTAAGATTCCAGGATCCGCACGGTGCCGAGGGCTCCATCCATTTCTACCAAATCACCGGTTTTCAGGGTGGTGGTGATGCCGGGGAGCGAGACGATGCACGGCAGCCGCAGCTCGCGGGAGACAATGGCGGAGTGGGAGAGCAGGCTGCCGCGCTCGACTAACAAACCCGCGGCGGCGGGGAACAGGACCACCCAGCCGGGGTCAGTTTGACGGGCGACGAGGATTTCTCCGGGCTCCAATCTCGCGCCGCGCGGGTCGAGCACGACGCGGACGCGGCCGGTGACGCGGCCGGGGCAGGCACCGCTGCCAGTTAGGGAGGAGGCGGTGGTATCGGGCGGGCGGGTGTTTTCGAATTGCTCGTGGCGGTGGATGGGGCCGCGAGTTTGGAAGCGGTCGGGCGGGGCTTCGGTGGCTTCGTAGAGGGTAAACTCGGCGCGGCGTTGTTGGGCGAGGGTGCCGAGATCGGAGATGGTGCCGGTGGCTTCCCAGGCGGCGAGGATCTCGGCGATCTCCAGATAGAAGACGTCGTGACCTGAATCGAGCACGCCGTCGGCATGCAGGCGGTGGCCGAGTTCGCGGAGGATGGAGCGGACGCGACCGAACAGGCGGGTGCGCTCGAAGCGGAGGTTTTCCCGGGAGCGGACGCGCTCGCGGGCTTGGCTGAGGATGTAGTGGAAGATGGGGCGCTGGAGGAGGGTGAGCTTCTGGTGGGGTGAGGTAAGAACAGGCAGGAATGCCTGTGTCACGGCGGGCGGGCGGGCTGCCATGGCACCTATGGAAATGAGCAGGCTGGTCGGATCGTCGCGGACGGTCGGGCTTTCGAGTTTGAGCTCTTCGAGGCAGCGGTCGCCGAAATCGGTGAGGTAGCCTTCAAACTCGGTTGCTAGATCCGGAGCTTGCTTGAGGGCGGCGATTTTCCGGTGGGATGGAATTTCCGGGTCGGCGAGTGTTTCTGCTAGTTCCGGATGGGCGGCGGCGAGGGCGGCCATTTTCATGATGCGCCGGGGCGGCTCTGCACTGATGATGTCGCCGCCGTCTAGCAAAAGCTCGTTTTGCAGGGTGCCGGACGCGTCGCCCAGCCATTTCACACACAAACTACGGAGGACGCCGTAGAAGATCATGGCGAAGAAGTCGTTGACGAGCGGGGCGTCCCATTTTTTGAGAAGCTGACTTTCGAGCTCGCGGTAGTGGCCGACGAGTTCCTCGCCGCTCATTTGCGGAATCGGCAACGGCGGGGCGGCGAGTGCGGTGTCGAGGCGGACTTGGAAGCGGGCGATTTGTTTCGGCAGGCCGGTGAGCTGGCGGACGAGGCCGGCGCAGGTGCGGACGAGGGCGAGTGTGTCGGCGAGGCGACTGCCGGTGTTTTCCGCGATGATTTTTTGGACGATTTCATCCGGTAGTGGTTCGCGGACGCCCATCATCTGCTCCATGAATCCACGGTTGAGCTGGAAGCCGGGGAGCAGGGCGAGGACGCGATACCAGCTCACCAGATTGTAGTAGACCCGACCGCGGATGAGTCCGAGCATCTGCGGGAAGACGTCTTCCGAGCGCTCGATGCGGTCGGGCGGCACAGACATGAGTTTGCAGAATTCGCGGTAAGCGGATTCGTAGATCCGGCGGGCGAAGGAAAATGTTAGCGGCGTGGTGACCCCGCCGTAGCTCTCGGCGATATTGCTGTTATCCCAGACGCGGAGGGTGTCGGCGGGATCGGGTGTTAGCCCGAGCGTCGTGATGGGGCGGGATTGGAGCAGCCAGAGTTTTCCGGATGCGTCGATGGCCCACTCGATGTCTTGAGGACGTCCGCAGGCGGTTTCGCACTGGCGGGCGAGAGTGGAAACGGCGACGGCGTCGGTGACTGATAGGAGCGGGATTTCCGGTTGGGAGAGGATTTCGCCGGAGCGGTTGATCTTCCACGTCTCGCCATCGACCTCGCCAGAGACGAGTTTTTCGCCGGTGCCGGAGACTGCGGAAACGACAGTGACGCCACGGTTTCCCGAGACGGGATCGGCACTGAAGGCAACTCCGGCGCAGCGCGGCGCGATCATGCGCTGGACGAGCACGGTGGGCGTGGACGGTGCGGATAGACCGCGCTCGCGGCAGTAGGTGAGGATGGCGGCGCCTTGCGCGGAGGCGCGGACTTCCGCGATTTTTCCGGCGACTTCCGAAGCAGTAACTTCGAGATGGCTCTCGAATTGTCCGGCGAAGGAATGTCCCGCGCCGTCTTCCATGGTGCCAGACGAGCGGACGGCGAAGAGTCCGCGGCCTAACAACTCAACGGAGTTTTCGAGTTCGTCGGGGGTCCACGATGCTGCGGGCGGCACGGCGAACCAGGCGGGGATTTCGAACCCGAGCTCACCGAACCGGGCCAAGGCCGCGCCTTTTCCTCCGAGGCGGGATGGGTCCGATGTGTCCGGGTGGAGGAATGGCATGGTCTGCGGAAAGAATGACTTGGCGTGCAGTTTTCCCGCATCCGGCCCGGCTGCAAGCCTTTGGTTCCCGACGGTGAACCTTGCGCGGGGTGTTTCGCCCGTTTACCACTTGGCCATGGACCTTGCCGATTTCCGCAAAGAATATTCCGACCGTGGCCTGAAGCGTGAGGAAATGAAGGCCGAGCCCGTCGCGCAATTTGGCGAGTGGTTCGCGCAGGCCGCCGAACTCGGTCTCCACGAGCCGAACGCCATGACGCTGGCCACTGTCGACGAGACCGGGATGCCCTATCAGCGCACGGTTCTCCTCAAGTATTTCGACACCGGCGGCTTCGTTTTCTTCACCAACTACGGCAGCCGCAAGGCGAAGCAAATGGCGCTGAATCCCCGCGTGAGTCTGCTTTTCCCATGGATCACGCTGGAGCGTCAGGTGATCGTTCAAGGCTCAGTGGAGAAGATCAGCACCGCCGAGTCGCTTAAATACTTCGCTTCCCGGCCGCGGGACTCGCAGATCGGTGCGTGGGTATCCAACCAGAGCGAGATCATCACTTCACGGAAATTCCTGATGCAGAAACTTTCCGAGATTCAGGAAAAATTCTCCCACGGCGAGATTCCGCTGCCTTCATTCTGGGGCGGTTACCGGGTGGTGCCGCAAACGGTCGAATTCTGGCAAGGCGGTCCGGCACGGCTGCACGACCGGTTTCTCTACCGGCGCGGCGACGACGTTTGGAACATCGAGCGACTCTCACCTTGATGGATAATTTTGTCTCCGATCTGCAATTCGTAAATTTCCGCGAAAAGGTGACGAAAGACTTCGCGACTTGCTGCGTATCCGGCGGAACCACATGACCCAGACTTTCAAATCCAGCTCAATTCTGATGTCGTTCGCAGTACTGACCTTGGGCTGTCTGCCCGCAAATGCGGCTGACTGGCTGAGCCTCCCTGCCAAGCCCGGAACCTCCAACGGCAAAAAAATTGTCCTCATTTCCGGCGACGAGGAGTATCGCAGCGAGGAATCCTGCCCGATGCTAGCCAAGATCCTGAGCCAGAAACACGGATTCGACTGCGTGGTCCTGTTCGCGATCAACCCGGACGGCGGCTACATCGACCCGAATTTCCAGAAAAACATACCCGGCACCGCCGCCTTGGATTCCGCGGACCTGATGATCATTGGCACGCGCTTCCGGCAGTTGCCTGACGATCAGATCGCCAAGTTCGCCGCATTTCTTGATGCCGGGAAACCGGTGATCGGGTTCCGCACCGCGACCCATGCGTTTACCGGCGGTGCCAAAACAGGCGATTTCAAGTGGGCGGATTTCGGGTTGAAGATTCTCGGGGAAAAATGGGTGAACCACCACGGCAAGCACAAGGTCGAGGGCGCGCGCAGTTTCATCGAGGTGGCCAATGCCAAACACGAGGTGCTCAATGGAATCGGTGAGATTTTCGGTGACTCCGATGTTTACGGCATCGCGAATCTCGATCAAGCCGCCGCCACCATCCTGCTCCGCGGCGCGGTGACCGAGACACTGGACCCGGCATCGAAGAACCTGGAAGGCCCGAAAAACAATCCGATGATGCCAATCGCCTGGCTGCGCGAATACACGGCGCCGAATGGCACCACCAAGGGCAAGGCGTTCTGCACCACGATGGGTTCCAGCACCGACTTCGCCGACGAAGACCTGCGCCGCCTCGTGATAAATGCCGCTTTTCATCTCACCGGGCAGAAAGTCCCGGCCAAGGCGGATGGCGGCTATGTCGATCCTTTCAAGCCGACCTTTTACACCGCGATTGGCGAAAAGGACTATTACAAGAACCTCAATCGCAAGCCGGCCGACTACGACCTTGGCAAGAGCCCGGCCACCGGGCTTCCCGGGCAAAAACCGGATGCCGCCGCTCCGGACAACTCAAAAAAAAACTCTGATCCCCAACGACACGCTCCCCACGACGAGCCCGCCTCCGCCTCCGTAGCCCGTACTCAGACGGTGGCTCCCGCTTCGCCCGGTGAGCGAATTGTCTTCATTGGCAACGGCCTTGCGGAAAAGGACCTCTACTACAGTCGCTTGGAGACCGAGTTCCATCTGCGGAACCCCGACAAGCAGATCGTCATCCGCAACATGGGACGCCCCGGCGATACGCCCGGCTTCCGCCCCCATCCGGCCCGCAGTTCGCAATGGGCCTTCCCGGGTGCCGAAAAATTCCGCCCGGAGTTTTCCCGCCACTCGGGCAAAGGATTTTTCCCCACCCCCGACCAATGGCTCACCCACCTCAAGGCGGACACGATCATCGCCTTCTTCGGCTATAACGAGTCATTCGACGGCCCGAAAAAAGTCGATAACTACGAAGCTGAGCTCGACGCCTTTGTCCGCCACACGCTGAGCAAGGCTTATAACGGAACCGCCGCGCCGCGACTGGTGCTGGTTTCTCCCATCGCCTACGAAGACCAGTCCAAGATCCGCGATCTGCCGGACGGCACCGCCGAAAACGCCAACTTGAAACTCTATACCGCCGCGATGGAACGGGTGGCGAAAAAGCACTCACTCACTTTCATCGATCTCTTCAATCCGACGCTGGCTCTTTACGCCAAGGCAAGAGAGCCGTTCACCACCCACGGCTTCATCCCGACCGAGTCGGGCTATCAGCAGCTGGCCCGGATTCTGGCAGACGGCGTTCACGGTCCCCAAGCAGTCGGCTCCAAGGTGGATCCCGCCAAGGTGCTCGCCGCAGTCAAACAGAAAAACTGGTTCTGGCAGAATGACTACAACATCCTCAACGGCGTGCATTCCCACGGCGGACGCTACAATCCTTTCGGACCGCAGAACTACCCGGACGAAGTTCAGAAAACCCGCGAGATGATGGGCCTGCGCGACCAGCTCATTCATGCCGTCGCCTCGGGCAAGACCACCGTCGTCAGCGCGGATGATTCGAAGACCCATCCCTTGCCGCCCGTCCCGACCAACTACAAGGCCAGCAACAAAAACGGCAATCCGGAATACCTCTATGGAAAGGACGCTGAGAAATCCCTGACGGTGCCCGAGGGATACAAGGTCGAGTTGTTCGCCTCGGAAAAGGGGTTTTCCAATCTAGCCAACCCGATGCAGCTCTCCTTCGACGACCGCGGACGGCTGTGGGTCGCCACCATGCCCACCTATCCCGCCTACCGTCCCGGCGATCCGCTTCCTAACGATAAAATCCTCATTTACGAGGACACCAACAACGACGGCCGCGCCGACAAGGAAACCGTTTTCGCCGACAAGCTGCATCTGCCGATCGGTTTCGAGTTCGCGCCGGAAGGTGTCTATGTCGCCCAGGAGCCGAACCTGATCCTGATACGCGACACCGATGGCGACGACCGAGCGGACGTCCGAGAAATCGTGCTGGGAGGATTCGATACCCATGACACACACCACGCCATCAGCGCTTTCTGCGCCGATCCCTCCGGTGCATTCCTGATGGGCGAGGGAGTTTTCCTCCACTCCAACGTGGAAACCGCTTACGGCGCTGTCCGCGGAATGAACGGCGGATTTTTCCGCTACAATCCGCAGCGCAGCCAGCTCGAACGCACTGCCCAGATGAGCATTCCCAACCCCTGGGGCATCGCCTTCGACGACTGGGGCCAGGATTTTTTCCTCCACACCTCGAACACCAACATCGGCTGGATGCTTCCCAGCTCCGTCAAACCCACCTACGGCGCACAAGCGCCCTTGGCCGAGGACCTCGCCCCGAGAGGCCACGCCGTGCGGCCCACCTCGGGTCTTGAGTTTGTCTCGTCCCGCCATTTTCCGGATGAGGTCCAAGGCGACATGCTGCTCTGCAACACCATCGGATTTCTCGGCATCAAACAGCACGCCATCGTTGACGACGGCACCGGTTACAACACCGAGTTCCGCCAAGATCTGTTGAAGTCCACGGATGGAAATTTTCGCCCGGTGGACCTTGAGTTCGCCCCTGACGGTTCGCTCTACGTCATCGACTGGCATAACGTCCTCATCGGCCACATGCAGCACAACGCGCGCGACCCGCTGCGCGACCACGTCCATGGCAGGATCTATCGGATCACTTATCCGTCGCGTCCGCTGGTCAAGCCAGTGCCGGTGGAAAAAGCTCCGGTCGCCAGCCTGTTGGAGAATCTCAAACTGCCCGAATACCGGACCCGCTACCGCACGCGCCGGGAGCTCCGGTCACGGCCGGTGAACGAAGTGCTGCCCGCCCTCAAGGCGTGGGTCTCCAAACTCGATGCCAAGTCGCCGCGCCACGAGCACAATCTGTTGGAAGCCCTGTGGACCACTTGGGGGATGAATCAGGTGGATGAATCACTGCTCCGCAAGCTGTTGGACTCGCCGGACCACCGTGTCCGCGCCGCCGCAGTCCGGGTGCTCCGTTATAACACGCACCGCATCGCCGATCACCCCGCCCTTTTGGAAAAGGCCGCCGCGGATGCCCACGGGCGCGTCCGCCTAGAAGCGATCATCGCCGGCTCGTGGCTGAACAATTCCAGCGGTAAGAATATCGTCGCGATCGCAGCCGCCCAACCTCTCGACGAGTGGAGCAAGGGAGCCGCCACCACCGCCAAGTCACGGCTCGAGGGAGTTGAGGACGCCGTCGTGGTTGAACACCCCGCCCCGCCAGTGCCCGCCCATTTGACAGGATCCGACAAGCAGCAGTTCCTCGCCGGTCATGAAGTGTATTTCCGGGACGCCCATTGCGTGACCTGTCATCAGCCCGACGGGAAAGGCATCGATCCGGCATTCCCGCCGCTCGCCATGAGCAACTGGGTAACCGGAGATCCGGACCGCCTGATCAAACTAACATTGCATGGCATGATGGGGCCCTTCGAGCTCAACGGCAAAAAATACAACGGTCTTGTTCCCATGACTCCTTTCGGCGGCATGCTCGACGATGCCGAAATCGCCGCCGTGCTCACCTACGTGCGGAACAGCTTCGGCAATGAGGCGACCGCCGTCCAGCCCGCCCAAGTCGCTGCAGTCCGGGACGCCACCAAGAGCCGCCAGAGCTTTTACATGGCCGACGAGCTGCTCAAGGAGCACCCCATGAAATAAGCCGCTGGCGCGCTTCCTGCTTGACGGTGGGGAATGAAAGTGGAAGAACTCGATACCCACTCCAAGGCGCTTAAAATCAACCTGGATCCCCGTTGGTATGGGACCATGGCGGAAATCGGTGCCGGCCAGGAAGTGGTGCGCTGGTTTTTCCGCGTCGGCGCGGCCGCGGGAACGGTGGCGAAGAGTATTTCCGCCTATGACATGATTGTCAGCGACGCGATCTACGGCAGTGGCGACCGCTACGTGTCGCGCTCCCGCTTGCAGGCGATGCTGGACCGGGAGTTCAAACTCAACGTCGAGCGCCTGAGTGACAAACGCGGCGACACCACCGCTTTTTTCGCCTTCGCCGACACGGTGGTCGCCCGCAGTTTCAAGGGCGGCAATGAGTGCCACGGCTGGATGGGCATCAAGTTCCAGTCCCGCCCGCGCGACGAGCCGAGCCAGATTCTCATCCACATCCGGATGCTGGATACCGAGGCATCACTCCAACAGGAAGCGCTCGGCGTGGTCGGAGTGAACCTGTTATACGGCGCGTTTTTCCTCCATCACGAGCCGGACCTGCTCGTTGAGAGCCTGCTCGACAAGCTGACCACCGGGCGGATCGAGATCGACGTCATCGAGTTCAAGGGCATCGAGTTCCGGGCGGTGGACAACCGGCTGATCAGCCTGAAGCTGGTGCAGCTCGGCTTGAGCGGCGCCGCCATGTTCGGCGCGGATGGGGAGGTTTTGCAACCGTCCGAAATTCTCTACAAGAAGGCGGTGCTCGTCGAGCGCGGCAGTTTCCGGCCACCGACCCACGTGAATTTCGACATGCTGCAATGCGCGCTGGAGAAATTCAAAATGGACCCGGCGGTAGCAGGAAAACAAGTGCTGCCGATTTTCGAGCTCACCATGCGCAACCTGCTCAACGGCGGCGACGAAATCGACCGGCGGGATTTCCTGGCCCGCGCCGATCTGCTGGCCGCCTGCGGGATGACCGTGCTGATTTCCGATTATTTCGAATACTACCGCCTCGCCGCCTATCTTGCCTGGCGGACCAAGGAGCGGATCGGCATCGTGCTGGGAGCACCGAGTCTGATCGAACTGTTTGAGGATAAATACTATACGCAGCTCCCCGGCGGCATTCTGGAATCCTTCGGGCGCTTGTTCAAAAACGACCTCAAGCTCTACGTCTATCCGCTCAAGGACGGGGAGACGGGTGAGCTGACCACCATCGAGAATCTCCCGGTCGCACCGGAGCTGAGAAAACTCTACGGCTACCTCGCCGACCGCGGCAGCTTCGTGAACCTGGACAATTTCAAACCGGAATATCTCAGCATTTTCTCTCGCGGCGTGCTCAAGAAGATCGCCGATGGAGACGAGGCGTGGAAAGAGATGGTACCGACAGGTGTTTCCGACTTGATCGTCAAGCAGAGGTTCTTCGGCTGCCAAAGGTAGTCAATGTAGTTCTGGACTTCAGTCCGGCCGTCCAAGCATTTCGTGTTGCTCGCATGGAAAGTAATTACGGACTGAAGTTCTGAACTACTTTGATCACATGCTCGGAAGCTGGACCAGCTTGGTGTATTGGTAGGAGTTCTTCGCGAGGAACTCGGCCTTTTCTGTTTCGTTCATGTCTTTTCTTCTCCTCATCTGGTCCACACCGAAGTCGGAAACCACGGTCGCCGAGATTTCAGCAGCGGTGACACGACCGGAAGCGATCAATGTATTTTCAGGCATTGTCACAATTCCAGTTCCCAGAATTCTGAAACTCTTGGTTTTACTGTCCAAGGTCACAGGCACGTTTTTAATGACAGTCGGCGCGGCAGGATCCATGGCTTGGACGTGAAAAGTAATTGTAAATTGATAGATATTCTCACATACGAAATTGTTTGAATCCGAAACTTCGATTTTCGGAAAGGCGGAATTAAAGACGGAGGCCAACGGATTGTCCTTGTTCGCGACTCCAAGCAATTTTTCGAAAGTGGGTTTTGGATCCACCAGCTTTCGGCTTAAGACAAAAGTTTCGGAATCGGCTCTGGAGGAATCAAAGGGGTCCTTGTAGTCCAGTTGATAAGCCACACAAGAGACGTCACCTCCAAGGTCGGCGGGCTTGCCGATTTCACCGTTGTAACGATCCGTGGCAGCCGTGAAGAAGATCAAGCTTGAAGCATTAGAACTTTTAAGGCCGATGCCGCCGGGCAGGGTTGACTCAGTCGTTGCCGAGAGCCATTCCTTCGCATCTCCCCTGCGAGTTACGAGCGCTTCGAAATCGCGAGCCATGATATCGATCATGCCTTTCGCCTGGCGGGAAGCCCTCAGCTCGGAGCGACTTCGGTTCCAAGTGTCCAATGCGATGGACGTGATGGAAACCAGCACCGTGACGATGATTGTGGTGATGGCCATGGCCACCATTAGCTCCATCAGAGTGAAGCCGCGTTTGGCAAGAGAAGTCCGTGGGGTTTTCATAAATGGGTTTGGATGAAATGGATAGCGACGTTAACGGCGCACCGCTAGATTGCGGGTGAACACAGGGTTTTTGAGTTTCGAAAAGTTTGTCGCGAAGGTGGTACCGTTGAAATAAGTCGCCGATTTCGCCGGCATCAGGTAGAAATCCGCGGAGAAGGCAATCACGGCTTCAGGGTAGTCGGCAGCCTTGGTGAACGGGCCGGCTTGATACGGCGGATCGGTGTCGGGCGTTGGTTTCGGTTTTGGGTTTTT
Organism: Akkermansiaceae bacterium; assembly: GCA_031425955.1. Taxonomy (GTDB): domain Bacteria; phylum Verrucomicrobiota; class Verrucomicrobiia; order Verrucomicrobiales; family Akkermansiaceae; genus Luteolibacter. Next base: position 20,380 of record JANPKJ010000149.1, on the reverse strand, counting down.
GATGGTTCCCGCAGTGGTGTTAGCGATCAATTGGCCGCCACTGAATACTAACTGGTTGCACTTCACCAAATAAACCGCACCTTCGATTGCTTCCAAATCCTTGATGAACTGAGAATCACTCTTCCGCCGCACCATGGGGACGACGACATAATTCTCGCCGGGCTTTCCATCAAGCTTGGGTTCGGGAGCTGAGGTTCCGTCATCAGGATTTCTGGCAACAAATGGAAGTTTTGCTCTATATTGGTAAGCAAAAAGCGCGTCGGCTGGCGAAGCGGCGCTCGACTGCTTGATCCTGTCAAATGCCTTGTCGAAGCCCATTTTGATGTCGGCTGTATCTTCACCTTTGCGCAAGGTCACGAGTTCCTGTTCAAGAGCAGAAGCCATGCGGTCCGCCTGCTGAACGTTGATGGACTTGCGGATGCCGTCCGCCGCCGGGGCGAAAACAACCATGAAGCCAGTGAGAAGCACGGCCAGAACGCCAATGGCGATCACGGTTTCCAATAGAGTGAAACCACGAGTGCGGATTGAAGGATGGGTTTTCATATATTCAGAATTCAGTGACCTCCGAAGGAATTTTAACTTGTTCCGGGCTGCGGAACACTGAGGTACGACCGTTGCGCCAGACGGCGAAACCTCCGAAGTCACGTTTTGCGGCGGCAGTTACTCTTGGCTTGTCGGTTGGTTTGTTGACGGGCCGGGCTCCGCTGCCCACGACGAAGCTGGCACCGGGTGTTGTGCAGATCCCCTCAGCGTTGAACTCGTATATGTAGTAAGTCCCTTCATAAGCCGATTTCACTGGAGATAGTGTTAGCTTCTCAGCTGGGTTCAGTGCACTCCCTGTTTTCTGATCCTTTTTGCTGTAGTCCTGACTAAAGAAAGTTTGATCAGGAAGTACCGTCCCCCTGCTCGAAAGAACCCACTTATCTGTATCCGGAGTGCCGTCCGCTTTCAATTGCTCCGAGACCACAACAATGCGCCGTAGGTTGTCTGCTTTGTTGTTCGTGAGATCTTTTGCGACCAATACGCGTGCCCGGGTCCGCTGGCCGACCGCTATGGAGCGGGCTTCATCAAACAACGACTCGGCGGCAGCCACGCCGCTGGTGACACCCTTGCCGCCCATTCCACTGAGGCCGATGGCTCCTGCGGTCATGAGGATGGACATGATGGCGATGACGACGAGCATTTCCACCAAGGTGAAACCATGGCTGCGCCGTGGTGGATCGATTTTCAGATCTGTAGAATTCATGGGTTTAGGAGTCGGGTTGGAGCTAAATTGGAGCGGATTTTTCGAATCCGCAAGTTCAAATGTCAATACATCGCAGTTACGTGTTTTCCCGATTTGGCGGATATCTTCCGGCGTTCGGGCCGGAGGTCCAGAGCCAGGCAGGACCCACCATGTCGCGGATATCCCTGCGGGTGGCGACCCAGCCGAGTAACTCCTTGGCGAGCGTGGGATCGGCGACCAGTGAGGGAGGATCGCCCTCCCGGCGCGGCCCGTATTTGACGGGGACGGTCTTGCCGGTGATTTCTTCGACGGCGGAAATGATCTCCTTCACGGAGACGCCGACGCCGGTGCCGAGGTTGCAGCGAATGGAGGTCCCGCCACCGACCAAGTGATCAAGCGCTCGGGCATGGGCGTCCGCCAGATCGTCGACATGGATGTAGTCCCGGATGCAGGTGCCGTCCGGGGTGGCGTAGTCGGTGCCGAAGACCTCGAGGAATTCGATTTCACCGGTCACGGCCATCATGACGCGGGGGATCAGGTGGGTTTCCGGTTCGTGGTCCTCGCCGATGCGACCGTCGGGTGAGCATCCGCTGGCATTGAAGTAGCGCAGACAGGCGCTGCGCAGGCCCCAGGCGGTGTCGCAGTCCGCGAGGATGTGCTCGACCATGAGCTTGCTCATGCCGTAAGGATTAATGGGTTTTTGCTGGTTCGCCTCGGTGATCGGCAGCTTGTCGACCACGCCGTAGGTGGCGCAGGTGGAGGAAAATACGAAGACCTTGCAACCGAACTCCTGCATCACCTGGAGCAGCTTGATGGGCTCGGCGGTGTTGTTCTGATAATACTTCAGCGGATTGGTCACCGATTCCCCGACGTAGGCGTAGGCGGCGAAATGAATGACCGCACCGAAGCGGTGCTTTTCAAACAAGGAGCGAACCAGAGTTTGATCGCCGACATCGCCGACGACGAGCTCGACCTCGGGATCGATGATCGCCTGATCATGGCCGAAAACCAGATTATCGAGCACGACGATTTTCCGCCCTTGGCCGGCAAGCAGTCGGACGGTGTGGGAGCCGATGTAGCCGGCTCCTCCGGTGATGAGAATCGGTGCGCTTGATGAAGTCATAAGGTTGGTGGGATGAGAAAACCGGAAAATGCCCCGACCTGTCAACTCATGGAAGTCCTCGGGAAAAAATTCCGCGAAATTCCGTTCGAATAGATCGCACTGCCGTGGTGTCTTAACTGCATGAAGAAAAACTTTCGTCTCTTGGTGATGACCGCAGTCGGACTTGTCGGTGCTGTTGTATTCAGTTCCTGCGCCTATGATCCCTATTACTCCTCGGTGGGGGGCAGTTACAGCACCGGATATGGTGACGGTTACGGTTATGGCGGCAGTTCTTTCAATACGTCCGTATTCGTCGGCACCGGGAACCCGCGCTGGGGTTACGATCCTTATTCCTACAGCTATTATGATTACAGCCGTCGCGCCTATTATGACCCGTATCTGAACGGCTATTATCCGGTCGGCTACCGCCCGCGGGCGATCTACGGAGTTTCCCATCCCCACGGCTGGCGTCCGGGAAGCGGTTATTGTCGGCCCCCGAGCCGCGTGACGAATGCAAGAATCCACGACTACCGCAACCGCGAGTCGGCCTACCGGAGTTCCGGCTACATTTCGAGCGGCAGGTCTTACGGCCAGCGGCCGGTGCAGGGCGGGTACAATGGAGGAAGTTATGATTCTCCTTCACGAGGCAGTTCGTATCCACGCAACTATCAGGAAACCAGGCCTTCCGGAAGGCCGACTCAGGAAATTTCAGGACAAGGCAGGTATCAACCCAGTGACACCCCCCGGCAGGCACCCCGCTATCCCTCACGCTACAACACGCCGGCGGCTGCCCGCCAGCAGGAGGTTTCGGGGAGTGGCCGCTGGCCATCCACACCGCAGTCGACCCAAAACGCGCAGCGTCAGATCCGCCAACTGGCAGCGCCTGACGTGGCTCGCCCACCCCACCAGCGTGCGCAAGAGTCGGAGCCTCGAGTGCAACAACCGCAGCAGCGCAACCCGCAAACCAAAGCACGCGGATCTCGTAACGAGTCCAGCGGCGGAGGCCGCTGGGGCGGACGTGAGCCGGAATCGAACTGAGGAATCAGCCGATCCGTGAAGCGTCCTTCGCCTCCCGCCGTTCGCGAGCGCGGCGGAGGCATGCCAGGGAAACCCTCGGCCGCAGCAACCAGCGTCCGTAGAGCCAACCCGCGATGCCACCGCCGAAATGGCATGCGTGACCCATGGTGAACCACCCCCCCATTCCTTGGGCGACGATCCATTTCCCCACCATTGAAAATCCAGGAATGCCCAGACCTGGATTGACCAAGGCAAGGATGAGCCCCGCGGCGAGAACACCCAACCCAAGACTTTTCCCGGACACGGGAATGGGCATCATCCGCGATTGTGGCGACAGGGTGGTCAACAAAATCAACAGACCGATACATCCGCCGGACATACCGACCAACAAGGGGGATCCGGCGGAACCCGGCGCCAAGGCCAGATGTCCGAGCCCTCCTCCCAAGATGCCGAAGATGGTGGCTTTCATGAAAACCGCCCAGCCGGCCATATTCTCGATCCTCGATCCGATCAGCAGCAGGAACAACGCGTTCAAACAGGCGTGCCACCAATTCCCGTGCAGCAACCCGTAGGTGACGAGCTGCCAGATTTTCCCGGAAATCACTCCTTCGCGGCTCAACCCCAGCCACTCATACCACGACCAGGCGGGTTGCCCATCAGGACCACCGGCGGCCGTCACTAGCACCTGGATTCCCAAAATTGTAGCAACCCATGCCCAAGATGCCGGCGATTGTCCGAGCTGGGAGAAATTCCGTCGCGCATTGGAAAACGGCCCACCAGTCGAATTCATGACAAGATGGGGTCGGGTTCGATTTGGACGCGCGGAGATTTACTCCACCACATGCGCCCGAGGCTTGCGGCGAGCAACATCCTCGCCGCCGGCACTGGTCACGAACGGCCCACCTTCGAGCGGAGCAACTCCGGTGAATGCCACGTCCGGCATGTCGGTCGGACGACCGGCCAGCGGAAAATCCTTCCGTAACGGGAAGAACGGATAGCCCTCCCACATCAGGATCCGCTTCATGTTTGGATGACCGGAAAAGGGAATTCCCATCATGTCCCAGACCTCGCGCTCGTGCCAATCGGCACCGAGCCAGATGTCCGTCGCCGATGGCACTTTCTCGTCCTCGCCGACCTTCGCCTTGATGCGCAGATGCTTGGAATCGTCCAAAGTGGCGATTTCATAAACCATCTCGAAGCGGGGATCATCGCCGAAGTGATCGACGCTGGAAATATCCAGAATCATCTCGTAGCCGAGGTCCTTGTGGCACTTCGCCAGCACGTCGTGCAGCGAGCTTAACTCGACATTCACGGTGTGCTCGCCGCGGAATTCGAGACTTCCCAGGACTTTTTCCCCGAATTCTTCGCGGAGCTTGGTGGCATCGGCTGCAGCTGACATTTCTTAAATCGTTTGGTGGATTCAGGCCATCTCGTCCATGAACGTCCGCTTCTGGTCCATCGTGGAATGTTCACCTTCGATCTTCGTTTGCAGCTTCATCAGCCCTTCGATCAAAGCCTCGGGCCGCGGCGGACAACCGGAAATATAAACATCTACCGGAATCAATTTATCGATGCCCTGGAGCACCGCGTAGCTGCGATACATGCCACCGGATGAGGCGCAGGCACCCATGGCGATGCACCATTTGGGCTCCGGCATCTGGTCCCAAACGCGCTTCACCGCGAGAGCCATCTTGTAGGTCACCGTGCCGGAAACGATCAAAACATCCGCCTGCCGTGGGGAAAACCGCATCACTTCCATGCCGAAACGGGAGATGTCGAAGCGGCTCGACGCCGCCGCCATCAGCTCGATCGCGCAGCAGGCAAGGCCCATCGGCATCGGCCACAGCGAGTTCTTGCGCATCCAGTTGATGGCCGCATCCACGCGGGTGATGATCACATTACCCTCGATTTTCGAATCGTAGGCCGTGTGGAGGGTGCTTGGGGAAGGACTGACCATGGTGGTTGGTTTGCTGCGCGGGACATTGTGCCCGCCACCCCGGTCGCTCAAGTCGATTGTGAAATTTTTCACAATCCCCGGCCGTCGCTTCTCCCTTGCCCATTCGCCCGGCTCCCCCTACGTTCCGCGCCCCTGCCGATGAGCTCCAAACCTGTATTTCTTTACGACACGACCCTGCGCGATGGCACCCAGGGCGAAGGATTCCAACTTTCCGGCCTCGACAAGCTCCGGATCGCCCAGCGGCTCGACGAATTCGGCATCGACTACATCGAAGGCGGCTGGCCGGGGTCGAATCCCAAGGACATCGAATTTTTCCGCGAGGCGAAGAACCTGAAGCTCAAGCACGCCAAGCTCGCCGCGTTCGGTTCCACCCGCCGTGCGGACACGCCGGTCGAGGAGGATTCACAGGTGCGGCTGCTGCTGGAGGCCGAGACGCCTGTCGTTACGATTTTTGGAAAAAGCTGGGAACTCCAAGTCACCGAAGTCCTCCGCACCACCGTCGAGGAAAACCAGGCGATGATCAGCGACACCGTGGCCCATCTGGTGAAGCACGGCCGCGAGGTAATCTACGACGCCGAGCACTTTTTCGACGGTTACAAGGATTCTCCCGAGCACGCGCTCGCCACCCTGCAGGCCGCCGCCGAGGGCGGAGCGACCTGCCTCGTCCTCTGCGACACCAACGGCGGCACGCTTCCTTCCGAAATCATGCAAATCTGCCAGGCCGTGAAAGCCCGCCTGCCAGATACGCCGTTCGGCATCCACACCCACAACGACTGCGAGCTCGCCGTCGCCAACGCCATCGCCGCCGTCCGCGCCGGAGCCGCACAAATCCAAGGCACCATCAACGGCTACGGCGAGCGCACCGGAAATTGCAACCTCACCTCCGTCATCCCCATCCTCCAGCTCAAGATGGACATGCCGGTCGTCCCGCACCTCGAACAACTCCGCGATCTCTCCTATTTCGTAGACGACGTTTCCAACAACCCGCACTTCGCCCGCGCCGCCTTCGTCGGCCGCACCGCCTTCGCTCACAAGGGCGGCATGCATGTGAACGCCGTGCAGAAACTCGCCCGCAGCTACGAGCACATCGTTCCCGGCAGCGTCGGAAATGCCCAGAACATCCTCGTTTCCGAACTCAGCGGCCAGTCGAATATCCTCGTCAAAGCCGCCGAACTCGGCCTGCCGTTGGAAAAAGGTTCCCCCGAGGCCAGCGCCATCCTCCACCGCGTCAAGGAACTCGAAAACGACGGCTACTCCTACGAAGCCGCCGGTGGTTCGCTGGAAATTCTCATCCGCCGCGAACTCGGGACTTATGTGAAATCCTTCGACATCACCGAATACCACACAAGCTTCCGCAAATACCGCGACGGGCACCCGCCGGTCTGCGAGGCCACCGTCAAGCTCACCGTCGATGGCACGCCCGAACTCACCGTCGCCGAAGGCCACGGTGTCATCAACTCACTCGACCTCGCGCTGCGCAAATCGCTGCTGCCGTTTTTCCCGGAAATTTCCGGCGTCTCGCTCGTCGACTACAAGGTCCGCATCCTCGACGGCCACGACGCCACCGCCGCGAAAACCCGTGTACTCATCGTCTCAACCGACGGCGAGACCACATGGGGCACCGTCGGCGTCTCGGAAAACATCATCGAAGCCAGCTGGCTCGCCCTCGTCGACGGCATCGATCTTTTCCTCCAGCGGAAAAGATAAGGAGAGGGGACACTCTTGTCCCCTGCCCCTGAAATGTGAAAGATTCAGCCTCTCACTTCCTTATGAACAGATCAGTCTTGCGGACTATCACTTCCGCATTCTTTATTTGAGGAATCCTACGACGATGAGATTTCCCAAAAAACCACTCGTCTTCGCGATTCCAGCCATCGCCGTCGCCGCGTTTTTTGGAGTGCGTCATTTCTCCCCTCCGGTTCCGGCCCCAAAGACGGTCGTCGCCGCCCCCCGCCCGGACGCCCCCATCCTCGCGCCCGAAAACGAAGTCCACGCCAAATACGCCGGCTCCGAATCGTGCAAAAAATGCCACGCCGACATGTTCGAGAAATGGCACGGTTCTAACCACGGCCGCGCCGAACGCATGGTCTCCAAAGAAGAAGACCATAAGGCCTTCGAGCCGAAACAAACCCTCACCCACGGCAAGGAAACCTCCGAGGCCTTCGTCGATGCTGATGGTCTCGCAAAAATCCTCACCAACGGCCTCGACAAAGAACGCCGCACCTATCCCGTCGTCCGCGTCATCGGGAACGACCCGCTCCGCCAGTTCCTCATCCCCGCGCCCGGCGGACGCATGCAGACTTGCGACGTCACCCTGGATCCCGCGAAAAACGAATGGTTCGACGTTTTCGGTGATGACGAACGCGCGCCCGGCGACTGGGGCCACTGGACCGGCCAGGGCATGAACTGGAACGCCATGTGCGCCGCCTGCCACAACACCCGTCTGCGGAAAAACTACGAACCGCGGACTAACAGCTATCACACCACTATGGCGGAAATGAGCGTGGGCTGCGAATCCTGCCACGGCCCAATGAAGGACCACGTCGAGTGGCAGGAAAAACCCCCGGTCGACGAGAAAAAGGATCCCACCATTTCCAAGCTCAGCCGCGACCAGGTCATGGAAACCTGCGCCGCCTGCCACGCCCGCCGCGCGGAACTTACCGGCGACCTCATTCCCGGCGAGTCGTTTTTCGACCACTTCAGCCTCGTTGTCACCGACGAGACCGACACCTATCACCCCGACGGCCAGGTGCGGGATGAGAACTACGAGTTCACCTCGTTTCTCTCCAGCGGCATGCACCACGCCGGCGTCCGTTGCGTGGATTGCCACGATCCGCACTCCAACAAAAACATCGTAAGCGGCAACCAGCTCTGCATGAACTGCCACACCGCGCCGCGTCCGGATTTCCCCACCGCCCCCGTCATCGATCCCACCGCCCACAGCCATCACGGAGCCGACAGCACCGGCAACCAGTGCGTCTCCTGCCACATGCCGGTCACCACCTACATGCAGCGCGACCCGCGCCACGACCACAGCTTCAGCATCCCGGATCCCAAGCTCACCAAGGAATTCGGCGTGCCTAACGCCTGCAACAAATGCCACACCGACAAGGACGCCGACTGGGCCATCGAAGCTAGCAGAAAATTCTACGGAGAAAAACCTGACCGCCCCACACGCACCCGCGCCCTTACCGTGGCCAACGCCCGCCGCGGAGATCCCGCCGCCCGCGAGCAACTCATCAAGCTGCTAGCCACCGAAAAAATCCCCGCTTGGCAAGCCACCGCCAGCCACCTGCTCGAGCGCTGGGTGATGGATCCCGCCGTCACCCAGGCACTGCTCGAGCAACTTGCCCATGCGAGCCCGCTCGTTCGCGAAGCCTCCGTGCGCACGCTCGGTCAGCAAGCCCGCGCGAACAACGCCAACGTCCGCAGCGCCCTCCAACCGCTCTTGGAAGACCCGGTCCGCTCCGTGCGCATCGCCGCCGCGTGGGCGCTGTGCGACAAACTGGACCTCGCTTCACGCGCCGGCCGCGAGCTCGTCCACATGCTCGACATCAACGCCGATCAACCGACCGGACGCATGCAGCTCTCCCAGTTCGCCATGCTGCGCGGTGACAACGCCGGAGCCATCCGCCAGATGCGCAAAGCCATCGAATGGGACCCCAACTCCCCACCTTTCCATCACGACCTCGCCATCCTGCTCAGCACCACCGGCGACTCCACCGGCGCGGTCAAAGCGCTGCGGGACGCCATCGCCTTGGACCCGGAAAATCCCGACTATCATTACAAACTCGCCCTCGCCTTGAGCGAAACCGGCACCGCCGCGGAAACCGTCACCGAATTGGAAAAAACCGTAAAGCTCGATCCCGGCTACGCCCGCGCCTGGTACAATCTCGGCCTCGCCAAAAGCTCCATGAACCAACCGCAGGCCGCCATCGCCGCACTGCGCCAAGGCGAAGCCGCTGATCCTAACGACTCGGAGATTCCCTACGCCCGCGCCACCGTTCACGCCCGCCTCGGCCAGAAACAAGAGGCCCTCGCCGCCGCCGCGCTCGCCCTCCAGCTCCGCCCGGATTTCACCGAGGCCCGGCAATTGATTCAAGCACTCTCCCGACCTTAGCTCGCCTTCGACCTCAGCCGAACGCCTTCAAAAACCCAACCTCGATCGCCAGCGGTTCGAACGCGTTTGTCTCTAACGTCCGCCGCAGCGAGTCCAATGCTTCCATGCGCTTGAGCAAGCGGCCCTCCGATTCCGCCTCGGCGATGCTGCGCAGGGCGGGCGCCGATTCCGGGAAATCAAGACCACCGCCATTCACTTTCATGCGCAGCAAGTCCGCCATCCAGGCCATCAGCACGTCAAACAACCGGTTGCGCCCGTCCAGATATTCCGCCTCGGCGGCGGCCTTGTGGAAATCCTCGCGCTCCTTGAGCCACCGTCCATCCGTCGTATCCCGGTAGGCCGCGACTTCCTCCTTCTCCGCAGCCTTCGCGGCGGCTTCCGCCTCCTCTTTGAATTCTGCGAGAAATCCGGCGAACGCGGATTTCAAATGCAGCGCGGCGATCGGCGTGCCAAAGCCACGGGCGGCCGCGGCATTGAGCGCGCTGACCAACTCCGCCCCACCGTTTTCGAGCAGCGCCCGCCCGCCTAGCAGCGGCAGCCGCACGCAGCGCGAGAGAATCGTCGGCAGCAGCCGTTGGGGATTGGCAGTTAGGAGAATGAGCAGCGTGTTCTGCGGCGGTTCTTCGAGGGTTTTTAAAAACGCGTTCGCCGCTTGGTCGTTCATGCGGTCCACCTCGGTGATCACGCCGACCTTGCACGCCCCGCCGGGCGCGGCGAGATGCAGCGTCTGTTCAAGATCGCGGATTTCATCCACCCCGATCCGGCGCGATTTCATGCGCGGCCGGATGATGCGGATCCAGCCACTCTCCAGCTCGTCCAGCGGCGGGGTCTCGGTGACGATCGGCTCGCCGAACAAATCAAACCCGCCGGATTTCGGCGCGCCGCTTACCAGTTGGATCATCCGCGCGGCGAGGTTCTCTTTCCCGCTGCCGTGCGCTCCACTGATGAGAAACGCATGCGCCAACCGCCCGCGGTCGTGCGCGGAGGAAATCAATTCAAATGCCCGGTCTGCCAAATACGCCATGCGGGGGCATCGTCTCCCGAACCCCGCCCGAGGCAATCCGAAAACATGTGAAATCGTAGTCGGCGACTTCAGGCACGTCCATCATTCCATCCGCGCCAGCCGCTCCACCAGCGCGGCGTAGTCGGATTCTCCGGTGAACTCGCCGCGCGGGTGGGAAGCGCAGCGGTGCTTCACCAAGTTCCACTCCGTCGTCTCCAGCGATTCGAAAAACTTGGTCAGGTTTTCCTCCAACGGCTCGGCGAAAGTCCACCCGAGATCCTGCTGCTCGATCCACCGCCCGGTTTCCGTCTCCTTCGCGCCGAGCACCGGCACTCCGAAAAACCCACCTTCGTAAATCCGGTTCGGCAGCAGCCAGGCCGAGTTCCCATTCGGATCGCTCATGTCGAAGGCCCAGTTGAAATCCACCTCCCCATAAAGCTCCGCCAGCTCGTCCGGATAGAAATAAGAACCACCAAACTCGAAATTCGGCAGATCGCCGAGCAGGCCGTCGAACTCATCCGCGATGGTTCCCGCCGGATAGCCGCGCAGCACGAAGCGGACGCGATTCCCCAACCGGGATGCCAGCGCATGCATCAGCTCCAGGCTCCGGCGACAGCGCAGAGCCCCGAAACAACCGATGACCCACGGTTTTCCGCCACCCACCGGCCCGTTTTCCGAAACCGCTGGAGCAGGCAGCCGGCCGCTCGGATAGACCTTGTTCTCCAACAGGAAAATCTCCCCGCCGTAGCCTTGCACCGGCAGGAAATATTCACGGACGAATCCGGGCGAGGTCGTCACCAACATGCCCGAGCGATTCAACACCGCCCGCTCGACGCAGCGCAGCATTTTGGAAACGAGTCCCCCGCCGGTCATCACCGGCTGGATGTCCGCCAGTTCCAGCACCAGCGGGACGCGGCGGCCGGAAAAAAAGCGTCCGAGCAGCGCGAGCACCGCGTTGTCGGTGTTCACCACGTAGATCACCGCGCAGTCGCCCAGCCTCTCACGGTTCGACCACAACACGCCGATGCATTTCGCAAACGTCCACAAGCGCTGGACATACCGGCGGTTGTAGGTGGTGCCGAGATGGATGTTCTTCCAAGTCGGCGGCACATCCGCCTTGTCACGCTCGCGGTGGAAAGTGAACCCGACCACTTTCCTCCCCTGGTCCTGGAACGCGGCGATGCGTTTCACCACCCTCGCGTCGCCACGCTCGTGCGCGAAAAAGGCGATAGGACTCAAGTCGGGGGCGGGCACTGCGGAAAGGTGGGAAATCACCGCGCCCATTTCAAGGGAATCCCAAACAGCATCCGGAGGAACGGTGGTTTGATCCGGCCACGTTCATGGCCCAGGTTCAATCGCTTAGAAGTGAAGCTCCCGGTGAAGCGCCAGAAACCACCCTTGCCCTCAGCGCGCGCCCCCCGTGGCAATGAGTAATATTGACATCGTTTGATCATGATGTATGAAACGCATCATGACCCGCACGCAGATCCAATTCCCCGATCCACTCTACCAGCGGCTCAAAGCGATCGCTGAGCAGCAAGATTGGTCACTCTCGGAAGTCATGCGTAAGGCTGCCGAGCACTTTATCACCCGCTTTCCCGAGGGCCCGAAGCCCAAGGCTGTCTGGCGCTACCCGACGCTCGATTGCGGAGGCGATTTCCTCATCGATCCCGCCAACCTCCAGCCTGAGGCAGATGCCATCCTTCATCGCTCTCGCTCATGATCCTCTCCGCCGACACCAACGTCTTCCTCTACGCGGCAAATCCCGATTCACCCGACCACGAGGCTGCCCAACAGTTCTTTGAGAAAGAGGCCTCTGGCAAGCAACGCTTCCTTCTCTGCGGCCTCGTGCTGGTGGAGTTATACATGCAGCTTCGCAACCCTGCGGTCTTTAAAAAACCCAAGACCGCCAAAGAGGCCACTACCTTCTGCGATGCGCTCCGAGCCAATCCAGCGTGGGAGTTTGGCGACTACGAACCCGAAGTCGCCAAACCCGTCTGGAACTGGGCCGCCAGAAGCACCACGGGCTTCCGCCACATCATCGACGCCCGCCTCGCCTACACCCTGCGCCACCACGGCGTCACCCATTTTGCGACCGCGAACGAGAAACATTTTAAAGACTTTGGGTTTGAAAGGGTGTGGAGTCCAAGCGCACCTTGATTCCGAGTAAGCAATCCGCATCTCACCTTTTCCCGATTCCTCCTCCCCGAAGCTGAGCACCAAGGCTGGATTCGCGCTCCAAGGTAGGAGGCACCGGATTAAACGTTTAGTGCCCGAAAATTTGACCTCATTAACGCAATTCCCACTTCCGCATCCAGATGCGCGCCACCCACCTTGCAACGTTTCCAACAACATCTCCATCCTGAGAACCACCTGCCCCCTTTCCCGCCTCCGGTCGGGCCACCGGCTCTTGCAACAGCCTTCCACCCAAAAACAAGTTCCTAGCAGCCAAACTAACCAACCAATGAAAACCCCGTTCATCACTGAGGCCGAAGCCATGAAAGAGGGTTTCAAGGGCCGCACCAACCACTGGATGTGTCGTCCTGAAATCACCAACGCCAAGGACCTGCAAGTCTGCCGCGCCGTCCTCCCATCGGGCGAGGGGCACGATTTCCATCATCACCCCGAACTCGAAGAAGCGATTTATGTGCTCGAAGGCGAGGTCGAACAATGGGTGGGCGAGGATAAACAAATACTCAAGGCCGGCGAACTTGCCCACATGGCTGCGGGAGTCGTTCACGCAACCTTCAACACCGCCGCGAAAGATGCGGTCATCCTCGCCATCCTTTCGCCCGGCTCGTGCGCCGGACCGTTTCTTGTCGACGTGAGTGCGGATGAGCCATGGGCATCGCTTCGCGCTTGATCACTGCCGAAAACCGCTATTGTTGCCCTTCAGCCATTTCCGCCATCAATCCACCACACCACGACATGCCAAATCCCTGGACTGGAATCGGAAATCCCGACACCCGCACTGAAGTCATCGAGCGTTTTAACGACACGCTCTCGAAAGGTCATGCGATCATCGCCGCCGGCGCTGGCTCGGCAAGGTCAAGGAAATGGGGTTCAGGACTTTCACGACATCCTGCACGCCACGCTCGACTAACAGCCGCTGGGCATGGAGACGGATGTGCTGGGACGGCGAGGTCAGCCCGACCTCAAGCGTCGCCGGCTTTGCGAGATCGAGACCGGTGGCCTTCCTGAGTGGCGATTTCGCCGGAACGATGTGCCAGATGCGGCCGTGATCCCGGTCGCCATTGTCATCGCGCAAATGGACGAGATCGCATCCGTCGGTGGCGATCACGCCGTCCATGACGAAGACCGTGGCGGTGCAGTGACGGAGACCTTCGGCAAACACCGTCATCTTGTCGGCCTTGCCATCACCATCGGTGTCTTCGAGAATCTTGATCTTGTCCGCACCCGTGCCGGGTTCGCCGGGGACATCGTTCGGGTAGCCGAAACTCTCGACCACTCAAGCGCGGCCTCGCTCGTCCCAATCGATGGCGATTGGGTTCTTCACCATCGGTTCGCTCGCAAACAGCACGGGCCGCGTCCCGGCGGGGAACTGGATGTGCCTGGCGCAGGTCTCGGCAGAGAGCGGTTTCTGCAAGGGCATCATCGGAATGTCCGGATGGGCGCGGTTGGCCACTTCCGGCGTTTCCTCGACGAGTTCGGGGTTCTTGAATTGAGAGAAGGCCTTCGCCTTTTCTTCGCCAACCGCCCACAAGATGCCGCGCCTTACCAGAATCTGATAGGCATCCTCGTTCCAGCAGCGCAGGTCGTGCCCGCTGGCCGTGTAAAACACCCGGCCCTTGCCTTCGGTGCGGATCCACGTCCACGGCAGCTCCTGGGTTTCGTTCCGGTTGATGGGTTCGCGGACTTGCAGCAGGTGCATGTCGTTCACCAGATCCCGGTGAATGTAGGTTTCATCCCAACATTTCAACAACGGCAGGTCACGGGTGATGGGATGATTGGGATTGATCGTTTTGGTACTGAAGACGTGGCCTTCATGGCTCTCAAACCGCCCGCCGACGAGATCGAACCATTCCTTCGACGGGTGGAAGTTCCCACATGCGCTGTGCAATGCGACGATGGCTCCTCCATCTTTCACCCACGGTATGATGGCTTCCGGCACCTTGTCGGACTCGTGGTTCGCATAAACGATGAGCGCATCGTAAAGGCTGAGATTCTCCCGCGTGATCTTTCCGAGATCCTCGACAAACGAGAGATTGAAGCTCTGGGGTGCCAGCGCCTGATTGAGCACGCGGTAGCGTTCGAGTGGCTTGTGGCCACGGTCGTCACCGAGAAACAGGATCTCCAGGCGGCGGGGTTCCACAGTTCCCTAGGCGCTGGCGGAGAAAGCGCCTGCCAGGCAGAGAGCAATGATGAAAAAGGTGCGGTGAATTATTGGTTTTTGTTGAACGCGGACGCGAGATTCCTGAGGGGAGGGCCGAGTCGATATCTCAAGGCCATTTTGAATCTTGCAGAAAAAATCGCGGCGATTGCCGTTCCAGTCCGCCATTAGATGGGGGTCATTGCTCTCGGCTTTCTATTCAAGGTTGAGCACAACGTGCTAATTCTTGCCGGCAACGGGATTGTTCCAGCCATCATTGGCTCGGTGGTTTTTCCTGCTCTTGTTGTTGCCGTTGTTGTTCGGCCTGGCGCTGGGCTTGTTCCTGTTGTTGGCGTTGTTGTTCGGCTTGGCGCTGAGCCTGTTCGGCCTGGCGTTGGGCTTGTTCCTGTTGCTGGCGCTGTTGCTCGGCCTGACGCTGGGCTTGTTCCTGCTGACGTTGGGCTTGCTCCTGCTGCTGACGTTGTTGCTCCTGCCGCTGTTGGGCGATTTCCTGTTGCCGCTGTTGTTCCATTTGCCTCTGTTGGGCAATTTCCTGCTGACGCTGGGCCTGCTCAGCCTGACGCTGGGCCTGCTCAGCCTGGCGCTGGGCTTGTTCGGCTTGGCGCTGGGCTTGTTCCTGTTGGCGTTGCTGCTCCATTTGTCGCTGTTGGGCTTGTTCCTGTTGGCGTTGCTGCTCCATTTGTCGCTGTTGGGCTTGTTCTTGCGCAGCGCGGGCTTGTTCCTGCTGCTGTTGCTCCGCTTGCTGGCGGGCCATCGCGGCCTGCTGGGCTTCGCGCGCTTGCTCCGCGGCTTCGCGTTGTTGCTGCTGTTGTTCCGCTTGCTGGCGGGCCATTGCCGCCTGTTGGGCTTCGCGGGCTTGCTCGGCGGCTTCGCGTTGTTGTTGTTCGGCTTGTTGCCGGGCCATTGCTGCCTGCTGGGCTTCGCGAGCTTGCTCCGTGGCTTCGCGTTGTTGTTGCTGTTGTTCCGCTTGCTGGCGGGCCATTGCCGCCTGTTGGGCTTCGCGGGCTTGCTCGGCTTGTTGTTCCAATTGTTTTTTCTCTGCTTGTTCCTGCTGACCGCGGTTCATCGCTTCTTTCTGAGCTTCGCGAGCCTGCTCGGCTTGTTGCTCAAGCTGCTTTTGGCGGGCTTGTTCCTGTTCCCCCTGCTGAGCCATCTCTTGTTGTTTCACTACGGCAGCTTGTGCGGCTTCTGCCTGTTGTTCTTCCCGCTGTTTCTGGCGGGCCGGTTGTTCCTGCTGGCGGAGCTCCGCTGCTTCTTTCCGCGCCTCGCGGGCGGGGTCGGTCTCGGTCGATTTCTCCTTCGGGCGTTCGTTCGGGACCTGCTGTTCCTCGCGGGGAGTGGTTTCCGGTTTGGCGGTTTCGCGAGGTTGCTCGACAGCAGGCGGTGCTTGTTCCCGCGGCTCACGAGCCGCAGGGTTTTTTTGGGCTTCGGCAGCTTGAGACGCGGCTTGGGCCTGCTGCTCTTGAATCTGCTTTTGGCGGGCAAGTTCTTCCTGCTGACGACGCTCCACCGCTTCCTTGCGCGCTTCGCGAGCGGCATCGATTTCCGGAGATTTCTCCTGCGCCCGCTTCTTCCGAGCCTGCTCTTCCTCGCGCGGAGTCATTTCCGGCTTGGCGGTCTCGCGGGGTTGTTCTACGGCGGGTGGTATTTCCGGCTGCGACGGGGCGGTGCCGATCACCGGCTCCTTGGCAGGAACAGCGGATACTTCGGGACGGCTTGGGTGCTCGCGGCGTGGTTCGCCCTCCGGGACGGGGACGGTTTCGCCGGGTTGGGCGGCGACGGCGGGTGCGGCGGGTTCCAGGGGTGCTGGCTGCACGGGTTCTTGTTTTGCCCCACCATTGCGGCCTGCATTTGCGTTCCTATCATTCAGAGGATTTCGGGAACCAGGACGTCCGGTGCCATCTTCCGGCTGACGGACTGGCCTGTCATTCGAATCCGCAGTGGGACCGGGCTGCCCGGGACGATTTCCTCCGTTTTGCTCGGGCCGAGGTTGGTCACGGTTTGTGGCGAGATCGCGAGGTCTTTCCCTGCGGATCTGGGTCTCGGCCTGGCGGCGGTTGTCCTGCAACCGCTCGATGCGGCGTTGGTCGAATTTTTCACGTCCACCGAGTTCGGTGATCGCCTGCTCGGCTTTCTGCCGCCCCTCTTCGCGGCTTTGGCGGAAGCGATTGGTGATCTCGCCACTGAGGTTCTGGCTGCGCTCGACCTTGACGGATTCCAGTCGCTCCTTGACCCGGGCGGGCTTGAGGCGTGCGTTCCAGTCGGCATCCAGATTCGGCGCGGAAACAGTGAGACGGTCGCCTTGGAAACGAGGTCGCATCGCCAGCGGATCGCGGCTTGGACGGGGATTCGAATCCATATCCAGGCGGTAAAACGGCAGCGGTCTGCCCGAACGCGCTGAGACCTCCTTGTAGCGAGGTCCACCACAAATGACCTGCTGGTTTTGAATCCGGATGTTGGTGATGTTGGTGGTCTGGCGGATCAGGGTGACATTTCCGGATGCCGGCAGCCGATGCTGATAGATCGGACTACCGAAATCCCGGACGCTTACGAAATTGAAAGAAGCCGCTCCGATGCCGAACCGGACTTCCACGCCAGAATCCCAGTTGCTGCCACGATAGGCGAGAGTCTCCGGCGGCAGCGGCGCCCAACCGACGTGGGTGTCGTTTTCACGCCAGCAGACCCAGCTCGGTGCCCATTGCGAACCCGGCACCCAGACCCAGCCGCGCCCGCGGAGCAGGGCCCAGCGTCCGTAGTGATAGGTGGCCCAACCGAACGGCTCTTCGGAGACCCAGGTCCAGCCCCGGTCGCTGCAAATCCAGCGGCCGCGCGAATAGGGCTTCCAACTGGATTCCCGCACCACCACCGGCTGCCAGACGTAGCCGTAGTCTGAGGTCTCGAACCACGAGCCATACGAGGACAGCGAATCATAAAACATCCCGTAATCCCCCACCGGCACGGTCTGATCGACTGCTTCGAACGGCAACGCCTCGCTTCCCGCCAGATCCCGCTCGCGGTCGGTGAGCTCCTGCCCGCGATCAAGCAGCTCGTCCTGTTTTTCCTCCAGGGTTGCCTGTACTGTCTCGAGTTTCCCCTCGCGTTCCGCCAGTGCCAGCTCGCGTTGACGGATGGCCTCTTCCTGAGTCGCCTTGGCGTCGCCATCACGGGGTTCCATGGCAGCGCGGTCCTCTTCGATTTTTGCGCGTTCGCGTTCGATCGCGTCACGCTCCGAGGCCAGTTTCTGATCTTCGAGCTGTCGCTCCAGATCGCGTTGGCGCTGCTCGGCCTCGAGGTTTTTCCGTTCCAGTTCGGAGATCTTGTTGGCAATGTCGGGGGCTTGTTTGTCGCAGCCGGATGCCGCGAGCATGACCAGGGCGGCAAAAGGAATCAGATAGGGCTTCTTCATGGTTTTCGGGGATTGAACCACCTTCGACGCGGAGCCGGGGGGAATCATTCGAAAAATGTCCCGGTGCCGGTCAAACAGCGAAAATTTCGAAAACCACCCGGGGCTGGCCGGACCGCCCGCCTGAAATCTCGCGGCGGACCACCCGCGTGCCGAGCAATTGCTCGATCATCCGGAGCTCCATCACCGCAGACCGCGGGTAGGCCTCGAAGATGCGCTGAAGGGGATTGTGGAATTCCTCGATGCATAGCCCGCCCTCCGCCACCTCGCCGCTTCTGCCGAAATTCCCCTCCTTGTTGCGGAGGGCCACCAACTTCGCCGATTTCGCGGCGGGCGATGGCTCGGCGGCGACCAGCGGCTGCCATTTTTCATAGAGTTTCTGAAAATACTGGAAAAACAACTTGTCCGGAGTGTTGTCGCCAAACAGCGCCTTTAGGTCCTGCAACAGGTCGAGCGTGAACGCCCCCCCCGTCTGCGGAAAAAGTGCGTCCGACTTCGCCCCGAGGCTGTAAAAAATTTCGGGACGCCCCACCGCGGTCCGCGGGATGCGGGAGCGGTCCAAGTAGCCGAGTTTTTTCAATTCCTCGCACTGTTGTTTAACGGCCATGTAGCTGGCGTCGACCCGCCGTGACAGTTCGCTCACGGGCAGCCCGCCCGAAAGCTTGAGCTCCTCGAGCACCGCCCGCCATTGCGGTTTGATCAGATCCTGGAATACGGGGAGGAGCATCGGTGGAAGGTCCCATGTTCCGCAGAATCGCCCCGGCCGGCAATCCACAAATTTCAATAAACTGCTCGATTCCAGTCCGCCATTGGTCTCTACATCCCCCTCCATGTCCGCACGCACCGGCATCCTCCTTGTTGTCTCTGGCCCGTCGGGTTCGGGGAAGACCACGCTTTGCCGCCAGTTGGCGGATTCCGGCGAGGCGCATTACTCGATCTCATGCACCACCCGCGACCCGCGACCCGGCGAAGAACACGGCAAGGACTACCATTTTCTCTCGAAGGAGGAGTTCTACCACAAGCTCGAAGCCCGCGAGTTCCTCGAACACGCCGTGGTCCACGGCAACCTCTACGGCTCCCTCAAATCCGAGGTCGTTGCCCATCTTCAGGCCGGCACGGACGTGGTGATGGACATCGACGTCCAGGGCGCGAACCAAGTGCGTGATTGCGGGGATGCCGACATCTACGGCGCGTTCGCGGATCTTTTCGTGATGCCGCCCAGCAACGAGGCGCTTCGTGAACGACTCTCCGACCGCGGCACCGACAGCGAGGAAACTATCAACCTACGCATGGCCAACGCCCTTGAAGAAATGCGGCATTGGAAGCGCTACACTTACCTCTTGCTGTCATCCACGCGGGAGGAGGACTTCGCGAAATTCCAAGCGCTCGTCACTGCCGAGCGACTCCGGGTCGCCCGGATCACCGGCACCTGAGGCCGACTCTCCTGCACCCAGTGCGAGCTTTACCGGGTGCGATGGCCCTAACGCCATCAAACGCAACCCGGAGCGCCAATGAGACTGTAGGCTCCCCATCGCGGATCCACCATACCGCCAAACCTGCTATGTATTTTTCGAATTACGTCCTCGCCGAGCTCATCCTCCCGGCGTAGGCCGACATACTTCTTGCCGCCATTGATTGCTCCGCTAAAATCTCCCATGCTTAAACGAGCAGATTTTTTCAGATCCAATTTTCGCGCCTTCCTCCCATCATCAACTGGTGGGCCCGGTGGGGATTGAACCCACGACCAAAGGATTATGAGTCCCCTGCTCTAACCGCTGAGCTACAGGCCCGAAGTGTTGAAGCTTAATGGTATGAACAAACAAGCATCAAGATGATGAGTTTTTGTGCTACTCTTATTTTGCGGCAATGGTTTCAGCCATACCGGCACCAGAAAGCTATGAGGCGTCGATGCGGTTGTCAACGCGCGCGGTGTGGCTGTTATGAGCTGGGATTTCGCTGATAATGCTCGATGCCACATCCGGTAGTGCCCACTCGTTTTGAAATTCAGAGGGACGCTCTTCCCACCTCCCCCCCTTAAATGGCCGAGCACCCATTGACTGGTTTATTCCTGTCCGGATGGTTGTCCGTCAAGTTGGTCGAAAGTCTTCCGGTTGCGTTGGAACAATTCAGGCGTGGTGTTGTAAAATCGCTGGAACTGGCGACCGAACGTATGGATTGACATGAACCCGAGGTCTTTTGCCA
>JANPKJ010000148.1:0-42174 GCA_031425955.1 Akkermansiaceae bacterium | reverse complement strand
AAAACGGAACGGACCTGCGGACGATCCAGGATCTGCTGGGACACGAGGACATCACCACGACGGAGATCTACCTGCATGTGGCGATCGGGGAAAACGGCCTCGGGGTGGAGAGTCCGCTGGATCGGCTGGTGGGGTGTTGAGAGGGGAAGAGGTGGATTGACGATTGATGATTGTTGATTTTGGATTTTTGATTGGAAAATGAAGAAAGCCGCGGAGACCGGGCTTTGAATGCTTTGTGCTCTCTGGGTTCTTTGTGGTTCATCGTTTCGTCGAGCGGGCTGGTCCGTGGGGGGCGCTGCACCAGCTTGGCAGGCGTAGTTGTTCCAAGCCTGGGGCCGGGGTGGCAGACAATGGGGGGAGAAAGTATGGCCCAAGATCTGCGGGACGACATTTATTTGGACGGTTCTTTTACATCTCATTGGCTGCCCCCTCTCGTCGAGAGGGCGCTACCCGGCGTTTCCGGGGCTTCTCGCTTCGCGGGCGTACTGAAGGCCGCAGTCCGAGGGGAGGAGCGCTCTTCAAAATCAAAAATCAACAATCGTCATTCATCAATCCGTTCTTTCACGGCGAAGAGCTGTGTGGTGGTCGAACTCAAGGCCGTTGAGGCACTGCTTCCCATTCACTCTGCCCGACTGTTTACCTAGGTATCGGTTTTTCCGTCCGCGTTTTTGGTACGCGGGGTTTTGGTTGTGGCGGCTTTCTTGGCAGGAGCTTTTTTTGCGGCCACCTTCTTGGCCGCCGTTTTTTTGGCAGGTGCCTTTTTGGTTGTTGGTTCTTTGATCACCGGTTCGGGTGAAAGCTCGATTTCCCGAGCTTCTATCACATCCGCCACGGGAGTGGGCTCAGGAAGGGGTGCGGTCCGGGGGAGGGGATCGATGGAAGGAATGAGGACAGGAGCGGAAATTCTCGCATGGATCAGCCAGGCTACGGCCGCCGCCGTGAGAATGGCGGCCACCGCGGGCAAGCCGGGCAACCAAGTCGTGGCGATGGCGAACGCGCCCCACTGCGCCGCGAGGAGAATGGATGCTAACACCGCAGTCCCGAGATGCCGCACGAAGCGGGAGGCACCGGACAGCGCGGTCGTTGCCAGAACAACGACTGATAGGAACAGGGTTTCCCATCCTTCCGAGAGCCTCGGAAACTCGACGGCATCCGTGAGCCCTCCGCTTGAAGCGATGAGCGCGATGGCACCGGAGAGGCTGCGGGAGAATGCCTGGGTGGCGGGTTCGGCTGCAGATTGGTCATCGCGCAGGATCACCGGATCGGGTGCTTGTTTCGGAAACAGGTCGTCACCCCCGTCGATCAAGGCCTCGGCGGAAATTTCGGCGTAGCCGGAAATCGATTTGAGCGGCATCGCGAGGCGTCCGGATTCGTCGATGGGGACGATGGGTCCTGATGGACCGAGTTTGAGAAATTCTCCCAAGCGCACTTCCACGCCGTCCAAGGGAAGATCCAGCCGTTGGAGGATGGTGAGCAGCGGGAACGAAAACACCACGCGATCTTCCCACCGTGCCATGAGCGGCGGAAGCCGGGACGGCGGTTCCGATTCTAACACGGAAAACCCGGCGATTGTCGTTTCTCCGCCGAGTATGATGCCGGGGATCGGGAGCCGGTTCACCACGGGCAGGAGGGAGGCGTCACCCCGGATTTTTTCTGTGGGGATCGAAGCCCGCCGCAGGGTGGGGGGCATCTGCGCGGCCACCACTCCGCGGGAGAGCGGCACGGCCATGACCAACGAGTCGAAACCCGCCAACGATTTCTCGAAGGCGGCCAGCCCGATGGGGTCCGGCTTTTCCCAGGCGAAGACCGCTGCGGTGGCGGCTTTTTTAGCTCCGAGGCGCTGGAAATTCGTGAGAATCACGGCCAGGTCGATCGGCGCGGGCGGGCTGGTTTGGAAAAATCCCTGAAGGTCGTCGCCGAGGGAAACGATGATCGGAGCTTGGCGGCGGTCGGCTTTGGTGTCGGAGGAAAAGGTCTGGAGTTTCAGCGGATCCGCATGGGTTCCGGCACCTGAGATGAAAAGTGGGCCGTTCGCGAAGCCTCGGGCAACCGTGGTGAAAGCAGCGCGATCGAGGCGAGTTCCCGGAATCCATTTCCACGCGACGAGCGCCACCACCGCCGAAACGAGCAGCACCCACAGCCGGACTTGGTAATTGACGCTCACGCTTTGGATTTCCGAATCGCCGCCAGGACCGGAGCGAGAGGCGCTTCCAAGGGCGTCCCGGCGGTCACCTCACCGAGCAGGCGGCCCGCCGTCGCGATGTGGGGCCGATACCACTCGTCGCCACGGTTTTTGACGATATTTCCGAAGGCACCGAGCGCCTGCATCAGGCGTTGGGCGGCGCATTCGTGGAATAGCGTTTCCAGCGGGCGCTCGTCGGCGATTTCCTCCCACAGCGTGAGAAGTTGCTCCCGCTCTTCGGCGGAGTGGTCGAGGTAAGGATCGAAAATGAGTGATGCGAGGTCGTATTCCTGGCGCCCGCGACGGAGGCCCTGGAAGTCGATGAGCCAGACCTTGTCGTCACGGACCATGAGATTCTGGGATTGGAAATCCCGATGCACGAGATGCCGCGCGACGGTGCCGAGGCGTTGCGAGAGTTCGATGAACGCTACATTTTTCCGCAGTGCCGCAGCCTCCCCGTAGAGGTCTAGGAAATCCTCGACCATGTATTCGAAGAAATACTCCTGCTCCCAGCGGTAGAGCGTCGCGTCGAAGGGCGGCATCAGGTGGAACTCCTTCGCCGGCTTTGCGTAGAACAACTTGTCCACCTGCTCGAACGCCGAGCGGTAAAACGGCAGACGTTCCGCAAACGGCCGGTCCTTGAGCGAGAGCAAATCCACGTCGCCCAGGTCCTCGACCAGTGCGACACGGTATCTGGCGCGGTCATGGATGATTTCGGGCACCCGCAGTTTCGCCTGCTTCAGGAACTGCGCGACCGGGATGAACTGGGAATTGTCCTCGCGCTCCTCCGTCCAATGCACGCCGATGAACGGCTCGTGGCCGGGAGTTTTCACCCGGACGATCGTGCGGCCCGAGGCTCCACGTTTAATCGGCTCAAGGGTGATGCGCACGGTGGGGTCCACTCCGAGGAATTGGCGCACGGTGGAAAGGATCGCTTCGGTTGGCATGGGCGGGGGAAACTAGCGGGAAAAAGCGTCCCTCTGCCAAGGGAAATCCGGTGTCATCTTACTCATGATGGTAAAACCCGAGCGTGACCAGCAATCCCACGCCGATTCCCCACAACAGCCAGACGTTGCTGAAAAAATACGGATAAATCATCAGCCCCAGCCCGATGGATTTCGGCTGCCACAAGTCCAGCTTGCGTCCATAAGTGAAGGCGCCCCAGCCGATCGTCCCGAAGACGAGACCGGCGAGGATGTTGTAAGGATCGAGGCTGAAATTCATTTATTCGGCATATCTTAATCAATCCGGCTGAAATACCCAGCGGAAGTTTTTCCCGAGATGCGGGAGGCTGGTGGCCGGGACGCTTTCGAAGGGCGATAATAGTTCGCGCAATTGATGCGGAACTTTGGTTGGCTTGGGGCATGAAGCCACTGGATGCGAGTGATTGGCCGAGGCTAATACGGCCGGGGAGCCGGGTGTTCATCGGCGGAGGGGCTTCGGTGCCGTTCGCGCTGGTGGAATCAATGCTGGGGATGGCGGCGGGATTCAAGGATGTGGAGCTGGTGCACATCCATGGACTGGGGGACACGCCGTGGATCGATCCGAAATACGAGCAGGTGCTGCGGACAAATTCGTTCTATCTGACGCCGGCGCTGCGCGATGCGGTGGAGCGGGGGCAGGCGGATTACACGCCGTGTGCGATGTCGGAACTAGCTTCTCTATTTAATACCGGCCCGCTGCCGTTGGACGTGGCGTTGATCCAGGTGAGTCCGCCGGATGCGGAGGGCCTCTGCTCGCTGGGGTTGAGCGTGGACATTGTGATGTCGGCGGTGAAATGCGCGCGGGTGGTGATCGCGCAAGTGAATCCGAAGATGCCGCGGACTTGCGGGGACACGCTGATTTCGACCCGGAAAATCGGCTGGTTCATTGAGCGGGCGGCGGTGCTGCCGGAAGCGGCGGTTGGGATATTCGACGAGCGTCACGAGCGGCTCGGTCGGCATGCGGCGCAGTTGATCGATGATGGTTCGACGATCCAGTGCGGTTTGGGAAACAGTCCGGAGGCGGTGGTGCGGGCGTTGAAAAAGCACCGGCATCTGGGGATTCATACGGGGATGTTCAATGACGCGCTGATGGATCTGGTGCGCTGGGGTGCGGTGGATCACTCGGCGAAGAATTATTTGCCGGGGAAGATCATCGCGAGTCATGTGCTGGGCAGCCGGAAGCTTTATAAATTCGTGGATGGAAACGCGGACATCGAGCTGCATCCGAGCGACTGGGTGAATGATCCTTACCGGATCGCGCGCAACAACCGGATGGTAGCGGTCAACGGGGCGCGGGAAATCGATCTGACGGGGCAGGTGGTTCGGGATTCGAGCGGGCACCGGTTTTACGGCGGGATCGGCGCGTTGCAGGATTTCATCCGTGGAGCGGGCCGGAGCAAGGGTGGGCGGCCGATCATCGCGCTGACGTCCACGGCGGATGCCGACGGGCGTTCGCGGATCGTGGCCGGGCTGGAATCCGGCAGCGGCGTGTGCACCGGGCGCGGGGACGTACATCACGTGGTGACGGAATACGGCGTGGCGAGTCTGTATGGGCGCAGCATCCGGGAGCGGGTGGCACGGTTGGTGGAAATCGCGCACCCGGACCATCGGGAAGCGTTGTTGGCCGGGGCGCACGGGCGCGGGTGGCTGCCGAAGTTTTTCACAATGCCGGGGTCGGGGAAGGTGGTGGACGACGTGGGATCGGCGTGGGTGGAATTTCAGAAGACCCGGCTGTTTCTGCGGCCGTTGCACCCGAGCGACATGCGGACGCTGCAAGAGTTTTTCTACTCACACGACGAGGAAACGGTGCGGCTGCGCTACGGCTATCTGCGGGACAAGATGACGGGCGAGTCGGCATTCAAGCTGGCGGCGGTGGACCAAGCGCGGGATCTGGCGTTGGGGATTTTCGCGGAACAGCACGGCCGGGAGGAGATGCGTGCGATCGGGCGTTACTATCTGGAAGAGGGTGGGAAGAGCGCGGAAGTGGCGTTCGTCGTGCATGAGGAGAACCGGCACATGGGCATCGCGGGTTATCTGTTGGGAGAGTTGGCGGCGGTGGCCAAGAAGCGCGGGATCACCGAGTTTTGGGCCAGCGTGCTGCCGGACAACCGGGCGATGGCAGGATTATTCCTTGCCGTGGGAGCTGTGGAATCCAAGTCTGGCATGGATGGCGAGCGTGAACTCAGGATGTCGGTGGAGCAGATCCTGAAGTCGCGGAGGAAGTTTTTGGAGCGGAAAAAGATCAGACGAATCGAACGATGAGTGATAAAATCCTGCCGGTCGGCGTGCATTACGACCCGTGTTACGAGCGCCATGACACCGGTCCGGGGCACCCGGAGTCGGCGGTGCGATACCGGATACTGAAAACGGCGTTGGCGACTTTGCCTGCTGATTTCAAGCGACTCCCGGGGCGGCGGGCGTTGGTTTCGGAAATCCTGCTCGCTCACGAGCATTACTATCACGACATGGTTTACCGGGACACGGAGACCTTCTCGGATGTGCTGCGCACGGGTGACACGGCGATTTGTGAGGACAGCTACGATGTGGCGCTGGAGGCGACGGGAGCGGTGCTGGAAGCGGCGGACGCGGTGATGCGGGGTGAAGTGGCGTCGGCGTTCTGCGCGGTGCGGCCGCCGGGGCATCATGCGACGGCGACTCGGGGGATGGGATTCTGCATTTTCAACCACGTCGCGGTGGCGGCGCGGTATTTACAGTCGCGCCACGGAATCGGGAAGGTGGCGATCATTGACTGGGACGTGCACCATGGCAACGGGACCGAGGCGATTTTCATCGAGGATCCCACGGTGCTCTACATTTCCCTTCACGAGGAGAACATGTATCCGTATATCGGGTATGCGACCGACCGCGGGGAGGGCGCGGGCGAGGGCTTTAATCTGAACATCCCGCTGCCGGCGAATTCGGACGGGGACTTGGCGTTGAGGGAGTGGGCTGCCCGACTGGAGCCGGCGGTGGATGCCTTCCAGCCGGATTTCCTACTGATTTCCGCTGGCTTCGATGCGGGGGTGGACGATCCGATCGGCGGGCTGAGATGGACGGACGAGACCTTCGCGGAAATGACCCGGCGGGTGAAGGCGCTCGCGGACAAGTGGTGTGGCGGGCGGGTGGTTTCGTCGCTGGAGGGTGGTTACAATCCGCCAGGTCTGGCCTCCGCGGCGTTGGCACATGTGCGGGCGCTTGGGTGAGAGAGGGATTTGGGACTTTTCAACGTGGCTGCCATTCCTGAGGCTTGACTCATGCCCGAAACCGACCTTTCCACCGTGGTGATCCTGCTCGCTTCGTGCGTGGGGCTGCTTTTGATTTTACTGCTGCTGGTGTTCCGCATTTCATCGCGATTGTCGCGCCTTGAAGGCCAGATGCGGCATCAACCCAGCCGCCCCGAAACGGTCGAGTCCAGTCCGAGCGCGGCAGAGACATCGGCAGGTGGGGCGTTCGAGATTTTCCTGAATGAGGATCCCTCTCGTCGCGAACTATCGAAGGCGGAACAATTCAGCGCTTACCGACTTTGGAGGCAGGAAAAAGGCATGAATTGGTCGAATTCGTAAGCATGACAGGAAATTATCAAGGTGCTCCGCATTCTCGTTACAAATTCTGTCACATTTTCTTTTTTCGCATTGCATCACGGCTCTTCGTTTGCATCCTCCCGCCGTCCGGATTGATTCCGGAATTTTTTGAAAGCCGCTTGTGAAAAATTTCACAAGCTTCCCTCTTCGAGCACTGCATCGTCCCACACATGGCAAATATTTTTCCTCGCTGGTCCAATCTACTGCCTCTCAAGATCGCTGTCTGCGCCGGGACCGTAGCGGCGGGTGTGGCACTGGCTTTCGCCTACTACGCGACGCCGAAAACGCTGAATGTGGGGTATCAGCCGTCGCAGCCGATCCCGTTTTCCCATAAGATCCACGTGGACCAGCTCGGGCTGGACTGCCGCTATTGCCACTCCTTTGTCGACGTGGCCGGCCACTCAAACGTGCCGACGGGCAGTACTTGTTGGAACTGCCACCAACACGTGCAGCGTGACAGTCCGAAGCTGGCTCCACTTCACAAGTCGATGAACCCTACCTTCGCCGGATACGACGGAAAACCGATCGAGTGGGTGCGGGTTCATAAGTCTCCGGACTATGTGTATTTCAACCACTCAGCCCACGTGAACCGTGGCATTTCCTGCCAAAGCTGCCACGGCGACGTGAACAAGATGGAAGTCGTCTATCAAGCTCAGCCGCATTCGATGGGCTGGTGCCTCGACTGTCACCGCGAACCCGAGAAAAACCTCCGTCCGCTGGAAGAAGTTTACAATTTCAACTACGACGCCGAGACCTACATCTCCAATAATCCGCAGCTCGGCGTGAAGACGACCCAGGAGCTCGGACTCAAGCTGAAAGAGCAGTTCATGGTGAAACCCAAGGAGACCTGCGCCGCCTGTCACCGTTGATCTTTCCCTTCATTTTCTCCAACTTTCACAATTTCCGCAGTCTAACATGAGTAAGCGTATTTGGCATCACCCCGAGGTTCCCGCCGGCGAAACCACCGCCTCCTGGCGCAGTGTGGGACAGCTTGAGGATACCGCCGACTTCCGTCAGTGGATGGACCGCGAGTTTCCGCAAGGGGCCGCGGAGCTGGCGAACGAAGAGCAGGTTGAGACTTCGCGCCGTTCGTTCATGAAGTTGATGGGGGCGTCCACCGCGCTTGCCGGATTTGGAATGGCGGCCTGCCGTCGGCCGGAGGCATACATCGTGCCATACACCAAGGCTCCCGAGTGGGTGATCCCCGGGAAGGCGACCTATTATGCGTCGTCCATGCCGCGTGCTCATGGGGCGACGCCGCTGGTGGTGACTACCTTCGAAGGGCGTCCCACCAAGGTCGCTCCGAACACGCTCCATCCGGAGTCGGAAGGAAACGACGCATTCGCCCAGGCCTCGGTGCTGGACCTCTACTCGCCGTCGCGTTCGCGGGCGATTTTGAAAGCTGGCAAACCGGCACCTCGTGCTGAGTTCGAAACCGTGCTCGCCGCGCTCGCTGCTGACAGCTCGGCGAAGATCGGTTTCGTATTCGGAGCCGACGACAGCCCGACCCGCGCCCGACTAACGAAAGAACTGGGCGCGAAGTTTTCCGCCGCGAAGTTCTATCAATACGAGGCTCTCACCGGCGACGCCACCGCAATCGCTTTGGGCGACGGGGTGAGGCTGGTGACGGATTTCACCAAGGCGGACCGGATTCTCTCGCTCGACTGCGATTTCGCCGGGACTGACAACCAAGGTCCGATGACGCCGTTTTTCGAGCGCCGCAAGCCCGAGGGCAAGGGCTATAACGCCAAGCCGGATGCTTCCACCATGAACCGCCTATACGCGGTTGAAGCCGCGTTCACCCTCACCGGTGGCATGGCGGATCACCGCCTGCGCGTTTCTCCCAGCCAGGTGACTGCGGTTGCCGCGCAAATCGCCCGGGGTCTGGGTGTAAAGGCCGGCGTGGCCATTGTTTCCCCCGAGCTGTCGGATCCGAAACAAGTCGCATGGGTCAATGCCCTGGTCGACGACCTGAAGGAAAACGCAGGAAAATCGCTGGTGCTCGCCGGATCCCGGCAGTCGCTCGCACTTCATCTCCTGGCCCACGCGATCAACGTGGCCCTCGGCAATATCGGCGAAGGCAAGCCACTGCTCGCCGTGCAGACGGAAGTCAAGGGTCTCGGTGACCTCACCGCCCTCAAGGCGGACATCGATTCCAAGGCTGTCGAAACGCTGGTGCTGTTCACTCCGTCGAATCCGGTTTACGACGCCCCGGCCGATCTTAAATTCGCGGAATCCTTCGCAACGCTCAAGACCAGCATCCATTTTGGCATGCGCACCGACGCCACCGCGCATGCTGCGACCTGGCACGTGCCGGCCGCCCACTATCTGGAATCCTGGTCGGACGCCCGCAGCGCGCGCGGCACCTACACCGTGGTGCAGCCGATGATCCTGCCGCTTTACGACGATTGCGTTTCCGATCTCGAGTTGCAGCTCGCCCTGCTTTCGGCAGACGGCAAGCTGCTCAATGGTGAGGGAGAAAAAGGCGCCGCGTCACCCGCCTACACCGCCGTCCGGACGACCTTCGCGGCCGCCGGTGGGGAAGGGGAGGCCGCGTGGAAGAAGCTCCTGCGCGATGGTTTCCTCGCTGGATCGTCCTATCCGGTTGTTAGCCCGTCGCCGCGCGCGGATGTGTCCGCACCGTTTGTCGCGACCGGGC
This sequence comes from Akkermansiaceae bacterium, assembly GCA_031425955.1. Classification (GTDB taxonomy): domain Bacteria; phylum Verrucomicrobiota; class Verrucomicrobiia; order Verrucomicrobiales; family Akkermansiaceae; genus Luteolibacter. The sequence goes on along the minus strand of JANPKJ010000148.1, from coordinate 32,769 downwards.
CTACCAAGGACTCGCTGGAAGTGATTTTCGCCACCGACTCGTCGATCTTCGACGGTCGTTGGATCGACAACGGCTGGCTTCAGGAGGCTCCGGATCCTATCTCCAAGCTCACTTGGGACAACGTCGCGCTCGTCGCCCCGAAGACCGCCAAGGAACTCGGCATCTACGACCAAATCATCCAGCTTGAAACACCGTTTGCATCGCGCTCTCCGGACGATGAGGCGCAGAACCGCACGTCGCCGATGATCAGCCTCGCGGTGAACGGACAAACGTTGGAAATTCCAGTTCTCATCTCGTTCGGCCAAGCCGAAAACACGCTCGTCATTCCTCTCGGCTACGGCCAGGGCTTCGACGCAAGCGACGAACTCAAGCGGGGGCCGAAAAACTCATCCCACGTCGGCCAGGTCGGAGTGAACACTGGCTTCAACGCCTACCCGTTGCGCACCGCGGCGACTCCCTATTTCGCCACCGGCGCGAAGGCCACTCCCACCGAAAAGCGTTACTCGGTCGCACTTACACAGGAGCACCATGCGATGTATGGCCGTGCCCTTGCCCGGGAGGTTTCCACCCAGGACGACGAGCAAAAGGGTTCCTTCGCCGCCCAGCTCGCGAACGTTCCTAAACAAGGCAACGACTCGCACGCGCCGCCGAACATTTCCCTCTACAAGCCCAATGATCGCGCCGGCCAGCCGCTGATCAACGACCCGCTTCACCAGTGGGCGATGTCGATCGACCTGTCCTCCTGCATGGGTTGCAATTCCTGCCTCGTTGCGTGCCAAGCGGAGAACAACATTCCGATCGTCGGCAAGACGCAAGTCGCGATGGGCCGTGAAATGCACTGGATCCGCATGGATCGTTATTTCGCCGCGCAAAAGGACAACACCTTCGACGAGGATAATCCGGCTCTAGTTCCCCAACCAGTCGCCTGCGTGCAGTGCGAATTCGCGCCTTGCGAAACGGTTTGCCCGGTGAACGCCACCATCCACACGGAAGACGGTCTCAACGCGATGGCCTACAACCGCTGCATCGGCACCCGCTATTGCGCGAACAACTGCCCCTACAAAGCGCGCCGGTTCAACTACTTCGATTATAACAAGCGCAACCCGCTTATCGCCCACAACCTCTACAAGGGACCCTTCGGCGAGAAGCAGGTCGGCGAGGCACCGCACCTTCAGAAGAACCCGAACGTCACGGTCCGCATGCGTGGTGTTATGGAAAAGTGCACCTACTGCGTCCAGCGCCTTCAAGACGCGGTCATCCGCCAGAAGCGCGGTCAGAAGCAGGAGGCGCTCGTCGCCGGCAAGCCTTCCACCGAGATGACGGTGGATATTCAGACTCTCCGCATCCCGGCGGATTCGCTCAAAGTCGCCTGTCAGGAGGCCTGCCCCGCCAGCGCGATCACCTTCGGCAACCTGCTGGACGGTGACAAATCCGAGATGGTCCGCAGCAAGCACATCGAGCGGAACTACGACCTGCTCAACTACATCGGCACCCGCCCGCGGACCAGCTATCTGGCCCGCGTCAAGAACCCGAATCCGAAAATGCCGGACGCCAAGTTCATCGGCAAGGCAACCGTCCACATGGTCTGATTTCAGGATTTCAGCTTTTCACTATTTCAGCATTTACCCCACCATGGCATCCACCACCCATACCGCACCTGAGACCCGCACCGGAGTGAAAATCCCGGTGCTTGAGCGCGAGAAGCTCATCCTCAGCGGGCGTTCCTACCATTGGATCACCGAGCGCATCTGCGGCGTTCTGGAAAACCGCCAGCCGTTCCTCTGGTGGCTGCTGTTCATCCCATCCGCCCTCATTGCGATGATCGGCGTCGGCGGTGGTCTGACCTATCTCGTTTCCACGGGCGTCGGTGTCTGGGGCATGTCGAACCGGGTGTTCTGGGGATTTGATATCACAAACTTTGTGTTCTGGATCGGTATCGGCCACGCCGGAACCCTGATCTCCGCAGTACTGTTCCTAACACGGCAGAACTGGCGGACGTCCATCAACCGCGCGGCGGAAGCGATGACGATCTTCGCGGTGATCTGCGCCGGCATCTTTCCGGCCTTTCACGTCGGCCGTGTGTGGTTCGCCTGGTTCCTCGCACCGGTGCCTAATGCCAATGCGATCTGGCAGAACTTCAAGTCGCCGCTGCTCTGGGACGTGTTCGCGGTTTCCACCTATTTCACCATCTCGCTGATCTTCTGGTATCTCGGTATGGTTCCCGACCTCGCGACCATCCGCGACCGTTGCAAGCCCGGCATCCGCAAGATCCTCTACGGCATCTTCTCGCTCGGTTGGCGTGGCGGCAACCGCCAGTGGAGCCACTATGAAATGGCCTATCTGCTTCTCGCAGCGCTTTCCACGCCGCTTGTGCTTTCCGTCCACTCGGTCGTTTCGTTCGACTTCGCGACCTCGGTGGTTCCCGGTTGGCACACCACCATTTTCCCGCCGTATTTCGTCGCCGGTGCCATCTTCGGTGGTTTCGCGATGGTGCTCACCATCATGGTTCCCGCCCGTTTTATCTACGGCCTGCAGGACCTGATCACCATGAAGCACATCGACAACATGGCGAAGATCATCCTGCTCACGGGTACTATCGTCGGTTATGCCTATCTGATGGAGCTCTTCGTCGCGTTCTACTCCGGTGCTATTTATGAAATGGACGCCTTCAAGTTCCGGATCGCCGGTCCTTATTGGTGGGCCTACGCCGCGATGATGAGCTGCAACGTGCTTTCTCCCCAGGTGTTCTGGTTCAAGGCGTGCCGTGAAAACCTTTGGGTCATCATGATCGTCGCGATGTGTGTGAACGTCGGCATGTGGTATGAGCGTTTCGTCATCATCTGCACCACCTTGGCCCGTATGTGGCTGCCGGGTGACTGGAAAACCTATTCCCCCAGCGGCGTCGAACTGATGACCTTCGTCGGCACGATCGGCCTGTTCCTCGCGCTCTTCCTCATGTTCCTGCGCTTTCTGCCCTGCATCAATATCGCGGAAGTGAAATGGACGCTGCTGGAGTCGGACCCGCACTTCGACGACAAGGAGCACCACCCCGACCACGGCGTGGTGGTCGAACCGGCCTATCAGAAAGAGCTCGCCGACTCGAAAATCTGAAATTTCAAATCTCAAATCTCCAATTCAACAAGTGAGCACCACCCGCAAACGCGTTTATGGCTACCTGGCCGAGTTCAAGAGCGCATCCGCCCTCTACAAAGGTGCGGAGAAAATCCGCGACGCCGGTTTCAAGAAGTGGGATTGTTATTCCCCGTATCCGATTCACGGGCTTGACGGCGCGATGGGGCTGAAGCGTTCGATCCTGCCCTGGTTTGTGTTCTTCGGCGGGGTGACAGGCTGCGCGACGGCCTTCGCTCTCGCCTACTCGACGCAGGTGCTTATCTATCCGACCATCGTCCAGGCGAAGCCGGCGAACATCTTCACCGTACCGGCTTTCTTTCCGGTCATGTTCGAGCTGACAATTCTGTTTTCCGGGTTCGCCGTTCTGTTCGGTCTCCTCGCGCTGATCCAACTGCCGCGCCTCAACCACCCGCTGTTCGCGAGCCGCCAGTTCCACCGGGCGACGGATGACGGGTTCTTCATCGCCATTGAGGCGCGCGACCCGAAATTCAGCCCGAACGGCACCCGTGACCTGCTCACCAAAGCCGGCGGGGCGAACATCGAACTGGTCGAAGAAGAGGACTGAGAACGGCCATTAAATTTCAAATTTCAAATTCAAGATGCGTTATTTTTTCCTCGCTTACGCGCTCATCGCGTTGCTCGTCGTCGGAATCTTCGGAATCCGCGGCCAGAAGTTTTCCAAGCCTCCGGTCCGGATTTTCCCGGACATGGACACGCAGGACAAGGTCAAGGCCCAGAAGCCGGACGCGTTCTTCGCCGACGGTCTCGGCTCCCGGATTCCCGTCGCCCAGACGCAGCCCCGCGGCTTCAACCCGACGGGTGAGCAGTCGCTCGGTGGGATTCCCGAATACGAGTTCGGCGGCCAGACAGGTTATTTTTTCACCGGCCACGTCGGCGACTACTTCGGGACGGGCATGCCGGAAGAACTGAAGCTCACGGAGGAAAGCGCGCAATCGCTGATCCAGCGGGGCAAGGAGCGGTATGGGATTTATTGTGCGATCTGCCACGGTGCATCGGGTGACGGGCAGGGCATCACGGGTAGTTACAAGGTTCCTGGCATTGCGAATTTCCACTTAGACACCTTCAAGCCTGCCTCCTATCCGGACGGCCGGATGTTTGAAACGATCACCGTCGGCAAGGGGATGATGGGCGCTTACGGCTACAACATTCCTGTCAACGACCGATGGGCGATCATCGCCTACGTCCGCACGCTGCAGGCCGCCAAAGAGGCTAAATAACACTTTCCTGACTTTATCGAAATGGCCCACCACCACGTCACCTCCGCCGACATTGCGATCAACGGCGACCATCTGGATGCTTCGAAGACTTCGAAGATCAAAAGCATCGCCTTGGGCGTGGCCGTCGTTGGCAGCGTCATCAGTTTGTATCTGTTGTTCTTCGCTCCGGAGAAAATCCGGGGCCCATTCGCCTATTCGTGGCTGTTCTCCTATTATTTTTTCCTGACCCTTTCGATCGGCGGGGTTTTCTGGACGCTGCTCCACAACGTTTCCAACTCCGGTTGGGGAACCTCCGTCCGGCGGACGTTCGAGAATCTGGGGTCCACCTTCCCGTGGGTGTTTCTGTTCGGAATCCCGCTGTTTTTTCCCCAGGTCCAACAATATCTCTACGAGTGGATGAACATCCACCGCGAGGCACATGGAGACGTCAAGGAGCACCTCCATCACGTCGACCACCTGCTTTATAACAAGTATTGGTTCATGAACCTGCCGTTCTGGTATGCGCGTGCAGCATTCTACTTCATCGCACTCGGTGCGGTCATCTACGGTCTGCGCAAGCTTTCGACCGATCAGGATACGGACCCCAACCCCGGAACCGCCCGCCTGTTGAAGGCTCGCTATCACTCGAACTATCCGCTGATCATCTTCGCGCTCACCATCACTTTCACCGGTTTCGACTTCGCGATGGGGCTGGATTACAAATGGTTCTCCACCATGTGGGGGGTCTATCTATTCGCCGGTGCGGCGCTCAATTCAATGGCGGTCATCGTGCTCGTCTGCACCTGGTTGAAGAGCCAGGGACACCTCAAGCACGTCACCGGTCCCGAGCATTTCCACATCATGGGCAAACTGATGTTCGCCTTCACGACCTTCTGGGCCTACATCGCCTTCTCCCAGTTCTTCCTCATCTGGTATGCGAACATCACGGAGGAAACTTCCTACTTCCTGATCCGCAACACCGGGAATTGGAATACCGCGATGTATTTCCTCGTCTTCGGTCACTTCGTGGTGCCCTTCGTCGTTTTGCTCCAAGCCTGGCTGAAAAAAAACCCGAAGCTGCTCTCGATCGTGGCGGTTTACACGCTGGCGATGCACGCATTGGACCACTATCTGATCACCATCCCGGAGCGTGGCGTGTCGCTCGGCAAGATCAAGCCGGAGATCTTCGGCGACATCCAAGTGTCGATTCCCGGAGCCTTCTGGGGTGATATCCTCGCCTTCGTCACCATCGGCGCGGCGTTTATTTTCATCCTTCTCCGCGCCCTCGGCCAACACTCGCTCTATCCAAACCGCGATCCGCGCATTCTTGAATCCGCGAACGTTTCCAACTGATTTTCTTCTCTGCACATGGACCCAACCCGCGACAATCCGATCATTCGCTTCACCACATTCTGGTGGGGTATCGGCACCTTTTTCATTTTCGCACTGCTACTCGCGGTGATCTGGCTCTTCGCCCGTTCGGAACCGGCGACGCTTGAGGATGCTGCGGCGAAGGCCCGCTATGAGACCAAGGCGAAGATCGACGCCGCGCAGGCCGCGAACCTCACTCCCGAAGCCATTGCCGCCGCGGCGGTGACCGTTGGAAAACAACTTGTAGCTTCAAAGCCGGTGGCCGTTGAGAAGCCTGCGCAGGTGATCCCGGGATCGGAAACCGCCAAGAAACTCGCCGCGGCACCCGCCGTGGATACTTCCGCGATCGATGCTCCTGCTGCGACCGACGCGCCGCTCGATCCAGCGGTGATGGCCGCTGGCAAGGCGTCCTACATGCTTTGCGGCGCTTGCCATGGCCAGAATGGCGAGGGCGGTCCTATCGCTCCTCCCATCGCAGGGTCCGAGTGGGTGACGGGTCCGGTTTCGAATCTCATCCGCATCCAACTGCGTGGCCTGGTGGGTCCGATCACAGTCGCTGGCAAAGAGTATAACATGCCGGGCGGTATGGCTGCTTTGAGCTATCAGACCGACGATCAGATCGCCGCGGTGCTCACCTTCATTCGCAACAGTTTCGGCAACAAGGCATCCGCCGTGAAGCCCGAGCAGGTCGCCGCGCTGCGCAGTGAAGTGGGCAAGCCCGCGGTTACCGCCGCGGAACTCATCAAGCCTTAATTCCTTCGATTTCCCCATCCATTTCAAAGCCGATGTCATCCGCCATCCAAACTTCCACTGACCAGGACGCCCTGCTTCGCGCGGGGATTGATCGTTCGCTGCGTCACCCGGTGATGTTTTTCCTGACTAGCGGAGCCGCGTGGCTTGCGGTTTCGATCATCCTCGGAATCATCTCCTCGGCGAAGGTCCACAGCCCTGAATTTCTGACAGGTTGCTCGTGGTTCACTTACGGCCGCGTGTTTCCCGCCCACATCAACGCGTTTGTCTATGGTTGGGGATTTCAAGCCGCCTTCGCGGTGATCATCTGGATGATGGCACGTCTTTCCCGCAAGGAGTGCACGGCGGCCGGGATTATTCTGACAGCGGGGCACATTTGGAATCTGGGTGTTGCTTTGGGAATCGTGGGGATCCTCGCGGGTTTCGGCACCGGCATGCCTTGGATGGAATTTCCCGCAGCCGTCTGGCCGCTGCTTTTGGTGAGTTATTTCGCAATCGTGATCTGGTCGTTCATCCAGTTTCGAGTACGACCGGAGGGGCATGTGTATATCTCGCAGTGGTATCTGCTTGCGGCGATGATTTGGTTCCCGTGGGTCTTCATCACGGCAAACACGCTTCTGCATTGCCTGCCGGGTCATCCGGTGATGGCCGCCGGCATCAACGCCTGGTATAAATCCGCACTGATCTTTTTGTTCTTCATGCCGGTCGCCCTCGGCACCGCTTATTACCTTGCTCCCAAGGTGACTGGCAAGCCGGTCTACAGTTATTCGCTGGCGAAGCTGGGCTTCTGGTCACTCGCGATCATCGCTCCGTGGGCGGGGATGCAGAAGCTGGCTGGGGCACCGATTCCGTATTTCCTTCCTTATTTGGGAGCCACTGCGACGGTGTTGATCTTCATTCCGGCGGTTAGTGCTTCAATGAATATTCTAAAGACCGCGCTCTCGTCGCCTGAAGTTCTCGCGGCGAGTCCGGCGCTTCGCTTTACCATCGCGGGAATCGGTGGCCTGGTCCTGCTCGCCTTCTCCGCGGTATTGCTGAATCTGCCCAATTCGACTCTGCCGCTCACCCAGTTCTCGATGTCGGGTTATGGATTTGAAATTCTCGCGCTGTATGGGTTCTTCAGTTTCATCATGTTCGGTGCGGTCTATTTCATCGTGCCGCGGGTGACCCGCCGCGAGTGGCTTTCACGCCGCCTGATCAAGATGCACTTTCTGTTCTCGGTATATGGGATCATCACCGTGGCCCTGGTCGCCCTGTTCGGTGGATTGCAACAAGGGATCGGTCAGGAAGAATGGCAGCAACCATGGCAAGGTGCCGCGACTCGCGCTTACCCTTACGCGGTGGCGACCACGATCGCATGGTGCTTCCTCCTTTTTTCCAATTTTTTCTTCTTCATCCATCTCACGCTGATGTGGCTCCGGCTTGGCCGCCGCAGCTCGCACCCGACCTTGCTGGTTTCCGGTCACGGCCATGGAGGCAGCCCCCACGGCGAAGAGGGTGACATCGACAATGCCGGCCCGGGCCATGTGGTCGCTCACTAATTCCAGAATTCCAATTTCATGAGCTTACGCACATTCATTTTAGGTCTATCCGCCAGCTTCGGCGTCGCTTGGCTTGCGATCATCGTGGTGCCATTCATCAAGATGCGCAATCTGGCCCCCATCGAACTCAACGAGGCCACCGACGGAGCGACCGGGATTTTCTACCCGAAACGCACCGGACGGATCGCCAACGGCGCTTTGGTTTACGCGGAAAACGGATGTTATCTCTGCCACACCCAAATCGTCCGCCCGACGTACGCGGGTAACGACCTCTACCGCCCCGACTGGGGTGGCCTGAAGGCAGATCCTGACCGGGGAGACACGCGGCGGGAGACAAACGCCTATGACTTCTACGGCGAATCATTCGCTCAGATCGGTGTTTCACGAATGGGACCTGACCTGTCGAATCTCGGGCGCCGCGTGGAAGCGGAGTACGCCGTTGGCGGAGATCCCGCGACATGGCTTTTCCGGCATCTGTACAATCCCCGCCAAGACCCCACGCGCTGGAAGTCCACCTGTCCGTCGTTTCCCTTTTTGTTCGATGAGCGTGTGATCAAAGGCAGTCCGTCAGTGAACGCGATCGCCATCATCGATGACGGCAGGAAGGAAGTGGTTCCAAACGAGGATGCCAAGGCGCTGGTTTCCTACTTGCTGTCGCTGAAGAAGGATCAAGTCGTGCCAGCGGTGCTCAATTTCTCTCCGCCGAAAAACAAAGGTTGAACCCTTGAATTAATTCACATTTTACCTAATTTCACTCATGTCAGAGCCTAAGTCAAAACCAGACCTCGAAGACTCGATCAATGTGACCGAGGCTCACGGGCAGGTGGTTCGCCAGGCAGCCGCGTGTGCGCGGGAGAAACGGATCGCTGATAACGGCATCGAGCCGGTTTCCCTGTGGGCGTTTGTCGCGTGTGGAGTAGTCCTGCTCATCGCGGGCGGGATTCTCGGGGGAGGGGGCAGCTTGTTCGCTTATGGCGCCACCTTCCGTGAAGGGTATATCCGCACCCCGGCGGGCGGAGCGGAAGACACCGGGCCGGTGCCGAAGGAGGCTCTCGCCGCCTACATGGCCAAGGGATCGAAGATCTACTCCGCGAAGTGCAACGGGTGCCACGGCTCGGATGCAAAGGGCAACGGCTCAACCTTCCCGTCGCTTGTGGGATCGACCTGGGTCACCGGAAACACGGAAATCCTGGCAATGATCATTCTCAACGGTCTTGAAGGCCCCGTCAGCAATGGCACGACCTATGGAATCATGCCACCTCAAGGCATTGGCATAACTCCGGAAGATCTGGCGGGGATCATGACCTACGTCCGCAACAACTTTGGTAACGCTGTTGGCGACGTGGTCACCACCGACATGGGCAAGGCCGCGATCGAAATTTCTACCGCCCGTAAAAACGCCGGCAAGTCCTCCACCAGTGCGGAACTCAACGCCGACCACGCCAAGGCGCTGGCAGGCGATGTGCTGGATCCCAAGTCGCTGCTTGACCCGATCACTCTGGCTCCTGCCAAGGCCCCTTGATTTGGCTCAACTTGATTTTTCTGCTTCGAACTGTTTGTTCATTACTTTTAGTCACTACCACTCCAATCCTTCACCCTCATCCGAAAATTAGAAGCAGACTCCGCAATTTTTGCTATTCTCTTCTTTTAATTTGGATAAAACAACGCCGCAAGACGGAATCATGAGCTCTCACGCCACAGCACCTTCCGGGCACGATGCCCACCACGATCACTCCCACGAGGATCACCACCATGATCCCGGATTCATCCGCAAATGGATCTTCTCCACTGACCACAAGATCATCGGTCTCCAGTATGGAATCACAGCCCTGTGCTTCCTGGCTTTTGGATTCTATCTGATGATGGTGATGCGCTGGAGCATCGCCTATCCGCACCAGCCTCTGCCGGAGTGGATGAGCTGGATCTTCACGGATGGCTGGAAGGCACGCTGGTTGCAGGACGGTAAGGTGACGGGTGAGACTTATAACATGTTCGGTGCCATGCACGGAACCATCATGGTCTTCCTCGGGATCGTCCCCCTCGGATTCGGTGCCTTTGGGAACTATGTGACTCCACTTCAAATCGGTGCGCCGGACATGGCGTTTCCTCGTCTCAACATGGCCAGCTACTGGGTTTACCTTCTGGGTGGACTGGTGATGTGTGGTTCTTTTTTCATGGAGTCCGGAGCCGCCAAGTCGGGTTGGACGAACTACTCGCCGCTGGCGGGATTTGCCGACGGACAGGTCGTGAACCAATGGTTAGCCGGTCAAACCCAGTGGTTGCTGGGGCTGGTTCTGCTAATCACGTCATCGCTGCTTGGTTCGGTGAATTTCATCACTACCATCATCAACCTGCGGGTGCGGGGGATGACCTGGATGCGGATGCCGTTCTTTGTCTGGGCAATGTTGGTGACAGCTTTCCTTCTCCTCCTTGCCTTTCCGCCGCTGGAGGCTGCCGGTATCATGCAATTAATGGACCGGGTGGTTCATTCCTCGTTTTTCATGCCTTCCGGGTTATTCACCAAGAGTGAGGGACTCGCCGACCTTTCCGGAGGTGGTTCGCCTCTTTTGTTCCAGCACCTATTCTGGTTCCTTGGCCACCCTGAGGTGTATGTGCTCCTCCTGCCTGCGTTCGCCTGTGTCAGTGAAATCATCCCGGCTAACACCCGCAAACCACTGTGGGGTTACAAGTCGATGGTGTATTCCGTGCTGGTTCTCGGGTTCCTCTCTTTCGTCGTGTGGGCACACCACATGTATATGACGGGAATGGGCGCTGCGGTTTCCACCTTTTTCCAAACGACGACCGTGCTGATTTCGGTGCCCTCCGTCGTGATCATCACCGCCATGCTCATCTCCTTGTGGGGCGGCTCGATCCGGTTCAGTCCGCCGATGCTGTGGGCTTGCGCGTTCATCCCGATGTTCGGTATCGGCGGCCTAACGGGTTTGCCTTTGGCGTTCAATCTCGCCGACCTTCACCTGCATGATACCTATTACGTCATCGGGCACTTCCACTACGTGGTGGCTCCCGGGATTCTGTTCGGGTTCTTCGGTGGTATTCTCCACTGGTATCCGAAAATCACCGGCCGCTTCATGAGCAGCAAGCTCAACCACCTGCATTTCTGGCCGACCTTGATCTGCATGAACATCATCTTCTTCCCAATGCTCGTGCAAGGCATGGCGGGTTTCCATCGCCGTTGGTATAACGGTGGCGACGCCTATCTCGACAAGGCGGCCGACGGCGCGAACATCTTCGGACAGACGGTGCTCCAAAACATCGACCTCAACATCCCGATGTCGATGGGTGCCTGGACCATGGCGATTTTCCAAATTCCCTTCATGATCAATCTGTTCATCTCATGGAAGTATGGCAAAAAGGCCAACAGCGACAATCCATGGAATGCGACCACCCTCGAGTGGGCGACACCGACGCCTCCCGGCCACGGCAACTTCCTCAGGGAGCCAGTCACGTATCGCGGCCCTTATGAATACAGCCGCTCGGATTGTGACGAGGATTTCCTCCCGCAATGGATCGAACCGAAGCACATGGAGCCTGCGGACAAGCCTGCCGAGAAAACTCCGGCTCATCATTAAACTCAGGAGAACGAGCTCTATCCTATTGATTTCATGGAAATTCCCTACGTCGTCACTCCCCGCAAGGACACCGGTCTCTTCAATTCGAAGATCGCCATCTGGTTATTCCTCGCTTCCGAAGTCATGCTCTTCGGTGGTTTCTTTTCGGCCTACGTATTCCTACGCCTTGGAGCGGATTATCCATGGCCTGAGCGGACACTCCCGGTGCTTCCCGGGTTGATCAACACCTTCGTGCTGATCGGGTCATCGGTCACCGTGGTATTCGCTTGGGCGTCATTGAAGATGCGCGATTGGAGGAAGTTCCAACTGTTCATGGGCATCACGGTTTTTTGTGCCCTGATCTTCATGGTGCTCAAGGGGATCGAATACAACGTCAAATTTCACCATCAAGCCCTCCGTCTCAAGGACTTCACGGTTATCGAGGGTCACCTGGGTTATGAAATGGATGGCGACAAGCCGGTGCTCGATCACAATGGCCACAAGGTCGAGGAAAACCGGATTTTCATCGAGACCTCCAAGCTGACATTCAGCACCGTACGTTTCCACAACCCGTGGGTCGAAGAGTTCCTTTCCCAGGCGGACCACCGCCAGTCCAGGATAACCCTCGCCGCGGATGTTTCCGCGATCACCAAGGAAGGTCAGCCTGCCGAAGTGATTGCCAAAGCGGGCGAGCCGCTCTCGGCGGATTTGCTCAATCGGATTCAAAAGGTCCATCTCGCAGCCCGCAGTCATAATGGTTCCTATCGCACCGAGGCCTTGCGTGAAGAATGGAAGATCGCCAAGGCGGAAAACCCCGGTAAAAGAGGCTGGCAGATCGCTTCCGGGGTCAACATCGACATGGCCGCTCTGGAGCCAAAGTTGCTTACGGAAATCTCCACCGTGGCTTTCACGGTGGATCCTGCCGCCCGCTTCGAGTTCCTTCCGCGTGACATCAGGGAGGCGGATGGCCAGTCACGGTTGCGTGACGATACGGTCGTCGATGGTAAACTGCTCGACAGCCCGATGGGCTTCCACAACGTCGACGCCATCGATTTCCAGCACCTCGCGATGAAGGCCGTTGAAAGAGGCGTGGATCCCATCGTCGCGATTGAGAATTCCTGGTTGGTGAAAAATCACCCGTTCGCCAAAGAGGCGTGGGAGTGGAACAAAGCTCAGGTCGCACTCATTGAGAAGCGCCTCATCGACGATTATGGAATCAACGAAAAGACCGGCAAGCCGAACCGTGAGCCCACCTTCAAGGAGCGTTATCGGATCGGCTGGACGGACATGGTCGCCAAGGCGAACGGCGTGGACCGTGACAAGCAGCAGATCGCCTTCAAGGAGCATTTCATGGGTCCGGATTACGCCGGTCGTGCGGATAAGGATACATTCCCTGAGCTTTCCGTGCCCCGCGAACAGGTTGGATTCGCTTCAAAGTTCACTCCGGCTTGGAACACCTATTATGCGCTTTATTTCACGATCACTGGTCTTCACGGGCTACACGTTATCGGTGGAGCGCTGGTCCTTGCATATTATCTGTTTTTCGGACGGAAGATGTACCTTTCCAACCCGGAGTGGCTTGCCAACCGGGTTGAGGTCGGTGGTCTCTTCTGGCACTTTGTCGACCTTGTATGGATCTTTGTTTTCCCGATCCTGTATTTGATGTAATATCTTTTTTGAAATCACACTCCCAATTCAATGGCTGATACCCCTGAAGCAATCAAGAAATCCGTCCGAACCTACCTTTTCGTCGGTGGGGTGCTTTTCCTTGGCACCATCATCACGGTGCTCGTGGCGACTGTGCCCGCGCTGGATGTGGGAAAACATGGATTTGACAAGTGGGATGCAATCCTCGGATTGGCGATCGCCTCTACCAAAGCCGCATTGGTCGCTTTCATCTTCATGCACCTTAACCACGAGAAAAAAGCGGTTTACTGGTTGTTTGCCTCAGGTCTTTGTATGGTTTGCAGTTTGGCGTTTCTCACCGCGCTTGCGATTTTTGATCCGATCCACGATCCTCTGTTTTATGGTAAGGAGTCCAAGACTCCGGTAATCCTGGTTTCACCGTCTCTGCGGTGATGACTCCTCTAACATCAACCAATTAACCTACCCATCCGCCATGTCACTCAAAGGATTCCACATTGTCTTCGTGACCGTCAGCACGCTGCTATGCCTGTTCCTGGCGCTGTGGTCTTTCGTGCTCGCTCCCGAGCCTTCGACCATGGCGACCGTTCTCGGAGTGGTGGGAATCCTGGGAGCCTTGCTGATGCCGGTTTACGGAGTTTGTTTTTATCGTAAATTCACCCGGATTCATATTTGAGATCCGCAGAATCCAGCCAACTATAAGAAATGATTACCATGAACTTCCTGAATCCAATGATCGCCTGCTCGACCTGCCGCGTTAGCATGATTGAAGGCGGGGGAGATGCCGCGGGATGGTCGATCTTCTTTCTGCTCGCGGTCATCCTTGCCGTGCTGGGTGGTATTGTTTTTTGCATGATCCGGATTGCCCGCCGGGAGAAGGAAAATTTCGATCCCGCGCTTTCCGATGATTTCCGCGGTCCGGAGCCGGTTCGCTGACTGTTGAATTTTTTTGATAGTATTTCACCCATATGAGCCCTTCCAAATTTTTAGGCATCCCTGAGAACTTCGCCGCACATGGCGGCCAAGTGGATCACATGATCGATGTCGTCCACTGGTTCATGATCGCGTTGTTCGTCGGTTGGACCTTGTTCTTCTTCTATTGCATTTTCCGCTTCTGGCATAAGAACAATCCGAAAGCCTCATATACCGGTGTCAGGAGCCATCTTTCCAGTCACCTGGAAATCGGCGTGATCATCGTGGAAGCCGTGTTGCTTCTGGGATTCGCATTCCCTCTCTGGGCTGAGCGGGTTGATAGCTGGAAGAGTGTGGAGAAGCTCGATCCGGTGCGCGTGCGGGTGGTGGGTTGGCAGTTCGGCTGGACCTATCACTATCCCGGTGCCGACATGAAGTTCGGCCGGGTGGACCCGCAGCTCATCTCCGGATCCAACGATCTTGGAATCGACTACACCGACCCTAACGCTCTTGACGATTTCACCAGTCCGATCCTCAAGCTTCCCGTCGACCAACCGGCCGTGCTCAATATCGGCACCAAGGACGTGATCCATAACTATGCGATCATCCCGATGCGCATCCAGCAGGACGCCATCCCGGGGCGCGAAATTCCGATGTGGTTTACTCCAATTAAAGCGCTGGAAACCTTCGTGGTCTGCGGACAGCTTTGTGGCGAGGGCCATGCGAACATGGTGGGCTCCATGGAAGTGATGTCTAAGGAACCTTATGACTCTTGGTTCAAGGGACAGACGGAGGCAGCTCTCAAGACGAACAGTCCTAAGCCTGCTGCTCCCGTGACTGCGAAAAACTAATTGGTTTCTGTGGCTGATATCCCCGAAATTGATCGCGAGGATTTCCGCAATCTTCTCATCGAGATCGGCAAGACGCGAATCCCATTCGGTAAATTCGGAATCAAGGCCTATCCGCCAGCCGGAGTACCGATCATGGATCTCCCGATGGAATATCTATGCTGGTTCCAGGAACGTGGATTTCCAAAAGGCCGCCTCGGCGAGTTGATGGCTCAGGTCTGTGAGATCAAATCGGTTGGCATGGATTCCGTCTTTGATCCCATTCGGCGCATGAACGGCGGTCGCTTCAAGTTGCTGCCGACCCGGCGGAAGAATTTCGACTTCGAGTGATCGGGCGGGTCACGGAATCGGGCCTGCAGGAGGCAGGTGGGGAGGTCGTTTCCATTGCATGAGTCCGTTGGCAGCGACGATCAGTGTTCCGCCGATCAGCATGGAGGCGGTGAGTGATTCGTTGGTGTAAGTTCCAGCGATGAACGCTCCAAGCATCGCGGGAAGGAACATGACGTAAACTGCGGTGAAGACCGGCTCGGTCGTGTAAATGAGCCCAGCTTCGGTGGCAGGCACGCGCGGCTGCCAGATGTTCATGAGCAGATAGGCCCCGACCGAGCAGAAAAATGCCAGCGCGGCAACGATCATGAAGGACTCGAACGACGCCCCGGCGGCAAAACAACTCGCCAGATCGGGTGCGACAATCGCGGTTACGGGCACAAAGAGGATGGCGATCCCGAGAAACATGACGAAGGTCACCGGAGTGCCGCGGTTGCCCTTGAAGCGCGGATTTTCCAGCGCCAGAATCTGGAAGGTGAAAAGGAACGCCGCACACAGGGTTTCGATTTCCCCACGTCCGAGTTTGAGGTTGTTCGGCCCGATTCCGGATAGAATGGCTCCCCCGGCCATCACCAGCAAGGTCGCCGAGACCACCCGCAAGCCGGGCATCCGGCGGGATCTCAGGCAGGCCCATAGCGGAAGGAAAATGCAATAGGCCTGTGTCAGGAAGGCGGAGGTGGAGGCATCGGTGTAAGCGAGCGAATCCGCTTGCAGCCACATGCCGGTCCCGCCCCAAAATGCGAGAATCAAACCCTGATGGACCTCCTTCCGGGTGGGGCTTTTCCGGCCCATGACGAAGGGTAACAACATCAACGCCCCAAGCCCGAAGCGCGCGAATTGCATCCACGAGGAGAGAAACACACTCGACGCGCCGGGCAGTCGTGCCGATTGCTCCAAGTGCAGCACCTTCACCAATGGAAAGCTCACGGCCCACAAGGCACAGGCAAGAATGAGGAAAAAAACCGGCATCGTTCGGAGCAAACAATGCGGCTTGCCACGAATCCGACAAGCAGTGAAATTCGGCAGCTTGCCTTTACTCCCGATTCAGGCACGTTGCCTGCATGAGTGGATTCATGCAAACGCGGCGGCAGTTTCTCACCGGCACCAGCGCCTGGCTCGGTGCCACCGCCGTTGGTTTCGGGGCGGGGGATGACAAGTCCAAGACCATCTCCATCTTCCACACCACCGACCTGCACGGCCACATTCTACCGACGCAGACCTACGGCGGGATGCCGGATGTCGGTGGCTTCGCCCGCTGTGCCACTTGCATCCGGCAGTGGCGCAAGGAATCTCCGGACTCACTGCTGGTCGACATCGGCGACGTCTATCAGGGGACTGCGGCGAGCCTGCTGAACGGAGGCAGCCTGATGATCGGACTTTTCAACCGACTTGGCTACGACGCATGGACGCTCGGCAACCACGACTTCGACTGGGGCCCGGAGATGCTCGAAGCCAACCTCAGCGTCTCAAAGTCACCCGTCCTAACCGGAAATCTCGAACGCGGCGGAAAAACTCCCGGCTCCTTCGAGGGCGCGTGGCAGGGCGTGAAACCTTGGATCATCAAGGAGGTCGGCGGCTTCAGAATCGCACTCGTCGGTCTGGTCACTCCAGGCCTGCCATACTGGCTCTCGCCCGATACTCTCGGTGGCGTTTCCGCGACCGATCCGGGGGATTCCCTCAAGCGCTCGATCGCCGAGGCCCGTGCCGCGAAGGCCGACGCCATCGTGGTCATGGGCCACATGGGTTGGCGGAAGGAAGACGATTTCGCAAATCCGGTTCGCGAAATCCTAAAGTCGAATGAAGGCGTCGACGTCTTTCTAGCAGGTCACACTCATCAGGACCAGCCGTCGTGGGATCTTGGCGGAGTGCTCTGCACCCAGGCGAGTTACCACGGCATCAATTGCGGGCGTGTGGATCTTACCTTCGATGTGGATTCCCGCAAACTTGTCCAGCGCCGTGCGTTCACCCTTCTCATGGACAAGCGCTTTGATCTGGATCCCGTGGTCATGGAACTCGCGCAGCCCGATTTGAAAAAAGCCGACGAACAGATGGCGCGAAAACTAGGAGTCGCCACCCAAGTGATTCCCGGCAGCGGTCGGGACAGCCGTCTCACGCAACTCTTCTGCGAGTTTTTCAGCGAGGCACTTCAACGGAACGACACGCCGGTTGATGGCATTTTCCACGGCACCTTCGGCACCGGCGACATCCCCGCAGGAGAAATCACGGTCGCGGACTGTTGGGAAATCCTCCCTTACGAAAACCTGCTCACCATCGCCGAGGTCAGCGCTGCGGAGCTGATTGAAATTGTCGCCGAAGACCGGAAGGAATATAAATCCGACCGCACGCTCTGGCCGTTCGATCTGGAAGTGGACAAGGAGGGTAAGGTCACTCGTTTTCTCTACAAAGACGCACCCGTGCCGGTCGACCAGCGCTTCAAGATCGGTCTCAACAGTTACGACGCGCAGTCCGGAGGCCAAAAACTGATGCGTCTGCGGGAAATTGCCGCCAGTCCCTCCTCCAAACGGATCACCACCAAGATCGACACCCGCAGCGCGTTGATCGACGGGATTCTCAACCGCAAGGAGATCTCCTGAAATTTCACGCTTTCTTCATTGGCATTTCACAGGGACGGGCTCAAATCCAGCAATGCCCCGCGTCCTACTGGTTGAAGATGAACCGGCCATCGCCGATACACTCGTTTACGCGCTCGGCACCGAGTGCTTCGAAGTCACCCACGCCCTGACCGGCGCGGACGCGCTCGCTGCGGCGGTTCGCGAGAACTTCGACTTCGCCATCCTCGACATCGGCCTGCCGGACATGACTGGGCTGGACGTGTGCCGTCGGCTTCGGGAAACCTCGTCGATCCCCGTGTTGTTCCTAACCGCCCGCGACGGTGAGATGGACCGGATCCTCGGGCTCGAACTCGGTGGCGACGACTACGTGACCAAACCATTTTCCCCCCGCGAGATCGTCGCGCGCGTCCGGGCCATCCTGCGCCGCTCGCAGGCACCTGCCGCATCGACCGATCCCGCCCCGACAAATGGGAAAATCCTGCGTCACGACCATTCCGCGATGCGCATCCATTGCCACGGCGAGCAGCTCGATCTCACCGCGCACGAATACAAGCTGTTGCTAGTTCTGTTGGAAAAGCCGGGCCGCGTCTTCACCCGCGACCAACTCCTCGAACACGCCTGGCAGGACCCCGGCGCCGTCACCGACCGCACCATCGACGCCCACGTGAAATCCATCCGCGCCAAGCTGCGGGCGGTGCGCGTCGGTGCGGAGGATCTCATCCAGACCCGCCGCGGACTCGGCTATCTGTTATCCCTGTAGTTCCATGCGATTTACCCGCGTCACCCTGTTTTTCATCGCGTTTATCATCACGCTGGGTTTCTATCAACTGGCGCGGCATTTTCTGGCGGAAGTCGAGCCACAGACTTTCCAAGGCACGGAGGAGGTCATGGTGGACACGGCGAACCTGCTGGCGGAAATCGTCGAGAAGGACTTGAGCGCGCACGATTTCAAGGCCGCCGAGTTGCGCGAGGCCTTCAATGGATCGCACGGCCGGGTGCTCGAAGCCCGGATTTACGATCACATCAAACGCAAGATCGGCATCCACGCTTATCTGACAGATTCTAAGGGAACGGTTATTTTCGACTCTGAAAACGGCGAACGCGAGGGCGAGAACTACATGGCGAAGCGGGATGTGGCGTTGACGCTTGCGGGCCACTACGGTGCCCGCAGCAGCCGTGACCTGGAGAGCGATTCTTCCACCTCGGTGCTCTACGTAGCCGCGCCGGTCGGTGATCCCAAAAGACCGGACGGCGTGCTGACCGTCTTCAAGCAGCAGGCGGATGTCCTGCCATTGGTGCGCGAGCGGCGCCGCATCATCTACACCGCCTGCGGCCTCATCGGCGGCGGCATCCTGTTTCTCATCGCCGCGGTGTTCCTGTGGTTGTTCCATCCGATAGGGAAAATCACCGAATATGCCCGCGCCATCGAGCGTGGGGAAAGGCCGTCCAAGCCGAAGATCGGCATCGGCCGCGAGGTCAACACGCTGGCGCACGCGCTCGACTCGATGCGCGACGTGTTGGAAGGCCGCCGCTACGCGGAGAGATACATCCAGACGCTCACCCACGAGATGAAAAGCCCGCTCGCCGCCATCCGCGGCGCTGCCGAGTTGTTGGACGAGGAAATGCCGATCAAAGACCGCAAGCGGTTCCTTGAAAACATCCGTGCCGAAACCGCCCGCAGCGAGCGGTTGATCAACCGTCTGTTGGAGCTCTCGGCCATCGAAGGGCGCGCGAGTTTGGAAGCGCCGGAAGAGCTGGATTTCCAAGCCATCGTCACCCGCTCCATCGACCAGGCACGCCCGCTGGCAGAAGTCGCCGGCGTCTCACTCCAGTATGAGGCTGCGGGCTCACCCTTCGCGCTGCTGGGAGATTCCTTCATCCTGCGCGCGGCCGTCACGAATCTGTTGGAGAATGCCATCGATTTCTCACCGCCAGACGGCACGGTCGAAATCATGTTGAAATACTCCGGCGAGCGTGTCGTTCTAACCATCCGTGATCATGGTCCCGGCGTCCCTGAATACGCGCGTGAAAAAGTTTTCGACCGCTTCTTCTCCCTGCGCCACCACGCCTCGAAGCGCAAGGGCACCGGCCTCGGCCTGACCCTGGTCAAGGAAACCGCCGAGCTCCACGGCGGCTCGGTCACGCTCGAAGCCGCTGAGGGTGGGGGAACGGTCGCATATCTCGTCCTGCCTTTGGATTTCGTGTCGTCCAGCTGACCCTGTGGCACCCGCCGGAATACGGAAGATGAAAAATTTCGCCCTAGGGACAGCCTGAGCTAGACGTGCCCGCGAGTTTGAGCGTTACTCAGCACCCGGTCGCCGAGTGCGGCTGGAACAGTTGCCGCCGTGGTGGAATGGTAGACACCCCAGACTTAAAATCTGTTGTCAGCAATGGCGTGCCGGTTCGAGTCCGGCCGGCGGCACTCTTTTATTTTAAATGATTTACAGTTTCTTAGGTTGGTTTTTTTGACGGTAATATTGCCAGTATGAACAAGAAGGAAGTGCGCAAGGGGCTTTACGACCCGGAACGTTGATACTTCCCGCCCCGCGGGTGGAGAGTGCGGTTGCCAACGGATTCACTAATCCCAAGCGCGGGCGGGCACCGCATTCATTAAGGAGTGGCGATCGTTTGGCTGACGCTTCGCATGCGATTCGCCTGACTCTCGCGCGGAATCAGTCCCGCACTCCAGTTAGGTCATCGGATTTCCTCTGAGCCGAAGTAGGGGACGAGCGCATCCGGAATCCGGATGGATCCATCCGGTTGCTGGTATTGCTCCAACAGGGCGACGTAGAGGCGGGGCAGGGCGGTGCCGGATCCGTTCAACGTGAAGGGAAAGCGGTTTTTGCCCTCTCCATCCTTGAAGCGGAGCTTCATGCGACGGGCTTGATAGTCGCCGAAGCACGAGCAGCTGGAAACTTCGAGGTATTTCCCGTGGCCGGGGGCCCAGACTTCGATGTCGTAGGTTTTCGCGGAGGAAAACCCGATGTCGCCGGTGCAGAGCTCGATGGTCCGATAGTGGAGTCCGAGTTTCTGCAGAATTGACTCTGCGTGGGCGGTGAGTTGCTCCAATACCTCGAAGCCCAGGTCCGGGTGGACGATCTGCACGAGCTCTACCTTGTCGAACTGGTGCATGCGGATGATGCCCTTGTTGTCGCGCCCCGCGGACCCTGCCTCGCGGCGGAAACATGGGGTATAGGCGACCATCCGGATCGGCAGGTCGGCTTCCGCCAGCAGCGTGTCCCGATAGAGATTGGTGACGGGTACCTCGGCGGTGGGGGCAAGGAAGAGGTTGTTGATGCCGGCCTCGTCGGCGTCGGTGCCATACATGTCGTCTTCGAATTTCGGGAGCTGGCCGGTGCCTTCCATGCACTCGCGTTTCACGAGGTGCGGGACGTTGACTTCCTCGTAGCCGTTCGCCGTCTGCGTATCCAACAGGAAATTGATCAGCGCGCGCTCGAGGCGGGCGCCTTTTCCCCGATAGACCACAAACCCGGAGCCGGCGGTGCGGATGCCGTCGTCCCAGTTGATCAGGCCGTGCTTGAGTGCGAGCTCTACGTGGTCCTTCGGCTCGGCGAGGCCCGGCTTGGCGCCCCACTCGCGGACGACCGGGTTGGACGACTCGTCGTCGCCGACCGGGCAGGCTACGTGGGTGAGGTTCGGGATGTTGAGCAGCAAATCATTCTGCTCGGCGCCGGCGTCTTCGGCCTTCACGTCGAGCGCGGCGATCTGCTCGTTGATGGCGCGCACCTCGGACTCGATGGGGGAGGTGTCCTCGCCCTTCGCCTTGAGCATGCCGATTTGCTTGGAAATGGTTTTGCGGGAGTTCTGGAGCTGCTGCTTGGCGGTTTCCAGCGCGCGGCGGGACTCGTCGCAGGCGAGCACTTCGTGGACGAGTTTCCAGTGGTCGCCGCCCCGGGTTTTGAGGCGATCCTGGACGGTGGCGGGGTTTTCGCGGATGACGCGGATATCGAGCATGGCGACACGACTCTCGCGGGCGATGGGGGGCGGAATCAACGGGAATTTTCAACGAATGCGGGAAATCCGGCGGACGGCGCAGGGCGCGGGCTCCATCCACGCAAAGCGGATACCGTGATTGCCTGATTCCCACGGATTTCTCACACCTCCCGCCTTGACCGCTGGAGGTGGCATGGATAAATCCTTCCAGTCGCGGAAATTTCCCGGACATCTCCTCTTCCCCCTGTCAGAAACCAACACCATATCAATCACACCATGAGCACACTCGTCGTCATCGGATACAATGAACTCCACAAGGCGGAAGAAGTCCGTCTCACCCTCGTCAAACTGCAAAAGGACTACCTGATCGACATGGAGGATGCCGTCGCCGCCGTGAAGGATGCGAAGGGCAAGATCAAGCTCCACCAAGCCGTCAACCTCACCGCCACGGGAGCCATCAGTGGTGGATTCTGGGGCACCCTCATCGGCCTGATTTTCCTCAACCCTCTGCTAGGTTTTGCCGCGGGTGCCGCTGCGGGCGCCGTCTCGGGCACGTTGAGCGATGTGGGGATCAACGACCAGTTCATGAAGGAACTGGCTGCCACCATGACACCAAACAGCTCCGCGTTATTCGTGCTCGTCCGCGATTCCACGCCGGACAAGGTGCTTGAAGAAGTAAAAGGCACGGGCGGCACAATCCTCAAGACCTCGCTCTCCCATGAGGATGAGGCCAAGCTCCAGGCCGCGCTTGATGCGCCAAAGGCGTAGTCTGATGCATCTAGAAGTAGCGACATTCCTGTCGCCATCAGACCGGGCTGTTTTGTAGCGACAGGAATGTCGCTACTCCTTATGGATGCAGCGAGTTTCTCCCCATCCCATGACAGACCCGATTTCCAGAGCGCGCTTCCACCCGGACCTGAACCTTGAGACCTGGTTTCCCGAGGGAGTGCTGGACGTGATTGTGGGTACCTTCATGGCGCACTACATCGGCTTCGAGGAATCCGTTGCGGAGAGGCCGTTCAACCGCTTCACCGACTTCACGGGACTCACGGCCATCCGGCTGGAGATGGAGGACATCGCGAACATCGTCGCGCTGCGGCGCGCATCCTATCAGGACAAGCCTGCGGTGAAATCCGCAATACTCGCGGTGGCCTCACCGGCGTATGGCGTGGCGCGGATGTTCGCCGCGCTGATGGAGCCCTCGCCCATCGAGGTGCGGGTGTTCCGGACGGCGGAGGAGGCGGCGCACTGGCTCGACGTGCCGGTGGTGGCGTTGCGGGCGGATGCCGCCGGTTTTGGCCACGCGCCGCGGTCTCATCCTTGACCCTGCTTCACTTTTTCTTGCAGACTCCAGCCCATCCCGACCGTCCATGATATCATTTTTGTTCCGACTGAGATCCAGCATCCTGCTCGTCACCGCATTGATCCTTTCCGGATGTGGTCAGGGGATTATTCCCGCCGATCCTCCGAGCTTGGCCAAGAGCGCCCGGGTGGCCCGCGGCAAGGCGGCTACTCCTGAAGAACAGGCCGCGATCTATCTGCACTTGGCGGCGACGGCGGCCCGGGACATGGGAAATGGAAATGTGCCGACGCCGGCGCGTGACACCTACAATAAGGCCGCGGCCGATCTCGCGGTGTTGCTCCGCAGCGCGGACGACGGGCGCTTGTGGAACCGCCCGCTCACGGTCACGGCCGATGGCCGGACCTACCGCCTGCGCTTCATGCTTGGGAATCCGCAGGGCGTGTGGTCGCCGGATGAGTTCACGTCGCTGGTGCCCGCCCAGACCGTCCCGGCCAAGAGCATCAAGAGGGAAAACCGCCAGGAAGGTGTCGGGGGCACGCTGGTCGGGGTGCGCAAGGAAGACCCGCGCGCGCCGTTTGCTCCGTGGGTCGGCATCACCGCGCCGGTCACCGCCACGCTGGATTTCAACGGGGCGGACGCCGTGCTCGCCCTGCGCGATCCGGGCGACCTGACGGAAGCGCGGGTGAACGGAGCCACCCGCACTCTGGCTGCGGATTTCTCCGCGCCGCTCGCCTACTATCCGTCACCGAATGAGAAGCTCACCGGCATCATGGCGGCGATGCGGGGAAGCAACTACATGGCGACGACCGGACTCTATCAATTGCAGCCGTACGACCCCGACCGCATCCCGCTCATCTTCGTGCACGGACTCATCTCCACTGCCCGGATGTGGCGCAATGTGATCAACGAAATCGAAAGCGACCCGACCCTGCGCGGCCGCTTCCAGTGCTGGGTCTTCAACTATCCGACAGGCAATCCCGTGGCCTACTCCGCGATGCGGTTCCGCGAAGAGTTGGAGAAGGCGGAGAAAATCCATGGTTTTCCAAAAGGCTTCGTGCTCGTGGGGCACAGCATGGGCGGCATCGTTTCTCGCATGCAGGCGGTCACGCTCGACCGCCCGGCATGGGAGCGGGTGGCTCCCGGCATGATCGAAAAACTCACGGCGGCCTCCGACAAGGATGGCATCATCTATCGGTCACTCATTTTCGAGGCCAATCCGCACCTCAAGCGAGCCGTCTTCATCTGCACTCCACATCGTGGCAGTGAAATGGCCGTCGGCAGCATCGGCGAACTCGGTATGCGGCTCATCGCGCTGCCGGTCACCATCACCTCCGGTATTTCCGATACTGTCATCTCCAGTCTGGGAACCTTCACCGGCGGGGGCGCGCGGATGCCGAACAGCGTGACCAGCCTTTCACCGAAGAATCCCACTCTCAAAGTCATCGACCAGGCGTCCTTCCGCGCGCCGCACCATTCCATCATCGGCGACCGCGGACGGGGTGACACGCCGAACAGCAGCGACGGGGTGGTGCCCTACTGGAGCTCACACCTTTCCACGGCCAAGTCGGAGAAAATCGTGCCCGGTCCGCATGGCTCGTGCGAGCTTCCCGAGACGATCGAGGAGTTGAAGCGCATCCTCCATCTGCATCTCAAGACTGCCGGCAGGTGATGCCGGCGAGGCCGGTTTGATCATTTGCCACCGACATGCCGCAACATCCATCCGGCGATGCCGGCGTAGATCGGATAGGCGGTGATGAGGACGTTGTCGTGGTTCGCCCCCGGGACTTCGATCCATTTTATGGAACTCGTGGCGGGTAGGGCGTTAAACAGCCGGCGCCCGGAAGTGATGCAGATCACCCGGTCCGAAGAGCCGTGCGCGATCAGCGTGGGCAGCCGGAGTGAGGACGCGTGACGGTGGGGTTGGATGTCCGCGATGGAGATGCCGGATTTCCAGCGATAGATGGCATCCGAGGAATCCGCCCACAGCGGGCCGAGAGTGGTTCCGAGATACCGCGATGCCTGGCCTTCGATGACGCGGTGGAAAGAATCAAAACTGGAAATGATGACCAGTGCCTTCCACGGCGCGTCCGGAAGATCGGTGGCGTGCATGGCGACCGAGCCACCCATCGACATGCCTAGCAGTCCGGAGGGTTGCGGATCGAAGGTGAATTTCCGGGCGGCTTCGTCCAGAACCCGGGCGGGCACGCCGGCCTCGCGGATTCCGTAGGTGGCGATCGTCGCGGGATGGTCGCCGTGCGCTGGCATGTCCGGGATCACACAGCGGAACCCGGAGGCGCAGAGCCGCTCGGCGATTGGCAGGTAGTCTTCCTTGCGGCCCTTGCGACCATGGACGAGCACCAGGGTGCCGACGATCCGTCCTGCGGGTACCAAATTGAATCCGTCCGCTGAGAGTTGCCGGCGGATGATGGTTCCGCGTTCTCCGAGACTGCCTGATGGATCCGGAGTGCAGACGAGGCAAGGCGTGCCATCGCTGGCGGTGAAGCGGTCGATGACAAGCCCTTGGCCCGCCGGATTTGCCAGAAACTCTCGGTGATAGTCCATCAAGGGGCGCCGGGACGGGCTGGCGATTTCCGAACCTGCCCAGTAGATCAACCCGGAAGCGGTGAGGAGGATGAGCAGGGAGGCGGATAGCAGGATGCTGCGCCTGTGCTTGCGGATAAGGTTCATGGGCCCGGCGTGCTGTTTGGGCTAGGGCTCTGGCTGGTCGCGCGGAATGAATTCCGCGCTCCCAGTTGCAGGATGAATCGTGCGCTCCCGGTCGGCGGGATGAATCCCGCGCTCCTTAGGCGAGGATCTGGGCGAGGACGTAGGGGAGGATGCCGCCGGCGCGGTAGTAGTCTTTTTCCACCGGGGTGTCGATGCGGACGACGACGGGGATGTCGAAGGACTCACCACTAACAGGATGCACCTTGAGGGTGGCTTGCTGCATGGGCTTGAGGTCGTTGTCGATGCCGGTGAGGTCGAAGGTGGCGCTGGCCAGGCCCTTGATCTTGTCGTAGTCTTCCTTGCTGACGAAATTGCAGGGGAGCACGCCCATGCCGACGAGGTTGGAACGGTGGATGCGCTCGAAGGACTTGGTGATGACGGCCTTGACGCCTAGCAGGTTGGTACCTTTGGCCGCCCAGTCGCGGCTGGAGCCCATGCCGTAGTCCTCGCCGCCGATGATGATGGTGGGGACTTTTTCCTCTTGATAGACGGCGGCGGCGTCGTAAATGGCGAGCGTGGGTGGGCTGCCGTTGGAAATGGCCTGGCCGGTGATGACTCCGTTTTCGAGTTCATGGCTCTCCGCCATGAGGTGGTCTTTCTGTGGGGCCTCGGAGGAGTAATACTTGGTGACACCGCCTTCGATTCCGGGGACCATGAGGTTTTTGATCCGGACGTTGGCGAAGGTGCCGCGGGTCATGATGCGGTCGTTGCCACGGCGGGAGCCGTAGGAGTTGAAATCGGCGTAGCTGACGCCTTTTTCCACGAGATGGCGGCCGGCGGGGCTGTCCATCTTGATCGCTCCAGCAGGGGAGATGTGGTCGGTGGTGACGGAATCGCCGAAGATGCCGAGCGGGCGGGCACCGTGGATTTCCACGATGTCGCGCGGGGCGGGGGAGAAGCCGTCGAAGAACGGTGGCTCCTGGATGTAGGTGGATTCGCGATCCCAGTCGTAGACATTTCCGGTAGAGGATTTGATTTCGTTCCACTTGGGGTTCTGGTCGGAGAAGCCGGTGTAGAGACGCTGGAAAACATCGGGTCTTAGCGAGGCATTCATGGCATCCTCGATTTCCTCGGAGGTGGGCCAGATGTCCCGCAGATAGACGGGGTGGCCGTCGCTGCCGAAGCAGAGCGGCTCGGTTTCCATGTCGATGTCCACGGTGCCAGCGATGGCGAATGCCACGACCAGCGGCGGCGACATGAGGAAGTTCGCCTTGATCGACTGGTGGACGCGGGCCTCGAAATTCCGGTTACCTGATAGGACGGAGGCAGCGATGATGTCCTCGGATTTGACGACGTCCTCGATGCCGGGATCGAGCGGGCCGGAGTTCCCGATGCAGGTGGTGCAACCGTAGCCGACGGTCTGGAAGCCGAGTTTGTCGAGTTCCGCCTGAAGGCCGGTCTTGTTGAGGTAGTCGGTGACGACGCGCGAGCCAGGGCCCAGCGAGGTTTTAATGGAGGGCTTGATGGTGAGGCCCTTGGCATTGGCTTTCTGCGCGAGCAGGCCGGCGGCGATCATGACGCTCGGGTTGCTGGTATTGGTGCAGCTGGTGATGGCGGCTATGAGGACTGAGCCGTGGGTAATGGTGTCCTTGATGCCGCCCTTGCTGTCGACGGTGACTTCCCAAATCGGATAGGAAGGATCTTCATTCGGCTCGGTGACAACGCCGAAGGAGGCACCGAAGGCACCCGGCAGAATGGGTGAGGTGTCCGGAATGCTATCCAGAGAAGGAGGAAGTCCCTCGACAAGGCGGTCGTCAACTTCCGGGAGTTTGGCATAGCCGTCCGGGGCGGGCCCGGTCAGCAGGGCGGACCACTTTTGTTTGAGTGACTCGAGCTCGATACGGTCCTGCGGGCGCTTGGGACCGGCGACGCCTGGCTTGACGGTGGAAAGATCGATATCGACGACCTGGGTGAATTCGAGCGCATTGCGATCGGTGGGGATGCCCCAAAGACCCTGGGCCTTGTAGTAGTTCTCGACGGTGGTGCAGAGCTCGGGCGGGCGGCCGGTGCCTTCGAGGTAGCCGGTGGTGATTTCATCGATGCCGAAGAAGCCCATGGTCGCGCCGTATTCCGGGGCCATGTTGGCGATGGTGGCGCGGTCTGGCAGGCTGAGCGCTTTGGCACCGGGGCCGTAGAATTCGACAAATTTTCCGACCACCTTGGTTTTGCGGAGCACTTCGGTGACGAGCAGGACGAGGTCGGTGGCGGTGACGCCGGTGGCGAGCTCACCTGTCAGATAGACGCCGACGACTTCGGGGACGAGGAAGGTGACGGGTTGGCCGAGCATGCCGGCCTCCGCCTCGATGCCGCCCACGCCCCAGCCGACGACGCCGAGCCCGTTGATCATGGTGGTGTGGGAATCGGTGCCGACGAGGGTGTCCGGATAATAAACGCCGTTTTTCTCGAGCACGCACTTGGCGAGGTATTCGAGGTTCACCTGATGGACGATGCCAATGCCGGGAGGGACCACCTTGAAGGTGTCGAAGGCCTGTTCGCCCCATTTGAGAAACTCATAACGCTCGCGGTTGCGGTGGAACTCGAGGTCGAGGTTTTTTTCCAGCGAATCCGCGCCCCCGGCGTAGTCGACTTGCACCGAGTGGTCCACGACGAGATCAACGGGGACGAGCGGCTCGATCATTTTGGCATCCTTGCCCATGCCGTGGACGGCGGAGCGCATGGCGGCGAGATCAACAAGGAGCGGCACGCCGGTGAAGTCCTGGAGGACGATGCGGGCGACGACGAAGGGGATTTCATAGTCGCCGGGGGCCTTGGCGTTGTAGTTGGCGAGGTTGGCGATGTCCTTGTCGGAGACCTTGAGGCCGTCGTTGTTGCGGAGGAGGGATTCGAGAACGATCCGGATGGAGACCGGAAGCTTGCTGAGATTCGGGAAACCTTGTTCGGCGAGGGCGGGGAGGGAGTGGAATTTTCCTTCGGCTCCAGAGCCGGTGGTGAAGGTGCGAAGTGTGTTCATGAGTGGATCGTTGGGAAAAGACGACGGCGGAAGTTGGCCGTCAGCAAGGCTGGGCGGAGGTTAGTGATGACCCGGGATTTGTCAAAATCGATCATCCCTCCGCGCGAGGTTGATTTCGGGGGTTGAGTGGAAGAGATGACTGTGCATAGCCTCGAGGCATGCGAATCGGCTTTCCGGGAGTGATGTTTGTGGCGTTTTGGATGGTTTCCTGCGGGCAAATGGGGGCTCCGCCGGATCTGGGAGACATGGAAGCAGGCGGCGAGCCAGCGGAAGGAGGAATTGTGGAGGTGCCGAACCCGAGCGCATCGATGGCAAAAAAGGCCGGGAAGTCGCTTGGCGAGATCCAACGCGGGCACGAAGTTTACATGCTGCATTGCGGCGAGTGCCACCGATACAAGCTGCCGCAGGATCTGGACATCGACGAGTGGCAGACGGCGGTGCCGAAAATGATCGGTCATGCCGGCTTGGAGTCGGTGGATGAAAAGGCGGTGCTAGCCTACGTGGTGGCGGTGAAGATGGAGCGCGGCGAGGAATGAGCGGGGTTGTGGAGCTTCTTGCGTTCGCCGGGGTGATGGCGTTGGGGCAGTTCAGCCCGGGACCTGACATGATCCTGCTGACGCGGACGGCGCTGAGATCCGGCGGGCGGGCGGGGGTGAAGATGGCTCTGGGAATCGCCTGCGGATTGTGCGTGCACGCCACGTTGGCGGTGGGCGGGCTGGCGATGGCGCTGGAGCGGATGCCGGTGCTGTGGGGAGTGCTCAGGTGGGTGGCGGCGGTCTATCTGATATGGCTTGCATGCCGGATCCTCAGGGAGGCTTTTATCATGTGGAATTCCGGTAGTTTGGCCGAGTCGATGGTCGCGGCCCCGGTGACGAATCCGTTTCTGCGAGGATTTCTCTGCAATCTCCTGAATCCAAAAGCCGCACTTTTTCTAGCAGCGGTGATGACGCCGTTCCTGAGTGGAGACCGGCCCGGATGGTGGTCTTTCGCGCTCTGGGGGATCGTTGTGGTGCAGGCGGGGGTTCTGTGGTCAGTGTGGGCGGGCCTGCTGCAATGGAACCGACTGCGGACCTGCTACGGGAGGGCTACCGTATGGATCGACGCCACGTTCGGATGGGTGCTGGCGGCGCTCGCGGTCCGTCTGATGACAGGCTGAACGAAAAAGGCCTCGCGGAATGCGAGGCCTCTTTGAGATTTGTGGAAAGAGAATTATCAATCGAATTTCGGCTTCTTGTGCTGGCTGAAATAGCCGTCACCGACATACATGTTGCCCGGATAATCCGGCAGCGGACCTGCGTCCGGTGGAAGCGGGATGCTGCCGACCGAGGAGTCCTCGGGTTGGGAATAAGCAATGTTGACAGGGGTGCCGGCTTTCACGAGTTGAAAGAATTTCGGTGCGAGGTTTTCATGCATCCGGATGCATCCATGGGTGCACGGATGGTGTTTGACCCAGCCGGTATGGAACCCGTAGGCCGGTTTGAACTCGCACCAGTAAGGCATCGGCGTGCCTTTGAACGAGTAGCCCGCCGGTCTGGAGCTGAGCATGGTCTTGCGGATGTCGTTACCCTTGTAGGCGTAGCCGTGGGTGTTGGCGCGACGCTTGGCTTCCTTGTTGAAAATCGTGAAGTTACCGGCAGGGGTGGGGCTGGAGGAAGTTCCCACGGATACGGGCATCGCGAGCAGCACCTTCGAGCCTTCGATCACATAGACCCGTTGTTTGCTGAGCGAGACTTTCACTTTGACGGCGCTGGGATTGCTCGGAAGCTTTGTCGGAAGGTCGTAGGCGTGATAGGCGGCGAGGCCGCGTCCACTGCCGGATGGCGTGCTCGCGCAGGAGGAAAACAGGACGGCCGTGGTCACCGCAGCGGTGATGGTGAGGAGTGATTTGAAATTCATGATGAATTGGACTTGGGGGAGAATTGCGTTCAATCGAAAAATTGCAAGCCAAGGTGTGTGCGAATCGGTCAGCGGAGCCGCTCCCAGGAGTCGACACGCTGGTCGATGTACCAGACGGAAGCGACGCGGCGCGGGATGTAGACGATATCCGGGCCGAGACCGAATCCCGCACCTGGATGGCCCCACCGGCAGCGGGGGCCGAACCGGCTGTTGCCGAATCCATAAGGGCCTGAGCCGATTCCGGTGGTGTGCACCGGCACGGAGGTCGCATAATCCCAGCGCTCCGTGATTTGTGAATTACTGGATCCCTCAAACCGCTGGTCTGGAAATCCCCACGCGAGCATGACGGCGTCGCCCGACATGCCGCGGTCGATTTGGCCTTGCAAGACGAGTGACTGCTCGCGCTTGTCGAGGGCATCGAATTTTTCCGGGTATTTCTCGATGCGCGCTTGGGGCGTGGACGGGGCACATGCGGAAAAAGCGAGGCTCAGCAGGAGCAGGGGGATGCGGAGTTTCATCGGGCGAGCGTAAGGTGACAGGCGTGGAAATGCAACGACGCGGGCCATGATTTTCAAGAACCGCGGAAACGGGCTTGCCAACTGCGAATCCGACGCAGCAATCTTTCGCCGAACGCTTTCCCCGATTACCCCATGTCCGAACTTCTCGAAGATGATGATCTCACCAGCGCATTGAAAAAATGCCCGGAGTGGGACTATGAAAAAAAAGCAATCACCCGA
Organism: Akkermansiaceae bacterium; assembly: GCA_031425955.1. Taxonomy (GTDB): domain Bacteria; phylum Verrucomicrobiota; class Verrucomicrobiia; order Verrucomicrobiales; family Akkermansiaceae; genus Luteolibacter. The sequence continues at coordinate 1,297 of JANPKJ010000148.1, read as the reverse complement.
TCCATCGAGTTCGAGGAGTTCATGGATGCGATTGATTTCGTGAACGATCTCGCCGAGATCGCGGAAGAGGCGCAACACCATCCGGACATCACCATCAAGCACACGAAGGTGACGCTCAAGTTGACGACCCACGACGCCGGCGGCGTGACTGAGCTCGACATCGAGCTAGCGCAGCGGGTGGACAATCTGGTGGATTGAGGGGGCTGTTATTTTTCTTGGCGGAGTCGTCCCTATGGGTGGCTCTGCTTTTTTGCGTTCAGCGTGGGAGCATCAGCTCGTCGTCCTTGAAGCCGGTGATTTTCCCGAGGCCTTTGAGCAGGCTGCGCAAGGTGAAAAAGAGGAACACCAAAATCGGCACGCCGATGACCGCGAATCCCCAACCGGTCACGCGGGCGATGATGGCGTTGTATTTTTCAAGGGCGTCGATGGCGGTGGCATCGAAGCCATGGAAAAACCATTGGGCGAGCGCGAGGTTCATCAGCGAGCTGAGAAAGAACGAGGCGGCGAACAGCTTGGTGGCACCTAGCAGTAGCTTGGCATAGTCGGCCTGCGCGGAAACCTCGGCGACGCGTTTTTCGATCTTCGGGATGTCGAAGATCGAGTCGTTGTAGAGGAACACGCGGATCAACGGGGTGGGCGAGCGGTGGGAAGTTAGAATCGCGACTCCGAGCGCCAGCGGAATGAGCGCCTCCTTGAGTCCGAAGAGGAGCCCGGCGTTCGGCTTCACGGTGCCGTCCTTGTTCCACAGATAGAGGGTGAGGCCGCCGGAAAGCAGGACGGAGATCAGGCCGAGGGCGGAGAAGAAGTTGCCCTTACGGGTTTTCATGAAGTGCCAGACGCCGTAGCCGAGCGGCAGCGCCAGCGCGATGATCATCGCCCAGAGCGGTCCGATGTGCCAGGGGCGGGCGACTTTTCCGAGCCGTACCTGCAAGTCGGGATCCTTGCTGAGGTAGCTCAGGATCAACACGGGGATGACCACGTTGATCAGGATGTTCGCGAGCGGGTGTTCCTTGGGTGGTTGCGTTGGGGAGGGCATTGGCGGCAGAAACAAAGCAGGTGAAATAGGACGGTGAAATCAAAAAAGCGAAGCCATTTCTGACTCCGCCTTGGATGATGGAAGTGGCCGACTGAAGTCAGCGCTCCGCAAGGATCAAGCCTTGCCAAAGATGGTCTGGCCGGTGGACTTGAGGTCGTCGCAGGCCTCTTTCATGCGCTCGCAAAGGCTTTGCTCGCCCTTCTTGAGGTAGGAACGCGGGTCGTAGTGCTTCTTGTCGCCGACTTCGCCGTCGATCTTGAG
>JANPKJ010000147.1:0-6507 GCA_031425955.1 Akkermansiaceae bacterium | reverse complement strand
CCGTCGTCGCCGGGTTGGTTCCGCCGTCACGATTTTCCGAACTGCGCCAACATTTCCGGGCCGAGTTCAACGCAAGTCCCTACATGGAGAAATACGTGCTGGAGGCACTGTTCCTGATGGGCGATGCCGACTACGCGGTCGCGCGGATGAAGGAACGTTATGCCAAAATGGTCGCCGATCCCTATCTGACCACCCTGTGGGAAGGCTGGGCGCTCAACACCGCGGAATTCGGCGGTGGCACTTCCAATCATGCCTGGTCAGGCGGGCCCTTGACTCTGATGTATCAATATCTAGCAGGAATCCGACCGACCAGCCCGGGCTATAAGACTTTCCAAGTGCTGCCCAATCTGGGTCCGCTCCAACGGATGCGCGCGGTGGTTCCATCCGCAGCCGGAGAAATTGCCGTGGCGCTGGAACGGCTGCAGGACGACTCCCAAATCGTGCTCGATGTAGTGGTGCCCAAGGCCGGCACCGCCCGTGTCGCATTACCCGTGAGAGAGGGACGGCCATTTCTCAGCATGACCTTGAACGGAACCAGCGTGTGGAGCAGGGGAGTGGTCAGCCGCTCTCTTCCCACGGGTGTGTCGCAGTCTCCGGGAAATGATCCCCACGTCACGTTCTCACTGCCCCCCGGGAAATGGCGCTTGCTTGGCACGCGCTGAACCCTGTCCCCCGCTTTTCTTCTCCTAGCAAAAAACAAAAAAAACCAAAAATACAAAAACATGAAAAACCTGAGATATCACAAACTAATCGCCATCGGTGCGGGAGCTGTCGTTTTGACGACCGCGTCCGCCTCGGCACAGATCGTCGGAGCGAAATTCGACTTCTATGGCTACCTGGGCGATAGCACCTACGTGGCCGGAGCAAGACAGCAGAAAGGATGGAACAATCTGGTCCTTCCTGCCGCCACTTCGGGCAGTGTGGCCGACTTGAATGACAGCACCGGAGTGGCAACCACTTTGGATATTGTATGGAACTCGAACGTCACCGGAACCGCCGACGATGCTCGGAACGCTGTGTTACAGCAGAGTTGGACAGCAGACTCCGCGGGAGTTCACAACCGCGAATTGCTAAACAGTTTCATCAACGGGCCGACGACCAGTGTGTCCCTCGCACAGATTCCATACCCGTGTTATGACGTCATTGTATATTTCAACGCCAAGAACGCTGGCCAGACAGGAAGTGTGACTGACGGTGCCACCACCTATTATTTTAAGACCACCGGAAGTGACGCATTGACGGATCCTGCTTCCGTGGTGCAAACGACGCATACCGCCTACGACGCCAGTGGCGCAAATTACCCGACGGCGAACATGGCGATTTTCCGCAAAAGATCGGGAGCCTCGAAAAATATATCAGCCAGCATCGCGAACGGCGGAGTGGTTCTGAATGGTGGAGGCATCGCCGGGTTTCAGGTGATTCCGGTGCCGGCCACTTTGGAACTCACTCCGGTCATCCCCGACGTCTCGAAGGCAGCGGTAATCTGGACCGGCGTCAAAACCGGAGTCACCACGGTGGACACCAGCAATTACAACACACTGAATGATGAAGTAATCAGAGCCGGCTTTGCCTATTTGCATCCTCAGAGTCCATACTATCATCAACAACCGGTGCTTGATCGCCTGCTGTTGCTTCTGGACACCCTGTTCAACCCGGCCAGTGGTCGCCCCGCATACACTTCTTACGGTTTTAAGGTTTACGCCATGCTCAAGGGACTTGAACCCGAGAAAATCCCCGGCGCCAAGCAATTGCTCTGGGATGGCTGGATCACAGCAGCCATTCCGGGTTTCATTTCCGCGTATGGGATACCGTTTACCGTTCCTTATAAAATCCAGGATGAAGAACTAAATCTAACCTATCCGTGGGCTCACCGGGTCTATTTTGGCGGCATGGCGGTAGGAAGCCAGGTCTGGACTGAGCAAGGCCGGCGGGCGATCGAGGACAATATGACCCGAACGCTTCTAGGCGACGGCGGGACCCACTACGTTGGATTCCAGAACGAGGGAACCACCTATCATGGCGTCGTGATTTGGGAGCTGTTGGACTATTGGATCCACAACCGGGTTCCGGCGATGAACCACATGCTCTACGAGAGCCGGATCTACACCGCGCTTCAAATTCACGCTTTCGGTGGCGGTAAATTTGGTGAGTGGAGTTCGAATCCAGCTTGGAAGCAAAGTTACAACGGCCAAATCCCCGGAGGTGCCGACATTGGTTCCCTGGTCGCGAATGACGGCTACAGCGCCACGCTCGCGGGCACGGGGATTTCTTACTACGGTGCCTTTATGTATCGCCCTGTTACGACGGTTCCGCTGCCAGACAACTTCACGGTTTTTGATAGGAACATACAGGGACCTCGCCTGCGCTACGGGGCCTACGGCGCGGTCGGTGTGGGCCGGAATGTGCAGTTCGGCGCACCCGAGGTGATCAGTGCGGCGACGGGTAATCACGAAGGCAAGAATTCCCTTGCGGGTTCGTTTATTCTAAGCCCGACAGGTGGGCTTCAGGCCGCATTCCACGGAGCTGCTCCACAGATCAAGAAGGCAGCGGGCGCGGAAATCGATTACAACCGGGGCTCCAAGGTCAATAATTTCCTGACCATGAATGAGCAGACGCAAACCACCCGCAGCTACGAGGTCTTCGGCCAGGCGTCCCGTTACAATCCGAACAAACAGTATTTTACGACTACAAGCACTGAACTCGCGTGGACCTTCATGCAGCAGTGGGTGTTTACCAAAGACCGTGTGATCGGAATGACCGAAGCGGAGTCCAACGCACAAACCTCGCTTTATGGTCTCTCGCAACGCATCCAGTTCGTTGGTGGGCTCACCCAGGTTGACGACAACAACTTCACCGGGCCGCTGAACCTGAAAATCCACGCCAAGAACTGGGGTGGCCCGGTGACCTACGCCCGCTGGCCGCTGGGGAGCAGCCAGCAGCCAATGATCGAACTCCACGACGTCAATAGCAGCACCGCCTCCACCACGCTGTCGGTATTCCCCGCCAACACGAAACGGTATGCGATCATGGAAATCACCTCGAATGGTGTGGCTCCCGCCGCAGACGTCGCTTCCATCGTGCCGGGCAATGGTCTGCAAGGCTTCGAGTTTGCGGAGAATGGCAACCGCAAGGTCCGACTGATGCACAACCCCACCGCCGCCGCCATTACCTATGCCGACGGCTTGGTTTCGCCGTTTGCGCAGACCCGTCTGCTCAAGAGCTGGGACGTGGAAAATCCTCAGTCGCTTGCGGTGGCTTCGGGAAACACCAGTGTATCTATCAGCATCCCTGCGTATGGCCACATCACGTTGATCAACAGCGGCATCACTACCGACCACACCGGCACGTTCCGCTATGCTGAGGATGTTTTCCTCGGTTATGAGCCGATGAAGGATGGTCAGATTTACGAGATCCAGCCCAAGTTGGCCAATGACCTCCGCATGGAAGTCAGCGCCTCCTCCGGAGCAAACGGAGCCGGCATCGTGCTGGCAAAGGCAACGATGGGCCTGAATCAACGTTGGCTCGCGCAAAAGCAGACGGACGGGTCATTCGAGCTGATACCCCAGCACAACACGACCAAGCGCATCGACGTCAATGCGCGTTCCGCCGCCAATGGTGCCGCCCTGATTTCGTGGCAGGATAACAATGGCACGAACCAGCGCTGGAAGGCTCGCAAGCAGGATGATGGCTGTGTCGAGCTGAGCCCTGGTCATGCCAGCGGCAGCCGTGCGCAAATCCGCGCCGGGGTGGCCGCTGTTGGCACTCCTGTCGAGATCTGGGCTGACAACAACCAGCACGAGCAACGCTGGAAACTGCTGGAAGTGAAGTAAGCATCACCATCCGAGGTCCCCGCTCCCTGAAAAGGAGCGGGGGCCTTCTTTTCCAATACGATCATGAAAAACACATCGGAATATTTTCGCTGCGGGATTCCGTGGTCATATCGGGTGGCTGTCGGCGCACTTGGCGCCCTCGTTTTCCTGGGGTGGGTGATGACTCACTTTTCGGACATCGGCAATCTGTCTAATAGGCCACCACAGGCCCATACGACCAAAAGGCCGAGAGCAGAATCTTCCTTCGCTGCCTCCGCACTGCATCTATCGGAAGTTCGTATTCCAAACCGAAGAACGCATGAGATCGCATTCGCACAAGAAGCACTCTGGCAGGATCAGCCGGAGGATGCGAGGCTGGATGCCATTCGCGAGATCCGGGATTGGGCTGGCAGAGACCTCAACGCTGCCATCGCATGGATCCATCAGCTGCAGGACGACGACGCTTGGGACGCCTTGTCATCCGCCCTTTGCTTTCAAGTTTCTCAACAGAGTTCCAAGGCTGCCTTGGAGATACTCACTCAATTCCGTCAAGACGCTCGCAGTTGTGAACTCGCCGGCGCGTTCCTTTCCTGTTGGGCTGAGAAAGACCCCTTGGCCGCCATCGAATGGATCGACCAAACTGGCGACCCTGCTGCGCACGATCCACTATTGGCATCGGCATTAACGGCTCTTGCTCTGCATCAGCCCGCCGCCGCCGTTGCCAACCTCTCGCGAATGGCACCGGGTCCACGGCAGGACGAAACCTTGGGTGCAATCATCGACACCTGGGCTTCCAGCGATGTTGCCGCTGCCGGTAACTGCGTGGATTCGCTCACCGCAAAATCACTGCGTCAGATAGGCTTGGAAAGAGTTCAAGTGGCGCTTGTCCGCGAGCAAACCATTCGGGACGATCAAGGCGTTATTAATCCATAGGTTATCCCACCATGCACTTTCGAATCCTGCTTACTCTATCAGTCTACGTGTTCTCTCCCCTGAACGCCGCACCTCTTGCGGATTTCCTGAAGGCCGATCCGAAACCGGAAACAGTGGTTTACAAGACAATCCCTGGGGTCGAACCTAAATTTCTGTCGTTCTATGTTTTCAAACCTACCAATCCTGACGAACGCAAGCAGCGGCCCGCCATCGTGTTGATCCATGGCGGAGCCTGGCGAGCGGGGGATGCGGATGTTTTCTTTCCCCACGCGCGATACTTCGCCAGCCGCGGCGCGGTTGGAATCAGCATCAATTACCGTCTGCTCTCTCCCGACCTCGCAGGTCCTTCCATGGACGACTGCCTTGCGGATTGTAAATCGGCAATGCGATATATTCGCTCTCATGCTGTGGAGCTTGGCGTTGACCCGAACAAAATCGCCGCCATGGGAGACTCGGCCGGTGGTCATCTCGCCGCAGCTCTAGGAACGGTGGAGGGATTTGACGACCCGCAGGACGATTTGAAGATCAGCGCGGTTCCCAACATGATGGTTTTATGTAACCCCATCGTCGATCTCACCGAAGGCGGGTGGTCGGCCCATATCATCCGGGGCAGGGCGATGGAGAAAAATGCTCCAATGGAAGCACGGACAATGACCCCGGAACACGCGGATCTCGCACGCCGACTCTCACCCTTGTTTCAGGTGAAACCCGGCCAGCGTCCGACGCTTCTCCTTCACGGTCTCGACGATCATATCGTGCTCCCCGCGCAGGCGGAGGCGTTTTCCAAAGCGATGAAGGATGCGGGAAATTCCTGCGAATTTCATGCGCTTGATGGGGCTCGGCACGCGTTCATCATCGCGCGTTACACCGCGCCGGAGACCAGCGTCGTGAAGCATTTGCGACTGGTGGACGAGTATCTCGCCGGTTCGGGTATTCTAGCAGGAAACGCCACGCTGGAAGTCTCCGACCCTCCGGCATGGATTAAGAAGTAACAGACACGCACATCAAGAACCGGGGAGCACGACATCTGCCTGCCGCTCCGGTGGGGTGACCTTGAGGTTGAGCACGCGTCCGTTTACTGCGCGTCCTTCCACGATAGTCTTTCCGGGGGCATGAAGCTTGAAATCTGCGGTCCATTCTTTAGGCCATGCGGGAAGCAAGATGATCTTTTTGCCTTCGCACTGCATGAGCATCAGTTGAAGCGCGTGTTCCCCGTTTCCACCATTGTCCTGATCCGGCGCGTAGTCGTGTCCCTTCTCCCAGAAAGCGGGGAAGCGCAGACGGGGATCCCGGTTGGTGAGATTGAAAACCACGTCCCGCTTGGCCTCGGCCGCCAGCCCGAGATAGGCTTTCCAAACCGGATCCTGGTGCCAACAGCCGGTGCGTTTGATGGATCGGGAGTTGAAAGTTTCCACAGCCAGTTTCAAATCCGGCTTTCCCACGCCGTAAAGCCGGAACGGATAGACAGCATACATTTCGGGGACTTCGGTATTATGTCCTTCATGGGTTTGTCCGGCTTCATAAGGGAGCAGAAGCCGTTTACCTTCTTTTTCACCAATAGGAACCGGCGGCAGTTCGGTGAGAAGACGAGTCCACTGCGCGCGGGAGGCTGTGTCCGTGAGGCTTGAGGCGGACCCAGAAAATCGGGCCAGTGGCTAAGCTATGATTGTGGTGTGTGGGAACGGCATTTAAACCGAACCGAACACACACAAAATGAAAGGCAAACGCAGAAGACACGACCCCGAATTCAAGGCCCGCGTGGCGC
>JANPKJ010000146.1:0-20038 GCA_031425955.1 Akkermansiaceae bacterium | reverse complement strand
GTCCACTTCGGGGAGTGGTTTGACGTCGGTCGGGGAAGGAAGGTAATCGACGACGGCATCGAGCACGAGCTGGAGACCCTTGTTTTTGAATGACGAACCGCAGTAGGTCGGGAAGAACACGAGGTCGATGGTGCCCTTGCGGATGCACTTCTTGACTTGCTCGATCGTTGGCTCGGTGCCGTCGAGGTAGGCTTCCATGATTTCGTCGTCCTGTTCGACGGCGGTTTCGATGAGCTGGGCGCGGTATTCCTTCGCCTTGTCGAGCATGTCGGCGGGGATTTCCTCGATCTTGAAGTTTTCAGGCTGGCCGGATTCATCCCAGATGTGGGCCTTCATCGTTAGCAGGTCGACCACGCCGACGAAGTCACTTTCCGTGCCGATCGGCAGGACCATGACAAGCGGGTGCGCGCCGAGAATTTTCTTCACCTGGGCGACGACGCGGTAGAAATCCGCGCCGATCCGGTCGAGCTTGTTGACGTAAATGACACGGGCGACTTCGGAGTCGTTTGCGTAGCGCCAGTTGGTTTCCGATTGTGGCTCAACGCCGCCGGAACCGCAGAATACGCCGACACCGCCGTCGAGCACCTTGAGGGAGCGATAGACTTCGATGGTGAAGTCAACGTGGCCCGGGGTGTCGATGACGTTAAACTGGTGGTCCTTCCAGAAGCAGGTGGTGGCGGCGGATTGAATGGTGATGCCGCGCTCGGCTTCCTGCTCCATGAAGTCCATCGTGGAGGCGCCATCGTGAACTTCTCCGATTTTGTGGATCTTGCCGGTGAGCTTGAGAATGCGTTCGGTGGTGGTCGTTTTGCCCGCATCAACGTGGGCGAAAATGCCGATGTTGCGGTATTTGCTGAGGTCCTTCATAATCGGATGGTTGCTTCTGGTTGGCTGGCGAGGGTTTCGCGCCGGGGGCAGATTCCTAGTCGAGGATCGGGCTTTGGCAATCCTAGAGTCGGTCGGGTGGGATTTTTCGTTCCGCGGGGCGATTCCACGCCATCACGTAATGTCAATGCGGCCGGAATTGGGATATTTGTTTTCCCGTTGCCGCGAGCCACCCTTCCCCCCGAGGAGCGGACAGCGACAAAAACCACTCCCCCCCGAGTTGAACCACGTCACGGTTCGGAAAGGCCGGCGAAAATCGAGTTCCCCCCCACTTCGATTTCCGCCGGCCTCTTTTTTGTGCCCGCGGCTGGAGTCCGGTGCGGCTTTGCGATTCCGCCAGATTTTCGTTTTCGGGAGTTGTCGTTAGTGCGGAAAAGCGTTTAACCTCCGGCATGACTGACGAGTACGACGATACCACTCCGGCATGGATTGAAACCAGTGCCCTGACCGCGCCGGCGCTTCTGGGTGCGGCGGCGGGTTTGTTGCTGGGGGATTTGATGCACCGTGGGGCCCGCCGGGGCGTTGGAATCGCGCTGGGAGCCGTTGGAATTGCGGCATTGCTGCCGTTTGTGGTCGGTGGCGTCACGGATCTGGTGACCGGCCCGCGCAGCAAGTTCGGCGTGCGCCGCAAGATCCAACGCATCCGTGATGCTGGAATTGTGGCACCGAGCTACAACGACGTGGAGGAAGAGCTGCGCGAACAAGGCCTGCTCTGAACCGATGCGGATCGCGGTGACAGGGACTACCGGACGGGTGGGTGCCGCGCTAGTGCGGCGTTTTTCCGCCAGTCACGAAGTCGTTTCCCTGCCCCGCTGCGCTTGCGATCTGGCGGATACGGGGGCTCTCAAAGCCGCACTCGCCCAGCTGGAATGCGATGTTTTCATCAATCCGGCGGGCGACACATCACTGGAAAACTGTGAGAACAGCCCGTCGCTGGCGATGCGGGTGAATGCCGAAGCTCCGGCTGAAATTGCCAGCTGGGCGGCGGACCGCGGAGTGCCGGTATTTCATTTCAGCACGGATTATGTATTCAGTGGCGAGGTCCAAGGACTTCGCGGCGAGACCGAAACGTCATCCCCGGTGAACGCCTACGGCCGCAGTAAACTCGCCGGCGAGCAGGCCGTTTTGGCCTACCCGGCGAACTGCGTGGTCCGCGTGTCGTGGGTCTTCGGTCCGGACAAGGCTTCATTCATCGATCAAATATTCGACGCCGCGCTCGCAGGAAACCCCCTGGCGGCGGTGGCCGACAAGTTCTCGCTGCCCGTCTTCACCGAAGACCTGGCGGAATGGATGGAGTATCTAATCGAGCGGAAAGCCGCTGGCATCATCCACGCCTGCAACTCGGGCGACCCGATCACTTGGCACGACATGGCCACTGCGGTCGTCGAGGAAATGGCCGCGTGCGGCATCCTTTTGGAAATCCCTGTCATCCGAAGACAATCGCTCTCGGAAATCCCCTTTTTCCGCGCCACGCGCCCCCGGTTCACCGCGATGAAAACCCACCGGCTGACCCGAATTCTCGGTCATGCGCCGCGGCCGTGGCAGGAAGCGCTAGCGGAGCACGTCCGCGTCCGTTGTCGACTTCTTTAGGGGAAACAGAATCCGCGCGAAAACGGGGAAATGATCGGACACGACCGGCTGGTCCTCGGAGACGATGGCCGCTTCCTTGATCTGGGCGCCTTTGCTAACAAGAATATGATCCACCTTGAGCGCGCCTTCGAGACTCCCGCTCCACAGATGCAGCGTCCGCCGGTTTTTCTCACCGGAGCGCAGCGCCTGATAGCTGTCCATCAGTCCTTTCGTCCAGACCTGCTGCTCGCCTGCGATCCGTGTGGGGCGTCCGGTCAGATAGATCAGTCCGGGATTCGTCTCGTTTGAATTGAAATCGCCGATCACCGCGACCGGCTCGTCGGGGTGGTTCCGCGAGTCGATCCGCGCGGCCATCAACAGCGACGCCCGCTCCCGCGACGGTTGGTTGCGGTGATCCCAGTGGGTGTTGTACAAATAGAATCCACGTCCCGTCGCAAGGTCGATCAGGCGCACCCAGGCCGCCGCCCGCGGAATTTCATTTCCCCAAGTCCGGGAACCCGGGACCTCGGGGGTGTCAGACAGCCAGAACGTTCCGCAGTCGGCCGGATCCGGATGGAAGCGGTCCTTTCGATAGAAAATCCCCGCGTACTCGCCGGCTCGAGCGCCGTCATCCCGGCCCACGCCGAAAAACTCATAATCCGGCAGCGAGGCCCATAAATCCGCCACTTGCCCGTGTTCCGCTTCCTGTACGCCGATGCAGTCCGGTTGCAGCCGACGGACCATCCGCACCGCTCCCGGAATCCGGTTCCTCCAGGCGCGCGCACCACGGTCGTTCGGAGATTCATAACGCACGTTGAAACTCATCAGCCGCAGCTCCACGGTTCCATCCTCCCTGATCGGAACCGCCTTGGGCGTGGTGGTGACGCGTTCCCGCCGGCAACCGATGGAAGCCAGCAGCGGTAACAGACAAAGCCACAACAACCGGAGCTTCATCTTTAGACGACCGGCCTGACCGGCACTCCTCGCGCGGCGAAATGGCGTTTTGCCTCACCGACGGTGTGCATGCCGAAGTGGAAAATACTGGCTGCCAGCACTGCGTCCGCCTTGCCCTCGTCGAGCACGTCCACCATGTGATCGAGATTGCCCGCGCCGCCGCTGGCGATTACGGGGATGCCGATCACCGAGGAAACCGCGGCGGTGAGCTCGATGTCGTAGCCCGCCTGCGTGCCGTCGGAATCCATGCTGGTGAGAAGAATCTCGCCTGCGCCGCGCCGCCAGACTTCTTTGGCCCACTCGACCGCGTCCAGCCCGACCGGCGTGCGGCCGCCGTGGGTGTAGACGCCCCATTTCCCCGGACCTTCGCGTTTCGCGTCGATCGCGACGACGATGCACTGGCTGCCAAAAGCCTTGGCGCCTTCATCGACCAGGCCCGGATTCGTCACCGCCGAGGTGTTGATGCCGACCTTGTCCGCGCCTGCGAGCAGCATTTCCCGCATATTATCCACCGTGCGGATGCCGCCGCCCACGGTGAGGGGAATGAAACACTTTTCCGCCGTGCGGCGGACGACGTCGACCATCGTCTTGCGGTTGTCCGAGGACGCGGTGATGTCGAGGAAGACCAGCTCGTCGGCCTGCTGGAGATTGTAGGCGATCGCACATTCGACCGGATCGCCGGCGTCGATCAGATCGACGAAGTTAACGCCTTTGACGACGCGGCCGTCGGTCACGTCAAGGCAGGGAATGATTCGTTTCGCGAGCACGGAGGAAACCATGGCCAGCCAGCCCGGTGAGGCAAGTAAAACGCCAAGTTTGTCATTCCATCGAAGCCTGGCGCAGGTCATCTTTTGGCTGACTCATGATCACTCCCTCGCTTTCTGATTTGCTCGCCAATGCCCGCGGCGTTCTTTTCGACATGGACGGCGTCCTCATCGACTCCGAACCCGTACACGAAAAAGCCATCATTGCGCTTACCGCCGAACTCGGCGACGCGCTGGAAGACGAAGCTGTGCTCTACTCCTTCAAGGGCTCGCCGGAAAAGAAAATGGCCGTCCGCCTGATGGAAATGTATCCCGAACAAACCTTCACCGAAGAGGAAATCGTCCGGCGCAAAGTTGATCTTTTCGCCGGACTGTTCCATCAGGTCCGCCTGGTCGAAGGAGCGAAAGAATTCGTCGAACGGAGCCACACCGCAGGCCGCAGGCACGGGCTCACCACCTCGGCATCCCGCTCGACCCAGCAACTCGCGTTCGAGACATTCGGCTTCGGGGAATTTTTCCACACTATCGTCACCGGGGAGGACATCACCCAAGGGAAACCCCACCCCGAACCCTATCGACTCACGGCGGAAAAACTCGGCATTTCAACTTGCGACTGCCTGGTGATTGAAGACTCCATCAACGGCGTGCTGTCGGGCAAAGCGGCCGGTTGCCGGGTCATCGCCATCACCGGCACATTCCCGAAGGAAGCGCTGATGGTGGCTGGAGCGGACCATGTCATCGACTCCTTTTCCGAACTCGGCTGAGCCAAACAAAACGCCCGGCTGCACGAGGCGGCCAGGCGTTTTGGTGAAATTCGGGAAATCTGACTGGATCAGTCGAGTTTCGGCTTCCCGACGCGGCGCACGGCACCGAAGCGTTTTTGGAACTTGTCGATGCGGCCCTCGGTGTCCACGAACTGCGCGAGTCCGGTGAAGAAGGGGTGCGAATCGGAAGTGATGCCGATCGAGATGATGCTGTGTTCCACGCCGTCGATGACTTCCTTTTTCTCGGAGGTCTTGGTCGAGCGGCTGATGAAGCGCTTGCCGGTGGTCATGTCAACAAAGACGACCGGATTGTATTTCGGATGAAGGTCCTTTTTCATGGGAATAATGGTCCAACCACGTTACCGACGCGGCGGGGGGCGGAGAGTGGCTAAAATCGCCGACCTGTCAAGGGGGCATCGCGGGAGATTTTCTAATATGATTCAAAATTTAGAAATTAATACTTGCGAAATATTTTTTGCGGTTTGTTATAACCGCCCGTTTTTTGAGTCGCTTTTGTCACAAAAGGGTATAAGTTCGCCACGTTATGGCAATTACCACGAAACGTACCCGATTCTCACGTCGCCTTCCAGACCATGTCACCGACGAGCTTTGTAATGTCCTTTCTGAAAAAAAGGTATTCGGCTTCAACGATCTCTTTGAGCGCGTGTTCGCCAATCTCAAAGTCCGCAACGCAGTGAGCGGCGGCGAGGAAATGCTCCGCCTGCGCGCTTACGAGAAACTCCAAAATCTCGTCACCCGCGGCCTGGTTGAAAAACTCGGTAAGGAATACAAAGGCACCGCCCGTGTTCACGAAGCATCGAGCGCCTACGCTGCGGCCCAAGAGGCTGCCGCGCAAGAAGATGCCTGATCGGTTCTGATTCTTCTCAAACCCGTGTCCGACAAGGGCACGGGTTTTTTTTCTCCCCATTTTCCGGATCCACCCCTACACAGGTCGCGGCCACGCCGACGATTCCATGCCCCAAGATTACCTTCCCGTCCTTTTTCAAGTGCTCATCGCGCTTGGTTTTGCTGTTACCACCCTCTCTCTCAGTGTGGTTTTCGGACGCTCTGCGAAGCGCAATGCGACCAAGGACAGCGCCTACGAGTGCGGGATGTTACCGATCGGCGAGGGTTCGCCGCGGTTCTCGGTGAAGTTCTATCTAGTGGCGATGTTGTTCGTGATTTTCGACATCGAGGTGGTGTTCATGTATCCGTGGGCCGTGCAGTTCCGGGATCTCGCCGCCCAGGGCCCGACCGCGCTGGTCAGCATGGCGGGCTTTGCCGGAATTCTGGTATTCGCCTACGTTTACGCTCTGAAAAAGGGTGCTCTCAACTGGAAATCCTGAGTTGTCCCGAGCCTCTCCGGTCATCGTGGCCGGTTGATGCAAGGCCGGTTGGAAAGCCGGGGGGGGTTGGCATGAAACGGGCTTGATCCGCGGGGCGGCCCCGCGCACTTTCCGCGTGTCTGTCCGAGGCTGACTTACTGCAAAGCAATGGTATTTCCGATTCAACTCCCCGATGACGCTCCGTTCAACGCGGAGCAACGTGCCTGGCTCAATGATTTTCTCTCCAAAGCGCTCGCCCAGGGAAATCCAGCCGCCGCGCCGAGCGGCCCAACCGTTCCGGTGACTGTGGTTTATGGCTCGCAAACCGGCACTGCCGAGGGCCTCGCCAAAAAACTCGTCAAGACGCTGAAAAAGGGAAATTTCGAGCCGGAAATCCACGACATGGCGGCCTACGACCGCTCGCGGCTGACCACCGAGCGAAATCTCCTGATCATTACCTCCACCTATGGCGACGGCGAACCGCCGGACTCCGCCGCCGAACTCCATTCTTGGCTGATGAGCGATGCTGCGCCACGGTTGGAAGGCGTTTCCTACTCGGTGCTCGCGCTTGGCGACACCAGTTACCCGGATTTCTGCAAATGCGGGATCGAGTTCGACACCCGCCTGTCCGCGCTCGGGGCAAACCGGATTTTTTCCCGAATCGATGTGGATGTGGACCCGGACGCTCCCTACGCCGAGTGGTCCGCCGGAGTGCTTGCCACCCTCGCACCGTCCGGCGCGCACATCCCCGCCGGAGCCCCGGTGGCCGAAGCTCAGGAAACCGGTTATTCCAAGAGCAATCCCTTTCCCGCACCCGTCGTCGAGAACCGCAATCTCAACGGGCCCGGTGAAAAACAGACCCACCAGATAGCCCTCTCACTCGATGGCTCGGGTCTTGAATACGAGGTCGGCGACGCCCTCGGAGTCTTCCCTCTCAATCCACCCGACGTCGTCGACGAAATCATCGCGAACCTGCCCTTCAAGGCTGGCGTCGTCCCGACCCCCGATGGCAACGAGGTCCCTCTGCGCGACGCCCTCATCCGCTACTACGACATCGGCTCGCTCAACAAATCCATCATTCAAAAATGGCAGGCGAAAAGCGGCTCGCCGTTCCTCCGCTCGCTCGTCGCGGCGGATGACAAGAAGGCCTACGACGATTTCTGTTGGGGCCGCGACCTGATCGACCTGGTCATCGACCACCCCGCCGATTTTGCGGATGGCGAGGACTTCGTCTCCAACCTGAAAAAGCTCCAGCCGCGGCTCTACTCCATCGCCTCCAGCCCGCGGGCACATCCGGGCGAGGTGCACCTCTGCGTGGGCATCGTCCGCTACCACACCTTCGGCCGCAAACGCGGGGGGATCTGCTCCACCTTCCTCTCGGACCGCGTCGGCCCGGAGGTGAAACCACGGGTCTTCGTCCACTCGAACAACGCGTTCCGCCTGCCGCCGGAGGGTGCCACCGATGTCATCATGGTCGGCCCCGGCACCGGCATCGCACCATTCCGCGCCTTTCTGGAAGAGCGCAAGGCGACGGAGGCCACGGGGCGGAACTGGCTGTTTTTCGGCAATCCCCACCGCGCGACCGACTTCCTCTATCAGGAGGAAATCGAGGCTTACCTCGCGGACGGCACGCTCGCAAAATTCGACGTCGCCTGGTCGCGCGACCAGAAGGAAAAACTCTACGTCCAGCACCTCATGCTCCAGCAGGGCGCTGACCTCTGGAACTGGCTCAGCGGCGGAGCCGCCTTCTACGTCTGCGGCGATGCCTCGCGAATGGCCAAGGACGTGGACCAGGCCCTCCTCAAGATCGCCGAAGAATACGGTAAGCTCAGCCCTGAGGACGCCGCCGCCTTCATTTCCCAACTCAAAAAGGAAAAACGCTATCTGCGCGACGTCTACTGAGGCATCAGGCTCGCACTATCCGATTTTCTCTGCCAGAAACCGGAACAGCAATGCCAGCGCCACCCGCGCCAGCGCCGGATTGTAGCGCACGCCCTCGTCCCGCAGAAACGCGTGCGCCGCGTTGAACTCGTGCCACTCGAAGTCCACTCCCGCATCCTCCAGCAGCGCATGGATCTTTCGCCGGCCCTCCACCGGGATGTGCGGATCCTGCCGCCCGAAGACGAATAACAGCGACGCGTCGACCGTTGTTAGCCGTTCCAGCGTGTCGTCACATTTGCCGAGTCCGAGTGAATTCGTGTGAAGGTCTGTCGGATAGAAGGCTCCCGCCGCGCTCACGTCCGGATGCAGCCCCGCGCGCAGCGCGAGATGGCCGCCGAGGCAGACGCCGAAGCTCGCAATCCGCCCGGTGCAGGAATCGTGGCATTGTAGGAATTTCACCGTCACGTCGGTATCCTCGTCGCACGAGGCGATTTCCTTCTCCGTCTTCAGCGCGTTCCCCCGGGCCGAGCCGTCAGCGTCGTAGGCGAGCACGGTGCCCGGCGTTTCGAACTCATGATAGACCTCCGGCACGGCGACCAGATAGCCCTCACCTGCCAGAGATGCGGCCATCCGCCGGATCGGGCCGGTCACTTGGAATATTTCCGAGTAGAAAATGATCCCCGGGTGTTTCCCGCCCCCTTCCGGGATGAACAGATGCACCCGCATCGCGCCGCGGGTGGTGGGGAGATCGACGAAAGACTCGGAAAGCGTGGCCATGCCGGAGTGTCTGCATTCTGCCCGGCGGCTGACAAGCGTCCTTGCCAGAGGGTGGGGGATTGGCACTAAAATCCGGCCATCATGGAGGATCACGAAGAAGCGCAGAAGGCCGCCGCCAATTGGCGTGCCTTGCGGCGGGCGCTTCATCCGGTGTTCGCGCTCGTCGCCGTCTTTTGTCTGCTGGCGCTGGTGGGATGGCTCGGCGAAATCACCGGCTGGATGCATTGGTGCACGCTCGGAGTCGGGGTTGTCTTTTCGATCGAGCGTTCGTTGAGTTTCTGGAGCCGGAGGCATGAGGGTCACGACCGGCGGCGTTTGGCCGTCCGCATCCTGCTGGCGGTGATGGTGCTTTGCGGCTCGGTGGTGCTGTTGTTCCAGCCCTCCAGCGGCGGCCCGATCGGGCCCCATCTGTTTGTGCTGGTCTCGGTGATGATCTCGGGATTCTCGTTGATGATTTCCCATCAGACGCGTTTCACGGCGCGGGCGTTCCATCCGGGATTGGTTTTGATCGTGTCGTTTTTCTGCATCATCGTCGGCGGCACCTTGTTGTTGAAAATGCCCTTGTGCACGGTGCCGGGACAGACCTGCTCATGGCTGGACGCTGCATTCACCAGCACCAGCGCGGTGTGCGTGACCGGGCTTGCCACGCAGAATCCGGCCACGTTTTTCTCGACCACCGGACAGGTGGTTATCTTGTTTCTCATCCAGATCGGCGGGCTCGGCATCATGACGCTTACGTTCTTCGCCGCAGTCGTGTTGTTCGAGGGGCTTTCACTGCACGACCGGCTGCTGCTAGGAAAAATGATCCAGGAAAACCGTCTCGCCCGTGTGGGGGAGACGCTGCAATTTATCGTGGCCATGACTTTCATTTCCGAGGGAATCGGCGCGGTGGTTTTGTTCTTCAGTTTGGACGGCATTCCGGACCTGTCCACCCGCATGTTCCACTCGGTTTTCCACTCCATCTCCGCTTTCTGCAATGCCGGCTTCTCCACGCTGCCGGACAATCTGGCCAGCGCCGCGATCCACGCGAACAAAGTCTGGCAGGTCATGATCATGCTGCTCATCGTGATCGGCGGCTTGGGAACGCTGGTGGTCGAGGATCTTTCCTTCTGGTCCGTGGCCAAGTTCAAGCGCTGGCGTCTCAAAGAGGGGCCGCACCGGCGGCTGCGAGTCCACACCCGCCTCGTGCTGACGGTCACCGCACTGCTCATCGTGCTTGGCGCGGGCATGATTTTCGCCACCGAGTTCATGATCGGGAATGGACCGGAAAACGGCGGCCGTGTGATTACCGCTTTTTTCCACTCGGTCACCGCGCGGACGGCGGGATTCAACACGGTGCCCATGTCCCAGATCAGCGTTTACACCGCGCAGGTGCTCATCGTGCTCATGATCATCGGCGGCTCGCCGGGCGGCACCGCCGGCGGCTTGCGCACCACGGTGGTGGCGGTCGGGCTGGCTCAGTTGTGGCACCAGCTCCGCACGGGCCGCTGCGGCATGGTTTTCTTCAACCGCAAGATCCCGGAGGCGACCGGTGCCCAGGCGCTCGGACTGGTCTTTCTAACCGGCATCTGGCTGGTGGTGAATTTCCTCATCCTCGAATTCCTCGAAGCGGGCAGTGGAGCTTCGGAAACCATGCTGATGTTCGAACTCGTCAGCGCGTTCGCCACCGTCGGGCTGTCGCTGGACCTCACGCCGACCCTCAGCGATGGCGCGAAGAGCTTGTTGATTGTGAACATGTTTGTCGGCAGAATCGGCTTGTTGACGGTCATGGCCACGCTGATCCGGCCGGACGAGCGCCCAGCCTCCGGCAAACCGAACGAAGACATCCTCCTCACCTGATCCCCTGTTATCATGAGATTCTGCATCATCGGCCTGGGTAGCTTCGGCACCCACCTCACCCGCCAGCTCACTCGCGACGGACACGAAATCGTCGCTGTGGACAACAACCCCGCCCACATCGCCGCCCTCAAGGACGAGGTGGAATACATCATCCAGGCGGACTGTACGGACCTGAACGCGTTCCACGAAATCCCCATCGACGAGTGTGACGCGGTCATCCTCGCGATCGGAGAGAATTTCGAGGCCTCGCTCTCCATCGCTGCGAACGTCCAACAGCTCGGAGCCAAGCGCATCATCAGCCGCATTATCAATCCCCTTCACGGCCGTTTGCTCAAGCTGCTGAAAATCGACGAGCTGCTCATCCCGGAAGCCATGGCCGCCGCCTGGCTGGCCCGCTCGCTCAAGACGCCGGACGTCATCAACAGCCTCGAACTCGGCGGCGGTTTCGAAATCGCCCAGATCCTGGTGCCGCCGCCGCTGATTGGCATCACCCTCCAACAGGTCGACCTCCGCGCCCGCTACGACCTGAACCTGGTGACCATCGCCAAGGGTAGGGGAGCCGCTCCGTTGAGCTCCACGCGCCATCCGATCAACAAGGTGCTCGGCATTCCGCTGCCGACGCGCGCCTTCGAGGAGGACGACATCCTGGTGCTCTTCGGCCAGGCCAAGGACATCCGCCGGATGATGCGGGACTACGGAGAGAAGGCGTGATCCGCCGCTCACCGCCAACCTTGCCAAGTGATGCCGGATTCCGTCCTCAACCTCTATCAATCCCGGGTCTATCAGGCGATGAGCCATCCGTCCACGGATCCCGCCATCACCGCCGTGGCGGCACGGCTGGCGGGACTGGACGTGCCGGCTCCAGCGGGCGCCCGGTTTCTGGAAATCGGCTGCGCGGCGGGACACAACCTGCTGCCGCTCGCCGCCCGCTGGCCGGCGAGCCGGTTCGTCGGAATTGATTTCTCGACTGCCGCGATCGAAGAGGCCCGGGAAACGGCGGCGCGGGCCGGGTTGGCGAATGTGGATTTCATCGAGACCGACCTGCGCACCTACGATCCCGGCGCCGGGGTGGATTTCGATTTCATCATCGCCCACGGCGTCTATTCCTGGGTGCCGGACAAGGTGCGGCGGGGATTGATGGAACTTTGCGCGGCGAAACTTTCTCCACGCGGCGTGGCGTTGATCAGCTATAACACCCTGCCCGGCTGGTCGCTGCGCAAAACACTGGTCGGCCTCACCAACCGCCTGGCCGCGACCGGGGCGGCCGGCGGGGATCCCGAGGAAATCCTCGCCTTCCTCGCCACGGCGGCGGGGAACCACACCCCGTATGCGCGGCATCTCACTTCGGTGCTGCACGCGATTTTCGGCAAGGGCGCGACCTCGCTTTCGTTCGATGATTTCGGCCCCGTCAACGAGCCATGCACTTTCCTCGACTTCACCGGTCACGCGGGCCGGTCCGGGTTGCGCTATCTGGGCGAATCCCAGTTAGTCGAGGATCTGCCCGCCTCGCTGGCTCCCGGATCGGCGGAAATCCTCAAGCCGCTCCACAAGGATCCGCTCGCCCTCCAGCAGACCATCGACGTCCTCACAAACCGCACGTTCCGCCGGTCGCTGTTATGCCGCGCGGACGCACCGGTCCTCGACCGCATCAACCCCGCCGTCGTTCTCGGCTTCTCGGTCCGGAATCCCAATACCACGGAACGCTTGGCGCGTGGCGTGCGGTTGCTCAATCACGACGGCAACGAGCTGGCCCGGTTCGACGATCCGCTGCCAGTAGCGTTTTTCTCGGTCCTGGCGGAGTCCAGGTCGGAGTCGGTGCCTGTCCGCGAGGTGCTCGCGAAAATGGCGGACGTCTCGCCCGATCCCACCCAAAGCCTGCTGCGGCTGGTCGTGAACTCCGCCCGCCGGGGCCTCGTCCTGCTGCGGGACGAGCCGATGCGCTTCGACACGTCCGTCCCGGAGTTCCCCAACCTCGGCCCCCTGCGCCTGATCGCGGTGGAAAAAGCCCAACCGATGGCCGATCTCTATCACTCTCCCTGCCACCTCGACCAGAACTGCCTGAGGATCGCCCTCGCCATGGACGGCTCGCACTCGGTCGAGGACCTGGCGGCGCTCGCTAGATCAACCGCCCCGAATCTCGATTTCCAAACTTGGCTCGGCCATCTCGCCGCAAGAGGGATGTTCACCACGTGAGCTCAAGTAGGATTCCATCTTGCATCCCGGCGGCTTTGTATGGCAAAGCAAGGCATGACGACGCAGGAAGAAGCCGTGGAGCAATTGAGGGTCATCCGTTCGATGATGGAGCGGGCGACGATTTTCCGGGCTCTTTCGGGCGAGACCGCATTGATCGGCGGCGCGGTGTCGATGACCGTGGCGTGGTTCTCGGAAAAACGGGACAGCTGGCAGTGGGCCGCGTGGTGGTTCGGCGGCTTGGCCGTGGTGCTGCTGTTTTACGCCTTCCAATCCTATCGCATGAAAGCGTGCAACCGTCAGGCATTCTGGGGGCCGGGCTTGAAGCTCGCGCTCCGTGGGGCGATGCCCTCGCTGATCGCCGGGGGATTTCTCGGGCTGCTGTTCGTCCGCAGCGGCAACGAAGTGGCCGCCGCCTGCCTGTGGATCGTGCACTACGGCCTGGCCCTGCTTGCCATCCGGGAGTTCGCCCCCAAATCCATGGTTTGGCTCGGCTGGGCCTTCGTGATCTTCGGCATCTGCAGTCTGGCCACCGTCACCGATGTGATTCACTTGGACGCCCGCTGGATGATGTATCTCAACGGCTCCCGCCTCATGGCCATCTCCTTCGGCGGCTTTCACTTGATTTACGGCGCGTTGATCGTCACCACCGCCCGACGCGAAGAGCTGCCCGCATGATCGATTTCTCCCAACTGGACCGCACGATTCACGAAAAAGGACGGCTGTCGATCATGACGCTGCTCGCCTCGCGGGTCGAGCCGTGGGCGTTCCAGGACTTGAAGTCCCAGCTCGACATGTCCGACGGGAACCTCATCACCCACCTGCGGACGTTGGAAAAAGCCGAGTTCATCGCGGGCGAAAAACTCACCGGCGACGGCCGGCCGCAAACGCTGTATGTGCTGACGGTTTCCGGTCGTGCCGCGTTTGTGGCTTACCTCGGCATCCTCGAACAAATTCTCGGCCTCGGGAGATAATCCGCTTGCCCGGATTTAACTTTGCGCTACAAAGCGAGTCGCCATGCAACGATTTCACCCCACTTCGCGCCCCAATACTTTGCATCACAAAGTCATGAAAGACCTCGCCGACCTGCGCTTCATGCCCACCGCCGCCAGCCCGGAGATCCGGATCGCGGCCGTGCTCGGCATGGACGAAGCCACCCGCGCGGCGTTGGAGCGGATCACGCTGCTGGCGAAGTCGCGGAAAACCGGCGTGGCGGGACGCTTCATGCCGGATCGTGGCGTCAGCGCGCTACTCGCCTCGCTGGGCATCGCTGAAAACGTCGAGGAGCCGGATTTTTTTAAACTCAGGACCGTGATCACTCCCTACTCGGGGATCACCGCCCGCCAGCGCCGGGATTGGCAGGAGTCCAACTACCCGGTCGAGGACCTGACCTCGCCTCAAGTCCGCCGGGCGCAAGTGGCGCTGGGCTTGTTGAAAATGGAAGGCGCGCGGGCCCTCGTCATCGGCTGCCACGAGGATGCGGAGAGCCTGGCGATTTCCGGTGGCAATTCCGGTGCCTCCATCCTGCAAGACACCACGGACACCTCCCGGTTGGAGTTTTCCCCCGCGTTCGGCGCGGTCTGCCAGACGACGCTCTCGCCACGCCGCGTGTCGTGGCTCGCGCAACAACTCCGGCTGCGTTGGAGGGATGCGAAGGTCACCTTTCTGGACACCGTTTCCCCGTCGATGATCGCCCGCGAGGAGGCGCTGGAGCGTCTCCTGGTGGTTTGCGAGCGGGTGGTCATCGTCGGCGAATCCGGCGAATCCTCCTGCGAAGCCTTGGTGGAAACCGCCCTGCGCCGCGGCCGGCAGGCGCGGATCGTAGCGACCCCGGACGAGCTGGAGCCCGGCGACTTCCGCGCCGGCGAAAAAGTCGCGCTCACCGCCGGGGCCTACGCGACGGACGAGGCGATCCGGACAGTGGCGGCGGCATTGGTGCGGTCGTGAAGATCAGGAATCCTTGTCTCACCGATCACCGCTCCAAAATCTCCACCTCATATCCATCCGGATCCGTGACAAAAGCCATCTTCCGCCCCCCGCTGGAGAATTTCTCCCGCCAGCCGGACGGCCAGATCTCGATGCCCGCCTTTTCCACCCCGTCGCAATAGTCGATGATGTCATCCACTCCCAGCGCCGTGTGCATCAGGTCTTCCGGGCAGGTCGTCTTATACCCTTCCGACCAGGTCAGCTCCAGAAACACGTCGTTGCCGGGCAGTTCAAGGAAGGCGAGCTGGTTCCCCTCCGGCGACTCCCTGCGCTCCTTTTCGGTGTAACCAAGCTTTTGATAAAATGCGACGGAAGCGTCCAGACTCTGGACGCGGATGCGGGTGTGGAGAAATCGGATCATGGCGGCACGACCCTGGCGCACGATGCGCCCTTTGCCAAACCGGGAATTGCGCGTCCTCTGAGATTCTCACAGCGCCTCTTGATGCTTCTTTACATCAAAAGCCACCGGGTGTTGCTTGGAGAAGCCATGAAAAACATCATCGTCGCAGTCGATTTTTCAAACGCCACTCCCGGAGTCCTCGAAATGGCCACAAGTCTGGCGAAATCCTTCGGCGCCGGGCTGGAATTGCTCCACGTCGTCGAGCCGGAACCCAGCTACACCGCCTACGGCTTCACCCCGGACGAGTTTCCGGCGATGAACGCCTTCCACGAGGAAGCGCAACGCCGCGCCACCGTCAAACTCGAGGAACTCCTTGCCACCGTGCAAGCCACCGTGCCCGCCGCCACCTCTCACATGACCGAGGGCAGCCCGCTTCACGCCCTGCTCGCCCGCGTCAAGCAAAGCGGCGCCGACTTCGTCGTCATCGGCTCCCACGGCCACGGCGTCATCGCCTCCCTCCTCCTCGGCAGCGTCGCGGAAGGCATGGTCCGCAAAGCCACCGTCCCCACCCTAGTCGTCCCCGCAAGTCCGGAGTAGCCAAAAAGCTAGCGCCGAAGGTAGCGCCCTCTCGCCGAGAGCGCAGCCAATGAAACGGTAGCGCGCTCTTGATAAGAGCGCAGCCAATGGCACGCGAAAGCCCCGCTCAAGAACCGCCGCCCCGCCCCCCTTGATCCCTGCTTTCCCCCCGCATTGTCTCTTCACCCGCCTTCCTTGATCCTCACCTTCCCTCCGCATTGCCTCTTCCCTCAAAATTTATAGATTCGAACCACAGATTGCACAGAATACACAGATAATCAGGGAAATATGGAGGGTGTCTCCGCGACTTCCAGCCCCATCACATTCCGTGTACTCCGTGCATTCCGTGGTTAGCTATTTTCCTTTCAAGCACGAGAAACCAGAAATCCACTTCATCAACCCCAGCTCCGCGTCCCTCCGCGACCTCAGCGCCTCCGCGGTTCAATCTCCCCTTCTTCTTCCACCCTCCGACTCCCCCCTGATGGGACATGACAAATCCACATGATAAAAACTCCTCATGAACGATTCCGTCATCACCGAACGCGGACAAGTCTCCGTCCCCGCCAGCATGCGCCGCGCCATGGGAATACTCCCCGGCCAGAAACTCCATTGGGAGCAAGTTTCCGATCGCGAAATCCGCGTCTCCCTGAGCGATGATCAACCTCCCGGCCCCCTTGCCATGCTCGGCTATGCCCGGCGCATCCGCGATACCCCGCCGCGCCCCACGGCCGATTGGATGCGCGAACTCCGGGAGGGCGAATGACTTGGGTCGTCGATACCTGTGTCATCCTCGATGTGTTCGAAGACGACCCCGAATTTGGCATCCGTTCCGCCCGTCCGCTCCAGGATCGACTTTCCGAGGGCCTCTCCATTTCACCGGTCACCCACATCGAGTTGTCTCCCGCGTTCGGTGGTGATCTGGATGAGCAAAAGCGCTTCCTCCACCAGGCTGGCATCCACTACAGCCTTGCCTGGTCCGTCGCCAACACCGAAGCCGCCCACCTCGCCTGGCATTCCCACGTCCTCGCCCTGCGCTCCGGCACCATCGTCAAGCGCCCTATCGCCGACGTCCTCATCGGAGCCTTCGCCTCAAACCGCCGCGGCCTCATCACCCGCAATCCCAGCGACTTCCGCCCCACCTTCCCAAATCTCCCCATCCTCGAGCCCTGAGCCGCAAAAAGTAGCGCAGCCAATGAAAAGATGGCGCGCTCTTGATAAGAGCGCAGCCAATGGCACGCGAAAGCCCCCGCTCAAGAACCGCCGCCCCGCCCCCCTTGATCCCCACTTTCTCCCCTCATTGTCTCTTCATCTTCCCTCCTCGATCCCTCGCTTTTGCCCATCAATAAGGAAGGCAGAAACGCAGGAAAAACCCCGCCAAAGCAACCGTTTCGCCTCACGGCTGCCCGTCACCATCCGGGCGAGTCCCTGCCTCCCGCAAGATCTCCAATTTGAATTCCCAAACGGCAATCCAGCAGAATCATCGACTTCCTTGCCTTTGCTCGAATCATCTTTTAACCTCGATCCCATGAACCAAGATCAGTTTCTCAAGCGAATTACCTGCAATCCGGAAATCTTCGGCAGCAAACCGATCATCCGGGGACGGCGTTTGGCGGTCGAACACGTTCTTGACATGCTTGCCGCCGGTGATTCCGCTGACACCATCCTTCAGGGGTATCCATGGCTGGAACCCGAAGATATCCAAGCCTGTCTGATCTACGCCTCCCGGTTGGCACGACATGAAAGAATTGAACTCTTTCCCACCGCTTTGGCTTCCTGATGCCGGCGATCTTTCTTGATTCATGCGTCTGGGGAGGGGCTCTGTCTGGCCTTGGCGATCTCGGCCACGACGCCGTCTGGTCGGGGGCGTGGCCGCAGGATCCCGGGGATTCCGCCATTCTCGCCGCCGCTCACTCGGAACGGCGGATTCTCTTCACCTTGGACAAGGCCTTCGGCGAGCTCGCCATTGTAAAGGGCTTGCCACACTCGGGGATTGTCCGCCTCACCGGTTTCAGAGCCGCGCAAATGGCCAAAGCCATCCACCACGTCGTCACCACCTACCAGCAGGAACTCCTTGCCGGTGCGATCATCACGGTGGACCCCGAGCGTATTCGGATTCGAGCGTCGTGAGCCTCTAGGGCAGCGCCCTCTCCCCAAGAGCGCAGCCAATGAAACGGTAGCGCGCTCTTGATAAGAGCGCAGCCAATGGCACGCGAAAGAAAAGCTCAAGAACCGCCGCCCCGCCTCCCTTGATCCCCGCTTTCCCCCCGCATTGTCTCTTCAAAGACCAGGAACCGCCAAAAAGGTAGCGCCCTCTCGCCGAGAGGGCAGCCAATGGACCGCGAAAGAAAAGCTCAAGAACCGCCGCCCCGCCCCACTTGATCCTCACCTTCCCCCCTCATTGTCTCTTCAGTCCAAATTCAAAGATTCGAACCACAGATTGCACAGAATACACAGATAATCAGGGAAATAGGGAGAATGTCTCAGCGGCTTCCAACCCCATCACATTCCGTGTACTCCGTGCATTCCGTGGTTAACTATTTTCCTTTCAAGCACAAGAGACCGGAAATCCACCCCATCAACCCCCGCTCCGCGTCCCTTTGCGACCCCTTGCTTGCCCCGGCATCGTGCAACGACGCCGGGTGCCTCCGCGGTTCAATCTCCCCGCCCTTCAACTGTTCCTCTTCCCTTCGACCTTCGATGTTGGGCGTTCGATGTTCCTCCCGCTCCCTCCCAATCTCAGCATCAGCCTCCATGAAAGTCTCCTTTACCCCGCCCGTCCCATCGGCTATCATCACGCCCATGATCGACCGCGTCACCTTCAATCCTCATCAATGCGGCGGCCGCCCCTGCATCCGCGGCATGCGCATTCGCGTGAAGGACGTGCTCGATCTCCTCGCCGCTGGCGTCCCGCAGCCCGAAATCCTTGAGGACTTCCCCTATCTGGAGCCCGCCGATATCCAGGCCTGCCTCGACTACGCCGCCGCCCAAGCCGACCACCCGGTGCTCCTCGCCCGCTGATCCTCCATGCGCTTTCTGATCGACGCCCAGTTGCCGCCTGCTCTCGCGCTGCTTCTGGTCCGCCATGGCCACACCGCCGAGCACGTTGCCGATATCGGTCTGCGGCATGCCGATGATTCTCCCATCTGGGATCATGCCCTCGCGCACCAGGCCATCATCATCACCAAAGACGAGGATTTTCCCCACCGCATGCGCCAGGGCAAGGCCAGTCCGGTCATCGTTTGGCTCCGTATCGGCAATACCAGCCGTCGCGCTCTGCTTGAATGGTTCGAGCCGCTCCTCCCGCAGATTGAAGCCCTCATTTCCCAAGGAGACCACCTGATCGAAATCCGCTAGCTTCGCCCTCGTGACACAGGCTGCCTGTTCTCCGAAAAAGGCAGCGCCCTCTCCCCAAGAGCGCAGCCACTGAAAAGGTAGTGCGCTCTTGATAAGAGCGCAGCCAATGGCACGCGAAAGCCCCCGCTCAAAAACCGCCGCCCCGCTTCTCTGGATCCCCACTTTCCCCCCTCATTGTCTCTTCAGAGATCAGGGATCGGGGATCGGGGATCGGGGATCGGGGATCGGGGATCAGGGATCAGAAATCCACCTCATCAAGCCCCGCTCAACTCCGGCCCCACGGCTGCTCTGCGTCTTCAAAAATCATTCTGCTGTCAATCATTCTGCCCGAAAACTCCCCTCATCGCTTCTGGCGCTGGCATCAACGTCCCTGCTAGCGGCGACAACTCCTCCCGATCCCAGCCCAACCACCCCGGCTCCGCGACCTCTGGCTTGCCCCGGCATAGTGCAACGACGCCGGGCGCCCCCGCGGTTCCCTCATCCTCTCAATCTCAGCTTTTCAGCATCTACCCCCCACAACCCTAGCTCCGCGTCCCTTTGCGACCTCAGCGCTTCCGCGGTTCCATCTTCCTCCCCATTTCCGCATTTCCGCGTTTCAGCATCTACCCCCCCCACAACCCCAGCTCCGCGTCCCTTTGCGACCTCAGCGCCTCCGCGGTTCCATCTTCCTCCAAATTTCCGCTTTTCAGCATTTCCGCTTTTCAGCATCTACCCTCCAGCGTCCCCCATACATGGGACACCCATCCTGTCACACCTAACACCCCAAAAACCGCCTCAATTTCACCATTTTGCACCCTTATTTCACAAAAATTAACCTTCAATCCCGCCCAAGAT
>JANPKJ010000145.1:0-27629 GCA_031425955.1 Akkermansiaceae bacterium | reverse complement strand
GGCGAGGGCGAGGAGCAGAGGTCCCCGGCCCAGAAAGGACAGGAGTGTTTGGATCATAAGGTTGCTTTGGAGTTTTTGGCCTTGAGTCGGAACTACGGGAAGATCGAGCGGTAGAAGCGAGAGAGGGTCCCCGGAGGCGGATTGTCCACGATGCTGTAGCGGCCATTCGCGTCGGCTGTGCGGGTGCCGAGGAATTGCCACGGGATAGGTCCGGGCACGAGGGTCGCGGTGAACTGGATCGTGTAAGTCTGGCCTGGGTTGCCGAGGAAACTGATGCGGTAACCGCCGCCGGGCTCGGGTGCGATGCTCGATCCGTTCTGCGCGGCGAGGAGACTGGGGTTCACCGTCACGACGAGGTTGAAAATGTTGCTGTTTGCCGCGCCGTCGTTCACCTGCGCGGGGACGCTCAGCGTGCCGACGAAGTTCAGCGCGGGGGTGATGGTGTTGCCGACGCGGCTGTAGTTGGTGCCGTTTTGGACGCTCAGCGTGAAGCCGGTGGGGTAAGTGTTGTCCACGTCGGTCACCGAGAGGTCGGCGAGTGCGATCGAACGGGCGGTGTTGAACGCGGTGGAGAGCGCGGCCTGGCCGGTGATGACGGGCGCATCGTTCAACGCAGTCACCGTCACGCTCAGATTAAACGAGGCACTCACGCCGGCGGCTGGGTCCGTCACGGTGACGGGCACGGTCAGCGTGCCGTTGAAGTTCAGCACGGGCGTGATGGTGTTGCCGACGCGCGTGTAGTTCGTGCCGTTGGCCACGGTAAGCGTGAAGCCGGCGGGATAACCTGCGTTCTCCACGTCCGTCACGAGGAGGTCCGCGAGGACGATCGTACGCGCGGTTTCCTCGGGCGTGGAGACGAAGTTCTGGCCGGTGATCACCGGCACGTCGTTCACAGCGTTGACCGTGATGGTGAAAGTCTGCGCGTCTGACAAATCGATGCCGCTCAGCGCGCCGCCGCCGTTGTCCTGCACACGCACTTGGAAGGTCGAAGTGCCATTCGCGTTTGCCGCCGGGGTGTAAGTGAGTGTGCCATTGGTGGCTATGTTCGGGCCGGCGGAAAAGAGCGCGGCGTTGCTCACGCTGCTGACCGCATACGCAAGCACGGCCTGGCCCGATTCATTTGCAGCGCCAGCATTCAACGTCGCCCAGCCGACGACGGTCTGCGCTCCGGCGTCCTCATTCACCGTCGGCGGATTGGCGGCGGTGAAGGTGGGTTTGTCGTTCACCGCGGCGACGGTCATGTTCACCGTCGCGCCACTCACCGCGAAGAAAGCGCCGTTCGAGCCGTTCCAGCCGAAGCTGTCCGCGCCGTTGTAGTTCAGGTTCGACGTGTAAGTGAGGTTGCCGATGTTCGCGATGGCGATGTCAGTCGGCACCGTCGAAATCGTCGTGACACCATTCTTGAGGACACCGTTCGGTGGCAGCGAAGTGATGCGCACGATCGTCAGCGGGTCGCCGTTCGGATCGGTGTAGCTGCCCGTGAAATTGGCGGCGGTAAAGGCGACGGCCACGTCTTCATTCGTGCTCTTGCCCACATTCGTCACCGTCGGCGGCAGGCTGGCCGCATACTTCAGCACGATGCCGAAGGTGTTGGTGCTCACATCGACAGTCGAGCCGCCGATGGCGATGGCGTTGGTGCCGAGCAGCGCCAGCACCGTCTTGCCGAAAAATTCGTCATCGGCACCGTTGCCGGTTCCGTTGAAAGTGAAGCTCCATTCCTCGACACCCGTCGTGGCGTTGAATCGGGAGGCGAGGATGTCCCGGGTGGCGTTGTCGAGGTTGCCCACGGCATACACGGCGCTGCCGGCGACACGGACATTTTGAAAGCGGTCGTCACTGTCGGCACCGCTTCCGAGCCTGGTGGTGGTCCAGACGAGGGCTCCGGCGCCGGTGATTTTCGCGACGTAGGCATCGCGGTCGGTGCTGGTGACATTGCGGATGGAGCCGCACGCGTAGAGATCGCCGCTGGCGTCCACGGTGAGGTTGTTCAGCGTGTCGCTGCCCGCCGAGGCTCCGACGATCGTGCGTCTCCAGACTTCGGTGCCCGGAGAGTTTGCTCCATATCGGATGACGATGGCGTCGGAGTTGGACGCCGTGGTGCGGGTCGAGCCGCCGACCACGCAGTCGCCCGAGGGTGAGAGGACGACGACATTTGAGAAGCTGTCAAAAAGCGCGGCCGCGCTATCGAAGGTCTGCGTCCACACGACACCGAGGGTGCTGTTGAGCTTCACCGTCAGGCCGTTGGCGTTGGCAGCATTGATGAAGCCGGTGGCGAAGGTGTTGCCGGTGCTGTCGGTGGCGACGCCGCTGAACTGGCTCAGGCTCGTGGGGCTGGTAAAAGTATTCGTGACGGCTCCGGTGCCGGCGTTGAGCTTGGCGGCACGCGCGAAGCTGCCTCCCGCGGTGGTGGTGCTGCCGACGACGACGACATTCCCATCGCTGGTGCGCGCGATGTCGAAGCACTCGTCGAAGGTGGTGGCGGCGATATCGAAGCGAGTTGTCCAGGCGATCGTCCCGTCCGCCCCGTTCACCTTGATGACGAACCCATGCACGTCCGGGGAGATGGTCGCACGCCCGGCGATGTAGGCATCTCCATTCGCGGGATCCACCACCATGGCGTTGATGTCGTTGGAGTCGCCGTTGTCGATGTCCCGCGTCCAGCTCACCGCGCCCGTGATGGCGGCATGGCGCGTGACACGGATGTTGCCGGGGTTGCCAGTGCCGATTTTCGTGGCGGCGATCACGTCTCCGCTGGTCGTGCTCCCGACCGCCCGCGTCGCGCCGACATTCGTGCTCTGAACCGGCGACGACCATCTGGACGGCGGCGGCGTACCCGCAGGCGGCGTGTAGATGAAGCCGTTCCCACTGATAACGAAATCATAGGGATTTTCATTGCTGTCGTTGTTTGCGATATTGACCGTGGCCGTGCGCACGCCCGCGGCAGAGGGATCGAAGGTGACGACAAAGGTCGTGCTGCCCGCCGGAGCGATGACCGCCGGCAGGGTGATGCCCGAGACGGAGAACTCCGCGGCATTCGTGAAGGTGATGCCGGCAGCCGGGATCGTAAGAGCGCCCGATCCGGAGTTTTGAACGGTGAAGGTGCGAGTCAGCGTGCCGCCGGTGACGTTGGCGGAACCGAAGAGCGTGTGATCGGCGGCGTTAGGCGTGAGGGTGCCGTCCACGATGTTGGCGCCATTGCCCGTGATATTGATCTCCGGCGCGCTCGGGCCCGGCCCGACCGTGGAGAGGTCGTAGGCAGTGGTGTCTTGTGCCACCCAGTTCGCCGGGTTGTTGATCGAAGTGAGGAAGGCCGTCTTGTCCGCAAGCGCGTAGGAACCGACATACTTGTAGTTATCCTTGTTGGTGCCTCCGCTCACCGCGAAGCTGGCGAGACCCAAAGCAGTGGCCGTGGAGGCGTTGGCACCGTTGTAGGCGATTAGACCGGCCGGTAAATTGGATTCGGAGCTTCCGGCGCCTTGACTGGGCCGAGGCAACGTTCCGACCTGCCAGCCGTCGGTGAGAGTGATTGCGGAATCAGGCGGGTTGGCGGCCGCGGTGAGGTTGGAGCCGTTGAAGGCCGAGACCATGGTGATGGCTCCTCCCACGGTGTTGCCCGCGGTCTGATAGATGAGGAGTTGGTCGCCAAGGTTCGCGTTGAAGGAGAGCTTCGTCAAAAGTGGTAAACTGCTCGCCGAAAAGCGGTTCACCATGGTCAGCGTCGCCATCGTCGGATCCGTCAGCACGACATTGGCGCCGGAGGTCTGGTCAAACTTGATGACGGTGCCAAAGGGAATGCCGCCCGGTTTGATGACATCGAGCTGGATCTGCTGAACATTGGTCGGCGTAAGGCCTTCCTGCATCAGATTGTTGGCACTCGTGCTCCAGCCGGAGTCGGTGATGAAGTAGCGCGTGCCCTGCGGAAGGTTCGCCAGGGCGACGAGGGCGAACTCGTCGTTGCCGGTGGAGTTGTAGCAAACGACGACGAGGTCGCCCGTCGCGGCATTGGCCGGGACGGTGCTCAGCGTGGTGAGGATAAACAGCAATACCAGTGCGAGCTGAGAGCGGATGAAATGGAGTGTCGAGGGGTTCATGGTCGTGGGTGTGATTTGAAATACAAACGCACGGGCGGCATTGGCAGGATTTGCTTCGGATGACCAGAAAAAATCCGCTGTAGGAAACGAGGAAAACGGATTAAGTCATCGCGCATCGCTCTCACCCACTTCATTCAACACGACATGGGCACAGGCCTTTTGTCGTGTACGGAGGGGATCAAACTGCGGCTCATCAAATCGCTCCTATCTTCCAACTCCCGATACGCCGTGCTGATGATCACCGAGCTCTTCAACCTCGATCAACAGATCAACCACCCGGGGACTGCGGATGGAGATAACTGGCGGTTCCGCCTGCCGTGGACTCTCGCCGACATCCGCTCGAGTCTGCAGCTCAGCGGGGATGGAAACAAACTCGCCGCCATCATCAGCATCACCCGCCGCGGGGGTGAGCGGGTCGGTTTTACCGAGGCTGTCCAAAAAGGAAATGCGGAAAACTAACAAGGAGGCGGAAATGATGTTGATTGGTGTCAAGTTGCTTCATTCACCTTCGAGACCCTCGAAGGTGGAATCCCCGAGTTCGGCGACGTCCCTGTGGATCTCGCCGCTCCCCCACAGCGTGAACACCGAAAGTTTCGTCCAAATCATGCGCAATGTCTGTTATTTGGGACTGACCCCAACGCAGACCCCAACGCAGGTCTGGGGAAACCTGCCCGGCACGCCCGGCAGGTGCGGGCGGAGTTCCGGATGCGGCCGGAGCGGATTCCTTTTTGCAGCCGGTCATGGCGAGTAAGACGGCAGCGGCGAGGGTGGCTGCGGGATGGTGTGTCATGGTCTGCGTTTGGGTTCAGAGCCTTCAGTGCCACTTTCCAGGGACGGCGATGGGCGTTCTCGCGCTGCTTGTCAGGAATTTGCTTTGCCGGTGAAGGCCATTGAAAGAGCCGGCTCTAATGGTCGGCCGGGGAAAAACAGGAGTTGATCCCCGACCACGTTCTCTGCGGCTCCACCGCTTGCGCGAGCCTCAGTCGGCTTTGTCCTTTGGAACGAAGGTGACCCAACGATCATCCACCTTGTAGGTCGTTTGAGTCTGCTCGCAGATATACTTGATCACCATGGCGAGCGGCACATTGCGGAGACGGAGTTCCTTGACACGAAGGGTGCCAGGATCGGCATCGGCACCCCGCGGGCGGCGGATGACGAAATTCACGCCTTTTTTGGCGGGATCAAGCTCGGTGGTATCCAGTGCGGCAGAACGAATGCTGAGGAATTTGACCGCCTCCTCAAGACTGGTGTTTTCGAAGTCGACGCGAGGGATGATAATTTGATTGAGCTTTGCTTCGAGTTTCCCTGGTCCGGCGAGTTTTTGAGCTTGTTCGGGAGCCTGTTCAACGGCTTTGGCCTTGTCCTTTGGAACGAAGGTGACCGCACGATCATCCAACTTGTAGGTCGTTTGAGTCTGCTCGCAGATATACTTGATCACCATGGCGAGCGGCACATTGCGGAGACGGAGTTCCTTGACACGAAGGGTGCCAGGATCGACGCCCGGCGGGCGGCGGATGACGAAATTCACGCCTTTTTTGGCGGGATCAAGCTCGGACGTATCAAGTTCGGCAGAATGAATGCTGAGGTATTTGACCGCCTCCTCAAGACTGGTGTTTTCGAAGTCGACGCGAGGGATGATAATTTGATTGAGCTTTGCTTCGAGTTTCCCTGGTCCTGCGGTTTCTTGAGCTTGTTCGGGAGCCTGTTCAACGGCTTTGGGAGCTTCGGAATATCCAAGGGTTGAAAGCCCGAATGTTGTGGCGGCGATGCCAAGGGAGACGATGGCGATGGTTTTCATGGTCAGTGGTGGGTTTTTGGTTTTTTCGTTCTGGAGAATGATTCGGACACGGTGGCCAAGCTGTGACCATTGCGCCATGTTGAGGCAGTGCCCAAAGGGGCTTTGGCAATCTTTGGCGGTCTGGAGCAGGTCCTCTGCGTATTCGTCCGCCGGGATTCCGCCGGCCAAGGCAATTTCATCACAGGCCTCTTCCTGCGCGGCGACCAGTCGGCGATGAGCCAGCCAGATGAGGGGATGGAACCAGAAGATGGCCCGGACAAGGCTTGCGAACATGCGCACGAGAGGATCCTTGCGGCTGATGTGCGCGGCCTCATGATAGAGTGTGGACCGCAGCCTGCGCAGTGACCAATCCGTCGAGGCTTCAGGCAGGAGAACCGCTTCGCGGATCAGGCCGGCGGTGAACGGGGCCGCACAGCAACTGGTGAGGTAGAGCGGGACTGCCTTCGCCTCCTGCGGCCGTATCTTTGCCCATGCATCCATGGCGAAAACCCCTGCGGGCTTTTTTGGGATAAAGCGGAGCTGCAGCACTGAGATCAGAATGGGGAGTAGCGATACTCCCAATCCGGTGAAAAACACGATAGCAACCCAGTTGTTTTGCCGCGGGGGTGCCTGAAGGGCGCTCTGGGGCATCTCAGAATCATCTGCTGAGGGTGTGACCGTCTCTAAAGGCGGCGCGGTCAGCTGGACACTCTCGATCTTTGGGGCGGCGGAAAGCTGGGGAAGGATGTTCAGGATGCTTCTGCCATGGGTTGTGAAAATCCCCGTTGGCAGAATGATGAACAAGGCCGCCCAGAAGGCGGCTCGGAGCGCAGGCCGTTTGAGAAATGGAGCCACTGCAAAGGCGATGAGAAGGGCTGAGGTGAATTTTGCCAGGCTCAGGATCAGGTCGGTATGAGATTCGAAAAGGCTCATGATTACGGACGGTTAGGGTTGTGATTTTGAACGGCGCGCTTCGGCGATCAGTTCCTCAAGGCGAGCGAGCTCAGTGTCGTCGATCTTTTCCTTCGTGCCGGAAAACCGCGCCGCCACTGCGTCCGAAAGCGATCCGTTGAAGAATACATCGAGCAATCTCCCGAGGGCGGTGTGAGCCACCTCGGTCTTTTCGCTGGTGGGGGAGTAAGTGAACTCACGTCCCGCTTTGGTTCTGGTCAGTTTGCCCTTGCTGGTGAGGATGGTGAGGAATGTGCGAATCCCATTTCTCGAAAGGTCGTCGGGCATCTTTTCCGTCAGGTCAGCGACGGTCAACGGCCCGCAGGCATAAAGGATCTCCATGATTTGGATCTCCCTTCGGGACAGTTCTGAAAGTGCGTCAGACGATTTTTCGGATGGCATGTGTGATCTCTAAATGCTTCCACATCCGGTGTAAAACGAAAAATTAAGTTTTTAATTTAAAGGGATGATCGATCGCCTTTACTCGATGTGTAAAAGGCCAAGCGCAGCTCTTCGACCTCGCCACCGAGCCGTATGAAGAGAAAATCCTTGCAGCCAGCCATCCCGAACGGGTCGCCGAACTGCGGATGCTACTCGAAGCCGAGCAGGGGGTCGGTTCTCGCGGAATAACGTAACAGATCCAATGGCGTGTCTTTTCCACTGTTGGCGGCATGATTAGAGTCGTGATTTTGGGTTGAACTTATGGCTTCGCAGAATGATTTCGCCGCACGACGGGCATGGATTCCAGGTCGGCTCACTTTTGGACGATTTATCCTGCAGCGAGAGGGGTGCAAGGGGGGATTGAGCGTTTCTTGGGCGATTCGCTGCGCGGGCGGACTGAAGGTCCGCGCTCCAATTTTAAGACCGCCTCTCAGTTCTCGCTGACCTGAAAGCGCAAAAATCCCTTGGGGCCGGTGGTTGGAGCGGTGAGGAAAAACGGAGTGGAAGGATTTCGGGGGATGCCGTCATTTCCCGGAGCATTCCAAGTCTGCCAGAGATTGAGATCGCTGGAGTGCTCGACGGTGACTTTCCGTCCAGGGAGCGCGGGAAGAGGCATGGTTGTCTGGCCGTTGGCGACGCTGAGGTTTGGAACGGGCGATGCGGTGCCGCTGAACGGACTGGTGAGAAACAGGTATTCCTGGAAGTTAGACAGTGAGTCGCCGTCCGGATCCTGCTCCGGTGCGCCCTGGGGATTGCTGCCGAAGTGGAAGCTCCGCCATTTGGCATAGGAAGTCAGCGCGTTGGCTTCCCGGGTGATCCAGTCGGCGAGCAGTTGGTTTCCCTGCGTGTCGAGCACGTTCGACCCGAGCGGCGGCATGCGGGTGTAGCCGTTCGCTTTCGCGGCTCGGCTGTGGAGGATGGAATCGTTGACGTTTCCGGGAATGACGAGCAGGTCGCCGGGATGGAGTGGGGCGTCGACGGCTGGCTGGTTGACCAAGCCGGTTTGGTCGATCGTGAGTTGGTGGCGGCCGTCCCAGTTTCCTCCACCGCCGCCGCCGGGGCGGTGGCAGTAGGAGCAGTTCACATCGAGATAGGAGCGGACGCGGGCTTCAAGCGAGTAGGCGGTTTCATCCGGGCGGAGGTGGCGCGGGAGATCGGCGGGCGGGCCGGGAATTTGATTCAGATAGCCATTTCCGTTGAGCAAGGTGAGGAAATTCCCGGTCTGACCGGCGAGGGTGCCGTCGCGGTTGAGCTGGCGGGTGTTGAAGGATAGCGCGTGGCCGGCAGTGGGGTTGTGGCAGGTCATGCACTCGCCGCGGCCGGGGAGGTGCCAGGTCTGGGAGGGCAGGGGAATGTCCGCGCCGTTAGGGCCGACGAGTGTGGCCTCGGTCTGGGGCTGGCCGTTGGTGATGTTGTTCCACTGATAGGTCACGCCGTAGGAGCCGGTGGCGTTTTTTACGAGGAAGCGGGTCTCGATGCGGCGCTTGGTGGCGGGGTTCCCGGGGGTGAGTTCCAGGTTGAAGTGTTTCACCCAAACCATGCCGTTGGGAAAGCTCCATGAGTCGTCGCGCGAGTAGCCGACGAGGTCGGTGGGGTTGTCGATGAGGAACCAGCGGGATTTCTCCGCGTTGTCGGACCAGAAGCGGAGGTTCACGTCGTAGAAGCGGGCGCCGGGGTTGGGCGTGAGGTCGGTGAGATCGGCGAAGAAGCCGGTGGCGGAGAGGGTGGCAGGGAAGGTGGTGTCGTTCGCGGTCTGCACGAGGCGCAGGATGCGGCCGGTGCCCTGGCTGGTGCCGGTGTTGCCGCGGTCTAGCAGGAGGACGTCGCCGTTGGATGGATCGGCGGCGAAGGAGACGATGGCCTGCTCGGTGGCGAGGCGCTCGATGACGTTGGGCGTGCCTTTCGCGAGGCTCCAGACATTGCCGGACACATAGTCGGCGAAGATGTATTTCCCGACGAGCGCGGGGATTTTTCCTCCCCGATAGACGATGCCGCCGGTGACGGACTGGCCTTCGAACGCGCTGCCGCCGTGTCCGTAGTCGTGAACCGGAGCCTTGAGCGTGGCGGCGGATTGGGCGGCGCCGTTGATGAGTTGTCCGGAGCGGGGACCTGCGGCGGTACCCTCCCGCCATGCCCAGCCGCCGTTGTCGCCGGCCTGGAAGATATTGATCTCCTCGCGGTCGCCGCGGCCGACGTCGCCGAGCCAGAGCTCGTCGGTGACGGGGTCGAAGTTGAACTGCCAGGGATTCCTAACGCCGGTGGCGAAGATCTCGCTGCGGACGTTGGCCGGATTGACAGGACGGCCGTTGAAACGGGTGGCGCCGACGTAGGGGTTGCCCGCCGGGATATGGAATCCGACGCCCGAGGTGCCGCTGCCGGGGATGTCGGAATCGGGATTCGGGGCGATGTTGTTGGGATTTTTATCCACATCGATGCGGATGATCGATGACCACAGGTCCTTGTCGATGTGCTGGGAGTTGTCGTAACCATCTTCCTGCGTGCCTTCGTCGCCGAAGCCGACGTAGAGATAGCCCTCCGGTCCGAAGCGGCAGACGGAGATGTTATGGAATTGGCCTTCGTTGAAATGGTTGATGAGGATCTGCTCCGAGGCCGGATCCGCGGCGAGCGGATTGCCCGCCGAGCGGGTGAAGCGGGACACACGCGCCGTGCGGGTGCCGCCGGAGAGGTGATTGTAGGTGACGTAGATTCGGCCGTTGGTGGCGTAGTTGGGATGAATGGCGATGCCCTTGAACGCGAATTCGTTGTTGTCGTGCTCGACGCGGTTAGAGATGTCGAGAAACAGCGTTTTCACCGGAGTGGCGGCGGTGACATCCGGGATCAGCCAGACGCGGCCATCACCCTCGGTGATGAAGAGCGAATTTTCCGAGGCCGCGAAATCGTGCGGCGAGTCGAAGGTGATTCCCGGAAACGCATTCGTCAGGGCGAATCCGGTGGCAGGCGCTTCGTCGGGTAGAGAGACGAAGTCCGTGTTGAAACGAGCCGCGTTCGTGAAATTCACGGTGACCGTGGCAGGTGCCGAGACCACCCCGTCCAGCCCGCGGGCGACGTAGGTGAAGCTGTCAGTGGTGGGACTTCCGGTCGTGTGGGAATAGCGGATCGTGCCATCAGGCATAGCGGTAGCGGTGCCGAAGGCGGGTTGGCTAACAAGGGCGACGCTGGCCGGGTCGAAATTTCCCGGATCGTTTTTCAGCACCTGCACCGCTGCTTTTCCGCCGGGGTTCATCGTGAAAGTATCCGAAGCCGGGAACGCGCCGTTTCGTGTCAGTCCCGACCATGACGTGGCGACCACCACATCGTCCCAAGTCGTGCTTCCCGTGCCGCCGGAGCCGAAGCGGATGGCGGTGCTGGGACTGGCCGAGGTGTAGGCGCGGGTGGCGATGGGCGGCTGTGAGTTTTCCGGCTGCGAGAGATCGGGCGCGCGCCAGAGGGAGAGCAAGTCGCCGGTGAAATCGATCTTCGCGACGAGCATGACATTCTGGTTGGCCGTCGGCGCGATGCCGGAATACGAGTGCCCGTCGAAGCCCGGCGAGTTCAGCACGTGGATCGCGAATTCCCGCTGCCCGCTCGCCGGATTCGCCGCGCCGGGCACGCCGAAGAGGATTCTCTCCATGTTGAAATCCAGCGAACTCGCGCCGCTCCACTCCGCGCCGGGCAAGCGTTTCATGCGGAATTTATAATACACCGCTTTCGCCCCCCGGTCCGCCGCTTGGGAAATCGCGCCGCGGTCCTCGCTGGTCGCGTTGTATTCGCGTTTCGCGGAGGAATTCTGAGTGACCAGCGCCTGATTGGCTACAGTTGGGGCTCCTTCCACGTTGTTCCAATCCGAGCGCGGACCCTCGTGACCGAGGAACGCGTCGTCGGAAGTCGCGTTGTCGAAATCGAAAAACTCGCCGCCATTCCGTCCCGCAATGGCTCCGTTCGTGCCGGTGAAATCCTCCGTGCCGATCACGTCCGGCGGTCCGGTGGCGGTCGATGAGGCGGATGAAATCACGATGCCGGCGAGTGTCGCATTGTCCGAAACTCCCGTGAGGTCGATGTCCAAATTTCCATCCGCAACGGTGACTAACTGGCTGTAGAGCACACCGCGATTCGTGGTTCCCGGCCCGTGTTCGGCGATCAGATCGAGACCGGAGACGGCGGGTTGCCCTTCCACGGTGATGTTGAAAACTCGGGATCCGATATTTCCCGCGACCTGCACGCCGAAGTAGGGCTCCCAGAAGAGCAGTTGGATCTTGTAGATACCGGCTGGGAGCGCGAAATTGATGGCCATATTCGTGCCGAATCCCTGGGTCCGCATCACTTCATTGAGCGCCGCGTCGCCGAAATTCGGGGTGATGCCTGAGGTGCCGTTGGAGACGCCGCCGATGCTGCCGGTGAACGACGGATTCACCGGTGTGTAGGAATCCCCGAAATCAATCCCCCCTGTGACCCGGGTTCCGTCGGACGAAGTTCCAGCCCCGCCATCGTAAAAACTGCCCGCGGTGATCACCCCGGAGGCATCCAGATTTCCCGGGCCGGTGAGCGCGGAAAGCGTGCCTTGGTGCACCGTCGCCGCCCCGAGAATACCGAGGGAAAGCGTGAAGCAAGTGAGCAGGGCAAATCGCATGGAGGCACTGAGTATAAACCGTGAGCACCAAAATGCCACCCATCTTGAATGTCGAAATTTCGCCCGCGGTTTAGCGCGGAACTCTCGAAATTTCCGCCCGCCCCGGATTCGGGCTTGCGGGGCGGAAAGCGCGTCTATTGACTCCGCCATGGCAGAGATTTCTCTCGGACTTTCATTTGACGACGTGCTTCTGGTGCCGGCCTTGAGCTCGGTTTTGCCCGGTGAGGCAGACCTTTCCACGCATGTCACGGGGGGCATTCCCCTGTTCCTTCCAGTCGTTTCAGCGGCGATGGACACGGTGTCGGAGCACGATTTGGCGATCGCCCTCGCCCGCGAAGGCGGCATGGGCGTGATCCACCGGGCCTGCCCGATCGACGAGCAGGCGGTAATGGTTTCCCGGGTGAAACGCTCGGAAAACGCCGTCATCCAAAAACCTCTCACCGTCCGCAAGGAGGACACCGTCGACCATGTCCGCGCCATCATGGCGAAAAACGGCTTTTCCGGATTTCCCGTGATCGATGCCGATGGCCGCCTCGAGGGAATGGTCACCGGACGCGATGTCCGCTATCTGGACCGCGTGGATGCCACGGTCGGCGACGTGATGACGCCGCGCGACAAGCTCATCACTGCTCCCGGAAACACCGGCCTCGAGGAAGCTCGCCGCATCCTTTACCAGAACCGCATCGAAAAACTCCCGCTCGTCGATTCCGATGGCCATCTCGTCGGACTCATCACCGGCTCCGACATTGAAAAACGCATCACTTTCACCAACGCCGCCAAGGACGGCAACGGCCAACTCCGCTGCGGAGCCGCCGTCGGCGTGGGGCCCGATTGCATCGACCGTGGCCGCGTCCTCATCGCCGCCGGAGCGGACGCGCTTTTCATTGATGCAGCGACCGGCCATACCCGCCACGTGATGGAGGTGATCAGCCAACTCCGCTCGCTTTCCAACGTGCCGGTTGTCGCTGGCAATGTCGTCACCGAGCAAGGCGCGCGCGATCTCGTCGCCGCCGGAGCCAGTGCTGTGAAAGTGGGCGTAGGTCCCGGATCAATCTGCACCACCCGCGTCATTTCCGGTGTCGGCATGCCGCAGTTCACTGCCATTCAAAATGTGGCGGGCGTCTGCCGTGAAGCCGGCGTGAAAGTCATCGCCGACGGCGGCATCCGTTACTCCGGTGACATTGTGAAGGCACTCGCCGCCGGTGCCGACGTTGTCATGTTAGGATCGCTGCTGGCTGGCACCCGCGAAAGTCCCGGCCAGACGGTGCAGTCGCAAGGCCGCCGGTTCAAAACCTACCGCGGCATGGGATCGATCGGAGCCATGCAAAAAGGCGCGGGCGACCGGTACGGCCAGAACAGTTCCGGCAAGCTTGTCGCCGAAGGCGTCGAAGGCCGCGTTCCCTACAAAGGCCCGCTGTCCGACGTCATCTTCCAGCTCATGGGCGGTCTGAAATCCGGTATGGGCTACGTCGGTGCCTCCACGCTCACCGACCTGCGCGAGCGCGCCAATTTCGTCCGCGTCACCGCCGGCGGCCTCCGTGAAAGCCACGTGCATGACATCGTCATGACCGAGGAACCGACGAACTATCAGCCTCTGTCATGAGTTTGCAGGATCTACTCAAGCAGGCGGCCTATCATTTCGGCTTCAGTCTCCGTCGCATGCGCGGCGTGAAGGCCCGCGGCGGTGCGGTAGGCAGCGCCAACTTGGGTGGTGACGGCTCGGCTCTGCGAAAAGCCATTCATGCGGTGGATCCGTATGCGGGATTTGATTTCCCAGCGATTCCTGTGGATGACCAGGGCTGGGGCAGTAAGTCGCCGGCATTCGGAAAATTGGTCGAACGGGTTCGCCCGAAGTTGATCATCGAAGTCGGCACCTGGAAAGGCGGCTCCGCGATTGAAATGGCCACCCATCTCGAGCGTCTCGGTTTGGCGGGTGCCTCCATCCTCTGCGTCGACACCTGGCTGGGAGCCTTGGAAATGTGGGGAGATCAGGAGGACGCGGACCGCTTCGGCTCCCTGAATCTCAAACACGGCTATCCACAGCTCTACTATCAATTTCTAGCAAACGTCTGCCATCATGGCATGCAGTCACGGATCATCCCGTTCCCGCTTCCCTCGGTCACCGCGGCCCAATGGTTGTCCCTGCGCGGCGTGCGGGCGGATCTGATCTACGTGGACGGCAGCCATGAAGAGGAGGATGTCTATGCGGACCTTGCCGATTATTGGGATCTGCTGACACCCGGCGGATTGATTTTCGGCGATGACTATTGCTGGACCGGCGTCAAAATGGCGGTCGATCGATTCACTTCGGAAAACCGGCTGAAACTCGAACATCTGGACGACAAATGGCTGCTTGCCAAACCGGCCTGATTGGCGGAACGACTCACAATTTCATCACACAGCTTCAATCCATGCACGATTCCCACCATGTCGCCGTCCTCGACTTCGGCTCCCAATACACGCAGCTCATCGTCCGCCGCGTGCGGGAACTGGGGTATTTCGCCAAGCTCTACGCCATCGAGGATTTTCCGGATATCGGCAAGCCGGGGGCCATCATTCTATCCGGCGGGCCGAAGAGCACCAGCGAGCCGGACGCGCCGGACCTTGATTTCGAAGCGCTCAAAGCCTTCAACGTGCCGGTGCTCGGCGTCTGTTATGGCATGCAGCTGCTGAACATCAAATTCGGCGGCAGCGTGGAGGCGAGCAACCGCCGCGAATACGGGCCGGCGAATTTGTTCCCGGCGGAAAGTGCCGGGCTCTATGAAGGGATTTCCGCCTGCTCGCAAGTCTGGATGAGCCACTCGGACACCGTCAAAGTTCTGCCCGAAGGCGCGAAGGTCATCGCCTCCAACCAGCACGGCACGCCGGTTTCACTCCAGTGGGACGACTTGTTTTTCGGCATCCAGTATCACCCGGAAGTCACGCACAGCCACGAAGGCCTGCGGATTCTGAACAATTTCCTGAGCCATGCCGGTGAGTTGCTGCCGTTCCGCATCGACGATTTCAAACGCGAGATGATCGACAACATCCGCGAAACCGTCGGCACCCGCCAGGTCGTCTGCGGCGTCTCCGGTGGTGTCGACAGCACTGTTCTAGCAGTTCTGCTCCAGCATGCCGGCGTCAAGGTGCGGGCGATCTTCGTGGACAACGGCCTGCTCCGCAAAGACGAGGCGGGAGTGGTGCAGGAGAATTTCAAGCGCATCGGCGTGGAGATCGAAACGATCGATGCCTCCGAGCGATTCCTCACCGCGTTGTCTGGCGAGGGCGATCCGGAGAAGAAGCGCAAGATCATCGGAAACATGTTCATCGAAGTCTTCTGGGACGCGGTGGGCGATGCCGAAATGCTCGCGCAAGGCACGCTCTATCCGGACGTGATCGAAAGCGCGTCGAATGCGAAGTCAAAAGCCTCCGTCATCAAGACCCATCACAACCGGGTCGCGAAAATCCTCGAACTCCAAGCGGAAGGAAAAGTGCTCGAGCCTCTAGCGGAACTCTTCAAAGACGAGGTCCGAGAACTCGGCACCGCGCTCGGCATTCCGGAAGACATCCTCCAGCGTCACCCGTTTCCCGGCCCTGGTCTATCCGTCCGCTGCCCGGGAATCGTCGACAAGGAGCGGCTTGATATCATCCGCGAGTGCGACGCGATCTTCATTGGCAAGCTCAAGGAACACGGTTGGTATGATAAAGTCTGGCAAGCCTACGCCGGCCTGATCCCGGTGAAAACCGTGGGCGTCAAAGGCGACGAACGCAGCTACGAATGGGCGACCAATCTGCGCGCGGTCGTGTCCGAAGATGCGATGACCGCAGATTGGGTAGAACTGCCATCGATCATCCTGCGGGAGACCAGCCATAAGATTCTAAATGAAGTCAAAGGCATCAACCGCGTGCTTTACGACATCTCCACCAAGCCCCCCGCCAGCATCGAGTGGGAGTAATTGGAGCGCGGAATTTATTC
Organism: Akkermansiaceae bacterium; assembly: GCA_031425955.1. Classification (GTDB taxonomy): domain Bacteria; phylum Verrucomicrobiota; class Verrucomicrobiia; order Verrucomicrobiales; family Akkermansiaceae; genus Luteolibacter. The sequence goes on along the minus strand of JANPKJ010000145.1, from coordinate 11,787 downwards.
CGCGCGAATCGTGCCATTCAGGCGGAATAAATTCCGCGCTCCCATGTTCCCCACCGACAACCGCGCCGTTTCCGCGCTCTTCCGCGTCTTCGGCGGGGCGGAGCCGCCTGTCGTCGCGGAGGCGCACGACTTCGCCACCCGCCGCGGCATGCATCGCGGTGAGTTCCGGGTCTTAGCCACGCTCGTTCCGCTCACCGCGCTGGTGGCAGTTGCCGATTGGTTAGCCGGGCGGCTTGGAACCGTTGCCGGCATCCTGCTCGCGTTTCCCCTGACGTTTCTAGCGCTCGGCCTGCTGCCATTCCTGTTCACCGCCAAGTCCGAGTCCTTGCAATGGCGGCTGTGGTTTGTCAGTTGTCTCGGCTGGGCGATTTTCCGACGCGACGCGGGTGGCATCGTGGGATTGGTTTCCTACATTTGGATTGCCATGGCCGTGATGAGTCTGGCCGCCGTGGTGGTGTTGGCCTGGCAGGCTTCCATGCGCTGGTCGGGAAGACCGGGCGTCGCATGGCGGATGTTCCTGCTGATCGCAGTTCACGTCGTCGCCGTGGGAATAGGGTTCAAATGCGGCTGGCCTTGGGCGATCCTGTGCGGTGCCGTCATCGCCGCATTCTTCTGTTGGGCGGTGCTCAACCCCTACAGCCAGATTCTCGGCCCGGTCTATCAAACCACTGATTTCGAGGTTCCACTCATCACCATCGACGACGGCCCGGACCCGCATGACACGCCGATCCTGCTGGATCTGCTCGACCGCTATCAGACGAATGCGATCTTCTTCATGATCGGCGACAAAGCCCGTGCGCATCCCGAGCTCGCCCGCGAGGTGATCCGCCGGGGTCATGAAATCGGGAACCACTCGCTCACCCACCCGCAATCCAGCTTCTGGTGCGCTGGTCCGTGGCGGACACGTCGGGAAATCGCGGGATGCCAGCAAATCATTGAAGAAGTCACCGGCACCAAACCCCGCTGGTTCCGCGCTCCGGTCGGGCATCGGAATGCGTTCACCCATCCCGTCGCCGCCGCCCTCGGCCTGCGGGTGATGGCTTGGAACCGCCGGGGATTCGACGCTGTCGGGAAAGACGCGGAAAAAGTCCTCGCACGGATCCTCCCCCATCTATCACCCGGCGACATCGTCCTGCTCCACGAGTCCACCCCCATCGCCGCGGAGGTGCTCGGCGGAGTGCTTGAGAAAGTGTCCCGGCTGTCTCAGCCGGGACACGTTATTTCTCCGCTTCCACGGCAAATTTCCTGCTGCCGCTAACGGCATCATCCACCACTAACCGCGAGCCTGCTCGGGTGGCGGCGACCGGCTTGCCGTCCATCAGCACGCGGTCAGTCGGGCGGCTCGATGGGAGCTCGATCCGCGCGGTCATGCCTTCCGGCAGATCGACCTTGAGGTGGAACGAGGCATCCTGGATCCAATGGATTTCGACAGGTCCACGTGGTGTTGGGATCTTGCCTTTCGCCTCCTTGAGTCCGCCTGTGCTGGGCGCGATGCGCGCGGACTTCCAACCCGGCGCTGCGGGAGTCGCGCCTAGCAGGAAGCGTGGAAACAGATTCGCCGGAGCGGCACCCCACGCGTGGTTCCAGTCCTGGTTCGGCTTGTATTTCTGGTCCCACGCCTCCCAAGTGATGGTGGTGCCGCTTTCCAGCATGTGCCGCCAGCTGCGGTCGCCCGGCGCGGTGACCAAGGCCATCCCCGCCTGATCCGCGCCGGATTGGAAGAGTCCTTCCATCAGATACTGCGCGGCGTAGACCGAGCAGGTCATGCCGCGTTTCACCAGATAGTCGGTCACGGCCTTGACGCGATCTTGCGGCACCAGACCGAAGGCTAATGGAAACAGGCTCGCATGCGACGACGCGTGATCGCTGCCGATGCCATCGCGGTAGGCTCCCTTGTCTTCCATCCACAGTTCCCGGTTGAAATTTTCACTGCGCTTGCGGAAGCGGGCAGTGAAATCCTCCGCTTCGGAAGTCTTGCCCACGGCAACCGCTAGATCCGCCATTTGCTTGAGCGCCATCAGGTGGAAGGCGTTGACCACGGTGTTGACTTCACGGAATTGGAAACCGTCGCGCTCTCCTGTCGGCCAGTCCACGATGTCGGTCCGGGATTGTTGTTTCTTGTCGCTCGCGACCCAGCCGGCGGCGTTCACCCGCTCTTCGAGCAGTTTGCTTTTCAGTGATTCATAGCGGGGTGACAGCCATTGGGTGTCGCCGGTTTGCATCCAGTCCGCATGGGCCATGAAAACCATGTGCGGCGCCCACTCGCTGGGCCACGTGGGATGGGCCATCAGGTGGTGGAAGGTGTCGCGCGCCATTTGGACGTCCTTGTCGGTGGCGTAGTGGCTGAGTTGGTTCAGATAGGCGTCCGCTTCGTAAGGGATGCGCTCGCGGTCGCCGTCGACATAGACGCCGGCGAAGGTCGTCGCCTTGATGGAATATTTGCACAGCTCCCAAATGCGGTTGAGCGTCTCGTCGGACGATTTGAAGGAGGCTGCCTGGTCATCCCAGGTGGAGGCGTAGGCCGCTTGTCTGGTGATTTGCGCCGGGGTGATCTCGCCGGGCCAGCCCTCGATTTCCACCCAGCGGAACGGCAGCACCTCGCCCCACGCCGACGGGGTGAGCACGGCGGCTCCGCTGGAATTCCGCTTGTCGCGCGGCGGGGCGACGATCCGTGGCGACTGGTCGTCGAGCGTCACTGCGGTGGTCGCGTAGCGAACGGATCCGGGCGGCTTGCGGTTGATGCGCTTGCCATCGAACGCTTCGCCAAAATGAAGCCGGACGCTGCCGCGGGCTCCGGGCGGGGGTGAAAGCTTGAGGTTGCCGAACGCCACTTTTCCGAAATCCACCAGGATGACACTGGGGGTAGGCGTGCTTATTTTCACCGGTATCTCATCCACCAGGCCCACCGGCGCGGCGGAAACGGACATGAAGCAGAGGGTGGAGAGAAGGATGATTGCGAAGTAGCGGAAGGGGGAATTTTTCAAAGGATGCTTTGGTTTCGACGTGATGAAGCGTCGAACAAGCCTGGAATCTTGTAAAGTGTTCCGGCTGTCTCAGTCGGAATCCTCACCTGGCACTTGCAGAGGAGGCTGCGCCATTTTCCAACACTTTAACCCGCTCCTCGATCGCGAGGCCGAAGCGGTCGCTTTCCACGGTGTATTTCCAAGGCATCGCCGCATCGCCAGTCTGGCGTGAAGCGGCAAGCCACGCGGCTTCCTGCCGCGGACGGAGCACCTCGCTGCGGCCGACGAGCACCCGCACGGTTTTCGCCGGCGGCGGTGTGACGGATAGAGGAAGGATGCGGTCGGTCGCGGCGGCAGGCAGCAACCAGAAGACGCGGAGGCCCTCCGTTTCGAAATAACTGCTCCACCACGTCTGGACCATGGCGTCGGCTTCGGATTCCAGCAATCCGCAGGCGTTGAGGCCGGCTTTCAGGGAATCGTAAATCGGGGCAGGAAAGCCGTCTGCCGCGATGGTGAGCGTGGACTCTGGTAGATCGAGGGACTCGCCGGATTTCAATCCTCCGGTGCGGGCGTGCCATGAGACGCGGCTGCCGTGCTTTTGGAAAACCAACAGATAGGGGATGTCGCCGCCGGTCTGGTTTTTCAGATGGAGCGTCTCGTCGGCGGAGACGGTGGTCCGGAGGCCCGGGCTGAAATTACCGACGCCACGGTAGAATAGATAGTTTTCCGTCTCTCCGGAATCGGTGCGGACGACGTTCGCCTCCGGGACACGGGCGCGCAGCCAGTTCACCGTATCACGCGGTTTGAAGGTGCGGGTGGTGCGGGATTCTGCTGGGGATAGCACGGTCACGTCCCACTCGACGCCGCCGCGATAGGCCTCGGAGAAGTCGATGCGCCACTTTTCGGCTGGGACCGGATTGATCTCCGGATGGGTGGACGGAGGCGGTTCTGGCAGGATTTCCCCACCGCTGCGGGCGGGATACCACTGGCTGATGGTGCCGCCCTCGAAGCCGACCCTGACCGTGGCGCGGAAGGATTCTTGCGAGTGAAAATAGATCACCGGTGTTTCCATTTTCACCGTGACGCCGGAGACCGGCCGACGGCCGAGGCCCTTGGTTTTGGTGGAAAACGCCGGGTAGCCGTGGGTTTTCATGATGCGTGTTAGTTTTTCGACGTCGGTCGGTTGGCCGTTCTCGAATCCGAAATGCGAGTGGACGAAGCGCGGTAGTTCCTCTTCCTCACGCTGGAGGCCGGGGAGCAGAACTCCGTCCGATCCGGCGACCGTGGTGAAGGTGCCCCACTCGTGAAGTTCGTAAGCCGGCGAGGCCAGGGCGATGAGCGGGGAGGAGACCAGCAGGAGCAAGGTGGTTTTCATAACATCCCGAGGGATGCGATGGTTCCGGCTCCCGGGCAAGCAGCATCGCGGGCGTTTACGGCGAATTTACAGCCGCAATGCACTTAATGCGCTTGCCGTTCCTCCACGGGAGGGCGCGCCGATTCATTAAGAGTGATCTGATGGATCCTCTTGAAGAGTGCTTCGCCGCGCACATCTGGATTCCGGGCGAGACGTCCGGACGGTAGGCTGGATGCTCCAGGCATTTGTGTGGTTAAATGGACGGGACGTCCATTCCCCTTACTTTTTCTTGGCCTGGCTGAGGGCTTGGGAAAACCAATCGTTGTTCGGCGCGGCGTTGGGCTTGAAATCGGGTGTCCGGCCTTGCGGGCGGGGGCCGTTGTTGCGATTTCCGCCGCCGGGGCGGGCGTCGCGGTCGCCGGAGTCGGAACGGCGGTTGTCGAGATCGACCTTGCTCTTCATGGAGAGGGCGATGCGGTTGCGCTTGAGATCGACTTCGACGACGGTGACCTGGACTTTTTGACCGACCTTGACGACCTCAGACGCGTCGCGGATGAAATGGTCTGCCAGTTGGCTAACATGGACGAGACCGTCCTGGTGGACGCCGACATCGACGAAAGCTCCGAAGGCGGTGACGTTGGTGACGATGCCGGGAAGCTTCATGCCGATTTGGAGATCGGACGGTTTCTCGACGCCTTCGACGAAGGAAAAGAGCTCGAATTGTTTCCGCGGATCGCGGCCGGGTTTGGCGAGCTCGGCGACGATGTCTTTGAGCGTTGGCAGGCCGACCTGGTCATCGACGTATTTGGTGAGGTCGATCTTTTTGCGAGCGGCTTCGTTGTCTAGCAGCTCCTCGACCTTGCAGCCGGCGTCGGCCGCCATCCTCTCGACGAGCGGGTAGCGTTCCGGGTGGACAGCGGAGGAATCGAGCGGGTGTTTGCCGCCACGGACGCGCAGGAATCCGGCGGCTTGTTCGAAGGCTTTATCTCCGAGACGAGGGACTTTCTTCAATTGCTCGCGCGAAGTGAACGCGCCGTTTTCATTGCGCCAGGCGACGATGTTTTCGGCGAGCGAGGCATTGAGACCGGAGACATAGGAGAGAAGTTGTTTGGAGGCGGTGTTGATCTCGACGCCAACGGAGTTCACGGCGCTAACAACGGTGTCGTCGAGGCTGGCCTTGAGCGCGCGCTGGTCGACGTCGTGCTGGTATTGGCCGACGCCGATGGCTTTCGCGTCGATTTTCACCAGCTCGGCAAGCGGGTCCATCAGACGGCGGCCGATGGAAACCGCACCGCGGACGGTGACGTCTTCGTTAGGGAACTCCTCGCGAGCGACGTCCGAGGCGGAGTAGATGGATGCACCGCTTTCATTCACCATCACGACGGGGATGGAGGAGGGAAGTTTGAGCTTTTTGATGAAGGCTTCCGTTTCGCGGCTGGCAGTTCCGTTACCGATGGCGATGGCCTCGATGTCGTGCTTCTTGATGAGCGTGGTGACTTCCACGGCGGCTTCGTAGGCCTGTCGATCCGAGCCGGCGGTGCAATGGAGCACGGTGTGGTGGAGCAGCTTGCCAGAGCGGTCGAGCACGACGGTCTTGCAACCGGTGCGGAAGCCGGGGTCGATGGCTAACAGGCGTTTCTCGCCGAGCGGCGAGGCGAGTAACAGTTCGCGGAAATTGTCGGCGAAAACGGTGATGGCGGTTTCGTCCGCGCGTTTTTTCGCCATCAGACGGGCCTCGGTTTCCATCGACGGCATGAGCAGTCGCTTGCAACCATCCTCGACGGCTTGAGCGACGTGCTTACCGGCGGGGCCGGTGGATTTCACCCAATCAGGCAGTGCCTGGGAGACCACGCGCTCCAGTGGGACTTCGACACGCATGAGCAGGAATCCTTCCTTTTCGCCACGTCGAATCGCCAGCGTGCGGTGGGACGGGATGGTTTTGAATGGCTCGCTCCACTCGAAGTAGTCGCGGAATTTCTGCGCGTCCGCCTCCTCTTCTTTTCCATACATGATCTTGGAGGAAACGGTGGCGTCCTCCTCGTAGATTTTTCGGACGCGGCCCCGGAGCGGCGCATCATCGGCGACGCGCTCTGCGATGATATCGCGGGCTCCGGCGAGGGCTTCGACGGTGGTGGGCACTTCCATTTCCAGGTTGAGGAATTTCGCGGCTTCTTCCTCGGGATCGACGTTCTGGTTCTCGAAAATGAAGTCGGCGAGTGGGGTGAGGCCGCGTTCGATGGCCTTGGTGGCGCGAGTCTGGCGCTTCGGGCGGTAGGGGGCGAAAATGTCCTCCACGGTGGCGAGGGTGAGCGCGGCTTCGAGTTTTTTCTTAAGCTCCGGGGTGAGCAGCGAGCGTTCTTCCAGCGATTTCAGCACCGTGCTGCGGCGGGAATCCAGTTCCGCGAGTTGCAGCATGCGGTCACGGATGGTGGTGATCTGGACTTCGTCGAGCGAGCCGGTCTGCTCCTTGCGGTAGCGGGAAAGGAACGGGACCGTGCCGCCCTCGGCGAGCAGCTTGGCGGTGGAGGTGACGGAGGAAAGTGAGATGCCGGTTTCCCGGGCGATGGCTTCGAGGTGGGTCATGCGGGGGAGAGCTTTAGAAGGCCCCGGCGGGGCGGGCAAGAATGGAACTCGGTTTCGATCTTCGAACGGCTTAAGGGGTTAAAAAACCGGAGCACATTTCTTCACAACGGCCCCTTGATGTCCTGCAACAGCCCCGAATCCACCTGCAAACGCAATCCGGTCCAGTGTAACTCCGTCTCTCACCTTCGCAAAAGCATCTCATTGGTCTGCAATTGCCGCGAACTCTACTGCAAGCGCGTCGCGTGCCCTTGCAACGGCCCCTCACTGCGCTGCAATCGCGTCTCACTCCTCTGCAATCGCGTCGCATGGTAATGCAATGCACTGATTTCCTGCTATTTACAGAAAATATGGCCTTGGAACCCGTTCAAGCTCCGTTTCCGGCCCATCCACCCTTGGAGTTGCATTCTCGGCGATGATGGAATTCACGATTGCCCTCGCGGAGTTCGTTTGTTAGCCATTCCAGCGCATGAACAACGTCATCAACAACCGCATCGACAACTTCCGCGCACGCCTTGCAGTCCTCGACACACCTTCGAGCATCCTCGTCTGGAATGGCATGGCCCCGCTGAAATTCACTGAAAAAGTCGCCTCCGCGCGCAGCCTCACGGCGACTCTCGTGGAACTCGCCGGACGCCAGACTGCCACCACCGTAGGCCACGCCCAAGACAAGCGCCGCGAGGAGAAAGAACTCGAAGACGAAGCCCACAAACTCGGTCGCGCTCTCGTGAACTACTGCAAAGACACCGACGACCTCGCCACCGCAGCGAAATACGACTTCCAAATCAGCGGCTGGCGCCGCCTCCGGGACGAAGTGCTGCTGAATAAAGCCCGTCTGCTCGCTGCCGATGCCGCTCTCTTCGCCACCGGAAGCGCCGCCGCCGCCGCCGCCGGTTACGGCATCACTCCCGCCGCCATCGCCAAGCTGACCAAGGAAGCGGTCGATTACGAGAAAGTCATCACCGCGCCCGTCAATGCCATCGGCGAGCGCAGCACCTTCACGGCCGAACTTCTCCCCAAGTCCCGTGAAATCGCCGAGCTTTTCGATCAAATGGACGATCTTGCCATCCAGTTCCGAGGCACACCTGCAGGCGACGCCTTCGTCGCCACCTGGCTCGCCAGCGACCAAATCATCGACCGGGGTCGTGGCCCCGGAGCCGAAGACACACCACCCGAGCCAGCGCCTCCTGTCGCCTGACTCAAAGACAGCCCCCGCCGCTGCTACTCAGCCAGCAGCGGCGACTTCGGGTAACCAGTAGTCATCAATTGTCTTCAGTCTTGCTGAAGAATCTTCTAAAGACTTTTGGAACGAAAAATCCAGCGACTAAGGCGGCAAAAATAAACGGCAGCCAGTAGGTGGTGGAATTTGTGAAATCTTCAGCTGACCACGAAGATGCGGGAGGTCGGCTTTTCTCATCTAGCTTTTCAGAATCGTTCGTCCCAGCAGCTTCGGAAACGCGCTTCAATCGCTTCTCGTCCCTCTCTTGGGAATTCTCGTTAGATTCAATCTCCTTGATTGCTTGGGCGGCAACAACACGGCTTGATTCAAAGCCAATATTTAAAAAGTGGGATAGCAGCTCGGCATCCTCCGGACCTCCAATTTTTCCAAGAGTCTTAATCCCAGTGAACATCGAATCCGGTTGAGGTTCATCCTCTTTGTGACGAGTCAAGTATTCCCTCACTGCGGGCAGGATCTGGGCTTTGCTTTTCTTGGATTCTCCAAGTACAGCGAGGATAAACGATTGGGTTTTTATATTCGGTGTTTCCAAGAGCTCCTCACAAAGGGCTGGATAGATAGCATCAACTTTCGAAACCAACTGCAAAAGATTCTCTCGTTCGGTCAAATCCAACGTTCCATGGCTCTTTGGAATCAATTCTAGAATTTGTTCCTTGTTTAACACTTCCTCCTTGGGGAGTCCGCAAACTGAACTCGCGAAGAAGACGAAGCATATCAAAAACAATTTCGATTCATTCTGCATGTGGGTCACTATGGATTTTTTCTTCTTGATGTTCACATCGTGACATTCAGGCCTGTTCCTCTGTCGTGTGGACACCGTTGCGTGTGGACCCTGCTGCAGGCAATTATGTTAGCTCTTTCGTTTCCAGATAAACCAGTATGCAAGGATGAGCAGGAGTGCCGCTGTGCTTGGCCAGAACCATTTTGAATTGACGACCCTGGAGGAAGAATCAGCAATCGAGCCGGATGCTTCCGTGTTTATACTCCCGGTCTTGGAATTCCTTTTGTTGTTAGGCCGCTTCTCTCGGAGAAGGCTTTCCCGTTCGTGACGGGCTCTTTTCATATCCTTATCAAATTCTTTTTTCAGTTCTGCTAGCTGGGAGCCATTCGAATATTCCATGCTGAGATTGATAAACTGATCTCGCAGTTTTTCCGCAGCAACTGGGCCGCCGGAGTGGTATGCGCCGGACAAGGCGATTACTGAATGGTAGAGTTTCAAGCTGGGTGGGTTTTGGCCCGCATATCGTTCTCGGTCGGCACCATTTTTAGATTGTAAAAATTCCGAATCGATACCCGGAAACTGGCTTTCTGCGTATTCCTTGAGAATTCTGACGCCTTCGGGTCCTTCGCAGGTAGCGAGTGCCCTGCATGCTTCTCCCAGCGATTTGCCAAAGACATCAAGATCACGAAATGCTTGGATTTTCTGCTCATCCGTTCCGATTTCTTTGAGGATTAAAATCCCATCCGTTGGTCCGAATGCTTTTCGAATCGACGGATCGTTCGCTTCTTGTGCCAACCGTGGAAGGAGTGGCGTGATTTGCGTCGCTAGTTTATCTTTTCTCTCTGGCGATAGCATTCTGAGCCCCGCCTTTATATCAGGACCTACGGGATCCCCGAATGACGAGGTTTGAGTTTCGATTTGGATGCCCTTGCTAGCCTCGGCCAATGCCGCTTCAAATTCATTCGTTGCCGAACTGGCAAATGCTAGCGTTGGAAAGGCGCATAGTATGACTAGAATTTTTTTCATTTGGTAAGGGGTGAGGAGTGCGCTGCTGCTTCTTGAGCAATAGAGATTCGTTTGGTAGCCCCAAGTGAAATATTGTCTCTCCGAGCCATTTCACTGATAAATGGCGGGATGACGAGTGGCTGTGACCAGAGCGTGTTCTCATTATTACGCTCCGTGTTGAAATCAGCGTAGGGAGGCTCATGCGCCGCGTCGGTCAATACGTGGAGTGCCTCATGGCCAGCGGTAAAATCTCTAAGATCTTCGTTTGCTAGCAGCACTTTGTTGTGGAACCGCTTATCGACAATATTTACGTATTTTGGAGGTGTAGCAATACCTGAAAATCTCCCGAGTTCTTTTACAAGATAAATCATCAGAGTATTGTGTAAATCATTTGGAGGACCGTGATCAATCAGATCCTTCGTCGCTTGAGGAAAGTTAATCTTCCCTACAGAGACATCAAGGGTGGGAACCTCACTGTCGGTCATCTCCCCATCGAAATCAACTTTTGCACCTGTGAGGGTAGGTAGGAAATCGAATTCGATTCCAACTTGGGCATACCGTTCTTGTAGGTATTTTTTCACACGATCAATCTCCGGGCCTGTCCAACAAGGATTGGTAATGAAAGGAGGACCGTAGGTGCAGTTCACGAACTGCACCCGGACGGTTTTTTTCTTCTTCACCGGGAGCTTTATGTCCGTAGCCACCCAATCGGCCAATCCGACTTTAATAGCGGAAATCTTAAAGTTTCCACCCAATTGAATCTTGTGTGTCCGATCATCCGGAGAGTTATCCGGGCTGGGTGGCGAATAGGATGCCAGATGGTGATCGTCCACATCATCGGAAACGAGGACCATGGATTTGGTGGTCGCATACCCATCTTTCGACTCTAGGGTATACTCCGTAGGGTCATCGTTATATGATGTGTCCGGGTTATCTACCGTCTCAAATTTCATTTTGATGGCGCCAAGCGAATCAGCACCATTTACCCGGACGAAAAACCGATCCTCATCGGCATCAAGATTCACGGATACAGGGTTGCCGGGAAGGCCATTGCCCATGATCACATCGGGATACATTTTCCCGACTTTTAGCTCGGTTAGAGGAACCCCGTCTTTATCGACTACCTCCACCGGGTGGAGCATTACCAACCTCTGGCTCCCAAGGTTGACGTTAACGATTGCCAGCATGCTACGGTTTTCGTTCACATCCCTCACGGTCAGGGTGGTTCCGAGGGCTTGTGGGTTGGCGACGCAGGAGCTGAGGGAGTAGGTGCTCCCGCCATACCAGATCGCCGGATTGCCGAACGTGCCGGGCAGAAGAGCCGCACCGTGGGGGCTGATTTTGGTTGCACCTTGTAGCGCTGGCACTTGGTAGAATCGGCCCGAATGCCCGACTAGCGCCTGACCGGAAAGATTGACACAGGCTTCTCCGCCGGGTGCCGTACCAATGGTGGTCGGCGAACTCTGGAAATTGAGGGCAGGTGCTCCCGGTGCCGATCTTGCTAAAGTGTATAGAGACTGTGGAGCACCGTCCGCGGGCCAGATCCATGAGAGGGTAGTCAATCCCTGTCCTGTGGATAAGTAGCTGCGGAATGCGAAACTACCACCCATGGCGGGATAGGTGGGCGAGGGCGAAAAGAACACCGGGCTGGTTTGAAAACCACCACCATTCGCCGTATTCGGCCAGCGTTCGAGTGTGCCATTGTCGTTGACGAAGATGTCCTCCGGTCTCCGCTTCGTGAGGAGAACGGTCCCGTCCCGGTGCATCAATCCGCCTTGGGCATGTCTCGAGCCTTGAAGTGTCGCGCCTGGGGCCACACCGAAAATCTCCGGCGGAAGTAAGGGATTCCGCCAAATTAGGGCGAAATCCGGGGTATAGCCCGGTGTATAGGTGACTTCCTGACCGGTGACAGGATTCGTCTCGACAA
>JANPKJ010000144.1:0-7171 GCA_031425955.1 Akkermansiaceae bacterium | reverse complement strand
CAACATCGAGGAAACCGCAAACATCACCGCCCTCACCACGCCGCCTTCCGCCACAGGCACCCAGCGTTTCAATTTCAGTTGGCTTGCCAAAGTCACCACCAGCTACCCCGCGCAGACCCTGCAAAACATCAGCCTGCGTTTCAGAGACTCGCAAAACGCCACCACCTGGCTCAACGTCGCCCGCGCCGATGTTGCCGAGTGGGAGGGCATGATCGCGGGAGTGAGTTCCGATGGTCTGAACTTCCCCGATTACCCGCAGGTCCGCGTTGCCTCCCATTGCAAAGGCGTCAAGCAGAGCACCGAGCGCTTTTTGCATGGAGGCTCCGTTTGGTATCGGGGTCCCAAGGCAATTACGTTGCTTGATGCCTCCGGTTCAACCACGGGGTCGACCGCCCAGATCGGCGCGGAACGCTATCCGCTCTTTGTGATTTCAAAATCAGGAACAACCTACAACGTCGAACAAACTCTCGATATCTCCGACCCCGTGGCCTATCCGCATTATGGAAGATTCTATGTTAACCGTTGGTCAACGGACATCACAATGTCGCCTTCCGCAGTGGGAAGCATCGGGATTCCAGCTGGAGCAATCAGATTCCAGCCATTTCCTCCAGCACCAGAGACTGGAACCCCCAATTTTGGAGTTCTGGGACACAGTTTCATTGATGGTGAAAACAAAACCGTTTACACCAACGTCTGGACTCTGACCGAGCCAAATTTACCCTTCCGCGAGTTCAGAGGACTCGTTTTTTTCAATGGTACCACTCCCGATGGTGAGTCTTATCAGGACATCGACGGCATCGGTGGCGTCAATGCTGATATTGGTGCCACCATCACCGCTCATTCGACCGGCACCCTGGAATATCCTGGCATGCCAATCAGCCCGCCAGGTTTTCCGCCCGCACCCTATAACAATTGGCCTAGCCAGACCCCTCTGCTTCCCATTCAATCCGAGCAATGGCACAAGCTCGTCCTCAAAGTCGGTCCCGACGCTGGTGCGGTCTCCAATGGGATCACCCTGAAGCTCGGCACGGGGGTGGAGGGAGAGAAAGATCCGCAGTCAGGATTCACCCTGCAAACTCCGGGCACAGGCGGCTTCGAACCTCTCACCATTCCAGCCAATGGGAAAATCGAGATGACTCCAACCTCGGAACTCTACCAAAAGCTCACATCCATCGAGGGACTCACCTTGTTTCTAAAGCGTAATTCCACGGTCAGTGAATTCCACCGCCTCGGGCTGGATCTCATTCCAAAACATTCGACCTACCTTATCCAGCGTATCGCCGCAGTAGATCTTCCCCCACTTGATTTGGTGCCAGACATCAACATGGCCGGAGTGATCGGCGACGTGGTGGAATCAGCGGTTGTTGGCAGCAACATCAAACACTTCGTCACTCCGAAATTGACTACCGAATTGGCAGCGCCGTATGTGATACTAAAGGTTACCGGGATCACGGCTGAACAAATCGACCCTAAAAGTGCAAAACAAATCTTTGAATGGGATGGTGGTGAGACCGTTCCGAACGAACCTCTCAAACGTAGAGTGAAGCGGGATGTTGCCCAACCGAATATGGTGAAGATCAAGGTGAAGCAAGGAGGAGCTATCGCGGCAGAATTTTGCGTATGGGTAGTGTGGACAGAAGTTTCGGTTACTCCCTACCAGCAAGTTCAGTTCAGCCCCAGTTTGACGGCGGCCACTTATCGAGGAAATCCAGGAGCTCAACTCTCATGGAGGTTCGTATTCACAATACATCCTGCAACAATCATTTCGGCGCCTGAGCGCCCAGATCTGAATGGAACAAAAGAAACTGCTGTTCCTGGCGAAAACACCGCATACTTTGCTGACCCCAGTGTCAAGGGCGATTCTGCAACATTAAAATGGGATGTAAGTCGCCAAGTTGAAAATATTATTTGTAATCCCAATCTGATTCCTAAGAATCAATTTCCTGTTTATCCGATTTTCGCCAATCAACCAAAAGCGATGGACACTGTTGCTGAATTTCCCACCAACCATGTGGAAGGGAATGATGATCCAATTGGTATCAACGATGAAAATGGCAATCCGTATCAGGCCTACATCGGAAATGGTCTGAATCATGCCATTGGTCAAATTTCTAGCTATGACGGTCCTGCTTTTGGAACACCAACCGCTCCGGTAGCCGCTGGCGCTACTTTTGCAATTGTTGCAAACTTTAGGGAGTTTGCCCGCTCGGAAATCGGATCGAAAACTACCCCTCAAGGTGCCCGCACGTGGTATAAAATCTCAGATTATAAAGACTGGCATCACGTTCTGTCCGCTAATTACGGGCAAAGTAACGTAAGTGGGCTATATTTCTGGGGGGATTCCGGCTCATCTTCAAATGAAGGAATTTTCACAATTACTCCAAACTGAATCAATGAGATGAAACTTATTCGCCTAATTATAGTGAGTTGCATGATGATAACTAATACGTTTGGAGAAAGCATCCTGGATATTGAAAATTCGCAACTTGATGAAAAGCTCAGGGGCGCCGAAGCAAGCGAATACTATAAGAAACTCACGGATGAGCTAAATACACCCAATGCAGCGGCTTTGATCAAGAAGCTTGTGTCCGATAGCCGATTAAAACGGCCACTCTACAGTCGAATTTCAAAAATCGAAAATGATTCATTGAGAGATGAATTAGTTTTATCTTATATTAGAGATAATGACGTATGGAATAATACTTTCGATGGAATACGCGATCAAAGAACCAGCATGGCGGCGGAAATAAGTGAGTGCCTATTCATTCATTTCCCTAGTTTTCGGATTAATTCCGAAGAAAACGAATCGCTAACACTTGCATTATTTAGTCAAGAAGGACGGGATGCTATCGGAGTGACTTATGAGAAATTCCTAGCCTTACCGGGCATAAAGCGCGAAAACAATAACCCTGAGATGACCTCTATACTATCGGATTTTAGTGAAATATTCGCTAAGTTTGGGACAATGGCATATTTGAATCCCGTCGACAAGCGCCTGCAAAGCCCAGTAGAAAAATGGCAGCAGAAGAGCCTGAAGAATCATGCTAAAATCGAAGAGAGAGCCGCAAAAAAAAGGAATTCTGTAGTGTCGGATTTGGAACCTCTCACGGAGAATGGTAGTCCAAGTAGCACAAGATTTCCTGTCTATCTTACCATTCTGTTTTCGTTGGCGTTAGCTTCAACGTTGGCTGTTTCTTGGCTGAAATGGCTACGATGATCATCCACTGTTCATAATTAGGGACAAAGCTTTCCATTTTCTTGAATGCTAAACCATCGCTTTGCATCTCACGCCCCTTCCAAATTCCGGCATTGGGCCTCGATGCGGTCTGCGATCATTCTCACTTCGTTCTCGCTAAGGCGGCGGCCACGGCCCAGGCCGGGGATTCTTTGGGCGATCTTCTTCGCGCTCTGTACGCCTGAGGTTTTCCAGTCGGCTGTCTTGATCATCCAGCCGGGGATGACCAGCAACGGGCGGACTTCCACCCGTTCCGGTGCGCTTCCGGTCAACCATTTGGAGAGGGCTTCCGCATTCTGTTTCGCCTGAACGATTGGCTCTTCAGTGGTGAAGCCGCCGGGAAAGCGTAACATCTTCCCGTCGAACGCCACTTCGTGGATGGGGGTGTTTCCGCCGGAATTCAGCCGCTTCCGTTTTGTTTTGGTTTCAATGGCGAAAACCCCTTCCGGTCCCACGGCGATGTGATCGATGTTGAAGGTGGTCTTGTCGCCGCCCGGTCGCATGTCGAAGACGAAATCGTGAAACACCCGGTAGCCTCTTGCCAACAGGGGTTCCAGTTCGGTTGCTACGTAACGCTCACCATCGAAACCCAGCCTGCAATTTCGCAGTTGGTCGCGAATCGTTCGCAGTTTTTTCCACTGCTGGAACCCAGTTCCATAACCTGCCGCGGCTGCGCTCAACCAGATGGATAGATTGACGATGTCATTGCGCGTGTTCACGAGGATCATCACGATACTCGGGATCACCAGTGAGAACGTCAGGGCCAGGCCGACCTCCGCCATCTGTTCCGCGAGGCCGTCGATCCTTATCCGCAGGCTTTCACCTGCCGGACGCAAGAGTTTTTCGCCGAACGGAGAGCGGTTCTGGGCCTTCTCGGCTGCGATCATGTTGTCCATCGAGCGCTTGAGCAGCAGAAAGACTGCGCCAAACAGGAAGGCTCCGATTAATACTCCGGTGTGCATCTGGTGGATTCTATCTAGGAATTCAAATCAGTCAGTCAAATGGCCGGCGGCTGGATGCAGTCGTCTGTGTGTGATTGCAACATGAAGGTGTCGATTTCGATTAGTCCGCGAGTACGTGGATGGTTCTCAACCGTAGCAAAGCCCGGTCATCCTCGGTCATGTCGTTGTAATGTTCGATCCACAGTTCGATGAAACGTGTCATGTCCACTAGTTCGATGTGAACGTGTGAAGTCCGCGCAGCATGTCTTGCGTCATTCGAAAAGGTTCCCGAGGTGATGAACAGGCCCACGTTCTTGCCAAGTTGAAGTACTCCCATCAATCGCTGAACGTCCGCGATGCCAGCGGGAGAATCCGGCCGGTGTTTCACTTGGCAGAGAATCGCCGGAGCTTGAGTGCCCAGCGGATCGCGGTAGGCAATCACGTCGATTCCACCGTCCTTGCCTTTCGGTGAAACGAACGGCGTGTGATAGCCCATGCCGCGCAGCAGGGCGGCCACTAAATCCTGAAAATCATATGGACCGAGTGCCCGGATCGCTTCCTCGATTCCCTTGGTGGCGAGCGCCTCCACCTCTTCAGTGCTGAAGGTTGGAGTTTTTAGCGGCTCCACCTTGGTATCGCCCGAGATATCCGGGGCCGTGGATTTCGAAGGCTGGCCCGCTTTCCATGCCTGATATTTCTTGTGCATGGTCTGCCAAAGCTGCTTCGGGTTCAGCTTGAGCGCCTCATCCCCTTCCTCAGTGAGATACCAGTTCCCCTTCCGCTTCTGGATGAACCCGGCTTTCACCAACCCAATGCTCTGGAGGTGAAGCAACGCCTTCCATCGGAGGTTTCCGGAGTCGTAAATCTGGCATTCGTCTCCTGTCGGTTTGGCGATGGCACCCGCTTTTTCGATGACATCACGGCTTGCGAGGCTGCCGCCGTTCTCGGAAAGGACACGGAGGGCGGCGTGGAGGAGGTCGGTGGCGAGTTCGGCGTTGGTGCGGCTCATGGGAATCTGTTTGGTATGTTAAAGAGGGCTTAGGTATCGAATCTATTTGAACGTGGCAAGAAAGGCAGCACGGCCCAAGGCTGCTAAGGATCCTATGACAACCGTCCATCTTACTTTTTCAAGAACTGCCTCTCGACGCTTCTGGTAGCCGATTTCAAAAACGACACGCGGAAACACAATGTCCCGCATTTTGCCCAATGCGAAGATGACCAAATTTATTACGCACCCATAGAACAGACCCGACGCAATAGACCTTATCATGGCGATGAATGTCAGGGATTCAAGTCCTGTCGTATTGACTTTGGCGAATGCCAGTATCGCCACTCCTATAAATCCCGACATCAATGTGATGAAAAGAAACAGCTTCGTAAAATCGATGGCATAGCATGGCCAATACCAGGGCCTGCACTCAACCCCAAGTTCACGAAGGTCGTCGGCGATTTCCGTTACGAACTTGTCATCTCCATTGGCAATTATTTGCATTGTTCGCCACGAAAGTTCGCCAAATCTGACTTCCACTGATTTCGTGTCATCTTTTGCTGCGATTCCTAATTGGGTAATTTTTCGTTTGTTTGAATTCTCATAGTCGAGGAGCGAATCGAGATCCGGGAACTGGCGTTCAACCGTATCGGCACACCTGGCAGCAAAATAAACCGTGGCTCCCTGGAAACTCATTAGTTTTATGAACTTGCGGAGCGAATCTTCGTTCAATAGCAGCGCAAATTTGCTTTCGGTAGTTATTTTTGATTGAATCATCGATTTTCACTTAAAGTTGCTCAGACTGTTGGTAAGTGGATGCAATCCTCAGTAATATACGCCGCAGGTTTCTCCGGCGGTAACAGCAAACCTGGCGCGGTGACGGGTTCTTCATTGTCGATGCGAGCGGCGACTTGTTGGTTGAGGTCGAGGAGTTGGGCGAGGAGGTCGGCCTTGGGGGTGAAGCCGTAGGCGGCGAACACGGCGGCATCCAGCGCGGCTTGGGCGTCTTTGTGCGGATTGGTGCCGGGGAGTTCGAGGGTGCGATAGAGCGCGCGGAGTTCGCCCTTGAGATTCCTTTAGAAAGCACGGTGCCGCGCTTTTTCAGCTCGATGAGAACGACGGGCTTCCAGACGTAGTCGGCAAAGGCGGTACCACCGCCGCCGTCACTGGCCTTGCGGACGCGGAACTCGGGGTCGCCGCCGACGTCGAAGGACCCGGGGTGGGCGAAGGCTTGGTAGAGGCGGTCGAGGAAGATTTGCGCCTGTCCTTTTTCGTCTCCGGTGATGTGGTCTTGGGACCACTGGACGAAGGCGGAGAGTTTTTCAGTTTTGGGATCGGCCATGCGTTGGGAGATTGGGGATGGGCTGGGGGCGCGTCAAACGCGGAGAGCGAATGGGGCTGCTGGAGTATAACAAAACAGCTTCATCTGCGAGAGATGGAGCTGTTTCGGAGCGAGGAAAACGGTTAGATGATCAGGGAGCGGGAGCAGGCGGGGTGGCGCGACCGCCGCCGGCATCAATGACCTTGCGGGCGCTGGCGTAGGCGGTGGTGAATTCCGGATTCGCGGCAGCGAACTGGAGGATGAGGCGGTCAAGGATGTTTTCGAGGTTGGCGTCGGCGCGTTCGATTTCCGCTGCGATGGCGGCGGTGACCCCGGTTCGGCCGGAGATGGCGGCGCGGGGTGTGCCAAGGATTTCGCTGTAACCTGTGATGGCACTTTGCAAATCGGTAAGCATCGCGGGCGTGAGGTTGAACTCGAGCATATTGGCGGGATTGGCGGTGACGAGTTTTTCCGCTTCGTCGTGGATGAGTTGGGCGGCGTCATCGAGGAGGGATTCCCGCATGTTTTTGAGAGCTCCTTCCTTAACGTCGAACTTGGCGGCGACGGTTTGATTCCCGGCCTCATAGGCGAAGGAACCGGCGGCTCCGGAAACGATGAGGATGCGGCTGACAAGGGAGAGCTTGAGACGCTCCTTGTCGAGGGTGATGCCGGTGAGCGGAGTCCCC
>JANPKJ010000143.1:0-83159 GCA_031425955.1 Akkermansiaceae bacterium | reverse complement strand
GGCGCGGCCAACTCGAATTGGGATAATAGCGTCAGCAACAACTGGGCGGCCAACACCACCGCCAGCACCTTCAGCAACGGCACGGCAGTGACCTTCGGCGACACCAATGCCGCCAACAGCGGCGCGGCCATCACGACTACGACAGTAACCGTGGCCGCAGGGGGCGTCTCGCCCACTTCCACCACCTTCAATAACTCAGCTGTGAACTACACCGTGGGCGGCGGCGCCATCGGCGGCACGGGTGCTCTCACCAAGAACGGCTCCGGCACCGTCACCCTTAATAACTCTTCGGCAAACACCTTCAACGGCGGCATCACGGTCAATGGCGGCCTCTTGTTAGTGGATTTCGCCAACAGGGGGACCAGCAACACCAACCTGGTGGCTGCCGCCAACTCCTTGACTCTGGGGGGCGGGACTATCCAGGTGAGGACAGACGGCACGAATAACGCCACCCAGACGTTCGCCGGCGTCACTGTCAACGCGGGCACCGGGGTCATCAACAACAACCCTAACAACAGAACGCTCACCATGAACATCGGTGCCATCAACGCCACGGCGGCGGGTGGCACCTTGCAATTCACGAGGGCGACGGGCACTGGCAACATCAATACAACTTCCGTAAACGACTCCACCGGCATCCTGAGCGCTCGGATCATCAACAGCGCTACGCCGGAATGGGCCATCAATACAACTGGCGTCTCGTCAGGGACTGGGGGGCTTGTGGGATCATACACCGGCTATGCCACTGCTTGGTCCACCACCGCCTCCGCTGCGGTGGCCGGTGTCACTAACACCAGCAACTCTTTGATTAACAACAGCGGCACGGCAACCATCGATACGACCCTTAGTGGAGCAGTCACCACCAATACGCTGAAAATAGCTAACGCAGCCACTGCTGGAACCCAAACCCTGGTCCTTGGTAGCAATCTTCTCACCCTTACTAGCGGCGGTTTGCTTTCGAATGGCTCCAGAGCTTACACCATTTCCGGCACCGCCGGTGCGACTCGTCTTACCGCCGACAACGGCATCAGCAACTCAAACGGTGCCTATGACCTGCTCGTCCACCAATGGAACACCGGCGGCCTGACCATCGGCGCCGTGATCGGCAACAATGGCGGCAATGCTGTCAATCTCGTCAAGGCAGGCACGCAGGCACTCACCCTCACCGGCTCGAATACCTACACCGGCGCGACATATTTGAACAGCGGCATCCTCTCGCTGAGCAACGCCAATGCCTTGGGTGGCAATAATCCGGGTGTCAATGGAACAAGCGGGATCACCATGGGGAACGGTTCGACCCTCCGAACAAGCCTCACCAGCGGGGTCATTGTCTACGCCCCGATCACCACTTCTGGAAGCGTCACGATCAATGCTCCCTCTACCGGGACCGACACTCAAGAGTTCAAAGAGTTCACACTCAACGGAGCCATTGGCGGAACCGGCAACGTGACTTTCAGCAACACTGTCAACGACAACGAAATCTTCACCGTCACCCTGGGTGCTGCCAGCAATTATTCCGGCACCACCACCATCGATAACACGGGTGGCACCGCCGGCCAGATGTTTGTGAAACTGGGGGTCAATGACGCGCTGCCTACCACCACGGTATTGACCTTCGACGGCAAAGCGGGCACCGGCACGTCCCCCGGTCGCGCTGTTGAACTCAACCTGTTTGGCTTTAACCAGACCCTCGCCGGGCTGACGAATGTTACCGGCCTGAGTTTGCGAGCCCAGCGGATCGTCAACAGTGACGTCTCAGCGGCGGCGACTTTATCGATCAACGGCTCCACCGACACCACGTTTTCCGGTAACCTCGGCACCAACACGGCCAACTTTTCAGTGTCCGGCTCCACGATCACTAATTCCACGAATGGCAATAATTTCGGCCTGACCAAGAACGGCACCGGCACATTTACCATCTCCGGTGTGAACACCTACATCGGTGCAACCAAGATTCTGGGAGGTATCCTTAGCTTGGGCAACGCCTCTGCCATGAGTCAAAGCCCGCTGGACACGCTGAACAGCGTCACGGGCGATCTCAATAACGGCCTCCGCACCACCGTCACCACCCTAACCCTCGGCGGTCTCACCGGAAGCAACAGCTTCGCCAGTCGCTTCACTACCACCTCTGGCGGCTATACCGGTCTGACCGCCCTGACGCTGAATCCAGAAACCGGAGTCACGAACACCTACTCCGGTGACATCGGCAATGGAAACGGCAGTATGTCCCTCACCAAGATAAACTTGGGGACTCAGGTTCTCTCTGGCACGAACTCCTACGCTGGCAATACCAACGTCAACGCAGGCCGGTTGGTCATCGCCGGCAATCACTCAGGTGCCGGCCAAATAATTGTTAGTAACGCAGCGACGCTTGCCTTTGGCGACGGCTCTTCGATCAATGGCTCATCCGTCAACTCCGGCACGATTTTTGTCAACAACTCGGGCACCGTGCAAATCAACAAGGCCGATGGTGGCACCCTCACAAACGCCATCGCCAGTAACCCAAGTGCGACCACTACCTTGAGCGGGGTCAACGCCATCGGCACCACGAATACGTTCACGGCCACCAGCTACAACAATGGCGGCGGTTTTGCGGTCAACTCTGCCAACACCGGTGCCACGCTCGCATTCTCATCAGCTTCGGGTGCTATTGACCTGAAGGGAACCAACCTCACCGTCAGTGGTGCGGGTGACACTTTGCTCACCAGCGCAGGTCAAGGATTCTACAGTTCCACCTCGTCTAGCAAGGTCATCAAACAAGGAACCGGCACCCTGATCTTCCAAGGCAATCAAGGTTTCACTGGCAATATGGAAATCGATGCCGGAACGATGCGGGTTGACGTGGCGCAGACTAACAGTGGCACTTACTTCGTCGGTAACGGCACCACCACTGGCACCTCAGCCGCCCTTTTGTTGGGTGGCGGTGCAGCGGGGCTCTCAGGCGGAGTGAGCTTCAACCGCACCGTGAGTATCAACCCGGGTGATGGAACGAATCGGACTATCGGCGGCACGAACACCTCAGGCACCAACGCTTTTAGTAGCGCCATAGATATGAGCGGCTCGTTTGGAGAAAACCGTTCCGTGACTCTCACAGCGGCCACAGGTGGCACCGTGGAAATCAACGGGATCATCTCCGGTTTGGGCCAAAACATTAGCAAAAGCGGTGGCGGCTCGGTGGTTCTTGCCAATTCCAACAGTTATACCGGAACCACTTCGGTGAATGCTGGCGCGCTCATCATCAATGGCAACCAAACCACGGCGACGGGCGCGGTGACCGTGTCCAACACCGACACCCGCCTGATGGGCACCGGCACGGTCGGCGGTGCGACCACGATCAATGCAGGTGCGATTCATTCCGCGGGAAGCGCAACCGGAGCCGTCGGCAATCAGAACTTCTCCAGCAGCTTGACCTACGCCAACGGCTCGATCTTCGAGTGGGACATCAACGCGGATTCGACTGTGTCGGGTTTTGATACCGTGGCGGTCACCGGGAATCTTAACGGAGCCACCCTTAGCGACACATCGATCTTCCGGGTGGTGTTTGGCACCACCGCCAAGGCAGGCGTCAATGATTCCGGGAATGCATTCTGGAATACAGCGTCCACATCGCGGGTGTGGAGTATGACCTCGCTTTTCGGCAAGGATTTCACCAGCGGCTTATTCACCTCGGTGCAAACCTATGACAGCGTCGGCGTCTTCGACGTGAGCTCCAAGGGGTCCTTTACGATCACCGGCAGTTCGCTCACCTGGTCCGCCGTGCCTGAGCCCACCAGCGCTCTCGCCGGCTTATTGATCGGCGCCGGCCTGCTGCGCCGCCGGCGCGCGTAAACCCTCCCCGGAGTCAATGGGTTCTCCGGCCTGTCTGGGGTCGCCGATGGAGGTCGGCGGCCCCTCTTTTTCCCGACGTTTCCGTTTCATGAAACCAAAAATCAAGATCTTCGCCATACTGGCCGCCGCCGTGGCCGCGTGGGGAACTCCCACCTATGCCGCGGAAAAACCGGCGCGCCCTAACATCATCTTCATCGTCTCGGACGACCAGGCATGGAACGATTACGACTTCATGGGCCACCCGCACATCGCCACTCCGCGCCTTGACAAACTGGCGGCGGAGTCCGTGGTCTATCAGCGCGGCTACTCGCCGGTGCCTCTGTGCCGGCCCTCGCTGGCCACCATCGTCACCGGACTCTATCCGCATCAGCACGGCGTGACCGGCAACGACCCGGTCCTGCCCGACAAGGATGTCAAACCGCAGAAATCCCGCGGCAATCCGAAATACACCCGCTACTATCAGACAGTCATCGACCACTTCGCCAAGCGCCCGAACTTGGTGCGCAACCTGACCGAGAGTGGTTACGTGGCGTTACAAACCGGCAAGTGGTGGGAGGGAGATCCGGTGAAAACCACCGGCTTCTCGCATGCGATGACGGCGGGCACGGGCAAGGCCGACCGCCACGGCGGCAAAGGATTGGAAATCGGCCGGCAAGGCTTGAAGCCGATCCAGGACTTCATCGAGCAGGCGGGCGACCAGCCGTTTTTCGTCTGGTATGCGCCGATGTTGCCACACGACCCCCACAATCCGCCGACGGAGCTGCTGGAGAAATACAAGAAGCTCGCCCCCGGCGAACCGGTCGCGCGCTACTGGGCCAACGTCGAGTGGTTCGACCGGACCTGCGGCGAACTACTGGACTATCTGGAAAAAAAGGACCTGCGCGAAAACACCATCATCATTTACACCACCGACAACGGTTGGATCCAGAATCCCGACAAAGCAAACACCTTCGCCCCGCGCTCGAAGCTCACACCCTACGAAGGCGGCGTGCGCACGCCCATCATGATCTCATGGCCTGCCCGGCTGAAGCCACGGATGGACACGGAGCATCTTGCCAGCAACGTGGATCTGTGGCCGACGCTTGCCGCTCTGCTTCAAACAAAGACCCCGGCGGGACTGCCCGGCATCAACCTGGCAGATGAGCAGGCCGCCGCCAGTCGCCAGCGGATCTTCGGCGAGCAATATCCCCACGGCATCACCGACGTGGATCACCCGACGCGCGGACTGGAACATCGTTGGGTCATCGACGGCTGGTGGAAATTGGTCTCACCCGACCCGCGCAACCGGCCCGCCGCCAAGCCGGAGCTCTACGATTTGAAGAATGATCCGTGGGAAAAAACCGATTTGTCTGCGACGCAACCATACATGGTGACCAGTCTGAGCCGGGAGCTGGATCAATGGTGGAACCCAGCGGAAAACACCAACTGATCCGGATCTGTCAGCTGGCCACTCACCCGGTTGGGGGATGGGTCTCACCACATTGGGGGACTGGACGGAACCGCCGGATCAGTTTATTTTTTGTAGGTATGGAGATGAGAATCATTGAGCGGGGAACGCTTTGCGACGTCGGAAGCTCGAAGACTGTTTTTCACAACGATCCATTCGACCGGAAGCCCTGAAACAATCCACGCCTACAATTTACGAAACAACCCAAACCCATGAACCCGATCAAAACCACCCGAGCTGCTCAGGCTCCGAACGGCTTCGCGCTCGTTGTCACACTGTCCTTAATGATTTTGCTAACGGTCATCGCGGTCGGCCTGCTCACCCTGTCGAGTGTGTCGCTCCGGTCTTCTGCCCAGGGCGACGCCTCGAGCGCTGCACGCGCGAACGCGCGGCTGGCCCTGATGATGGCCATCGGCGAGTTGCAAAAGGAGCTGGGCCCGGATTCGCGCATTTCCGCCCCCCATGACGCGGGGACCGCCGCCACCGGCGGCAAGCCGCGCTGGACTGCGGTTTACGATGCTTGGCAGCGCCCAGCCGATGCGAACACCCCGGAATCGCCAACATTACGAACTCTTAAATTCCGCGGTTGGCTCGCCTCCGGAGCCAACACGGCAACCGGCGGACCTGCCGGCTCGGGCGATGAGGCCCTGCTCGTCGGTCCCGGCAGCATGGTCGCTCCTGCCGACGAAGTCCGCGTGCCCATGCATGTCGTAAGCGCTGGCAGACAACCGGGCCGGATCGCCTGGTGGACGGCTGACGAAGCCGCCAAGGCCAAGGTCAACGCCGGACCTGACACCTCCACACTCGCCGCCGGACTTTCCAATACGTTTTTCGACGCTCAAGCCCCGGCAAATGTCGGTCACCGCGCTCTTCCCAAGCTGGAGCAATTGGTTTGGAAAGACGGGCAACGGGCCAAAACCATTTCCACCGCCCAAGTGAATCTCGCGGCCGGCCTCACCGGCTCGACGGGAGTGGGAAGCCTGAGCCATGACTTTACCGTGCACTCCGCCGGGGTGCTGGCAGACGTCCGTGCCGGCCGCCTTAAGCGGGATCTGAGCAACCTTCTCGCCCGCCCGATCGCCGAGTTGCGAGACAAACCTTTGTATCTCTCCAACGGTCGCATGAACCGTTTCGACATCACCGAGGATGGTACCAAAGTTTCTAACCTGAGCTTCGTCAAGCCGTGGAAAACCAGCGCTGGCACCCGGGATGAATGGGGCATTAATCTGGAGGAGCTGCACCTTTTCCACAATCTCCACCGGAACCTGACATGGAGCGGCAACACCCCGAGTCTGGTGGGCAGGAGAACCCGAGAAGCGGTGATCAACGACCCCTATTACATGTACAAGCGTCCGGCGGTTGAGGCGGTGCAGTTCATCCTTTCCATGAAAGCGGTTCCCAGCGGAAGCAGCGGCGGAACCCCCAGTTACAAGATGCAGATGATGCTCGACGCGATGGTGGCCGTCGCCAACCCGAATGACGTGGCGATCGAGTATCCCTCGGGCCTGCCGTTCGTGGTCCAACTGTTTGCAATCCCCTACAACGTCAAATGGAACATCAGCAAAGCTGCAGGCGGGGCCGTGACAACCACCAGCGATTCAGGGCGGGACCTCGACATCTGCAGAGGCTATGTCAGCGGCGGATCCGCCAACTCCAACCAAGCCAGTGGCATTAAATTGGAGCCGGGTGAAGTGGGTGTCTTCGGGTCGAGCACCGCCAGCGGCTACGTGCTGGACCTCAAGCGCGGTTTCCAACCCAGTGGCGGCGTCAACATGACCGGCTGGGATCTCAAGGCCACCGGCCTCAAGGCAGACGACAAGGTTGACTTCGAGATTTTGAAGGAAAGCGCACCGAATCCCGAAAATAACAGCTACACCTACTACGCGGTCTGGCTGGGGCGTCGCGATCCCGGAGGCAATGCAAAGGGCTGGCAAATCGACGCCGCAAGTTTGTCAGGTGGCGGAGACATCAGCAGTGGTTTGATGGGTCAGCAACTGATGTCGCCTATCAAACCGCCGGAGATCCGTAAGGTGACCGATTTCCTCTCCCCCCAACCGGTCCTCATGTTCAGTTTCGCCCAGAACGTGGAGCAATCTTCGGGGAGCACCCCACCCGATGCCTTCGCCTCGCGTCCTTTCCTTCTCAACGACCCCGCATTGGCAGGAAAAGGCTCCACGCCGAGCAGTGTGACCACGGCCCGTCACGCCACCCAGATGCTCATCACGGCGGAACCGATGAACTATCAGTTCCGCACGCTCGCGGCCGGAGACGGAGGTCGCAATGTTTACAGCGGTGGAGGCCGGCAGCCCAACATCGGCGGTAATTTCAACGTGATTAAACGCCGGATTCCCGTAGCACCACCCTTGTCGCTGGGAGCGTTTGAGAACGCCATCGCCTCGGGCTTTTGTGGCCATTTCTACGAAGGCGCAGCGCCTGCCATCCGCCAGGATCCATATCCCACCGACGTCAATGTGGCATCGGCGCTCACCGGGCATAACTTCGGCTGGCCGCTGACTGCGAAGGCCATCGGCAACTCGTTCGCCACCCCGTTCCTCGCACCGGGGCAAGTCTCACAACCCACCGGGAAGAGCGTGACCGACCACTCCTGGATGGCCAACACCGCGTTGTGGGATTCCTGGTTTCTGTCGGGCATCGTGGATGGAACGGGGATCGGATCATCGGCTTGGTTGAAAGACTCCCGCAGCCCGCGAGCCCAGTTCAAGGAGTTGGTGGAGAGCAAGGGAATGCTCCGCAACAAACGCTTGGTGTTCCATCCCTTCAAATCTCCGGAGGCCGCACTAACCGAACTCTTCAACGGTGAAAATTTCAAGCCCGCCGCCATCAACAACCTTGCCAAATACCTGCTTGTCGACGGGGCCTTCAACGTGAACTCCACTTCGGCCAATGCCTGGGCGGCGCTTCTCTCCAGCGTGCGCGACCAGGAACTGCTAACAGCCACTGGCGGCAAACAGAAATTCGACCACCCCTACGGCACCCTTGGCTTGGCCGTCAACCCGGCGACCAACGGCACCGCAGGCGACTGGGCCGGACTGCGCAGCCTGACAGCCGATGAGATCAAGACCCTCGCCACTGCCATCGTCGCGGAGGTCAAAAGCCGCGGCCCGTTCCTCAGCCTTGCGGACTTCGTGAACCGCCGCCCGGACAACAGCGATCCCGCCCAGCAGACGGTCGGTGCACTCCAGGCCGCCATCGACAAATCCGGGCTGAACGACCGCCTCACCGGTGGCGGGCGCAGTGCGGCTTCGGCGGATTTCGAGCCGCTCGTTGGAAGAGCCGGAGTCAGCATGGAACCCAAGCCCGCGCGCGCCGTGGGCATCGCCGGTCACCTCCGCCAGGGGTCTTTACTCACCGCCATCGGCTCCCAGATCACCGTCCGCTCCGACACGTTCACCATCCGCGCCTATGGAGATGCCCGGGACGCTTCAGGCACGAAGATCGTCGCCAAAGCCTGGTGCGAAGCAGTGATCCAGCGGGTGCCCGACTATGTCGATCCCACGGACGCCCCCGAGGCGCAGGACGGTTGGCCGCAGACGAGCAGCAAGCTCGCTCCAGCCAACACCCTTTTCGGCCGTCGGCTTTCAATCCAGTCATTCCGCTGGTTGAACAGCAACGAGATTTAATCCAAACAACCCCACCCCATGATGTTCCAGCACTTTCCATTACGATCACTCCTAAAATGCACGGCCCTCTTCGCCGCCCTTTTGACCTGTGCGGTTTGGCAGCCGGTCTATGGGCAATCGAAAGACCGGAAGGACAAATCCCAGTTGAAATTCATCTGCGTTTCGAGTCTGGCGGAGAATCAGGAAGTGATTCTCGCTTCCCGTGATGACCAGGGAAAATGGAAGGAACTCGGCACGGCTACCCTCAGGAATTCCCTCATCACCGACTGGCTGCCTGCCGCCGCCGGGGAGTTGCACCTCACCGTGCGGGAAGAAGGCACCCTGAAATCCATCGGCCAATTCACCTGCCCCACGGACTCACGTCGTGCGCTGGTGGCACTGATCGCCGATCCGGAGAAAAAGATTTACAACGCCCATGCCGTCGATCCCGAGAAACTGGAATTTATCAAAGGATCCGTTCTGATCTTCAACGTCAGCCCGCACGCCGGCTTGGTGTCCCTCGGCCCCAAAGAGGAGAAGATCGACGCCGGACAACAGCGGGTCGTGAAGGCAACCTTGGAAGGAAACGGGATGTATCGCATGATGGTGTCCTACCTTGATGCCACCGGTAAAACCGTGTCATGTTACGACCGACAGACTTCAAGCAATCCCAACTCGCGGGACCTGCTGTTTCTGGTGCCTGACAAAACACTTGGCGTCAGGGTCCTCAGCCTTCCCGTGTTCGGGTCACTCGACTGACACGAACTCCAAACCTCACTCAGTTTGCGGAATATTCTCACCACGAGATTCCGCAATCCGCAGATCGAATTCCACCCCATCGGTTCCCATCCACTCATGTCCCATTGTCTTCCATCCCGGCCATTCCTGAAATTCGCGGCTCTCTTTCTCGGATTGATACTGCCCGCGCTGGGCCAACAATCTGCCGAGGCGCCGAGCGGGCGGGAGACCAAGCCGCAGCTGCGCTTCGTCTGCGTCTCCAGCCTTGCCGAGAATCACGAGGTCGTCATCGCGTCCAAGGACGACAAGGGCAACTGGCTGGAACTCGGCAAGGTCGCGCTCAGGCCCTCGTTCATCACCGACTGGATGCCTGCTCAGACGGGGGAATTGCATCTGGCATTGCGGGAAGAGGGAACCTTGAAATCCATCTGCCGCTTCCAATACCCCGAAACCGCCCGCCGCGCACTGGTGGTGCTCATCGCGGATCCGCAGAGAAAAGTTTACCTCCCCAATGTGGTCGATCCCGAAAAGATGGGATTCACCAAGGGATCTGTATTGGTCGTCAACTTCAGCACGCAACCCGGCATGGTGCTGCTCGGAACCCACAAACTTACCATCAATTCCGGGCAGCGGGAAGTCGCCAAACCGATTTTGGAAAACAACGGGATGTATCGCATGATGGTCGCTTACCCTGACGCGAACAAGAAGCCCGTGCCGTGTTACGACCGCTACATTCCCGGCAATCCCAACTCGCGCGACATGTTGTTCCTGTTCCCGGACCAGACCCTTGGCTTCAAGGTGTTCAGCCTTCCCATGTTCGGGGAGTTGGAGTGACACCCCGGTCCATCGTCCACCACCTCAGATCCGCCACGCACCATGATTCGCCTCCCCCGCCCTCTTTGCGCCATGATGATGGGCTGGGTTTCACTGGCTCTATCAAATTTCTCTGCCGCAACAAATTTGGAACCCGCCCCGATCGCCGCCGCCTTGAAGCGCTCCGCCGACTGGCAGCTCGCAAACCCAAGCGGCACCGAAATCCGGGACTGGATCATCGCCCCACTCTATGACGGGCTGCTGCGAACCGCATCCGCCACCGGGGACGCGAAATACCTCGCTGCCGTGATCCGCATGGGAACCCAGTCCGGATGGACGCCGTCGAACCGCGTCTACCATGCGGATGACCATGCGGTGGGCCACGCCTGGCTTGATATCTATCTGATGGATCGCTCGCGCAAGGAGCGGCTGCAACCGATGCGGGATCGTTTGTCCGAGGTGATTGCCAATCCCGTGACCGAGGTGCTCGCCCACGGCAGCAAGCCGAAAACCCAAGGAGTCGGCGTCAGCGACCGCTGGACCTGGTGCGATGCGCTCTACATGGCGCCCCCCACCCTCGCCCGCCTGTTCACGGCCACCGGCGACCGCAAGTATCTTGAATTCCTCGACCGCGAGTTCCAGTTCACCTACGACCATCTCTACGATCCTGCGGAAAAACTGTTCTATCGCGACGCGACGTTTTTCGAAAAGAAAACGCCCAGCGGCAAAAAGACCTTCTGGAGCCGTGGCAACGGCTGGGTCTATGGCGGACTCGCCCTGATGCTCGAACACCTGCCGAACGATCATCCCAAGCGGGGCTTCTATGAATCCCTCTTTAAGGAAATGACCACCGCCATCGTCGCCGCCCAACAGTCGGACGGATTGTGGCACCCCAGCTTGCTAGACCCGACGGAAATCGACGCCGGTGAAACGAGCGGAAGCGGATTTTTCACGTTCGGCCTCGCTTGGGGAATCAACCGGGGACTGCTCGACCGCGCCGCCCACCTGCCCGCCGTCACCCGCGCGTGGACGGGATTGATGACCCGCATGAAACCGGACGGACTCGTCGGATATGTGCAGCCGGTCGGTGCCGCCCCGGACCACCTCGAAGCGGGAAACACCCAGGATTACGGCACCGGGGCCTTCCTGCTCGCTGGCAGCGAGATTCTACCCTTGTTAGGACAACCCGCCGCTGATCCCGCGCGACTGTTCGCCGCCGCTGAAAAACTTGTCGCCGAAGATCACAGCCCGCGGGCTTACGCACGGCTGGTTCCTGAGCGGAAAGACGACCTCGCTTGGGAGAATGACAAGGTAGCGTTCCGCGTTTACGGCCCTGCCTTGCGGGCCGGCCCGGAAGACAGCGGAATCGACGCCTGGTGCAAGCGGGTCGCCCGCCCGATTCTCGACAAGTGGTATTCCGCCGACCTCATCCAAGGCATCAGCTATCACAAGGATCACGGAGAGGGACTCGACGCCTATCATGTCGGCGACACCCGCGGCTGCGGAGGAATCGGACTCTGGATCGACGACAAACTCGTCACCGCCGACACCTATCAGTCCGCCGAGATCCTCTGGACCAGCCCGGAAGTCGCCGAGTTCCACACCACCTATCAGTATCCGGTGAAGGTGGATGGGAAACCCCTGTTCGAATACCGCACCACCCGGCTGCGCCTCGGCGAACGCTTGTCCGAGATCACATCGGCGTTTTCCACCCAACCCAACCAACGATTCAGAAACAAAAAGGCCGGCATAAAGCTCCCCTACGAAGTTGCCATTGGCCTCAACACGCAGAACAAGGGCGCGGCGATGACGCTCGATGGTGAGCATGGCATCATCGCCGTCGGGGAACCTCTGGCAGGAAAATCACTTGGCACCGGCGTCCTTGTGGATCCCGCCACCGTCATCCGCACGTTCCGCGTTCCTGCTGCCGACAAGCTTGGTAAAAACGAACACGCACTTGTCATCGTCCGCCCTGACGACGAGGGCCGCGTTTCCTACCGCGCCGGCCTCGCCTGGGCGGGCGATGGAGAAATTACCACCTCGTCTGCTTGGCTGAAATATCTTGAATCCAAAGCGACCCACTGAGTTCTGTCTGATGAAGCAATTCTATCACCTTCTGTTCCCGATCACCCTGGCGGTCACCTGCCTGGCAGCTGAAACTCGTGAAGGTGTTTTGATCGATCGAGTTTGGTCCGGCCACCCGGTGGGCTTCGACATCCTGACCGAACGCGGGCATCAGTTCATTGCTTATTTTGATTCGGAACGCCGTCTTACCGTGAAAGGGCGTAAACTCGGCGCGACAGACTGGACAACCGTCCACCCCGAAGGCATCGATGTCACCCGCCGGAACCGCATGTCCAACGTGATCGGCTGGGACAGTCACAATTACCTGACCCTCGCGCTGGACCGTGACGGTTGCGTGCATCTATCCGGCAACATGCATGCGGATCCGTTGGTCTACTACCGGACCTCGCGCCCGTTCGATCTTACCACCCTCGTCAGGATCGACCGCATGACCGGGGACCGCGAGACCAGTGTTACCTATCCCGGATTTTTCATCAATGACGCAGGGGAACTCCTTTTCCGCTATCGGGATGGCGGCAGCGGCAATGGCAGCGATTTTTATAACATCTACGATCCGCAAAAGCACGAATGGAGACGTTTCTTCGACGGCCCCCTGTTTGACGGCGAGGGTCAGCGAAGCGCCTACAGCTTGGGACCACGGCGTGGACCGGACGGTTGGTATCATTTGCTATGGATGTGGCGCGACACACCGGACGCGATGACCAACCACACTCTGTCCTACGCCCGCAGCAAAGATTTGATTCACTGGAAAACCAGCTCCGGCAAGCCGCTCACCCGGCCACTGACCTTGGTCAACGCGGAAGTGATCGACCCGGCAAAACCGGGCGAAGGACTCATCAACATCGGCCAAACTCTGGGCTTCGACCACGAAAAGCGTCCGGTGGCCCTCTACCATCGCTTCGACCGCAAGGGGAAGTCCCAAGCATTCGTCGCCCGCCCGGATCCGGATGGTCATTGGATCTCCAAGCAGGTCAGCGATTGGAACTTCCGTTGGGATTTTTCCGGTAACGGCTCGCAAGGCAGGCAAGTGACGCTCGGCGCACCATCACCGGCTCATGGCGGAAATCTGTTGGCGACTTTCTCAACGAAGCAGGCGGGGTCGGGCCGTTGGCTTCTTGATGGCACCTCGCTGGAACTCATCGACACCCTCCCGGGGTCCGAGTCCACGCTCCCGCAGGGCGCTGGAAAACCCGCCGCCACTTTCCCCGGCCTCGCGGTCCGCACAGAGGTCTCGCAATCCGGGGGGGATCGCTGGGTGCTGCGCTGGGAAACACTCGGACCCAACCGCGATCAGGAAGTTCGCGAGGTGCCCCCGCCGTCCGAGCTGCGCCTCTATCAATTCCCCGCCGGCGAGGCAAAACAGGATCCCGATCCCGTGAAAAAAACCGAACCCAATTCAATCAACTGATGAAATCATGGTTTGTTTTTCTGATTTGTCTCTCCTCCGCATTCGCCAGGGTGGCCGGAGCGCGTGCAGACACGCCCAATATCCTGCTCATCGTCGCCGATGACATGGGCTTCTCGGATCTCGGTTGTTATGGCGGCGAGATCCAAACTCCGAACCTCGACCGGCTCGCGGAGGATGGTCTTCGTTTTACCCGGTTCTATACCACCTCGCGCTGCTGGTCATCACGCGCGTCCCTGCTCACCGGCCACTACCCCCAGGCGATCCGCCGGGATCTGCTGCCGGAAGTGGCCCGCGGCGAATACGGCATGCTCGGCGTGACCAGCGGCGCGAACGGCGTCCGCCCGCGCTGGGCGCAAATGTTGCCGGCCTATCTCCAGCCGCTGGGCTACCGTTCCTATCATTCCGGAAAATGGCACATGGATGGCGACCGCCTGCCCGCCGGCTTCGACCGCTCCTACTCGCTTGAAGATCACAACCGCTTCTTCAGCCCGCAGAACCATTTCGAGGACGACGTGAAATTGCCGCCAGTGGATGCAGGCAGCGGCTACTACTCGACCACTTACATCGCGGATCAAGCCATCAAGTGCCTCCGGGAGCATCAGGAAAAATTTCCCGACAAGCCGTTCTTCGAATACCTGGCGTTCACTTCGCCTCACTTTCCGTTGCAGGCGTTACCGGAAGACATCGAGGTTTACAAAAACGTCTATCAATCCGGCTGGGATGTCATCCGCGAACAACGGCTGGCCCGCATGAAAAAGCTCGGCATTGTCGATTGCGCGCTCTCCCCCCTCGAACCGGGCACGGTTCCGCGGTGGAATCTCACCGCTGCCGAAATGCAGAAGGAAATCAGCCCTAACGAACTCGCCCCCGCTCTCACCTGGGACAGCCTGACGCCGGACCAGCAAAAATTCCAAGCCGCCAAGATGGCCATCCACGCCGCCATGGTGCACCGCATGGACATCGAAATCGGCCGCGTGTTAGCCCAGCTCAAAACCATGAGCGCGCTGGACAACACGCTCGTCATGTTCGTCTCCGACAACGGCGCAAGCCCCGAGCAGATCCTGCGCGGCGACGGCAATGACCCGTCCGCACCGATGGGCTCGGCAAAATCCTATCTCGGTCTGGGCGCCGGCTGGTCGAGCGCCTCCAACACCCCCTTCCGGCTGCACAAGTCCTGGACGCACGAGGGCGGCATCTCCACCCCGCTGGTCGTGCATTGGCCCGCCGGAATCAATGCGCGCGGCGAGTTGCGCGGCGACCCCGGGCATTTGATCGACATTGTCCCAACAGTGCTCGACATCACAGAGAGCCAGCCACCCGCGACCGTCGCCGGACTGACCGCACCTCCCCTGCCTGGCAAAAGCCTGACTCCATCCTTCGCCGTGGATGGTTCGATGGCGCGCGCACCCCTCTGGTTCTTTCATGACGGCCACCGCGCGGTGATTGCGGGAGACTGGAAGCTGGTCGGCAAGTTCGAGGAACCATGGGAACTCTACAATCTCCGCACGGACCGCAGCGAAACCAAGAATCTGGCCGAATCCAATCCGGCGAAGGTTATGGAGCTAGAGCTCGCATGGCTGAAGCAGACCGATCAACTTCGCCGTCTCGCCCAGCAAGACCCGCCCAAAACCCCGGCCCCAACCGCCGTGGATCCGAATGCCAAGGCCGGAGCCGCAACTCCGCCGAACGCGGCGGGCCACACCATCGCCGCCGCGAAACTGAAACTCAAACCCGGCATGGGTGCCGAATACAAAAAGCGCCACGACACCATCTGGCCC
This sequence comes from Akkermansiaceae bacterium, assembly GCA_031425955.1. GTDB lineage: Bacteria > Verrucomicrobiota > Verrucomicrobiia > Verrucomicrobiales > Akkermansiaceae > Luteolibacter. The sequence continues at coordinate 67,442 of JANPKJ010000143.1, read as the reverse complement.
GAACTTTCCAAGGCCATCCGCGACGCGGGGATCAGCGATTATTCGATCTTTCTCGATGAGGAAACCGGCACTTTGTTCGCCGTCCAAAAGCTCGCGGCCCACAACACCGCCGCCGAACTGCGCAGGACCGAACTGATGCAAAAATGGTGGGCGCACATGGCCGACATCATGGAGGTGAACCCCGACAACTCCCCCGTCCGGTCCTCACTCAAGCAGGTCTTTCATCAAGACTGAGACCCGTTGATCACGATCTAACTATCTCCACTCATGAAGCCAATCCTTTTTATCATCGCACTCGCCGCCGCCTGTGTCGCCGCTCCGGTCCATCTGGTCGATGAGGCTCCGGTCTCCATCACCCAAGTGAAACCCGATGTGATCCTCATCGACTTCGGCCGGGTTTCATTCGGCAACATTCATCTCACCCCGCCTGCGGGTGCCGACCATCCCGTGACCGTGCATTTCGGCGAGGATTTGAAGAATGGCCGCATCAACCGCATGCCGCCGGGAACGGTGCGCTATGCCAGGACAGAGCTCCACCTCAAAGGACGTGACCCGCTCCGCTCCGCGCCACCCGCCGATGAACGCAACACGCAGAACGACAGACCGAATACACCTCCCGCCGTCCTAACACCCCCAGCATGGGGCGCGGTCCTGCCCTTCCGCTGGGTCGAGATCGAGGGCTGGCCGGGCGAACTCAGCCCGAAAAACATCGTCCGAAAATCCGCCTTCGCCAGCACTTGGGATGACCAAGCCGCAGCCTTCGAATCCTCCGACGAGATGCTCAACCGCATCTGGGACCTCTGCCGCTACTCGATCAAAGCCACCACCTTTGCCGGCGTCTATGTCGACGGCGACCGCGAGCGCATTCCCTACGAAGCGGACGCCTACCTGAATCAACTGAGTCATTACTCGACCGATCACGACATCCAGATGGCGCGCGACACCTTCGATCTACTGATGAAACATCCCACCTGGCCGACCGAGTGGTCCTTTCACATGATCTTCATGGCACATGCGGATTACCGCCACACCGGGAACACCGGGTGGCTTTCCTCCCGCTACGAATCACTCAAGCCCAAGCTCCTGCTAGAGAAAACCCGCGGGGACGGACTGCTCGTCAGCAGCGAGGCACAGATCAAGAAACTCGACATCGTGGACTGGCCGCTGAAGGAGCGCGACGGCTTTGTGTTCAAACCGGTCAACACCGTCGTCAATGCCTTCCACATCCGCTCGCTCGGGATGATGTCGGAAATGGCCGCCGCGCTCGGTAAAGACGCGGAAGCCGCCGAATACAGCGCCATGGCGGCCACAGCGCACGCGTCATTCCAACTCCTACTCTTCGATCGCACCAAGGGAGCCTACCGCGACGGGGAGGGCACCGATCACTCGTCCCAACATGCCAGCCTGTTTCCTCTCGCCTTCGGCCTGGTCCCCGCCGAATACGTCCCGGCGGTGGTCCATGCCGTGAAAAGACGCGGCATGGCATGCTCGGTCTATGCAGCGCAGTATCTGATGGACGGTCTGTTCGCCCACGAAGCCGGCACCTGTGCGCTGGAACTCATCACCGCACCCACCGACCGCAGCTGGCGGCACATGGTGGAAAGCGGAGCCACGATCACCTGGGAGGCGTGGGACATGAAATACAAGCCCAACCAGGATTGGAACCACGCCTGGGGAGCCGCCCCGGCCAACTTGTTTCCCCGGTATGTTCTGGGTGCCGGTGCGGTCACGCCCGGTTGGAAGCTGGCGCGCATTCGCCCTAACACCGGAACACTCTCCTATGCCAAAGGTAAGATCCCCACCCCGTTAGGACCGATCGAAGTGGGCTGGGAAAACAAGTCATTATTCCAAATGCGCCTCGATCTTCCAGTCGGCATGAGCGCCAAGCTCGAACTTCCCGCTTCGCCCGCTTCGACGGGAGTTTCGATCAACGGCGAGCCCGCGACCGCGAAGCGAATCGGAGCCCGCTGGCATGTCGATGAAGCGGTCTCCGGATCCGCCAGCGTCGTGGTGGTGGAATAAGACGCGGAGGGCGATCACTTGCCATCCACCGTCGCACCTGAGACGAAGATCATGGCATCATGTTTCACCGCACTCTTGCCGAGATACATGCCCCAGCGGAATGAGGTTTCTCCTTCGGGCCTCTCGAATGCCCCCTCGCCGACCTTTTCGCCGTTCAAATAGACTTCGTATTCATGACCGTTGTCCCGCACCCGGATGTGGAAGGGTTTTCCCACCATTCCCTTGGCGATCACCTTGTCCTCACCCCGGCGATGATTGAGGGAGACATCACCGGCGGAGTTCGCGTTGATTTGGACCGACCAGTCATTGATTGGATTCTTCGCCTGGAAAATCGCGGCGCCATGCGGCTTCACGAGGGTGTAGGTGCCGCTCCATTCGTGCCAGTCGCCACGCTTCCACTTCACATCGCTGAAGGCCTCGACGCGCGCAGCCATGGCGCGCGAGTTGCGCACGTTCTCCTCGTCCTTGAACAGCCTGAACACCTGGGTGCTTCCATCCTCCTGATACCAGCGTGACCATTTCCCGAAGTCCTTGCGCGGAATCACGCTGTTCCCCAGCGTGTGAATTTTGATTTCTTTGGTAAACGCCCGCCTCGCCTCCGGAGTGACTCCCACGAGTTGGCGGTTCACTTCGATGGAGGATCCTTGCACGCCGAGCGTCGAGTTTTCCCCTTTCGGCAGTTTTCCGGATTTCAGCACCTCCTCGAATGTTGGATCGCTGCCTTTCTGAGTAAACAGGGGCTCGGAAAATCCGGCCTGCATGGCAGCAAGGCAGACGACAAATGACAGGTATGCTTTCTTGATCATGGTTGGGAGCGGGTTTGATAGTCCTGCATTCTTTTTAGCACCGATAGCAGCTTTAGCCATCCCCCAACCGGGTGAAACCATCTTCCCCAATCGGCATGCAGGTTCCCGCGTTCATGATTTCACGTCCGTTATCATCGGTGCCTTTGAGGTCGCCAGCGGTGGCCTTTGCGAAAAAGAAGCTGGCATGTGGGGGAGGACAACGGACTTGATCAGGGCTGGAGCGATCGATTTCCCCAAAATTCCGAGAGCGCCCGATCTCAACCGCCGCCACGCCATGCTTGCCGCCAAATCGAAAACCAAAGCTGTCCGCCATTTGAAGGTGGTTTGAAGCCATTCACTCCCCTTCCTCGAAATAATAATTAGTATGACCTTTCCCGCTGTGAAATCATCCGTAGAATTTCGATGTGACCTTTGAGAAAGATCCCGATTTCAACGAAAAAGCACTCCGCCTGATCAGTGACGATCGGATCTTCGCAATCCGGATGTATTGGACGGAGCAACCCGACGCCGGCGACATTATTCCCGGTTCCGGTGGCTGCCGCAACCCCCGCTGGGCCGCCAAGGGCCGGGGAAAACGGGGCGGTGCGCATGTGATTTGCTACTGAATCACCGACGATCATCGCATCCTCCGTCTCGACCTCTACGCCAAGAACGAATCGGAAAATCTCAGCCAAGCTCAGGCAGCCAAGAGCGAGGTTGCCAAGGTCCGCCATTCCCTCGACCTCACCCAGGAAGGCTTCGCCGATCTCCTCGGAATCGGACTCAGGACTCTCCGCAGTTGGGAGCAGAGAAAACGCGAACCTTCCGGTGCGGCCCGTATGCTGATCTCCATCGCGTTGAAACATCCCGAAGTGCTTCAAGAAGCGGTGGCTTGATCTTCCTCACCCACCATGAAAAAGCCAAAGGGATCGAAAAAAGAAGGCATTTTCGCGCACATCCGGCAGCCCCCTAAACCCACTTCCGATCCCGTTAAAGTCGGGAAATTTTTGTCGGATGATGACCCGCGGATGACGAGGGGTTTTTACGGCCCCTCCATGGAGATCAACCAAGTCGACTCGGCAGATAAATGGATGGCCGAGACCCGAAAATTCCCAGACTTTCTCGTGTGTTCAATTTTTGGTATTTCATCCTGCCATGGCTGGAAAATAAAAATGGCGATATTTTGGAGTTCTGGGACTGTTACAACTGCGAGACCGCAGAAGCCGAACACAGAAAGGCAGTCAACGGTCTGGAGTTTGTTCCGCCCCTTTTCGCCCCAGACTCAGCGCCTTCTCCGGCCAAAAGGAGGCTCCGAGGAACGAAGAACTATTTGAACAAATGCCAATATCGAGAGTGGATCTGGTCCTCTATTTAAGCGCAGGATAGGCGGGCTTGCGCCCTGCGCCTTCGACTCGCCAATCGGCTGCGCGTCTTGGACTCGCTCGGTCACCTGTTCTCTCGGATTCGGGATTCCGGCTACGCCTCCACCACGAATCCTGGCCGAAGGGCCATGTTTCAAAACGGGAGTCTTCGGACTCTCCCGTTGTTGAAACGCCACCCGGCACGGTCACCGGACGAGCTGGTTCCTACCGGTTGCCTTCGCGTCCCCGCCGGAGGCCGGATGACGCTGCGCAGTCACGCCCCCGACCCCCGCTCTGCTAGGGGTTCAGATTCGCGACCTTGCGGTTCGGCCAGCGTTACCGCTGGAATCCGGCGACGTTCTGCCGGACGTAGGTCCCTTGGTAAGAGCTGCGTCGGACGCGAGCCTCGTTTGCTTAATCTGTGGCGCGGCTGACACGACCCGAAGTCATTGATAGATCCACAATCAAGACAGCTCATTATTCGATCAAGGTGGCGTTGCTCCGATGCGCAGGATCTGGACGGACATGGGCGGCACGGTCAGGTTGAACTGATTGCCCACCGGCAAGGTTGAGATGACCGGAGCGATGTTGTTCGGGGATTTCGGGTCATTGGCCGCAGCCTTGTCGCCCGACAGGGTGGTGAGTTGGGCTTGGGGCTGGATGCCCTTGAGGCCCTGCAACGATAAGCGCGTCGTCACCGGTGTCGCCATGGGATTGGCGAGTTTCACGAACAGCATGCCGCCGTCTGCCAGGGTCGGCGAAACGGCCAACACAGGCGGCTTGCCGTTTTCGTCAGCTCCGGCGGAGAAGACCACTTCATTGGTCAGGTAGTGGTCGCCGAGATTGCTGCTGAAGAGTTGCTGCACATGGTAGTTCGGGGTTTTCACAACGTGATCGGCGTCGAACATGATGAGGTTGGCCTTCTGCCATTGGGTGAAACCATAGCGTGCCAGTAGCGGTGCGTAAGCGGTCATCACCACTTGATCGCTGTTACGCTCAATGCCGGTCAGGTAAACCGCCTCGGCCACGGCGTTGAACAAGGTGTTTCCTTGCGAGGCATACTCGCCGACATAGACCTTGGGGGCCTTGCGCTCAACCGTGTCGAAGCGGTTGCGGTTGGCGACGAACCACTCCGGCGGCATGTAGTAGTGCTCGTCGGAGATTTCGACACCGGTGGCGGACATCAGATCGAAGAGCGGGATTTTCGGCCCGAGGCCCGAGGTGCCGACGATGTGGATTTCAGGACATTTTTCACGCATGGCCGCGACAAACTTCGGAAACATGGCGCGGAACTCCGGAGTGTCATGCTCCTCGTTGCCGATTCCGATAAACTTGAGGTCGAACGATGCTGGATGGCCCATTTCAGCGCGGACTTTTCCCCAAGTGCTGTCCACCGAACCGTTGGCGAACTCCACCAGATCGACGCAATCCTGAATCCAGTCGGAGAGTTCGCTATCCTTGGAAAATTCGAAAGGCTTGCTGAAACCGCAGCTCACCCCGGCGGGCAGGATGGGCAGCGGCGTGGCACCGATGTCCTCGGCGAACAACATGTATTCGAAGTACCCGAGACCATAAGACTGGTGATAGCCCCAGCGGTTCCAGTTAGGTCTACGCTCGGCGACGTCGCCGATGGTATCCTTCCAGCGGTAGGCGTTCGCCAGCCCATTGCCATGCACGATGCAGCCGCCGGGGAAACGCAGGGTCTTGGGCCGGATAGCGGCGATGGCCTCTGCGAGATCCTTGCGCAGGCCGTTCTTGCGCCCGTTGAAGGTGTCCCGTGGAAACAGCGAAACCATGTCCACATCAACAGCGCCGGCTTTGGTGGTGGTGACCACCAGGCGGGCTTTCGGCTCAGCTCGCGTGACAGTTAGGACAGCTTCCTGCTTGGCCCACTCGCCGGCGGGTGCGGCGAGTGTGGTTTTCGCCAGGACCGTTCCTTCCGGCGTTTCGAGGAAAACAGTTAGTGGCGCGGCTTCACCGGCAGACCGGCGGGCATACAACGAAAAGTCATAAACCGCCCCGGCCTGAACCGCGATGCCACCATCATAACCGGTGTTGGCGATGCCGGCTTCTCCGTCACCAGCCAGGGTGAGCGTGACGTAGTTCGGGTTGCGTGAATTGAGCGGACGCTCGGCGGCAACGGCCAATTGGCAGGTCATACCACTCCGTTCCACCGGCAGCCAGGCGAACAGTGGCGGCATGGGAGTTTTCGGATTCCGCATGGAAAACTTTCCGGGTTCCAGCAGACGGTATTCAAAGGAACGGTTCTGCACCAACTCCGCATACAGACCGCCATCGGCGGCGTAGTTGATGTCCTCGTAGAAAATACCATAGAGCGTGGGGCTGATGGCGGCGCCGGGTTTGTCGCCGTGGATGGTGATGTCGGCGGTTAGTTCTGCGCAGGTGGCAGCGTTTGGACTGGCGAACAACGCGCCGGCGACGATCAAGGTGAGTTTGTTTTTGAAGTGAATTCTCATGAGGTGAGTTTCTTGAGAGTTCGGGATGCGGATCATGGGGTTCCCGCCGCGCCTTCGGGTTCCATCGTGCGTTTGGCATCTTTGGCTTTGCCATTGGGCTTGGCTGCGGGCATCTGCGCCTTCCATGCCTTCCACTTTTCGGTCAGCTCCTTCACTCGCTCCGTCTCGGTGGCGGCAAGGTCGTGCTTTTCCTCCACGTCTTTCGAGAGGTCGAACAACTGCGGTGCGCTTCCGGGTTCCATCACGAGTTTCCACGGGTCCTGACGGACGGCTCCCAAGCGATTGATGGCGAAAAACAGCGCATCGTGCGGCGATGCGGTGTTCCCTTCCTTCAAGAACGGCGTGAGGTTCACCCCGTCCAGGCCGGCGGGCGGCTTGACTCCGGCCAGCGCGGCGACGGTGGGGAAAATGTCCATCGTGCTCACCGGTTTGGTGTATTCAAGTCCCGCCGGAAACACACCGGGAAAGCTGGCGAAGAACGGCACGCGGATGCCACCTTCGTAAAGCGTCCACTTGTAGTCGCGCAGTGGCAGATTCTCTCCGCGGTTCTCCGGATGGCCGCCGTTGTCCGCGAAGAAGAACACCATTGTGTTTTTCTCCACTCCCGCCTGTTGGAGCTTGTCGAGGATGCGGCCGACCGCCTGATCCAGAGCGACGATCGTGGCTACGGTGTCGGCGCGTGCCTTGTCGCCAGGGAACTGTGCCTCATACTTTGCCGCATCACCGGGACGGGCCATGGGAGTTTTGGGTATATCAATGATCTTACCCGCCGCAGTGGCGGAATTGTAATCCTCGAGAATCAACTTCGCCTCTTTGACCACGGTAAGAATATGCGGGGCATTGAAAGCAACGGTCAGCGCGAATGGCTTCGCTTTGTTCCGCTCGATGAATTCCTCGGCCTCGCGGGCGAACAGATCGGTGCTATACTCTTTCGAGGTCTCGACCACACCGTTGCGGGCCAGCCTCGGTTGGTAGTAATCGATGAATGGACTGGATTTCGGCGAACAAAGCGTCTCGTCGAAACAACCGCGCAGGTGAGGCATCGGCCCGCTGCTGTGCCATTTCCCGAGCAATCCGGTGTGGTAGCCGTTGTCCTTCAGGACACCCGGCAACAGGGGAAGGTCAGTGGGTATGCCTCCGCCATTGTCATTGAAACCAAAGCGTTGGTTGTAGCGACCAGCCAGGAAGCCGGCGCGCGATGGCCCGCACAGCGGCGCGGTGACGTAACCGGATGTGAACTTCACGCCGTTTTTCGCCAAGCGGTCGATGTTCGGAGTCTTCACGACATCCCGGAATAAACAACTCACATCGCCGCTGCCCAGATCATCGACGATCATGACTACGACGTTGGGCTTGGCGGGTTCGGCGGCGTGGAGAGCGCCAAGAAAAAGCGGAAATAGGAGTGTTGGAAGTTTCATGAAATGGTGATTGGCAAGTGAACGACAGGGATGAGGTAAAGTATTCATGTAAAATTGTCAGGGCTGGGTGACGTGCAGGCGGAGGAAATGAATCGGAGTGTCTTCAATGGCGGCCACCTCGCGAAATGTGGCCAGATCCGTGCTGGCGTCATCGGTGCGGATCGCGTAACCGGGGCCGGAATTCCAGGTTTGCAGGTCGGTGGAGACTTCCACGAGATAGGTGATGTCAGTGAGGGCATGGGGACGGGTAAAACTGAGAGTGGCGTGGGTCTTGCCGCTGATTGTTAGCGTTCCGCTTGCGGGAAGGCCCGTTTGCGAGGTGGTTTTGGGTTCGAGGGCAAGGGCATATTCGAGAAGGTTCGAAATGCCGTCGTGGTCCGGATCCGCGGCCGGCCCGGTGATGGATGAGTCGGCGAGTTCCGCTGTCGTGAATTTCGAATTACGCCATGACTGCCATGGCGGCGCTCCAACCAGTGTGCCGACGCCGGTACCATCGCCAAGAGTTGCAGCGACGGCACCGCTCAATACCACGGTGAAGCTCTTGTTGCCAGCAGGCACGGCATTCGGCAGGAGCGGAACGACGATGGTCTTGCTAGTCTCGCTCGCTGCAAAGTTCAGCGTGCCGCTGGCGGCGGTGAAATCCGTGCCCGCCACCGCGGTGCCATTCGCCGTGGCCCACGCGACACTAACTGCTCCGGCGGGCGGGGATGAAAGCGTGACGGTGAAAGTCGCCGTCTGCCCGCCCATGCCGCCGCCCAGCAATGGAGCCATGCTGGCCTGGATGTAGCCGAGCTTGATCTGATTCACGGTCGTCCAGTCGTCACCCACGATGCCTCCGGTGTCCGAGCTGTTCGGATTGAAACACCACATCGTCCAACTGATGCCCTTCTTTCCCGCCGGGAGGTCGTTGCTGCCGTTGAGGTCGAAGTCACCGTCCATGTAGTCGGTGAGCTTGTCCATCCACTGCTGGTCGCTAACGGTTGCAAGTTTGCTGCCAAACTCCCCCACCAACACGGGCGCGGTGTTGTTTTTGAAAACATATCCCCAGTAGCCATCCCACACGCCGCCAAGATTCTGCGGGTAATTCCCCGCGCTGAACCAAGTTTGCGCCGAGACGCTCGCGGGGTAGTCGTGGATGGAATACACGAGCTTGTTAGCGACATTGAGCGTGACTGGAAATGTGGCCACGCCTTTCAGGTTGCCGCCCCACCAATAGGACTGATTGTTGAATTTCTCCACTCCCTCGACGATGATCAGCCAGTTCGGATTCGCTGCTAGGATGGCATTGCCGCAGCGTTCGGCGGCTTTGTTCCAGTTCGTTAGCGGGGCGCTATTCCCCCAGGTCGCGGTGCGCTTGGGTTCGTTGAAAAGGTCCGCGCCGATGACGGTTGGATTGCCGGCATAGCGGGTAGCGAGCATCACCCAATCGTCGATCCAGCGTTGCTCGGTGTAGTAGGCGTCGCCGCTGATGTACCACAAGTCCTCGTTCAAGTAACCGTCCGCATTTGACGAATGCCGGTCGAGAAACACCCGCAGGCCGATCTGCCCGCAGTAGTCGATGACCTTGTCGAGGCATTGCAATGGCGTGAGTCCCTGTAGATCGGGATTCTGCGAGAAGTTGATGCTGGTCGTAGCCGCTCCCGCCCGCAACATCGCGTTGGAATACGGGATGCGGAGCGTGTTGAATCCGAGTCCCTTGATCTGATCGAGAGCCGACTTGTAGCCTCGTGTCCACAGTCCGTGCAGGACCCGGTTGCCCGTTTCGAATCCGAACCAGTTGATGCCGGTGACGCGGACGGGATTGCCGGCGGCGTCCACGATTTGATTGCCGCTGGTGGAGAGATAGACCGAACCCGGGGGCAAGGCGGCTAGATTGACCGACACGTCGTTGATCGAGATCGCAGGCGGAGGCGCCCCAGCGAGTGGCACCCCTTTGAAGATATAGTTGCTCGGCGGCTGCGCGGGGTTGGCGGGATTGGCGGTGAGTCCGACGAACACGGTGCCACCTGCCGGGATGGTCGTGTTGTAGCTCACGTTCTGCACGACATAATGCGTTCCCACGTGGCTGCTGAGCGTGCTGTTCCAGACATTGGTGATGGTGCCGGTAAAATCGAATTCCAGCGTCCATCCGCCAGTCACCGCCACCGCAGTGTCATTGGTGATGGTGATCCCGCCATTGAAGCCGGTGGACCAACTGTCGGTCACGGCGAACGAGGCGCTCACGGCCATCGCGGTACTGCTGGAGAGAACCAACGCGAGGGCGGCCGGGACGATGGTATTGAAGTAGCTGGGTATCATGATTGAGTTCGGTGTTCGGTTTGTTTTAAAATCATGCAATTCTGAGGTTCTAGGACTGGATCAAGTGCAGAGCATGACACTCTTCTGAATCCAGGATTTGCCACAAGTCTCAACGGGTGGTCTCCAATCGAAGGAAAGCCTTGGGTTTGGTAGTGCTTTCCACCGGGATTCGCGAGCGCCAAAGGGTGCGGTTTCCGGTGGTGCCGAGGTTGTCATTGATGACGCCGTTGGTGGACCACGCGGCTAGGTTGGTGGAGGTTTTAGGAACCGTGGTGGCATCGGTCCTTACGCCTATCAGCGGATATTGAAGGGCCAGATAGGGCGCGCCACTCACGCTCGTGACGCCTGAGGTCATGAGGTCTTGATCGGGGTAGAGAGGATGGCTGCCCATGACGTATTCCATCAGGTTTGAAATGCCGTCGCCATCAGGATCAAGTGCGTCGGTGAAGTTCGCGAGCGGATAGCCGGGCTCGACATGGCTGGACTGCCAATTGGCGAAGGCGGTCGGAAAACTAGCAGGCGGGGCGACGGCGGCGGTGTTCCAGCCGTTTCCTCCGGCGAGGGCGGCGGAGAGTTCGGCGACCAGGCTGGCGTAAGCGGGATCGGCCGCGAGGTTCACGGTTTCTCCGGGATCCTTCTCTTCGTCATAGAGTTCGCGGAACTCGGGGGTGGTGAAGAGTTTCACGTCGCGGTCAAGGCTGTCACCGTTTGCGTCGACGGTGGTCTGCGTGCGCCACCACTCGGTGTAGCGGTAGCGATGGGTGCGGATGGAGTATCCCATGCCGCTGCCGGGCCTTCCGATGCCGGTTCCGTTGATGTTGCGCGAGTGCTGGCTGAAGGCGCCTTTTTTCCAGGGTTGGGCGGGATCCTCCAGCAGGGGGCGCAGGCTGGCGCCCTGCATTTCGAGACCGGCGGGCTGGGCGGGTAGGGGCAAATTGGCGAGGTCTACGAGCGTGGGGTAGATGTCCACAAACTCGGCCGGCGATTCGCATTTCTTGCCGGTGGTGCCGAGCGCGACCATGCCGGGTGCACGGATGATCAGCGGCGCGCGGACGGCCTGTTCGTAACAACTGTGCTTCGCCCAAAATCCGTTGTGGTCGCCCAATTGCCAGCCGTGGTCACCCCAGAGGACGACGATGGTGTTGTCAGCGACACCCGCTGCCTGAAGCGCGGTCAACAACCGACCCAATTGGGCATCCACGAAACTGGTGGCCGCGAGATAGCCGTGAATGAGCCGGCGGGCGTCGTCCACGGAGGTCACGGAACCGGTGCCGGGGATATCCCCATATCCGTTGACCTCGAAGGCGGAGGCGGTGAACGGCAGCGAGCCGGTCGGAATGTTTTTTAGTCCGGTATAGCCGGTGAGATCGATCTGGGCGGGATCGTAAAGATCCCAGTAAGTCTTGGGACTGGTGAATGGCAGGTGCGGCAACTTGAAGCCCACGCCCATGAAGAAGCGTTTCCCGGTGCCGAGGTAGTTAGACGCGAAGGTGTTTAGATTTGTGATGGCCGCAGAAACCATGCGGCCGTCCACATAGTCGTTGTTGGCCACCGGTCGGTCAGGCGTCGCCCAGAAGTTGGTCACCCCGGCATCCGTGGCAAAGAGGCTTCCGCGGCTGCCTGAGGGAGCGGCCTGCTCCGCCTCCCAATGGCCGCTTTCGTAGTAGTTATGTGAATCACCGGTGAGCGCCCCATAGTCGCTGGATCCGTCCGGCCAGGAAAGGGCCGCGTCCTGGCCGGTGGGCGTGCTGCGGGGATCGAAGATTTTCCCATGCCGGGCCGAGCTGTAGCCCTGATTTGAAAAATGCTGCGGGAGGGTGATGACGCCGGGCATGGTGGTGCGGAACTGCGGACCGGCGTCCCAAATCTTGGTCGTATCCGGCCGCACCCCGGTGAGCAGGGACGTCCGCGAAGCCCAACAGACGGCCTGCTGGCAGTATGCGCGGGTGAAAGACATGCCGGTGGCCGCAAGCGAATCCAGATTCGGCGTCACCGGGACCGGCATTTGGGAGGCAAGCATCGGCGTGTTGAACTGGCCGAAATTCGCCTTGAGGTCGTCCAGTGCGATGAAGAGCACGTTGTAGTCACCGACTGGCAGATAGTGCGTGGGAGTGATGCCGGTGATTTGCAGATTGTCCACCCGCACGGCGGTGCTTGCGACCACGTCCAGATCGGGCAAGGTCCAGCGCAGGGTCACGACGCTCTTGTTTTCAACGTCGGCCAGCCCGGAGAGGCTCGCCGTCCAGACATTGCTGGAGCTGCCGTTGTTCATGAGGGCGAGCGACGCTCCGGGGACCGGCTGGAAGGCACCGGAGCCGATCTGATATTCAAACGCCGCGAGGCTGGTCACCAGAGCGCCTGAGCTCTTGACGTTGTTGAGCCGGTAGTTGAACCGTGCGGTCAATTGTTTCACATCGGTGGTGTTGAGTGTCACCTGCCAGCGATTGTTGGTGGAGCCAACCGCCCCGTTCCAGCTCACGGTTTTGCCCGACACCCACACGGAGCCATCGAACGCGGTGAAATTCGAAGTTCCTACTATGCTGTCGAAAGTGCCCAGCCCGCTGCCCGTCGCAGAAAAGGCGGGCGTGCCGGGAAATGTCGAGGCGCTGACCGTGGCGCTATAAGTGCCTGGACTCGCCGTGGGACTGGCCTGGAATGAAAAATACGCTCCCACAGGCGTCTGGGCGAGGGATTTCAGCGATGCGGCGAGCAACACCAGCAGAAGGATCAGGTAGAATTTCATCGATTGGAAGTTTTGACAAATTGAGATTAAAAGGGATTCGCCATCACGGAAGGGCTACTTTCAGGCGCACGAAGCGCTTCGCTCCGGTAGCCGGCACGGTGACTTTGATTTGTTGAACCACACCGTCGTCGCTCAACTCGACAGGTGCGCTCACGCCGGTGACGCTCCAGTCATCGAGGAGGGTGTCGCTCCATTCCGTGACGTAAGCCAGGTCGGCGGCGGCTTTGTTCCGCCTATAGATGAAGTCGAGCGAGGCCGCACCGCGCGTGAGGCTTTGTGGCACGACGTCACTTGCATTCGGATTCATCGCGGTGGCGTATTCCAGAAGATTGTTAGCACTATCGCGGTCGTCATCCGCAGTGTTAGCGCTGGTGCCCGAGTTGGCAGTGGTGCCGAAATTCTCCATCCTCCACGTTTCGATGGGACTGCCAGTGACCGCAAGGCTGAAAGTGCTGGTGGTGGTCGTGGTGCCGTCGCTGGCACTGAGGGTGATGGTGGCGTTGCCGAGGCGATCCGCCAGCGGCGTGGCGGCGACGGTGAAGTAAGGTGAGGTGCCGTCGATGACGAGGTTTCCGTTAGGCACGAGCGCGGCGTTCGACGAGGTGGCCGTGACGACGAGCGAGCCTTCGGCTGTGTCATCCTCAGCCATGAAAAGTTTCGGGGCCAGCGGGGTATTGGCGGCGATGCTCTGGGCGGCGACGGGCATGGTGAAGCTCGGCTCGCAGGCGACCGGGCTGAGGCGGATGTAGTCGAGCGCGAGATTGAAGTCCGAGGCCGCAGCGTTCTTCCCTGTTACGGTGAAGCGAAACCGCCACTCGCCCGGAGCGGAGAAATCCACCGTCCCAAGATCCAGCACGCCAGCTGCGACGGTGGCGGAGTAGGTGTCCTGCACCGCACCCACATTCGTGAACGTGGTGCTGCCGGGCGGGGAGATAGACAGTCGCATGATCCCGCCCGTCGGCTGGCGCAGCACGCCGAGTTTCACATTCCATTGCCCGCGGAAGGGCACCTGCGCCCGCAGTGTGATTAAATCATTCACGGCATCGGCTTCGAGCTGCCGCGCGGAGTTCGCGCTGAACAGCGTGTTCGTCAGCACGCTCTGTGTGTCGCCGCTGGACAGCGAGGAGACGGTGAGCTTTTCACACTGCCCGGCGAGCGCATTCCAGATTCCCCAGTACGCGGGCTTGCGATCCAAATCGAAGTCGAAGGGCATGGCCTGGCCGAAGCCGGGGCGGGCGATGGGCACGTAAGAAGCACCGTCGTAAAGACCCCATACTTGGAAAATTTTCAGCCGCGAGTAGCCAAGCGCCGCGCCCAGATAGTCGAAGTAACTGTCGCCCTGCATTGCCAGATTGGCGGGGGTGGCAAAACCGTTCGCATCCACGGGCAGGCGGACGTCCATCTCCGTGATGTGGATATCAAGGCCGAGATCCTGGAAGCGCTGGAAATTCGTACGGACCGAAGAAAGCGTCGGTGGAGCGCTCGCAAAGTGGGATTGGAAACCGATGCCCTGCGCCGGCACACCGCCACCCACGAAATTGGAGAGCATGGTGTAAACGGCGTCGCTCTTCGGATTGACGGACTCGATGTTATAGTCGTTGTAAAACAACGCGGTATCCGGATCCACCGCGCGGGCACGGGCGAAGGACTCTCGCAGGTATTGATAGCCGCCGCCCGCGTAACCGATGCCTGGAGAGTTATACCACAGCGTGCTGCGCAAAGCGCCGGAGGCTCCATCCACGATCACTTCATTCGCCACATCCCACCACGGCAGTCGATGACGAAATGCCGCGCCCTTCGTGTCGATCTGATCCCAGAGGATCGTCTGAAGCTGTGCGGGCGTGAAAGCACCGTCAGTCACCCACGTCGGCACACCGTTATGCCAGACGAACGTGTGGCCGCGCGAGGAACCGCCGCGGGCGAGACCGAGTTCGACGATTGAGTTAGCCTCGGCAAAGCGCCAGATGCCATCCTCCGGCTCGGTGGGGGAAAACTTCGTCGCATTCTCGGGCGACGAGAGATGGAAGTGCCCGCTCACCGTCGAGCGGAAACGCGGATCCTCCGCCCAAGTCGCCAGCCCGCTCACCATCCCGAGTCGCAGCCCGGGGTAGGCCGCCACCGCGCGCCGCAGCCCCGTGATCGGTGCGAAGTAACAATCATCAACACGCATCGAGACGCCACCCTGCGGACCTTCAACCAAAAACTTCACATTCGTCAGTCCGCTCGTCACAGGCATCGTCACCGTGCCCGACAGCCAGGTCCACGTCGAGCTGGTGGCCGTGCCCGCAGCAATCGCGAAAAAGCGCGTGCCGCTGCTATCGATCACCTGCAAAGTCAGCTTCACCGGCTCAGCCGTCGGAGAATCCGTCGTCACCCAGCCCGCGCCGTAATACAAGCGTCCGTCTTCCGTTTTCCCGAAGACCGACTGCTCCATCCCATTGAAGGCCGCCGTGCGGCCCGTCACCGAGACGCTGCCGCTCCCCGAATGCGGGAGTGCCGCCGCCAGCGTCGTCGGTCCACGCGGCAACCAGCCTGCCGTCCCGCCCTCAAAACCCGAGTTTGTTAGAAGGTTCTCAATCGCCGATGTGTCCACCGCACTGAACGACGCGTCATCGACGAAGACATCCACCGCAGCGGGTGCGCCATTGATGAACAGGTTCAGAGTGGTGATCGTTCCATTCACGTCGAATTCAAACACGCCGCTGATCCGTGTCCATCCATCGGCCACCTGCGCGGACAACACCACGTTGTTCCGCGTGCCGAAGCCATCGGTCTGCTGCACTCCCATCGACACCGTCACCGGCGTCGTGCTGCTCGTCCGCACCCAGGCGCTGGCGACGTAACTGGTTCCCGGCACCGCCACGCCCAGCACCGCCTGCCGGAGGCCATGACCGGTGCTCGTGCGATTCGTCGAGCGAGCCGCTTGGGCTCCGGTGTGCGGCAAAGTCGTCACCACTTGCGCCGTGCCGCCCGTGTGCGCGCTCCAACCCGCAAGGCCGGATTCAAAACCAGGATTGGTGAGCAAATTCAGCGGTGCCGCATGGAGGTGCGGAACAATCAGCGCGGCGGCGAATAGCAACCAGCGATGTATTGAAGGACCCATGGATTTCATGGTGAGTTTACCCCCTTGCTTTTTAACTTTTTCGCCTTGTTGGCCGCTTCAATCAAAGTCACCGGAGCGCCTAGCAGCAGCGGATTTCCGAAAACGGTTTCCTGATCGCCCTGTTCCTTCATCCAGGCGGAGAGGTCCGCGCGCATGGCGGTGATGCGTTCGGCTTGGGCAGGATCGGTGGCGATATTGTGGAGTTCGAAAGGATCGATGCGGAGATCGTAAAGCTCCTCGGCGGGGCGCGTGGTGTAGCGCTGCACGGTCGCAGCGGCACCGGGATCATCCACCGCGGCGACGAGCCAGGACCGCCAATAATTCTGACCGTGCGGACCGGGGGAACGCGAGATGTGGGTGTGGTGCTGGAACTCGGGGTGGAGGTTGAGGATGAATTTCCAGTCTCGCGTGCGGACGGCGCGGATCGGATAGACGTTAAAATCACCATCGCCGCTGTGGGTGGCGAAAATCCGGTCACGGTGGCCGGTGGCGGTGCCGCGCAAAACGGGCGCGAAAGATTTACCATCGATGCCGGCTGGAACCTGGCCACCGGCGAGATCGATAAACGTCGGAAGCAAGTCGGGCCAGCAGACCAGCGCATCGCTGGTGGTGGCGGGCTTTATGTGGTTAGGCCATACGACGATGAGCGGGATGCGGATGCCGGCGTCGTAGAGATTCCATTTTCCGAAAGGCCAGGCACTGCCGTGATCCGCCGTGTAGATGAAAAGCGTGCCGCCGGGGACTTTTTCGCGCACCATCGTGCGGACTTCGCCGAGGAGCGTGTCGGAGTTGGTGACGTCCGTGAGATAGGCCGCGCGCATCTCGCGGGTGACTGCGGTATCGACATGGGTGGGTGGAATCTTCACCTGCTTCGGATCGTAAGTCGGGGCCTTGCTCCATGGCGTGTGGGGATGGCGGGTGCCGATGAAAAGGCAAAGCGGCTTGGCGGGGTCGCGATTGGCGAGGAATCTGGCGACTAAAGCGGTCTCGGAAATTCCCCCGTTAGACCCGGAAGTGGAATCGAAGTCGTAGAACTTCGCCCAGTCATTGTGCGCGACCTTGCCAATCACGGCGACTTCATAGCCGAGCGCGCGGAGCACGGTTGGCAGAGAAGGCACTTCGGGACGTTTGGGGTCGTGGTTGCGCTCGGCACCGTTGCGGGCGGGCCACAGACCGGTCAGCAACGCGGTCCGGCTGGGGCCACAAGCTGGCGAGGCGACGAAAGCATGCGTGAATTTCAAACCCTCATCCGCCAGCTTCGCCATGTTCGGTGTGCGGACTTCCATGGACCCGTAAGCCTGCGAATCAAGCTGCCCGTGGTCGTCGGAGATGAAAACGACGATGTTAGGCTTAGCTGGCTCGGCGGCGTGGAGTATGGAAGCGAAGACCATTACTCCGAGGATAGGATGGAGAGCTTTCATGGGATCGTTTGCCTGCCTTATGGCAGGAAAGGCGGATAGGCGTTCTGCACCAACTGCAAGAACTGCGACTGGAACCAGCGCCCGGAGACCGGAGCGTTCGGCAATGCCCCGCTGGGTTGATTCCCGTTGAGCGAATTCCCTCCATAGGTCGGATCGCACATGCGGTCGAAGCCCTTGCCATCGGGATTTTCCGGTCCGACTGGGATCAACGAACTCGAGCCATCCGATTCACCCGGCGGCTTCACCCAGACGAAGGCATCATAGTTAGCGGAGGGATTGGCCACCGGCCTCGCGCCAATGCCGGCACCGCTTTGATTCCCCCAGTTTCCCTTGTGGATGCGGCGGTCAAGCGTGGTCGCCCGCACGAAGGTATTGCGCACCGTCGATGTGCTCGGGCCGGTCGGACGGGCAGTGCCACCCCAGCCGTTGCGGGAAGTATCGAGCAACAAGCCGACGTTGGTCGGATACGCGTTGGTGCCAGTCGTTAAAGCGGTGCGCAGCGCCAGTGCAAAACTCCGTTCTTCGATGTGATCGTTCCAATCATACCAAATCGGCATCGAGCGGACGAGCTGGCCACTGATCGACTGATTGGCCGTCATGTATGGCTCGACGAAGACATTGTAGTTGGCGGTGTTGCTGATGAAGCCGTCCACCTTGCCATTGCCACCGGGGATGCCCGCACCGACTTGTTTGAGCAGGTTTGCGAAGGGCGTGAGATTGTTAGACCAGCCCAGCCATCCGGCGTGCGCCACATCGATGTAGGCGTAGGTGTTGCTGAGTGAGCGCAGCGTGCCGATGGCGTATTGCACGCCTTGGACATACGCGCCGGTCGAGTTGGCCTCGGCGACCTTGGGGAAATTCAAGTTCGTGATGAGGTTGGGCAGCGAATCCGGCTCGATGACCATGACGATGCGCAAGCTGTTGTATTGCGGCCGGCTGATGACGTTGTAAATGACGTCGATGTATTCGGCTCTATAGCGGTTCAGGCCGTTCTGGGCGATTAATAGTTCACCGTTGGAGGCGAGGGCGGAACCATCCCGATTCGGCAGGTTGTAAACGACGATGCCAATCGCATTGGCCCCTTGGGCGAGAGCCTGATCCAAATGGCCGGCCAGACTTCGCGAATAGCTGCCTGTGCCATTGACGGCTGCGATCGTATCGAGCCAGACGAAGGTGGGGAAGTTCGCCACTTGTTTCATCTGCTCACCCACCGCGCCACCTTGGAGATCCGCCGCCGCTTTGACCGACGCCATGTAATCGACGTTTCGATAGAACGTCGCGCCGACGAACGGATTGTCCAGATGCGCCGTTGGCGTGTCCGTGATCCTAAGGCGCGCGAACCGCCGTGCGCCACCCACCGGAACGAGCGCCTTGATCTGCTGGGTCGTCGCAGCATCGGCCATGACGCTGGCCGTGACATTGTCAGAACTCCAGACGCCGTCGGGAGCGTCGCTCCACTCGACCTGATAGATCACGTCGCTGGCGGATTTGTTTTTTGTGTAGACGAACTCGATCGCGGACTCCGTCCTGGTGAGATTCTGCGGGATGGCATCACCTGACTTCGGGTTCATCGCGGTGGCGTATTCAATGACGTTGCGGACTCCGTCCTGATCAGGATCGGCATGCGGGCCAGTGCTGGTGAGATCCGCCAGCTCGGCCATGGAGAATTTTTCTGACTGCCAGACTTCCCATGGCGTGGCGCGAACGCCGCCGGTCAGCGAAATGATAGAGGCGAAACAAACAACAAGCGGGTGGTGACGGAGTGGATTCATTGGAGGAACGTTTGGGGTGATAAAGATGGGTCAGGCACTGAAAGCAGTTTATTCACGGGGGAAAAGCAGGTCGTATTCGGCATTGGCGAGCGCGGCGTCCACCTGCGCCCAAAAACGGTGATAGCGGTAAGTCGGAGATTGGAATTCCCCCACCCTGCCACCGGCGACCCAGTTCTCATAGGCGGACAGCAATGCGGGAAACGCCGGATCCTGCCGGTACTTCGAGCGGAGATTGATGAAACTCACGCCATTCATGACCGTATCGCCATTAGGCATCTGCCCGGACCAGCCCGGCGGCGTGTAAACCTGCTGCTCGAAGAAGCGCCGGTAGTCCGCACGTTTCTCGGGAATGGACAGGCCCTTCTCATCCCGACAGTTCGTCCAGATCCGGTCCAACAAAGTCCGCGCCGTCTCGCGGGCAACGGTGTTTTCCGTGGCCCAACGCTTGGTGCCGGCGGCGTAGTAGAGGAGCGTCCGCGCCAATGAAGAACTGATTCCCACGTCCTGGTTCACCGCCGTCACCGTGACGTGCAGTCCGGCGTTCGCGCCAGGTGTGGTGGCGTTCCAGTTATCCGGCTGCCCGGACCAACCGAGCGTCACCGGAATGGAATAAGAATTGTTAGCAAGCGACACGTTCGCCAGCACCCACACCACCCACTTGTCGAGCACTTGCTTGGCCAGCGCGTCATTGTTCAAATAATACAGTTCCGCCACCCGCTGCATCGACCACGCCTGGAAACCAAACCACTCGTTGCTCGGCGGATCGGCATAGACCGGGTGCGGGGTGTAGGCCAGGTTGTAAAACTTCGGTGTCCCCACCGGCGGAGTTTCGTAGCGGCCATTCCAACTGCTCGTCGCTCCACCGGCGATAGCCCCTTCGTGCGATTGCAGCCAGCGGTAGAATTCCAACTGCCGCCGGGTGCTCGTGACCCAGTCCTGCTGGGCCGTCGGCGACTTCGGGATGAACGCGGCATCAGTGCCGAGCACCCACGCCGCGACAGGATTCTGATAGCCGAAATGACTGTGGCTGGAGCCGATGCGCCAGGACCATGCGCCGGTGGTGCTCACCGAGCCGCCCCATGCGTAATACCATGAAAGCAGGTAGTGCGCCGCTTGCCGACCCGTGCCGGCCACCGCGGTGTTGTTGATGTTTCGAAAATATTTGTCGAACAGCGAGTAGCGCAGCGTATCCCCCATGCGCGCCGCCTTGGCCACGAGCGCATCGACGGTCGCCGAACCACCCTGGGCATCCGCCCATTTCTTGGCCCAGTAAACCGCCTGGACCGCCCGCGCATCCGCATCGGGCGCGTTGGTGTAGCGCCATTGCTCCTTGTAGCTGGAATCTCCCGTGAAGAGATCGAGATAACCGTTCGGGCCACCCCAGTTAAAATTCTCCCACGACGGTTGCGGCACTGTTTCCCAGACCGATTCCTGCGCGCCCCGCTGGAAGGTATTGATGTAGGACGGCCGTGACGTGCCATCACCACGCCGACCGAAGCCATACCAGTTGTCCACGTCCAGCAACCAATGCATGCCATAGATATCCGAGGTGCCATAAGCCGTCTTGAGTTCGTTGAAAAGCGGGTCCGCACCCACAGCCGCGTTGGTGTTGAGCTGTGCCGGATAGAGACTCGGCAGCTCCCACTCCGGGGCATAGCTCGCAGGCTTGGCGGCATTGACCGAGCCGCTAGTGGGCTGGTCGTCGTGCGTGGGGATCATGTAGGTCTCCATGTTTGCCCACGCAGCGGCGAACCGCGACCAATCCCCCGACACCCGACCATACATCGCTTCGAGCAACAAATAGTAGGAATACGCCTCCGACGTCGTCTCATGGCCATAATCAGGAGCCTCGCACAGCAGCGTTTCCGGAGAGTGGTACGGAATGCCCTCGGGGCTGAAGTAGCCGTTCGCCGGGTCATGGATTTCCTGGTAGAGTTCCATGAACCGCGAGGTGTTCGGCAGCCAGTCGGTGCTAAGTCTCAGGAAGCGCGTTTTTACTCCCGCGGGAGCGGCCACACTGGCGGTCCTCATCTGGCCATCACTTACTTCGCTCACGCCATTCGCTGTCCAGTTCGAGAGGTTTTCCGACGCCTGCACCCGATACGCGACGTCCGGCCGCCACGCCGCATAAGTCAGTTGAAGATTCCCGTTGGCATGCTTGATTTCCATCAGCGTCTCGCCCGCGTCGGGGGCATTCGGATTCAGCTCGAAGGCATACTCGCTGATCGTGGGAAACCCGTCGCTGTCGTCGTCGGCCAAGTCACCCGTCGCCAGCGGCACGTTGTGGACGTTGTGCCAAGCGGAATAAAACGTCGGTGCCAGACGGTCATCATCGAAAATCGAGACGCCGACACTGGTGCGGGCCGTCGTGCAGTTCGAGAGGTTGCTCAAGGCCAGCGTGAATGTCTCGTCGTACTCAGGCTTGCGGTCGCCGATCACATTGACCGTCACCGTCTGTTGCGTCTGGCCCGGCGGAAAGGTGACCACGGCCGCCGCTGGCAGAAAATCCTCACCCGAAATGGCACTACCCGCAGTGGCCGCGTAATTGAATGAAGCGGGACTGTCCACCGCCCGTGAGAGGGTGAACGTAATCGCCACCGATGCGGTACCCGCGTCGCCCTCCGTGACCACGGCATCCGTCATGGACAGCGCGGGCGGCACATAGAAGCCGACGAGCGGCAGGCCATTGACGAAGATGTTGGTGGGGGCGTCCATGCCGACATTTCCCGGGACGACCTTGATTGGGAAACTCTTCGTCCCCCCAGGGAGCATGACTCCGGAGTAATAGGACTGATTGGTCATGGTCCAGTGATTCCCGACCTGCGATACCAGCTTCATGGGAGCGCCAGGTGTGATCGTGCGACCATAGTCGAATTCGTAAAGGGTGGTGGTGATTGTTGATGTTCCGATATTGGTGAGGGTCAACGTGCATTGCGCGCTGCCACCAAAATCGTTCCCCACGCTCCAAGCCGCCGACAGGTCGATGGTCTGGGCCGCCACACGAGTGCAAAAGAACGCAAGCAGGGCGAGCGCAAAGGTGAGTTGTTTTTTCATAGTGAACGCTGGGCAATCACGGGTCGGAATCAGGTCGATAAGGAGCGCCCCGGTCATCAGCCTCGGCTTGCCAGGCACGGTGAGAGTAGCTGGTTCATCACGGTTGACGACGGGTTTAGCCCTTATTCTCTTCGGAAGTCACATCGATATCCAGTCGCACAATCATGCTCTTGGCATTTACGGCACTGCCGGTGTTCTAACCTGGCGTAATCCGAAAATCGAGGCCTCGCGCAAATCCTGCTCGACCTTGAAAGTGAACGTAAGCACGCTGTTCCCCGCATCATAAGTGGGAAAGAAACACGAAGTGGATTCATGGGCTGGATAGGTATTGCTGCCGTGGCCCATGCGGCGGGCGATCAAAATGATGCAGTCGTCATGATCCTCCTAAAACCCGGGATAGGCATTCTCCACCAACTGCACGAACTGGGCCTGGAACCAGCGACCCGCGACCGGTGCATTGGGCAAGGCCCCGGTGAGATTTCTCGCGTTCAAGGAGTTTCCATGATAAGTCGGATCGCACATCCGGTCGAACCCCTTGCCCGTCGGATTGTCCGGCCCGGTGGGTATCAAGGAGCTGGATCCATCGGAAAAACCGGGTGGTTTCACCCACACAAAGGCGTGGTAGTTAGGTGCTGGATTGGCAGCGGGTCTGGCGCCGATGCCAGCCCCGCTTTGGTTGCCCCAGTTTCCCTTGTGGATGCGCCTGTCGAGGGTGGTAGCGCGCACGAACTCGCGCAGATCCGCGGAGGTGCTCGGACCAGTCGGCCGGTTCGGCCCGCCCCAGCCATTGCGCGAGGTGTCCAACAGCAGCCCGACGCGGGCAGGATACGCATCGTCTCCGTTGATCAGCTGATTGCGCAAGGCGTTGCCAAAACTCTGCTCGTCAATCGAATCGTTTGCGTCATACCAGGCCCGCAGCGAGCGCACCGTCCGCTTGCCGATCTTCTGATCGCCCGTCATGTATGGCTCGACGAACACATTGTAGTTGGAGGTATTGCTAATAAAGCCGTCCACCTTGCTATTACCGCCCAAAATTCCTGAACCCATCTTCTTGAGCAGCGCGGCAAAAGGCTTCAAATTGGATGCCCAACCCAGCCAGGCCGCGTGAGCCACATCGACGTAAGCGTAGGTGTTACGAATCGACCGCAATGTTCCGATGGCATATTGGACACCTTCGACGTAAGCCCCCGACGTTTGCGCTTCCTTCACTTTGGGAAAACCCAGATTCGTGATCAGGTTGGGAAGGGAATCCGGTTCGATCACCATCACGATCCGCAGTTTGCCATATTTCGGCAGACTGATGATCTTGAAAATCGGGTCGATGTATTCCTTCTTGTAGCGGTTGATACCATCTTTGGAAACCAGCAGTTCACCGTTGGAAGCCAAGGCAGAGCCATCGCGGTTAGGAAGATTGTAGATCACGATGCCGATGGCATTCGCCCCCTGCGCGAGCGCCTGGTCCAAGTGGCTGGCAAGGCCGCGAGGATAGCCGTTCGTGCCGTGAATCGCCGCGATGGTGTCCAGCCAGACGAAGGTCGGATGATCCGCCACCTTCTTCATCCGCTCGCCCAGCGCGCCACCTTGCAGAGAGGCGGCGCCATTCACCGCGGACACGAAATCGACATCGCGGTAGAACGTTGCGCCTACAAAAGGATTGTCCAAATGGGAATCTTCCTGAGCCCCACCAAAATACGAGGTCAGGAACATTGCGCCAGCTACGGCCGCGATGCGCTTCAGCAAGTTACAACGTGAGTTCATCATCATGGCTGTTCTTCAATTTTTCTTGGCAAAATAAGCGCGCAGGCGGCGGTTCATCAGTTCTACCACCTTCTCGGACTCGGGAAGCTCCGCAGCATTGACAGTCTCCATCGGGTCCTTCTGGTAGTCGTAAAGCTCGCGTCCGATCACCTTGGTCGAATCATACGCCTTGGTGCTGTCACCATCGGTGATCCATTCCACATATCGATAACGCTCGTCGCGCAGGGCATAGCCCATTCCCTTTCCTGCCTTACCGGTGGGCCACTGGCTGATCGCCACTTCCTTGACGGAACCCTTCGGCTCCTTCAGCAACGGGACCAGGCTCACACCATCAAGGTGCTTGGGAATCGCCAGACCGGTGAGTTCGCAGAGGGTCGGAAAGATGTCCAAAAACTCGACCGGAGCCGCGGCCTTCTGGCCGCCCTTCATTCCCGGGGCCGAAAAGATCAGAGGCGCGCGGGTGGCCTGCTCGAAGTTGCTGTGCTTGCACCACAATCCGTGGTCGCCCAGATGCCAGCCGTGATCGCCCCACAGCACAATGGCGGTGCTGTCGCTCAAGCCCAGTCGGGCCAGCTCGTCCAGCACCCGGCCTATCTGCGAATCCAGATAGGAAACACTGGCATGATAGCCGTGAATCAACTCCTTCTGCACGGCCTCCGGCAGGTGTTGGGAGGAATCATCGGAATAGCTGTCGAAGTCCGGAATGCCGTTGTAAGCGCGGATCTCACCGGATTTGTGATAGGCGATTTCCTCGGAATTCGCAGATTTTTTCTGGAAAGGATGCACCTTGAAATCACCACGCTGGTAGAGATCCCAGTACTTTTTCGGTGCGACGAACGGCAGATGCGGCTTGGTGAATCCCACGGCCAGGAAGAACGGCTTGCCCGCCTGCTTCAGTTCATTCAGATAGCGGATCCCCTGCGCGGCGATCGCTCCATCCTTGTAAGCCTCATCCGGGACATCGGCCGACTCGACCGCCGGCCAGCCGCCATGCTCGAAAAAATATTTCTGCTGTCCGCCAAAGTCTTTGATCCCTTTTTCTTCGGTTTCCTTCAGCAACTCGTGGGCCCTCGGTGACTGATAGGAGCCGAGTACCGGCGGGCTGAAACTGGCAGTCCCGATCACCTTGGGGGAGTGAATAAAGGGGATCGACCAGGAAGGTTCGTCGAATTTCTTGTCCACGCAGCGGGGATCGAAAATCTTGCCGGCTCCCGCAGTGGTGTAGCCATTCTGGCGCAAATACTGCGGCAAGCTGAGGATGTCTGGATTGCGATCCCGCATGCGGGTCTTGAGATCCCAGACTTGGGTTTTGTCCGGGCGCAAACCCGTCATTAGGCTGGCACGGGTAGGCCCGCAGACCGCCTGCTGGCATTGGTTGTTTAAAAACACCGTTCCGCTCCGCGCAAGCTTGTCGATGTTGGGAGTCTTGATCAGTGGGTCGCCATAACATCCGAGGATCGGCTTCAGGTCATCGACGGCGATGAACAACACATTCTTCGCCGGTCCCGCTGAAGCGGACCATGACGACATAAAAAGAAGGCTGCCCAATGATAGAAATATTATTTTTTGCATTTTCGCGGGTCAAAACTGGGTGGCTCGGCCATATGCCTTCGTATCGTCCTTGGCGGGTTCTTTCAACTCGGTGCGCAGACGGGTGACATCCCGCATGAGACCGGCTTGCACATCGGCGTAGCCGGGATCACCAAAAACACTGCGCATTTCGCGCGGGTCCTTTTCACGATCATAGAGCTCCCAGTAATCCACATCCGGCGCGTAGAAATGAGCGAGCGTGTAGCGGTCAGTGACGACGCCGTAGTGCGGGCGCACCCGGTGATCTGCGGGAAACTCGTAGTAGTGGAAATAGAAGGCCTTGCGCCAGTCGGCCGGCGTCGCGCCCCGCAGCACGGGAACCAGGCTGCGGCCTTGGATCCGTTCCGGGATGGGTAGGCCGGCGGCTTCCAAGAGGGTCCCCGCAAGGTCGATGTTGGAAACGATGTCCTTGTTCACACTGCCGGCTTTGGCGGTCCCCGGCCAGCGGACTAACAGCGGAGTGCGCGCGGCTTCCTGGAAAATCCAGCGCTTGTCGAACCAACCGTGCTCGCCGAGAAAAAAGCCCTGATCCGAGGTGTAAATGACGATGGTGTTTTCCGCGAGTCCGCTTTCATCGAGGTATTTGAGGATCCGGCCGACGTTGTCATCCACGCTTTTGACACAGCCGAGGTAGTCGTGAAGGTAGCGGTTGTATTTCCATTCCGTGAGTTCGCGTCCGCTGAGATTCCTTTTCAGAAACGCCTCGTTGCGCGGGACGTAATAGGCGTCCCACACTTTTTGCTGCTCCGGCGTGAGATCCGTCGGAGTGGTGAGCTTGTTGTCCTCGTTGAGACGCATCGTTTCGGCGATGGTCATGTTTTGATCACGGACGGCGAGACCACGACCGGAATAGTCGTCAAACAGGTTGTCCGGTTTGGGGTAGATCCGGTCTTTGTCGAAATCAAGATCCCGCAGCGCAGGCTCCCAGATGCGATGCGGTGCCTTGCTCCAACTCAGCAGCATGAATGGCTTGCTCGTGTCGCGATTTTTCAACCAGTCCAGCGAGAGGTCGGTGATGATGTCGGTGACATAGCCCGGATGTTTCACGCGCTCGCCGTTTCGGATCATCGGCGGGTTGTAATAGATGCCTTGGGCAGGAAGGATCTCCCAATGGTCGAAGCCGGTCGGGTCGGTTTCCAAATGCCACTTGCCGAAGAGCGCTGTCTGGTAGCCGGCCTTTTGCAACAACTGCGGAAACGTGGTCTGGGAACCGTCGAACCGGCAGTTGTAGTTGTTATAAAAGCCGTTGATGTGGCTGTAGGTGCCGGTGAGGATCGAGGCGCGGCTCGGGCCGCACAATGGATTGCCCACCATGCAGCGGTCGAAGCGCACACCTTCGCGGGCGAGCCGGTCGATGTTAGGCGTCTGAATGAGGTTTCTGGATTCTCCGTAAGCACTGATCGCCTGCCAGGCGTGATCGTCCGCCATGATGAAGACGATGTTCGGGCGTTTGTCTTCGGCGGCAAGCGAGGCAGGCCCTAAGGAAAGGGTGGAAAGAAAAGCAACCGCTAGGGTTTTGCGCATGGGACTTGGGTTGTGATCAGGTTGGAAAGAAACCTGTAAAATTCGTCGGATCTTTACAGAGGTTTCAGGTGACAAGTTTCGTTTGGATTCACCGGGGCGAATAGTCGCACAAATATGCTCCACGCCCCTTTTTGGCACGTCGAATCCGCACCGGCAGCTCCCCCGCCCTGTTATTTTCCAGGTGCCGGTTTCTTCAACCAGCCGACTGCCGCACGCGGTGCGCGGAAAACCGTGCCGTGACGCACGTTGCTCGGCAGGCGCAGCTCGGCGGTGTGATCCGTCCAGGTGACCAGGTCGGTGGAGCTGGCCATGCCGAACGAATCGCCGGGCGATTGCTTGTCCGCCTGCTTCTGCGGCACGCCCGGTTTTCTACCGCGCAAGGGCGAGTCCCAGTAGAGGAAATATTCCTTGCCCATCTTCAACAAGGTCGGGCCTTCGGTCATCGTATCGGCCGCCACCGCCGAGCCTGGCCCGATGATCGGCTTGTCCACCAGATCGACCCACGGCTTGGAGAAATCGAGCGGCGCTGCGGCCACCCGCAGGTTTTTGCCGCCCTTCGCCTCCGCCTCCTCGTTTTTATACACCATCACCCAGCGCTTGGAGTCTTCTTCCCGCAGGGGAAAGGCATCAATGCAGCCGAACGGACGATCCAAAAACAACTGGCGTTCCGAGAATGTCTTCCCATCCGCCGTCCGCGTCATCTGGATCCGGTTGCCTTTGCCCTCCAGATCCGAGCTCCAGAGGATCATGAAATCCCGCCGCATCGGGTCCCAACAGATTTCCGGCGCCCAGGTGTTTTTCGGCTTCTTGTCGGGAAACGGCTCGACGCGCACCGGATCGGACCAGGTGACCAGATCCGCGGATTCCGCGTAGGCGAAGCAATCCCCTTTCCAGTTCGTGGTCCAGACGGCGTGAAACCTGCCGTCATGGAAAACCATCGACGGATCTCGGGTTAGATTCTGCTTTTTCCACGGGGCCGGCTTCATCACCGGCTTGTCATCGTTGAGTGGCGTGAACCGCAGCCCGTCGTCGCTGGTGGCGAGGAAGACGCCGGCCTCGCCGTTGCCGCGGAAAAACGAGACAAGCATGACCTCGTCGCCAGGAGTGATTTCGGCGTGGCACGGGCAAGCGCACAGATGTGCGGCGAGTAAAATTGTTAGCAAGGAGGTGGGAGTTTTCATCATTCGGGTTTCATTGGTGGTTTTTGAGAGTTCGATGGGCGGGGCTACTTGGACTCTGCCTTCTTACCTTCGCGCGCACCGACTTCCTTCTTCCATCCGTAAAGTTTCTCCAGCAGCCGACCGGTGTCCGCAGGACGCTGCTCGGCCAGGTTCGTCGATTCGCCCATGTCCTTTGACAGATCATAAAGTTCGACCCGCTTCTCCTCGGGGAACTCGATCAGCTTCAGATCCCCGACGCGGATGGCGGACGATAACAAATCAGCGGTTTGAGTCGGGCGAGGCGCGGGATTGTTCCAGTAGAACGTATCGCGAAGCGGTGCCGTCCCACCTTCGAGCACACCCGTGATGCTGAGTCCGTCGCCCTGGAAGGTTGCGGGCTTCGGGATTCCGGCCATTTCGAGAAATGTAGGAAAAACATCCAGCGAACTGACCGGCGTGGCGATCTCGCGACCAGCCTGAGTGTGTCCGTGCCAGCGGACGATGAACGGGATGCGCAAGCCGCCTTCGTAAAGGTGCCCCTTGCCGGCACGCAACGGACGGTTCGAGGTGGCTACCTCACGTTTGTTGCCCCGCGCGGATAGACCGCCGTGGTCGCTGGCCAGCACGACGATCGTGCGGTCTGCGATGCCGAGTTCCTGGAGTTGCTTCATCAGCCGGCCGACCCCCTCGTCCACGCTCTGGATCATGGCGGCGTAAGTCGCGTTGTTCTGCACGATGAGGTTTTCGCCCGCGCTTTCCTTTTCAAACAAGACCGCCGGCTTCGGCATCGTGTCGAGCTTCTTCCTGTATTGATCAACGAGTTCTGCCTTCGCCTCGATGGGCGTGTGGACGGCGTAATGTGCCAGCACGGCGAAGAAGGGCTGATCCTTGTGAGACGCGATGAATTTCATCGTTTCCGTGGTGAGACGGTCGGTAAGATATTCGCCCTCGGCCGCGTCATCGAGATCGATGATGGCAGCCTGGCTTTCGTTTCCGCCGTTAGATCTTTTCTGCTTGGCGTAGGGGGCGAAATGCGAGCGAGTGGCCCCTGCCGCCCCACCGCCGGTGGCGATGGCCGTATTGAAACCGACCCGTTCGGGAGCAGCCGACTCGGTGCCAATATGCCACTTGCCGCAATAAAATGTCGCATAGCCCGCCTCCTTGAATGGCTGGGCAATCGTGATGTCACGCCCCGGTTCGACGTGAGGACTGCCGTTGGTGATGCGCGCGGGATGCTTGCCGGTGAAGTAGGCGAAACGCGAGGGCACGCAGCGCGGATAGGCAACGTAGGCCTGCGTGAAACGAGCACCGGATTTGGCGAGTTGATCCATGTTAGGCGTTTGGTAAAGCGCCGAGCCATAGCAGCCGAGGTCACGCGAACCGAAGTCGTCCACGAGGATGAAAAGGACGTTCGGCTTCGTCGCATCGGCAGCGGAAAGCGACATGAGCGGGATCGCGGCTAACGCGATGAGGAGAAAATGACATTTCATCGTGTGTTTCATCATGAATTGCGTGTTAGACCGTATACCACATCATTTCCACTCGAGTCCAATCAGTGAGACGGCCTGGCGGGGAAGCCGGAGTTTCAAGGCCCCGGCGGTGGACGAACTGCGGACGAGCCCGGGTGGCGGGATGACGGCGAGTTGGCTGGCCTTCTCAAGCTCTGCAAATTGTTCCGCACTGGGCTTGGCGGGCGAACCCATCGCCTGCCACGCGATGAACGCATTGCTGTGCTCCAGGTCGATGGAGTGACGGGTGACGCGCACGTTGCCCGCATCCGCAGGCAGGCCGACCACATTCAATTCCACGTCTGCATCCGGTCCGGCCACATCGTCGTCATGATAGTGCCACGCGAGGATCGAGAGTTTTTTCCCATCGAGACTGGCCTGCGCGGAGACATCGGCGTGTTCGCGAACGTCGCGGGCGAGGATCGCCCCGGCGTCGTGGCCGGCGCTGCTGGTGACAGCGAGCCGCTGACCGCCCATTTTCGAAAACATGCGGAAGACATTGAGCACGGGCAGGTCGATGCCACCGCTCGCAAGCTGGCGGAATCCGGCGAACAGCGGCTGGTCTTCAAAAGTGAACGCCCATGTCAGGGCACCGTCAAGATTCACCCCACGCTTGTCGGCGAGTTCCACGATCCGGGGAAAACTCGCGGCCGTGTAGCTGGAATACATCGTTCCATTTCGATAGGCATCCTCGGGGCGCTGGCAGGCTGCGCATCCTTCCGGATCGCACTCGCCGATGACGATGGGAGTCCGGCGGTATTCAGGAAACGACGCGATGACGGCGAACGCGTCATCGATGTTCTTGAGTTGGTTTTTCATGCTCATGCGGACATGACCATCGACCATTGTCGGCTTGCCCTTGGCATGGAACGCGATGAAGTCCACGGGCGTGCCGATTTCACCAGTGGCGTGGTTTTTCCCGCGGGCACAGTGTTCGAGAAACTCTCGGAGAAAGGTCCCACCCGGGCCGCCGGCGGTGTGCGGACCACCGACGCGGGCTTCTGGTAGAGCGCGCCGCACGCCGTGAATCGCGTAGTCATGGAGCTTGAAGAATTCCTCCCGAGTGCCTTGCCAGTAAAGGGTGTTAGGTTCATTCCACACTTCCCAATACCACGTGGCCACCTCCTCTCGACCGTATCGTTCGACGCAGTGCTTGGTCCACTGGTAGCAAAGTTCGCCCCACTTCACGAGGTCTTTGGGCGGATGCGCCTGGCCGGCCTTCACGTTCACCATCTTGTCCTTGGGCGGATTGCGTGGGTAGTTTTCCGGGTGGGTGGATAGAGCTTCGGGCATGAACCCGATTTCCACAAACGGCTTCACTCCTTTTGCCAGATAGGCGTCGAAAATCCGGTCATTGATCGTCCAGTCATAGATGGCGTTCCCCTCGGCATCTTCCTTGTAGGCGCTGGTCGAACCGAACTTCAATGCGTAGGCTCCGTCGCCACTAGTGAAGAGATTATGGGCGCGGAAATAAATCTGCTTCGGTGCCAACGCGCCCAGTTCTCCGAGGAGTTTTGAGCCGTCCTTCATGTAGGCATAGTTCGGCTCGTCCGCGCCGAAAAAGCGCCAGATGGGTTTCAGCTCGCCGACGGGTTTGGCAGCATCAACGGTGATCGTGACCGGGAAGGGTTCTTCCGCAGAAGCCGAAGCGACCAGAAGTCCGCAGGCGAGCCGGATGGTGAGTAACTTTACCGACCGACCCATGAGTGAATTATCGAGTTGAACGATCATCTCTGGTCAAAATCACATGGATTCACGGGTGCGGATAGTAGCATGGATATGTTCTCGAAAAAATCCGGTTGACGATCTACTGTGTATGCTTAACATACACAGCAACACCAACCATCCGTCGTGCCACCCAAGCCCATCAAACTCCTGCTCCCCGCGATCTCGCCCGCCGCGCCGGGCAAGCTCTATGAACAGATCATCGTCGGGCTGAAGCGGGCGATCAGCGAGCGGCGCATCGAACCGGGCGCGGCGCTGCCCTCCTTCCGCCAGCTCGCGGAGGAGTTGCTGGTGAGCGTGATCACCGTGAAGCGCGCTTACGAGGAACTGGAGCGCGAGGGCATCATTTTCCGCCGCCAGGGGCTCGGGACTTTTGTCTCGGAAGGCGGTGGCGATCGCTCGCGGGAGGTGAAACTCGGGCAAGCGCGCAGCTTGCTCCGCGACGCCCTGCGCGAGGCCACCGAAGCCGGACTCAAGCCCGCCGAACTCCGCCGACTCTTTCTCGAAACTCTCAACGAACAACCATGAACACTCCAGCACTCGAAATTTCCGCCGTGGAAAAACGTTTTCCGAAATTCACCCTCGGGCCTGTCAACCTGACCGTGCCGACCGGCGCGATTTACGGCCTCATCGGCCCGAACGGCGCAGGCAAGACGACGCTGCTCGACCAGATCTTCGGCATCGGCACGCCGGACGCCGGCAGCATCCGTGTGCTCGGCTTCGATCATCAGCGCGACGAAGTGGCCGTGAAACAACGCGCCGCCTACGTCAGCCCGGATCTCAACTACGCCACTTGGAAAAAAGTCGGCAAGGCGATCCGATTCATCCGCGGCTTCCGCCCGACTTGGGACGAGGATTATTGCGCCCGGCTGATGGAAAAATTCGCACTCAGCGCAAATGACCCGATCGCCACGCTTTCATTCGGGGGGCGCATGAAGCTGTCACTCCTGCTTGCCCTCGCCTGGCATCCGCAGGTGCTTGTGCTCGACGAGCCGACCACCGGCCTCGATCCGCACGCGAAACAGGTCATCTTCTCCGAACTACTTGCCATCGTTCGCGACGAGTCGCGCAGCGTCATCATTTCCTCCCATCAACTCGCCGATCTGGAGCGCTTCGCGGACGTTGGGGGCATTCTTCACAAGGGACGATTGTTGGCGGAAGGCCCCACCTCAGAGTTGGTAGAGCGGCATTTGCAGGTGGAATTCGAGGCGGAGAACGGCGCTGCCTTCCAGCACGTCTCCGGCCTGACGCTCCAACAACGTGAAGGTGCCCGCTGGCGCGCGGTGATCGATACCGAAGTTTGCCCGCCGGACACTTTGCTGGAACTCGGCGCGCAGCATCTCCGGACGCAGCCACTCACGCTCGAAGAACTCTTCCTCGCCCTCACCAAATAGTCGCCATGCGCCTCATCCTACTCGATTTCGTAGCCCGCAGATGGATGGTCCTGCTCGGCATCGCCGCCTTCGCGGCCATGGGGGCCGCTGTCGGTGCGCTCTATGTGTTCACGCCCTGGGTGTTCCTCGCACTGCTCCTCAATGGACAACGCGGATGGTTCCGTGCGGTGGGCGATCTCCCGCTTCCCCGCCGCTCCCAAGCCACTGCGTGGTGGGCGATCAGCGTGCCGTTAGCGGCGCTCACGGCCGCACTGGGATTGCTCATCGGCGCGTTGATTTTCCAGATGACGAGCGGACCTCAGATGATCCCGCTTCCGGACGCGCCGAAATACACGCTGGTACTAAACCCGAACCATTTCGCGCCATGGTATGCTGCGGCGGTCGGGGCGTGGTTCGGCCTGGGTTACGCGGCGTTCTACTTCCTGATCTGCGTCGCGCTTCCGACTCGCCTGCCGGGCACGGTGCTCCAAAAGACCACGGCCTTTTTCATGATGATGCTGATGATTTTCGGGCAATTCGGCCCGATGTTCATGAGCTTCATCCTGCCGAAGAATCCAGCGATGATGCTGGCATGGCATTGGGTGCTTTTCGCGCTGGTCCCTATTTTGGTGGTGCTTTCATGGTATGCCGCACCGGTAATGGTGGCGCGGCGGCTCCAAGGAATCCGTGGCATGGAAACAGGCACTGCGGCGGTTGCAGCGCCAGAGCCTGTTGGCGGGCTCACTGGCATGCAGCTTCTTCTAGTGAGAATCCTGATGCTCGTCGGGCTCTGTGTCGCCTGCACCGCCTTGCCCGCCGTGGGGATCGCCTGGGCATTCAAAGATTTCGACCAGGATGGACTACGGCTCCTCATTCCTTTTGTCGTTTTCACTACATTCTGCTTATGCGGACTTGCCAACGTCGGCAACGACCTATGCGTGCTCCGCAGCCTGCCACTTTCCACCGCCCGGCTGGCGGCCATCCGCATGATCGCGCCACTCGCCACCGGGATTTGCCTCGCGCTCGTCCTCACCGTGCTGAGCCGCCCGGAAACCAACGGCTTCCCACCGCTGTTGAAATTCCTGACATTCTTCCTCTCCATCAGCGGTGGTTATGCGCTGATCATCGCTTGCCGGGGCCAGTTCTCATCGTGGAAATCCTTCGCCATCATGCTGCTTGGAGGCGCGCTGGTCATCGCGGGCTTCCTCCATTTCCAAAAGGCAGCGCCCTTCATCCTGCCCGGCGGTGCCATCGCTCTGGTTGTCTCCTATCAACTCTCCAAGCGCGGCTTGCGGCGATCCGAAGTTTACCGGATAGAACGCGGCATCACCGGGACGGCACACTTCCCGAACCGCTAACGCCCCCCGTCTAAATCTCCTCTCAGTCCCAGAAACCACGAACAAAACAACAACATGAAACCAACACACAGCCTCATCGCCGCCGCCCTGCTCCTCAGCGCCGCGACGCTTCCCGCCGCCGATGCCATCGCGCTCAAGCAACAATGGACCGTCGGCAAAAAATATTACCAGACCATGGAAACCATCTCCTCCACCACCATGTCCATGGGCGGCCAGGACGTGGATCAGAAAATGGACATGACCATGGAGTACAGCACCGCCATTTCCCAACACGAGGACGGCCAGCGCAAGCGGCTTACCCAGCGCTTTGACCGCGTGGCGATAAAAATGGACATGATGGGCCAGCAAACCAGCTTCGATTCCGCCAAACCCGACGACGACCCGCAAGGCATGGGAAAAAGTTTTAGCGCTTTCGTCGGCAAGGAACTCAAAATGCTCGCCAGCGCGCAGGACGAGATTCAGGACATTGAAAACTTCGACGAATTCCAGAAGGGGCTAGCAGCAGGTCCCGGCGCGGCCATGGCCGGCAAAATATTTACTAAGGAGTCCCTCACAGAAACGGTCGGACAAGCCGCCCTCAAATCCTTGCCGGGCCATCCCGTCAAACCCGGAGATTCCTGGCCGGTCAGCTACTCCATGGAGCTACCACAAATCGGAACGGTGAGCATTGAGGGAACCTACACCTTCAAAGGCATGCAGCCTCATGACGACATCCCCTGTGCGGAAATTACCATGGATGCCAGCATGGAGATCGCCGCCGCCCCGGAAGGTGCCGAGAAGGATCCCACCGCCGCGATGATGCAGGCGATGGGAGTTACGCTTACTCATGGGAAAATCACCAGCACCACCTGGTTCGATCCCGCCCTTGGCATGGCTCGCGACGTGCGGATGAAACAGGACATGGAAATGGCGATGAAGAACCCGGCGATGCCTGATGAGACGATCAAGATACCGACAAATCAGGAGATCACGATCAAACTCACCAAGGTCGAGGACATCAAGTAGGCCTGAAAACACTGACCCCGCGCCGGAGCTTCCGGCGCGGGGCTTTTTGTCATTCCGAGGTCCGTCTTGAATCATTTCCCACAAGGGAGGATTTCGGGTCAGGCATCACTGCCACGTCACGGTCGCGATTTGTTGGGCGTCCATTCGAGGTTTGTTGGCGACGATTTTCACGGTGAGGTTTGAACCGTCCCGGAAAGAGGAGGTGACGGTGGCACTGTCGAGGAGCGCCATGCTGGTGACTACTGCTGCGCCACTGGCGACGCCTAGCCGCGCTCCGCCGAGGCCCATGAATTTCAGCGTCAACGAGTTCCCGGGCGTTGTGTCGCGGATGTAGAAGTTTACTGTTTTATTGGTCGGCAAGGTGCCGAAGCTGATTTCGTATTCATACGGCGGTGTATTGGTGATGACGGCCGCCTTATGGGCGATGAGGACCGCTAGGTGGTTGGGCCCGCCGGCGGGGGATGTGAGTGCGACCCGGGTGAGGTCGGTGGTGTTGACGCGGGTGAAGGTCATGCTTGGAATAGGGTCCGTGCCGGGCATGTTGGTGATGGTGGAAATGAAGGTGTTTGAAGAGACAAACGCATTCACCCAGTTGGTAGGCGCTGCCGGATCGCTAGGAGTGCGCATGATTGCATGGGGGGTGATGAGCACCCGGTTCGCGACACCGGTTAAGGTTCCATCGAGATCAATCGTGGCATCCATTTGGTTGCCGTCATTGGTGTTGGCATAAGCGACTCGCGGACGACCGGTGTGGTTGAACGAGCTGCCCTCGAACAACCAGTTGCTCCGGTTAACGGCTCCGCCGCCATTTTGGAATACCGATGCGTCTGCTGCATTGTAGCCGTGGAAGTGGTTGTCCTTGAAGCGACCTGGGCCATCGTACTGGAATACTGCGGTCCGAGTCCCTGTGAGAATGGCGCTGGCGGTTTTATCAACGAACAGGCTGTTGGAAACGGTCTGATAGCTGGCTAGGAAGGTATGGAATTTGTTTTCCACATATTCATTTTCGGTGAAGATCAGTTGATCGATCAGTGAGCCGAGGCCGGTATAGACGCCGGTGTTGTTACCATAAACCTTCAAACGGTTAATCTCCTGAAAGTCCGTGGTAGGATTGTAGGGTTGGTTTTTAAAGATATCGAGCGTATCGGGATCGACTGCGTCATTGATATCGAGCGCCATCATGCTGCTGTTCGAGGAATTTCCTGAGAATGAGGTG
This sequence comes from Akkermansiaceae bacterium, assembly GCA_031425955.1. Lineage (GTDB taxonomy): Bacteria > Verrucomicrobiota > Verrucomicrobiia > Verrucomicrobiales > Akkermansiaceae > Luteolibacter. Next base: position 30,771 of record JANPKJ010000143.1, on the reverse strand, counting down.
ATGCTATTCGTTCTAGGAGTGACGGAGTTGAAGCGGGGGTCAGAAGCGGAAAGACCGGTGGGATTGTCCGACAGCGCAAACCAGTAGCCAACGCCCTTGGTGCCGGAGGCGATGTTGTTGTTGATGGTGTTTTTTGGATTGCTGATCCAGAAGGCCGAGGGAGAGCGGTTCTGGGGTTCGTCTTTTGAGTTATCGCTCAGGATGACCTCTTCGCCGACGGGCGGCTTACGGCTGAGAACGACGAGATTTGCGTTGACGGTGTTATTTTCTTCAGAGCCATCTTCAAAGAAGATGCCGTGTCCGAGGTGGTCGAAGGCGACATTGCTGGAAACCGTTGTATTGTGCGTGCCATGAATGGTGACGGCGCGGTTGAAGGAGCGGTGGATGGAGCAGTTTCTGATGAACTGACCGGTGCCCGCGCTGGCTAGCATGTGCCAGTGAAACGGGTATCTGCCGACTAGGCCACCGTTACCGAGGGTTTTCTGACCCATATGATAGAGTTCCACATTCGAGAGTCTGCCGACTCCGGCGACGCTTAGACCATTGTGAGCGCCCATGATCATGATGTGGCCGCCGAAGCCGGTCTCGGTGTCGGGCCCGGTGGGGAGGATACCTTCGACGCGAACATTTCGCGAAAGCAGTCCGACGTAGGCGCGGGTCTCAAAGGTCCATGACTTCGCGGGTGCGAGGGTGCGGGAGTAGGATTGTTCCACGCCGAGGTGGCGTCTTTGGATCGTGCCGTTGAGTGTGAGGCGGGTGACGGTGGAATTGACGGTGGCGACGTTGGTGATGGTGAACGTTTCGTAATTATCCCAGCCGTTGGCGCCGGTTGAGTTGGTCGCGCCGTCAGTCGAGGTGATGACGATGTCGTCGCCAATGCTCCAGCCCGCGATGTTTTGGACGTCGATGGTGTTGTTCCCGGAGCTGACGGTGGTGTTGACTTTTCCGTAGCTGGTGACGCTTCTGCCGTGGAGGTCAATGATGCCGCCCATTTGTGCGCCGATGAATTTGTTACCGAAGTTGACGATGTCGCGGACGGTGTCGTTGGTGTTGAGGAGGACTTCGAAGTCGCTTTGGTGGCGACTGCCCTCGGTGCCGACTTGGAAGGTGGCACCACTGCCATTTACGAGAATCGAGCGGCATTCGATGCTGCTGGGGGCCGTGTCGATGACTCCGAGGAACCCTTGGACGTGGATGTCTCCAGCTTTAGCGTTCAGGTTTTCGGTGATTGCGACACGCACTCCCGGAGGGATGTTGACGATGTTGGCGAAGAGGCTTGGAACGGCTCCTCCGACCCAAGTGGCGGCATTGTTCCAGCCGCCGACGGTTTCGAGTTTTACATCATCGACAATCGCGGTGTTGTCCCCAGTCGTCTGTAGGCCGGAGATTTGCACCGTCATGTTCCCACCCGCGTGGCGGAAGGGGCGGGTGGTGTATCGTTTAAGGGCACCCGCGTCGATTTGGTCCTGGAAAACATTCTGCCCATTGATGAGGACTCGGACGATCTGCGTTTGGTTCTGGTTGCGCTGGCCACCGTCGAATGAGAGCTGCCAGAGACCTGCGGTTTTCGAGAATGTCTGGGTGGCGCTAGAAGAGCCGCCTTGCAGGAAAAGCGCAGTTTCTCCACCGGGCAGATTGGGGTAAGATGAGGCAAAACTCTTGCCTTCTCGCACAATTCCGCTGGAGCCGCCTAGGACCCAACCATTTGCCAAGTCGAGGTATTCATGGGTGGTGACCGTTCCATTTTCAAAGTTGCCACCCGCGAGCGTGCCATCTCCCGCGACATTCTGCGCGGTATGGGTCGGAGTGGGAATGGGGCCGGCGATTGCTGGCCCGGCGATGAGTGCGGTGGCTGCGAGGAAGAGCCATTTTGGCTGGATTCCTAGGTGGTGGGGTTTTTGGTTTTTCATAGAAATGGGTTTATTGGGTTATTTTGGGAAACGATTTTAGAGACGCTCTGCCACTTCGTGGAGCCATGACCCGTTTTTGCCGGGTGCATGTCCGATGAGGGTGGTCATCTCAGCCTGAGCCTTCGCTTGGTAAGGGCTTCCATCGAGGAGGCCTTCGTCGGCGAGGCGGGCGAGGGTCTTGAGGCGAACGTTGGGCGGGCGCTTGAATGAGTTTTCTAGCGTGCTTTCTTGGAGTGCTCTGGAGGCCGCGACGAGTGAGAGATTTTCGTTCACCATGGCGTCGAAGTGGACGTCTGAAACGTCGCCGAGCATGGCCGCATAGAGGCTGCTGTCGCCCAGCCCCCCTTCGCGGAGGCTTTCACGCCACGGAGCGGCGGCGGTGGTGGTGATCCACTTTTCGGTTTCATAGCGGATCTGGGTGGCCATGAATTTGATCGCGGCGTGGGGATTCTTTTCGACGAGTCGGAGGGCCTCTTCTTCGCGGAAGCGAAGATTGTGCTCCATGGCGACACTTCCGAGTTCTTCCTGCATGCGGGGCCAAGTCAAATTGAGTTTTGAAAGCACGGCCATGATGCGGGTCTCATCCAGATCACACTGGCACTGGCAGAGGTGGTGTTTGAAGTTGAAGACGTCTGACCGCGCGGCCCGCATGGTTTCCGCGATCGGCGGCAAGGACGCGTCTGGATCTTCATCCTGAGAGATGATGGTCATCGACGCCGGACGCGCGATCCTGGCGACCTTTGTTTTAAAAGGTGGTGCCGGCATCTGCCCGCCCCGGGAACGGGACGCCTCGCCTTCAGCAGCGACGTCAGCCGCGGTGCCTGTGGGATGGCGGCGCTCTTTGATTGAGATCCATGCGAATGCCGCGACAGCTGCGGCGACAACCAGTATTCCTGAGGGGTTTTTCATGTCTTTTGCTTGAGTGGAAGGAGCGGAGAGCGGGAAAACAGTAGGTTGGTTTGTCGTCGGTGTAGCCGCGTCCTGATCACTGAGATACGACTGGCAGTCTGGTTGATCTTGAGAAGGTAGAGGCTGATAGATCTTACAAGGTGTCGGCGACAGATGAAGCGATGCGGACGACACGCAGTGATTTTGATTTCATACGGATCGCGGATTTTCACGGAGCGCAGGATTTTTTGCCCGCTACGGAGCTGCTTTGGGTTTGGAACGGAAGAGAATCGCCGAAAATCCCCTGTCTTGGGGATTAGGTATACCTTCAGTTCCTGGCCTGAACAATCACCCAAGGAGGTGATTTTCAAGAGAGGCCGCACGAAACAGGCAGGGGGTAAATCGAAACCTGAACCTCAAACGCTATGGCTTCACCTGCCTGGAAAACCGCCACGCCGGTGCCAATCGTATGTTCCGCCCCATTTCCCGTGACAGGAGGGACTTTCGACGAAGCCCGCGCGCCGGCTCAATCACCGAGAAACTTCACGACGGCTTCCGTGCAGGAATGCACATGCAGCTTCCGATAGATCCGCCGGATGTGGCTGCGCACGGTATCGGTGCTGATCCCCAGGTGATCCGCCACTTCCTTGTATTGCTTGCCGCGTGCCATCAGGGAAAGTAGCTCGCGCTCGCGTTCCGTTAGCTTGTCCAAGCCCGGCGAAGGCGCCGACTTGGCCTCCTGGTTCCGGAAGAAATCGAACACCTGCCGCGCAATCTGCGGCGTGATCGGCGAGGCTCCGACGTGGGCTTGATTGATGGCCGGCAGCAATTCCCCGGAGGCGAACCGCTTGAGCAAATAGCCTGCAGCCCCCGCGCGCAGTGCCGCGAATATCTTGTCCGAGTCATCGAACATGGTGAGCATGATGACCTGCGTGTCCGGCAAAGCCGCTTTCAGAGCCTTGGTGCATTCGATCCCGGACATTCCCTGCCCCAGGTGAATGTCCATCATCACCACATCCGGTGCGGCCTCCGGCAATTGCAGCAATGCCTCGGCGGCATTGGCAAATGCTCCGACACAGCGCAAGGTGGGCTGGCTTTCGATCTCCGAGGCGAGCTCTTCGCGCAGGCGTTCGTCATCTTCCACAATGGCGACTCTAATGGGTTTGGTGGTCTTCATGATGATTGTGTTTCTGGAAGCGGCAGACTGATACTCACGATGAATCCCTTGCCCAGCACGCTTTCCATCCGGCATTGTCCGCCGATCGAATTGAGGCGCTGGCGGAGATTTTCCAGGCCATCGCCGCCGGACTTGATCGTGGCTAGGTCGAATCCGTGCCCGTTGTCGGCGAGGATGATACTCAGCACATCATTTTCCAAAGCGACATTCAGAGTAATCTCCGCCGCGCCCGAATGTTTGACCGCGTTGGTGAGGGCTTCCTTGAGGGCGAGCAACAATTCATGCCGCACCTGCGAGGTCATACAGATGGCTGGCACGGTTTCAGGAAGTTCCTGCAGGAATCGAATATTCGTCGTCGCGAGAAACTCGGCGACATACTGGCTCAAGTAGCCAATGACCCGGTCCAGGCGGTCATTCCCCGGATTGACGGTCCAGACGATCTGGTCGAGCGTCTGCACCACTTCCCGCGCGGCATCAGTGATGCGCCCGACTTGCAACGTCGCTGCGGGATCCAACCCGGGATTGCGCAACGCTTGGTTTCCCATCAGTTCGATCCGGGTCAAGCTGGCCCCCAGCTCGTCGTGCATGTCGCGCGCGATGCGGCGGCGTTCGTTGCTGAGTGCCTGCGACTGTTCGAGAGCAAGAAGGCGAGCCCGCACCCGGCGCAGCAGGATGGCACGCGTGGCAGCCGCCGCCAAGGCAAGTAACAGAACTCCCGACAGGGCACGGAAATACGCATTCTGCCAAAGGGTGGGCAACACCGTGAAGCTGACGGTAGCGCCCTCCGGCTGCCAGTCACCACCGTTAGCCCGCGCGGTAACGTGAAACCGGTAGTTGCCTGGCGGCAGCTGTAAATAGGTGGCCGTCCGCTCCGTGCCACCTTCCAGCCACTCGCTTTCCACGTCTTCCAGGCGATGCCGGAACTCGACATTTTCCGGCGAGGCGAAGTTCATGCCCGTGTAGCGCAGCTCCACGCTCCGACTCCCGGCAGGAATGATCACCGGGCCTTTTCGGTCATCCACCGCCATTGGCTTGCCATCCACCAAAAGCTCCTCGATGTGCATGATGAGCGGCGGCGGCAAGGTGGGCTGCTCCGGAGTCACCTCAACGGCGCCTCGACTGGTGGCAAACCACAATTTCCCGTCCGATGTCCGACAGGCGGCGTTGCGAAAACCTTCGCCGAACTCGATGTTTCCCAAGCCCTCGTTTCGACCGTAAAAGACACATTGAAAGCCGGGCACCCCACCATCCATCACCGCCTCCACGTCGCTCCGCTTTGCCTGGAACAAGCCATGGGCGGTGCCGAGCCACAGGCCGCCGATGTCATCCAACAGAATTTGCCGGACATCGTCGTCCGCCAATCCCTGCACACTTGTGACTTTCTGGACCTCACCGTCCTTGAACCTCAACAATCCGCCGCCACGCGTCCCAATCCAAAGCCGCCCCGGGCCATCCGGGTAAATGGTCTGGATGCTCGCTCCCCGTATCCCTTCGATAGAAACGAAGCCGTCATCGACGCGCTGATGAAGCGTCCCCGCAAACGTTCCTACCCAAAGTAAACCACTCGCATCCTCCGCCAATGCGGTAACGTGTTCCAGACCGGCCTCAGTGGGATAGTGTTGAATCTGCCCGTCACGCACGGCGAATACTCCGTCGTTGAAAGTGCCCACCCACAGCGTCCCTTGGGAATCTTCCAGGACCGAACCGATTTGTTTGTTCCTGAGCCCGACCGGCTCAACCTGCCCGTCGCGCAGTAGAAACACCCCGCGGTCGAAGGACCCCAGCCAGACACCGCCCGAGCGACTCCTGCACAGCGTGACCCCGGAGAGCATGTTGCGGTTACCTACAGGCGAAGAAATCAACTGGCGATCCCGCCCGAATCGGACGGGCGCGGCTTCGCTGGGTGCGAGCCAGACCGAACCATCCGTGGCCTCGCAGAGAGATACGATCAAGTCCTTGGGCAGGTCGTTGCTGCGATCATGCAGCCTGATATTCCGCAGTCGCAGGCGGTTCAAACCACCGCCGCCCGTGCCGACCCAGAGATTGCCCTCACGATCTTCGTATAATGCCCGGATATAGTTGTGCGAAGTCGGCACCTGCCGCACCTGCCCCTCAAAATAGCGGAACAGACCTTTGCCCTTGGTGCCGATCCAGACCGCTCCCTGCCGGTCTTCCAGCAGCGTTTGAATTTCCCCGCCGACCCCGACGCCGAGCTCGCCCAAGTCCGCCACGGGGACTTCGATTCCCTCGACAGTGGCAACGAGCAGCTTGCCGTCCGCAGTCAACCAGACACCACCTTTCCGTCGCGGCGTCAGTTGAAAGAATTGCTGGGTGTTCTGGCGCAGCATCACCGGTGAATCGCCGTCGAGGTAGCCCACCATCCATTCCGAAGCGAACCACACGCGCCCTTCTTCATCAGCCCGACACACGACATTATCCCGGAACCGAGTCTGTTTGTTGGCCGGATTCAAATCGATTGTTTCCCACTTCCCAGCCCGCCAACATCCGATCCGGGCCGCAGCATAGCCCGCCCAAATGCCACCCGCTCGATCTGCGGCCAGCGCATACGTCCGGTCGGAGAAATCTCCCGGAGGTGCCATCATTTCGAAATTTCCGGCCTGCGCCCGCACCACCGCCGCACGTTCGAATCCGGCCCACAATGCACCGCTCGAGTCCGTCGTCAGGCATCGCACATCTGCGGCAAATGGCATCGTCGCGTCGAAGTTCCGGAAGGCCTTGAAGCGGACGCCATCGAACCGCACGAGAGAGTCCCGTGTGCCAAGCCATAGATACCCGTCCGGCGTCTGCACGATGTCGCTGACAGAACTTTGCGGCAGCCCTTCATCCATATCCCAGCGGCGCAGCAAGTAGTCATCGGACACCGCAGGCACCGCAGCAGCCACGCCCTGAATCGCGCCGATAGCCGCGCACGTCAACAGCAGCAAGGCACTCAATTTTGTGACAATTCTTTTGGGCTGGATATGCACGATGTGTAGTTAACGACTGATCAGGTTACTCAGCAGTGTCAAGGTCGGCCTTGCGCCGGCATCCTATCTGCGGCCAGTCACATGAGCGTTCCCAGAAAGTTACAATGCCTTGAACCGTTGTTTCAATTCTCCGACTATCACCTCGAAATCACCCGCATCCGGCCCCTGCAATCCGCGCACCATCGCAGCTCCTAACCGCCCGACAAGATGCGGATCCTCGCCGAATGTCTCGCCACTGCGGCCCCAGCGCGCGTCGCGGGCGACATCCACATTCGGGGTGAATGTCCACTGCGCGCCGTTCGCACGGGTCTCCAGCGCGGTCTCCCGGGAGAGCTTTTCCACAAGACCTTCGTCAAACGTCGCCGCCAGCCCCAGCGGTGCGGGATAAACGGTCGCCCCGCGCACCATGGCGTTGCCGTGGATGGCGTCGATGCCGATGAGCAGCGGAATTTGCAAGCGGCTTTCCCGCGCGATCGACTGAAGACGGTTCGCCTCCTCGACCGTGACCACATGCAGGAACGAGCCAATCTCGCCGTCGCGCACCATTCGCTCGATCATTCCAAATGTCAGTTTCGGATACATCCCGACCGCGTCGTCGTTAGAGGGAACCTTGCCCTTAAGCTTCAAGCCCTCCTTGAGATGCTCGATTCCCACATACTGGCACATTTGGCCGGCTTTTTCCTCCAGAGTCATCCGCGCCAGCAGAGCTTCCACCCGCTGGTCCACGCCGGCGGGCGAGTCGGCTTGGGTGAATGCCGCGCCGAAAACAGCGGCCAGCATGGAGTTCCGCAGGAAACCGCAAACGGTCTTTCGCACGATCATTTGGCGCTCGTTAGAACCTTGTCGCGAAGCGCGTCCGCCATCGCGATGGCGGCGGACTTGGGTTTGAGTTCGCGGTCGAAGGGAAGGCGCTGGGGTAGCTCCGTCCCATTCTCCCGCGCCGTGCGCTCGAAGCTTTCGATTCCCCAGCGGTCGGAAAATCCCCAGGTCACCACCGCCGTGCAGGCCGGCGAGGACAACGCGGCTTTCATGGCGTCCCCATAGACCCGGGCCTGGATCGCGAGGCGCTCGTCAAGCGGCTTGTCAGGACTGCCCACCCTCACATTCTGGGTGACGTCCAGCTCGGTGATGTGAATTTTCAGCCCGAGCGCCGCATAACGCTGGATGTCCTCCCGCAAGGCTTCCGCAGTCGGGGGTTTGGTCACATTGTAGTGCGATTGCAAGCCGACGCCGTCGATTGGCACGCCCTTCTCTTTCAGACTCTTCACCAACTCGAAAATCCGGTTGGACTTCGGCCCCATGGGCTGGCCGAGATCGTAGTCGTTATAAAACAACAGCGCCTTGGGATCCGCCTCACGTGCCCAACGGAAGGCAAGTTCGATATATTCCGGGCCGAGCTGCCGCAGCCAGTAACCGTCGTTGAGCGCAGGCTTTTTCGGACTGTTTTCCACCGACTCGTTCACCACGTCCCAGCAGAAAACCTTGCCCTGATAGTGCTTCATCACGGTCTTGATGTGCGTTTCCAACTGCAACCGCGCCTGGGCCGGAGTGAAGTTGCCGTTGAGCACCCAGGACGGCTGGAATTTGTCACCATTCCAGCAAAGCGTATGACCGCGCACCAGCAGCTTGTTCTTGACGGCGAAATCAACGATGGCGTCCGCCTCACGGAAATCGAACTTCCCGTCCGCAGGACGCAGCCCCCCCCATTTCAAGGCGTTTTCCGGCGTCACCATATCGTATTCGCGCACGATCATGTCGCGGTAAGCCGGGTTCCTCACCAGCTCGCCGTATTTGACCGCAGCGCCCATGTGAATCCGGCCCTGCGCCACCTCCCGCAGGGGGGTCCACACCGGCTCCGCCGCCATCGCGGTCCCTGTCAGCAGGAATAATCCAAGAATGATCCTTTGGCTCAAGCCTATCGACAACTTCCGAAGGGGTGCTTCTTGGATCCGTCCAAGTCGAATTCTGGTTCTATTCATAGTTTTCATTTCCTCGCGAATTAAAAAAGTCGGCGATTCGCCTTCGAAGGATGTTCCTACATAAGCAGCCATTCGAAAAGTCGCACAGACATGCTCTTCGTTTGGCAACAGCAGCCATGACGGTCCCTGCTTTGCCGTTCTGCCATGTATCGGAAAAACCGGCGGAACCAACTACGCGCTGTTCGAGACAAATCGTCACCTTACAGTGGTTTTCGGAAGATTCGCCAACACCGATGCTTTGTCGGCAGGACTGATCGCTAGGTCGTCAAGCAACTCGTTCGCGCGCTTGGGATTCCGAAGGGCGACGTCCGTCACGCTGACCTTGAGAAGGTCCAAGCGGGTCCGACCGTCGCCGATCTCGCTGGCAATCCGGGCGGCCATTTCCGGGTCCGATGCTAGGGCGGTTTCAACGATTCCCTGCGATGCCACGTCTCGAAACCGACCGGGTTCCAATCCTTCTAACCACGTTTTCGCTTGGTCCGGATGGATGGCGAACAGTTCCCTACAGTAGATTTCGATCGCACCATCCTGAACTGCGCCTTCGGGCAGGTTTCTAATGATGGGCAGCGACTGGTCAAAAGCCTTCTCAACCAAGTGATTAAGAACCCCAGGGAGAAGACGCTCCTTGGCCGTGGAATCAGCGTTCTCCACGAGAAACGAAACTGTAGCCACCGGGTCCTTGCGCGCCCATTGATTCGTCAGGTCCTGATAAGCACCCCAGGTTGAAGGGGTCCATTCCTGCTGCGCGATCCATTCAAACGCTCCCTTCAGGTCGCGGCTTCCCAAACCCCAAGCAAGTTTGATCATCAATTCCTCCTTGAGTTCGCCCTCTGGAAGCTTGCCAACGGCCCCGCTCGCCTCTTCCGGGTTTTCGGCGACAAACCTCGACATGATTTGCGAGTAGACCTTCGTCTTCTGACGACTGTCCGGCAGGGTTTCATACCAAGCCAACGCCTTGTCGGTCCCCATGGCAGCCATCCCCTTTCCAATCTCCGGAAGCAAATGATCGGTCAGCATGTTTCCGGGCATCACCGAAAGCCTCCGATACGCTTCGTCCGGATTGACCAGTGCCAAGCGGGTGAAATAGCGATCCACCGCCCGGTCCTTCTGGCTGCCGGTGGTGTTGGCAAGAATCCACTGCCATCCGACGTCGGGGTTCTCATATTCCACCATGTCTCCGACCAACGTTTCCATCACGAGAGTTCCATTTTCGGAACGCCCCAGTCTGAAACAAAAATCCTCCAGAGCCGCGCGATCCTCTTTGGGCCAGACCTCCAGAACTTCACTCAGATCTACCAAATCGCCGGACCTCTCCTGAAGCTCCACCACATAATCCAGTGCGGTTTTCCTGTCCTTGGCCAACAATTCGGCAAACAGTTTCGGATGATAAATGACGAATTCTTCGGGTGGAGTGGTCTCACGGAAACTGACAAGCGCGGCCATCGGGTCCGCCATCATCCAGTTCTTGAAGATCTCGTAGCGCTGCTGCTTCCGATCCTTGCTCCAAAATGGCATCCCCGCGATGCGGTCAAGCTTCCGCATCGCGCGTTCGCGTGTCCAAGAAGAGGAGCCTGCCGGACGCCCGCTGTCCCCGGCATTTCTTGACCCGGCGCCAAGGGTCCGGTCAGCCCGCCGAAAATCGCTCGCAGTCTGAATCGAAGATTCCGCTCCTGGCCTAGTCACCAAGGGGCCGGCAAACCGTGCCGCTACGAATCCACATGAAAATCCGATCAGGATCCATGACAGTTTGTTAAAACCAAATTTTGATTCCATTTCTTGTTTCTCTTTACGCAACTACCACTCACTGGCGACGAGGCCGCAATTTTACTCCGAACGCAACCCAACTTCCTCTCCCTCTTGTCCGAGACATCTACCTGAATCTTGGCATCCGCCCCCTTGCGATGTCTCGGAATGCGACCTCCCGAAAACGGCAGAGGCTGCTTGATCGGCTTCACGGTTCAGATGAGTCGAAGGCGCGCATTGACTGCTTGCGACAAACGACGTTCCTGTGAGGATGAACCGGCCGGCGAAGATTCTCAAATCCTCCCCGACCGGATTCAATCCAACAAGGAAATCAGGGATTGAAATTACAACTAAAGTTATTGCTGATCAGGGTTCCCGTGCCGCGGTAGATTTCCTGACCGGCGACAAATCCTTTCATCGTGTAGCCAAGATTCGCAATTTGCGATCGTCTCTTATAAAGTTCCGCGAGTTTTTCGCTATTTGATGGTATTAATAGGGCCTGCGCTCTCAGATATTGGAGGAACGTTTTCACAGGAAACTCCAAATTATCGAAATTATTAGTTCTCGGAGAACAAGACACAAAAACCTTTTTTTTGCCGTCTGTGAATATCGTTCCAATTCTTACGTTCCAAGTGGTTTCCGTAGTGCCATTCTTCGTGATGAACTGCCCTGGCGGGGTCCAGAATTTTGTATCATCGTACTGAAAAGGTCCTCCTAGAGCTTCTTTGCTTCGAAGTCGGATTTCCAGATCAAAAGGCCGCCACTTGGAAGCGATCGACTCAGGAATGTTATTATCCTCATCATTAAAACCGACACCGGAAAAAATACCATTGTAGCTGATCATCCACTTGTCGCCGATATCGGGACCGGGTTCACCTGGTCCCGGGAGATTCTCCATAGCATTCTCCTGACCTATGTTCCAAATAGCCGTCCCACCGGTGGAATTGAGGATTTCAGAAATCTTAATGTAAAACGAAGAATTCTCAAGATTCCCAGCCATTTGGTCGAACATATTCCCCTTACCCACCTTGTAGTAAGCGAGCTGTTGGTTCACACCCGTCTCCGTCTTGTTGAACTCGGTCCTAAAGGCCCCGAGCCCGTAGTTCGTGATCTGCATGAACGTATTGTCACCTGTAGCTCCTGTATTCGGTGCGGCCGGGCAATAAAAAGTATTCCGGCGGGTGTAAGGATCGGTGGCTGAATCTCTCCTTCGGAATTTACTTTCTATCGTGGTCCCATTATCAGGACGAAGAATGGCGCCGTATACTTCGTCTGCCTCAAGCAAGCTCGCCGAAGCAAGCAGAATGGCGGCGGCATTGAAGGCGGTTAAGAAGGTGCCGCTGCACCGGTGTTGGATTTTGTTATTCATTTTGGTTTTTTTGTTTGGTGCCCCTTCGAAGAATATTCCGGTGCCGCCATACAATTCCGGCAGCTGGCCAGGAAATTCAACTCGGGGTCACTTGTCTTTCACGGGTTTAACGCAGCTCAAATCAAATCGAATGAACCAACGTTGGTGCGATATAAGACTGAGCCTTTCCTCCTGTCTAGCCACATGGATATGCTCTTCCGGTGCAGTGTTTGCGGTCTTCCGTTCGCCACTTCAGAGATGGTTGGGCGAAAACGAAGTCGCCTGCACCGTCCTTCCGAGAAATCCCGCAACAGGCGCTCCACTTCCAGACGAGCACATCCATGCGACTATTCAACCACCCAATTCGAGATTAATTTCATGAGGATTGACTTCGAGGCTTAGCTGTTCAAGCGGGGTCTTCAATCCATCTAAAAAACCTAATTTGCCGTGAAAAAACCATTCAAGCCCAAGAGCCAGAGGGGATTCACCCTGGTGGAGATGCTTGTCGTCATCGTCATCATCGCCGCCCTCGCCGCCCTCGCCGTCACGATGACTTCGAAGATGAGAAGAAACGCCGACTCGGCGAAATCGGTGGCGAACATGCGCCAAATCGGGTCCGTCGTAGGACTATACGCCGCTGACAATTCGATGTGTCTGCCTGCAGCGAAACCGAATGTCATCGACGCGAACGGCAACAGCGTTCCGGGCAACATTCATTGGCACCAAGCTCTTTTGATGATCGTCCACCCGGAAGTGACGGACGTGAAGGAGATGGATCTCGACTGGTATAAGACCAACAACATTTTCATGCACAATCCTCTCTTTACCGAGAATTATGGTGATGGAAAATTCGGCCCCAACTACCAATGGAAGGCTTGGAATCCAGGCTATGCGTTCAATCTCCAGATCGCTAACAATCTCGGGCTCGCCTCGAAAAATGCTCTTTCTCAAACGATCCCCGTGCCGCTGAACTTGATTCCAGAACCGTCGCGCACTCCCATCGTCGCCCCGCGCGGAAGCTGGCATTTCATCTATGATGCGACCCAGCTAAAGGACGAAGCCATGAAGGGCCTGCTCATAAACGGGAAGGTGCCTATTCTTTTCGTCGATGGCCATGTGGAATCGATGCCTTTAGAGGAATACGCCACCCGGGACCTGATCAACATGCCGCCTCCTAAAAAGAAGGCGAATTGAGATCCCCTCGAATCCATCCTCTTGGAAACTTCCCTGACGCTGGCAAACTGGATGATTCCCTTCCTATCCATCAGGTGCCCGCCGTCTGTCGGCTTGCCCTTCCAAGAGCATGTCTGTGCGACTTCTCGCCTTCCGGATTTTGCAATAGCCTTCCGGTAATTCCCCAAAACAACCCTCTCCCTCGTTCAACTCAAATCCATCACCAAACAGATGAAGAATCAGAAAAAACCGTCCTTTCCCATCTTCGTTTCAAGCTCCTTCGCTACTGATGCCCTTGCCTGCCAAGGTAGCCTCGGTCTCACCCTCTCCTGCGGTTTCGCCGTCCTGCTTGCCAGCCAGTCGGCCTTCGCTGCTCCAAAAGCCTGGAGCGGCGCTGGCGCGGATGGCAACTGGAGCACCGGTGCCAATTGGGGCGGCACGGCACCCGTCGCCAATGACACTCTGACGTTTGTCGGCACCACGGCGAACAACTCGACAAACAACGACCTCGCAGCAGACTCCAGCTTCGGACTCATCACTTTCACCAACACCGGCGTATCCAGTTCCACGGCCTACTCTCTCGCTGGCAATCGCCTCACCCTGGCTGGAAACATCACCAGCACGGGCGTCACCGCCGGCTCACCGATCACCGACACGATCTCCCTGGATCTGATCGCGACGCCCGGCGCTGGAGCACGGACGATCAGTGCCGGCGCGGCGCATCACATCACGATTTCCGGCCTCATCAGTGAGAGCGCCCCGACTTCCATCATCAAGAGCGGCAGCGGAATCCTGACTCTCACCCAGGCCAACACCTTCTCGGGCGCTTTCACCATCAACCAAGGCACGCTCAACCTGAGTTCAATCGCCGACGGACCCAGCAACATCGGCCAGGGCACGGAACTCAAGTTCGGAAACTTGGCCGCCACCGGATTGATGCTTTATAGCGGAACTGCCGTGACAAGCACCCGTGCGTTCACCCTCAACGGTGCGTCCGGCGGCGCAACCATCGACCAGTCGGGAACAGGCCTGCTGAAATTCAGCGGCACTCAGTCAACTCCCGGCGTGGGCAGCAAGGTCGTCACGTTGCAGGGCTCCACGGCTGGAACCGGTGAAATCAGCGGTGCGATTGCCAATAATGGCACAACGGGATCAACGGTTGCCACCACCGCTTCCACGGCTGCTGGCAGCTCGACACTGGTTCTAGGTTCGGTGGATGGCATCGCTACAGGTCAGGCTATCAGCGGGGCGGGCATCGCAGTAGGCACGACCATCAATACCATCACCGTCGCAACCAAGACCGTCACTTTGAGTCTTCCTACCGAGGCAATTATCTTGGGAGGTGCCGTCGTCAATAGCGCCGCACTGACCAACCTCACCTCCGTCACCAAAACCGGCACCGGAGCTTGGACACTCTCCGGCGCGAACACCCACACAGGGCCGACCACCGTGCAGAACGGCTCGCTCACGCTCTCCGGAAACCGCATCGCCACCGCCGCCACCATTTTCGTCAATGGCGGCGGCATCGGCTCCACCCCCATCCTGAACATCCAGAACGGAAATTTCACCAGCGGCACGATTAGCCTCGGTAGCACCGGTTCGGTTTCAACTGTCAACCATTCGGCAGGAACCATCACCGCCACTGGCAATGGCATCGCCTTTGGACAATCCGCAGTCGGCAGCACCGGCACCTACAACCTCAGTGGCGGCTCGCTGACCGCCGCGATGGTCATGGGCTTCACCACCGCCACTTCCAACGGCCCACATATCAACACCTTCAATCTCAGTGGATCCGGATCGCTGACCTGCAACAACCTGCGCATCGGCCGCTATGATACGGCAGGCGTGCTCAACACCGACAACACCTTCGCCCAAACCGGCGGCACGGCGATCGCCAATTCCCTCGGCCTCGGCGGAAGCACCACCGACGCCGCCTCGACCAACCCCATCATTGCCAAGCTCAACCTCACCGGAGGCACCTTCTCTGCCGGCATCTTCAACTCGCTCTCCGCCGGGGGAGCCAACACCTCTACCATTACCATCGGCGGCACCGCGCAGGTTACCCTGCCCGCGTTCCCCACCGTCCGCGGCACAGACTCCACCGCCACCCTCACCTTCGATGGCGGAACCCTCACCCCGGCCGCTGCCAGCGCCACCTACATGAGCGGCCTCACCAACGCCTTCATCACCGCCAACGGCGCGAAAATCGACGTCCCCACCACCCGGGACATCACCATCGCCCAGGTGCTTGAAAACGCCCCGTCCGCCGTCGGCTCTCTCACCAAGTCAGGCCTCGGCACCCTCGCCCTGTCCGGTGCTAACACCTACTCCGGCAACACCACCGTCGTCGATGGCACCCTGGAAATCAGCAGCACTTACCTCGCGGATTCCTCCACCCTCACCGTCGGCACCGTCGCCGCATCGCCCGCCGTCCTAAACCTGCCCAATGCCGGCACCGATACGGTGGCGTCTCTCGTCATCGACGGCGTGACTCAGGCCAGCGGCCTCTACGATTCCACCAACAGCGGCGAGGCCATCACCGGCCCCGGAAAAATCCAAGTCGGAGCTGCTTCCAACACCTACGCCAACTGGCTCGCCGCCAACAGCCCCGCCACCGGATTCTCCACCGACACGGACAACGACGGCGTACCTAACGGCGTCGAAAACGTTCTCGGCACCAATCCCAACACCTCCAGCGCCGGACTCACCCAAGTCTCCGCCACCGTCAATTCCATCACCTATCAGCATACGCTCAACCCGACCATCGCCAGCGATGTGAGCTACAGCTATCAATGGTCCACGGATCTCATCGAGTGGAAAGCCAGCGGCGTGGCCAATACCGCCGGCACCATCGGCACCATCGTTCCGTCCGCCCCGGTCTTGGGCGTCGTCACCGTCGTCACCACCCGCACCGGCACCGCCTCCAACAAACTCTTCACCCGCATCCAGGCGGGAAATCCATAACACTTCATCCCCTTTGCCTCTGACGAGAGGCAATCCCGGACGGGACCTGATTTTGGGTTTTCGGGTCCCGTCCATCACCTCTCAAACCCAACCGCCGTATTCCGCCTCCTCCAAGCTCCGCAATTACGAATCCCATCTCACCAATCTCGGAAAAACAAACCGCCCCAGCCTCCTCCTTCCCGTGAAAACCAAAAAAAAATCCTTCCTCCCCACCCTCCTCGTGAACTCTCTCCGGCTTCATGGGCACCTTGCTATCACCCTCTCCTGCGGCCTCGCCGCACTGGTCTCGAGCCAGTCGGCCTTCGCGGCTCCACGTATTTGGAGCGGCACTTCCGGAGTCAGTTGGAGCACTGGCGGCGCAGGCGGCAACTGGACAGGTCTCGCGGCACCCGTCGCCGCCGACACGCTCACATTCGCCGGCACCACGAACACAACGACAAACAACGATCTCGCGGCTAACACGAGCTTCGGAACGATTAGCTTCACAAACACCCTCAACGGGCAAAGCTTCATCCTTGGAGGCAACAGCATCACCTTGGGCGGAGCAATCACCACCACCGCAACAGCCGCCGCTACCGATATCATCACGGACACGATCTCGCTAAACATGATTCTGAGCGCGACCCGCACCGTCACCACCAACACCCGCCACAATCTCACCATTTCCGGTAACATCAGTGAGAGTTCTGCAGGATTCGGAATCACCAAAGCCGGTGCGGCGACCCTCAACCTCACCGGGGCAAATTCGTTCAGCGGTCCTGTCAATGTCAACGGAGGCTTTCTGACCGTGAATTCAATTGCTGACACCGGCACCAGCGCTCTTGGAACCGGAGCTTTAACTCTCACCTCCGGGCAGTTCACCTTCCTCGGCGATTCCGGCAGCAACACCAGCACCAGCCGGGCCATCACACTCGCCGGGAGCACAACGATCAACACCGCTGCTTCGGGCACGACTGCCGCTGCATCCTCCCTCACTCTTGCCGGCACGTTCACGACCAACACCGGCGGAGCCAAGTCGATCACCTTCGCTGGTGGAAACACCGGAGCCAACACGGTCTCCAGCCTGCTTGCCAACGCCACCGACGGCAGCGTGCTCACCGTCGTCAAGAACGGCGGTGGCAACTGGGCACTCACCAACGCCAATAATTCCTTCACCGGGGCTTTTAACCTCAATCAGGGCACACTCACGGTGAGCTCGATCAAAGATGGTGGCACCGTGAGCAACATCGGCGCTGGCACCAGCATCCGCTTCGGAAACGCGGCCAGCACCGGGATACTGATTTACACAGGAGGTGTCCAGAGCACCAACCGCACCGTCCAGATTGGCAATAACAGCGCCGCACCGGTCGTTGGGGATACCGGCGGGGCGACGATCCAAAACGATGGCGCAGGCTTGCTCACCTTCAGCGCGACCACCTTCAACACCGCTGCAGACGCTGCGAGCGGAGTCGGCGCAAACCGGGTTCTCACTCTCCGCGGTTCCAATGACGGCAAGATTTCCGGCACCATCCAGAATAACACCGTGACCTCCCCCGCCACAGGCACAGCCACCATCGGCGTGACCAAAGAAGGCGCGGGAACTTGGACGCTTGAAGGAGCAAACACCTACAGCGGAGCCACCATCGTCTCCGGAGGCACCCTCACCATCTCCGGCAGCCGGAACGTCGCGGCCGGGGCCATCACCGTGGGCGGCGCTGCGACCACCTCCGTGCTGAATCTACAAAATACGGGAACCTACAACACCGGAGCCATCACGATGGGGACCGTTGGTTCCACCTCCACGGTGAATCAATCCGCAGGCGCGATCACCACATCAGGCAGCGGACTGATCATGGGCAACCAGGCCACACCAACCAACACCACCTACGCCCTGAGCGGCGGATCATTGACCAGTCAGATCATCATGGGCGTGAACACCCCCACGGGTGGGCCGCACGTGACCACCTTCAACCTCAGCGGCACGGGCTCCCTGACCTCCAGCACACTGCGGATCGGCCGCTATGATCTCAATACTTCTCTGGCGCTCAACTCGGACAACACTTTCGCCCAAAGCGGCGGCACCGGCACCGTGACCAATCTCGGCCTCGGCGGAAACACTGCAGACGCCTCTGGGACCAACCCCATCATCGCCAAACTCAACCTCACCGGCGGCACCTTCTCCGCCACCAACTTCGCCTCGCTATCTGCCGGCGGAGCCAACACCTCCACCATCCTCATCGGCGGCACCGCACAGGTGACTCTGCCTGCCTTCCCTACGAACAAGGCTGTCAGCTCCACCGCCACGATCACCTTCGATACCGACCCCTCAGGCAGCGGATTCCTCGCCCCGCATGTGGCCAGCACTACCTATATGCCCGCCGGCACCTTCAACAACGCCTATCTCAGCGCAAATGGCGCGAACTTTAAGGTCGCCAGCGGCAAGGACATCACCATCGGCCAGGTGCTGGAAAATAAACTCGGCGACGCCGGTAAATTGACCAAGGGCGACGCTGGCATGCTGACTCTCACAAGCGCGAGCACCTACACAGGTGCCACGGCCGTGACCGGCGGTACGCTGCAAATGGGCGATGCCAGCACGGACACCTTCGCCACTTCCGGCGTGACGGTGGATTCCGGTGCGAAACTCGGAGGCTCCGGCACGATCTCAGGCACCGTGGGCGTCACTGGCATCCTTGCGCCGGGCATCGCAGGCGTCGGTGGCGGCATCGGAACATTGGCCGCTGGCACCACCACTTGGAACGGTGGACCCGACACGGCAGCCACCATCTGGCAGTTTGATCTCGGGGTTTCCAGTTCCGACAGGCTCGACATCACCGGCGATTTTACCAAGGGAACGGCTGGCACCTACAAGTTCGATTTCATGGGCTCCACTCCCACATGGGGGGCCACCTACACTCTCATCGACTGGAGTGGCATCACCAATTTCGAGAACGATGCCAGCGACTTCAGTTTCACGGGACTAGCGGGATTCAGCACCAGTTATTTCACCATCAATGGCAGCCAGCTCGACTTCACCGCCGTGCCGGAGCCGACCAGCGCCTTCGCAGGCTTGCTGATCACCGCCGGTTTGCTCCGCCGTCGCCGCCGCGCATGAAAAGATTC
Organism: Akkermansiaceae bacterium; assembly: GCA_031425955.1. GTDB lineage: Bacteria > Verrucomicrobiota > Verrucomicrobiia > Verrucomicrobiales > Akkermansiaceae > Luteolibacter. The sequence goes on along the minus strand of JANPKJ010000143.1, from coordinate 11,500 downwards.
TCCGGAGTTAATGGGTTTCTCTCCGGGATACACGCGGGGTCGTCGATTGGAGGTCGGCGGCCCCGCTCTTTTCTTCCATTCACACCGGAACGGCTGGCAAACTTCACGCTCCACGTCCAAGGTCTTTCCGCAACTGTTGCCAAAGGGAACTGACACACCTGATTTCTCCACTCCCTTGCTGCTTCCTCCATGAAAAACCGCTTTCTCTCCCGTCACGTCGCCCGGACCCTGTTCAGCGGGATGATTCCCACCTGCATGGCGGGTGGGCTGTTGCCTTTGACCGCCGGGGCCGGGGTCATTCACGAGTGGGACTTGGGAGCCGGCTACAACACCGCCACCACTTGGAGCGATCAGGTGGGAAACAAGAATCTGACCTCCGCCGGTGCCACCTCGGTCTTCAGTCCCGGCACCCGCACCAGCATCAGCCGGGGCTACCGCGTCAGCGCGGGAAATTTCAATGCTCCCGCAGCCAGCGGCCTGTCCACTGGCAGCTACACCTTCGAGTGCTGGGTGGATTTCCGCTCCGCCGTCACCGCCGGGCAGGTGATTTTCGAAAGTGGTAGCGGTACCAACGGCATCGGACTGTTCACCACCGCGAATGGCCTGGAATGGTGCAATGCCTCATCGAGCACCGGCAGCAACGCACGCGTGGCGCTCTCGCTCGCCACGCTGAATCTCGGCGACTACGTGCAGATCGTAGGCGTGATCGATACCGCCACGAATCGCCTTTCGCTCACGGCGAAGGATGCAAACGGCGTGTCCGTAAGCGGCAATACGGTCTCGGCAGCACCCATCGGACTCGGAACCGGCAACGGCCTCTGCTTCTTCGGCGGCGGCAATGGCAGCTTCGCCAACACGCTGGCCAACATCGGCGGCTCCGGTGCCACCGGCACCGCCATGGTCACGCCCGGAGTCTTCAGCGGCGGCATCGGCTACGCCCGGATCCTGGACGGGGTGGACCTCGCGGCACCCGCTGCGAATTACAGTTCCTTCCTCCTGAAAACCAACCGTGCCGCCGATTCCCGGCCGAATATCATCGTCATCCTAACCGATGACCACGGTTACGCGGACCTCGGCATTCAAGGCCACGAGGCGATTTCCCAACTCACCCCTAACATCGACCGCCTCGGCTCCGAAGGCGTGCGTTTCACCAACGGCTACATCACCGCTCCGCAATGCGTGCCCTCGCGCGCCGGGATGCTGAGCGGTCGCTATCAGCAGCGGTTCGGCGTGGATCAAAATGGCAAGGGACCGATGGCGCTTGGCGTCAAAACCATCGCCGAGCGCCTGCGGGGAGCTGGCTACCGCACCGGCATGGCCGGAAAATGGCACCTCGAGCCAGACTCCTCCTGCACGGATTGGCTGACGGCCAATGGCTATGCCAACATAACCGCGGTCCCGGCCGCCGTGCGCGATGGCTTCCGCCCGCAGGCCCAGGGCTTCGAGGAATTTGCGGAGGGCTACGAGCAGAACTACTGGAAAAACTTCGAACGCAGCGGAGCCAACGGAAGCAACCCGCTCGGAGCCCGCCCCGGCACGGAGGGCGCGGTTCACCGGATCGACCTGCAGAGCCAGTTCGCCCTTTCCTTCATCGAGCGCAACCGCGACCGGCCGTTCTATTTCCACCTCGCCTACTACGGCCCGCACGTCCCGCCCACCCCGGTGGATCGTTACTACAACGACGCGAATTTCTATCCGGCAGAACCCAACGACCGCCGCATCGCCCTCAGCATGATCCGGGCGATGGACGACGGCGTGCGGGACATGCTCGCCAAGCTCGTCCAGCATGGCATCGACGCCAACACCCAGATCTGGTTCATGGGCGACAACGGCGCGCCACTCGGCTTTCACGAAGCGGGCAACGTCGGCGCCACGGATGCCTCGACCGCCTGGGACGGCTCGCTCAACACTCCGCTGGTCGGCGAAAAAGGCATGCTCGCGGAAGGCGGCATCCGGGTGCCATTCCTCATGCGCTGGCCTGCGAAAATTACTCCCAAGGTCTATCACGAGCCCGTCATCTCCCTTGACGTGGCCGCAACCGCCGTCGCGCTGGCAGGCCTAACACAAGATTCGCAACTCGATGGTGTGAACCTGATTCCCCATCTCGACGGTTCCAATGCGAATGCTCCGCACGATGCCCTCTACTGGCGCTTCTGGGGCCAGTCGGCCGTGCGGGAGGGGAAATGGAAATTCCTCAAGCCATCCACGAACTCACCCGCGATGCTCTTCGACCTCACCAACATCCGTGGCGAGGAGGAAAACGTCATCGGCAAGCACCCGGACATCGCCGCAAGTCTCGCCGCCAAACTGAACACCTGGAAAAGCGGTCTGGCAGTCCCAGGCGACCTGGGCACCACGCTCAACGGCCAGGAGGTATCCTGGTATCAACGTTTCTTCGGCCTCGGACTCGACTACGAATTCAACACCGCGGCAAACAGCGAGGGCTGGAATCCCACCACCATCACCAACCCACGGGTGGAAGGCGGCCTGTGGAAAGGCCAGACAACTGCCGGCTCGCTTCTCACCCAGGACGGATTCCTCGTGCGTGGCGCATCGGTGGACAGCCTGTTAGCCGAAGTTACGGTTCCGCAAAACGGCACGCTCACCCTGGAATGGGCCCACCGTGGCGATGACACGTTTTCCAGCGCGCGGAAGCTATCGCTGCCGGTCACCGGCTCCGCCAATCCTCAATGGCTCGCCTTCCCGACCGAAAGCCAGCCGGTATGGAGCGAGAAAATGATCACCCGCGTCCGCCTCGGTTTCTTCTCCAGCAATGGCGGCGATGCCCAAATCAACTGGATCCGCGCGTCGGACGGCGACTTCGATGTGGACGGCATCGACGACCTAGCTGAAACCGCCGCGGATGCCGATGCCGACGGCACACCGAATTTCGAAGACCTCGATTCCGACGGTGACTCACTCTCCGACCAATCCGAAGGCAGCGCCGATCCGGACGGCGATTTGCAGGGAAATTTCCTCGATTCTGACTCCGACAACGACACGCAGAGCGATCGTATCGAAAGCCTGCTCGGCACATCCACCATCTCATCGAGCGAACGCCTGACCGCGAAAATCGCCATGACCGGCAACAATCCTGCGGTGACAGCCACGCCCGGTGTGTCTGCGCTGAACTACCGTTTTTCCCGCAGCACCAGCCTCCAAACCGGCAGTTGGGTGACTCTGGAAAACCGGCAGCCCACCACCGCAGGCGATGTCGTTTTCCAAGATACGCCGGGGCCGGGCGAGACCAAAGCGTTCTACCGCGTGGAGGCCATGGAGCCGCAGCTTGCCACTCCCGGCCTGCTCGCCCTCGATTCATTTCCGACCGCCGGCGCGCCTGCGGAATACAGCGTCGGTGCGGCATCCGGCCAAGCTCCGACCTCCGTGATCGGTTTCACCGGCGGCTGGGGCGCGGGCGATGCCGCCATTTCCACCCCGGGCCTGACGTTCAACGGCTTCCCTAACAGCGGCGGCTTGCTCAGCGTGACCGACGCCACTAACGGAGCGAATGCAAACAACACCCGCGCCTTCGACGCGACCTATCAGAGCGGCACTTGCTATCTCAGCTTCCTGATTCAGGTCAACCGCACCTCCGGAGCTTTCCAGGCCAATGTCCGGCTCCAAAACAACGGAGCCGACCTCGCTCGAATCGGCGTTCACAACGGCGTCATCGGATTGGCCGACAATACCGGCACCGTCGTCTCCACGCCCACCACGACGAACGATGCCCAAACCCACCTGCTCGTCGTCCGCCTTGACCTCAACGCCACCGGCACCGATCGGATGACCCTGTATCTCGATCCCGTCCCGGGGAATCCCGAACCAACCGCCGCTCTGGCCACCTTGAATGGCGAGTTCGCCTTCAATGGCTTCCGCCTTTTCAACAACCCCGGCTCCGCGACTCAGACGATTTTCAAAATCGACGAATTCCGGCTCGCCACCAGCTGGGCGGATGCCGTGCCGTCAGCGAACTAACGGGTCACCCGCAGACGGATGAAACGCTCCGAAGCGTCATCGATCGCCACCAGGTCGCGGAAAACAGCTTGGTCGGTGCTTCCGTCATCCATCCAAACCGGTTGTCGATCACGCGGCCCACGTTCTGTGGATTCACGGTCAAAAGCAGCTGGCTGGGAACCGGCACTCCGATCAAGCGGATGTCGTCCACATGAAACGTCAGCGCACCAGAGGTCGTGTTGCGGATCAGGAAGCCGTCTGAGTCCGCACGGTTCGCCACCCCGATGTTGGCCAGCGGGATGATGCGTTCCGGCGGCAGGGTTATTTCGACTTGCCGCCCGCTTTGAGGAACTCGTCGCTGGAGAGGACGCCGTCCTTGTTCTTGTCCAACTGGACAAACCGCAGCTTGGCAGCCTCGGAATCCGGTTGGTTGGCGATGAACTCCTCTGAGCTGAGTTTGCCATCCCGGTTCTTGTCTTTGCGCGCGAACTGCTTCTTGCGCTCTGAAGTCTCCGCGGCGATGGCCGCGCCGGCCTTCTTTTGACTCTTCGGCTGATGCTGATAGGCTTCACTCTCGGTTTTTACCGGGTCATCGCCTTGTTGTTTCAACCACGCGTCGAGCTGTGCGCGAAGCTTCGTGACGATGTCCTTGTTGCCGTCATTTTCCGCGACGCTCTGGAGTTCCCACGGATCGCTTTGCAGGTCGTAGAGTTCGGTCTCCGGCCGCTTGGCGTAGCGGGCCGCTTGCGATGCGGCGAAGGCGTTGCCGTTCTCGCCCGCGGTCTTCCAGGTCTTGGCCAATCCAAAATGAGGAAAGATCGAGCTGGAGTGATAATTGACGATCAATTTCCAGCGTCCGTCGCAGACCATTCGCGAAGCATATGGTGTGGTGATGCCATTGACGCCGAGCATGGTGTTCTGGCCGAAGACGTGGTCGCGCAGATGGTCGGTCTTGCCCAGCAGCACTTCGAGAGCGCTGCGCCCGTCGAACCGCGTGCCGCCGTTGGCATCCGGGCAACCGGTGTCTATCTGCGCCGGATCCGCGCCCGCTGCGGCGAGGATGGTGGGCAAAATGTCTTCATACTGCATGAGCGCGGGGCTCGAGCTGCAGGCCTTGATGTGGCCCGGCCAGCGCGCGATGGCCGCAGCGTGGATGCCTGGATTGTAGAGCGTGAACTTGGAGAACGGACTGCCGCCTCCCTGTTCGCTGACGAAAATCATGAGCGTGTTGGCGGCTTGCCCCGTGCGCTCCAGAATCCGCATCACCTCGCCCACCTGCTGGTCCATCACATCGATCTCCGCATAATAGCCCTGAAGCTGTCGGCGGGTCTCCGGCGTGTCGGGCATATACGGCGGTAGCACGAAGGTCTTCGGATCATGCGCGGAAGGATCGCCCTTGTTATGCGGCCCGTGAGGTTCGTGCGTTGCGAGGTAGGCGCAGAAGGGTGCACCGTCTTTTACCGCAAACGCCTCGAACGCTTTCAAATTGAGCTCGCCGTCATCCCCCTCGCCATCGCTACCTTGCTTGCCCGTGGCTCCCGCCTTCTTCGCTCCGGCGGCCTCCCGCAGATCAAACGGGTAGCTCTCCCGCGGCGCGAAATGCTCCTTGCCGATACAAGCCGTGCGATAGCCCAACGCCTTCAGATGATTGGGCAGCGTATTGGTGCCAGTCCGCACGGCCGAGTGATTGGCATACGCTCCCGTCCGCACCGGATACATGCCGGTTAACAATGACTGCCGCGTCGGCGCGCAAACCGTGGACGAGTTGTAACAACCCGTGAGCTTCATCCCCTCGCGCGCAAGCCGGTCCAAATTCGGCGTCCGTGCACCCGTCGGCCCACCGAAGCAAGCGACGTCATACCCACAGAAATCGTCGGCGATGAAGATGACAATGTTAGGCTTGGCGGGCTGCGTTTCAGCGGCGGCCAGCGGAGCCAACAGGATGCCAAGCAGTAATAAAGTGTGTTTCATGGACGTTGGTTTTGCTCACTTGCCCATGCCGATGAATTCCTCGCGGCTCAGGCTTCCGTTTTTGTCGGCATCCCATTGCTCAAAGCGTTTTTTAACGGCGTCCGCGTCCGCTTGGTTGGCCAGGAATTCCTCCTGGCTGAGTTTGGCGTCTTGGTTCGCATCTTTCTTCAGAAACATGCCAGATCGGTCCGAAGACGGCTTTGATTTGGCCTCACTCTTGGAAGCCCCTGCCGGAGTGGCGGCCGACTGGAGTGCCTCAAATGGCGGCAGGGACTGGCTCAGGTGCGCGACCACCTCGGGGTTCGCAGCGGCAACATTCTTGGTTTCTGTGGGATCGTTCTGCTCATCATAGAGCTCCGTAGCGACGATCTCGGCGTTTTTCCGGTCGCGCCAGAGCGTCAGCCGCCAGCGCGCATCGCGGATGCTGTAGCCCATCAGCGGACGTTTGCCGGTTAGTTCGTTGTAGCGCGGGTATTGGCTGATAGCAACCTTGGCGGCCGGAGCGGCGGGGGTTTCAATCCACGGCTTCAGACTGATGCCATCCAGACCGGACGGAACGGGCAGCCCGCAAACATCGGCAAGCGTCGGGTAGATATCCACAAACTCGACCGGCGCATCGCACTTCTGGCCGGCGGTCTTCTGACCGGGCACGCTGATGAGCAGCGGGACGCGGGCGGCGAGTTCGAAGTTGGTGTGCTTGTGCCACAGGCCGTGGTCGCCAAGCTGCCAACCATGATCACCCCACAGCACGATTACGGTATTGTCAGCGAGACCTTCCTTATCCAATGCATCTAGCAATCGTCCGACCTGCGCGTCGGTATAACTGGTGCAGGCATAGTAGCCGTGGCGGAGCGTGCGGGCGAGATCCTCGGGGATCGGATTACCCTGCGGCACATTGGCGTAGGCATGCAGTTCACCGTTTTCGTGTCCAGCAAACTCAGGAGCACCCTCAGGCAGATGGTCGATGGCCGGCCCCGGAATCTTGGCCGGGTCGTAAAGATCCCAGTATTTTTTCGGCGCAACGAACGGGAGATGCGGCTTGAGAAAACCCACGGCGAGGAAAAACGGCTCGCCTTTCGCCTTCAGCGCGTGCAGCCGTTTCACCGCCTCCGCAGCAGTGAATCCGTCGGGCAGCTCGTCGTCACTCTTTGCACTGATTTCAAAGGCCGGCCCCTTCGGCCCCTTCGGCCCCTTGCCGCCTTTAACGCCCTTGGCCGGTTTGTCGTTGTCCGCAGGCTGCACCGTCTTTTCGTATTCCTTCACACCCTCGCCGTATCGGGTGACGATGCGCTTGCTCCAATCCTCCGGATCAGTATCCACCGTGATGCCTGACGGGAACCAATGCGGTTCGCTCCAGGAAGCGCCGTCCTCGAACCCGTGATGATAGATTTTGTTGAGCGCGGCGCAGTGATAGCCGTTGGCCTTGAAATACTGCGGCAGCGTGACCACATCCGGCAGCGCGGTGCGAAAATGCGTTTCCAAATCCCAGACTCGCGTCGCGTCCGGGCGGCGGCCGGTCATGAGCGAACTCCGCGTGGGGCTGCACACCGCCTGCTGGCAGTAGGCGCGATTCATCAAGGTGCCGCGCGCGGCGAGCCGGTCGAAGTTGGGAGTCTTGACGATGTTGTTGCCATAACAGCCCATCTCCGGGCGCAGGTCGTCCACGGCGATGAACAAGACATTGGGCTTGGCAGGCGCGGCGGTGGCGATGGAAGCCACGAGCGTCATTGCGGCTACGGATGTTTTGATCATACGGTGGTTTGTGTGTGGATTATTGAAAGAAACGGGGACCGGCGCGCCCCAACTCATGCACGACGATCCAAGGGGCGAAGATGACCGTCTGCCGGGGCTTCATTTGAAAGGCTATTCCACCGGGGCTGTTGGTGTAATTGGAGCGGCTTTGGGTTTGGCATGGCATGGCTTTTTCAGAGCGGCATCACCGTCTTCATCACCGTCGTAGACTCCGGCTGCCACGTTAGTTTTCCCGTCCAGATAGAAGTCGAAATACCGCAGGGCGGCCTTTGTGGCCGGTTGCTTGAGTCCGGCGGGAATGAGCGTCCGGCTCCATTTTTCCAAGTCCGCCCGCAGCGCCCGGGCGGCTTCCGGTTGTTGGGCGAGGAGATCATTCTTCTCTTCAAGATCATCGGCAAGATTGAAGAGATACTCGCGGTTGCCGGAGAAGAGGTACTTCAGGTCGCCCTTGCGGATCGCGAACTGACCGTCCCAGCGCCAGTAAAGCACATCGTGGGGACGGTCGGAGTTCTTTCCGGTTAGATAGGGAATCAGGTTCACCCCGTCGAGGGCCGGATCGTCGGGGTGTCCTGCCAGCGCATTGGCGGTGGCGGCCACATCGAGCGAGATGACGGGGTTGGTATAGACCTGACCTGGGGGAATGGTTCCCTTCCAGTGCACCAGATAGGGCGTGCGGATGCCGCCTTCGATCAACATTCCCTTACCACCATTCAAGGGATCATTCAGCGAGCCTGCCCATTTTCCCTCGCCACGCGCCCGCATCTCCGGCGTGCTCAAGCCGATGGGCGCGCCGTTGTCACCGATCACGAAGATCAGGGTGTTTTCCTCCAAGCCGTTTTTCCGCAGGGTTTCCATGACGTTGCCGACGCCATCATCCACGGCGGCGAGCATGGCGAGCGTCTTGCGGCGGCTCTCCGGCATTTCACCGGGAAAACGATTCGTGTATTTCCTGGGCGCATCCAGCGGCACATGCGGCGAGCGATAGGCCAGATAGAAAAAGAACGGCTGGCTCTTGAAGCGCTCGATAAAGGCGCAGGCGAAGTCGGTGGTCAGCTCCAAGTGGTAGCCGCTTTTTTTGGGCTGCTCTTGCGGCGGGATGTCCTCACCTTTCAGATTCATGTTCCAACTGCCCGCCGAATCGCTGTGCTTGAAGAACACCTTGTCGAAACCCAACTCCGTGATCTTCGCGCTTTCGTTGGAGCCCAGATGAGATTTCCCCGCCATGCCGGTGACGTAGCCCGCCGCCTTCATCCGGTCCGGCAGGGTTTTCAAATTGAAAAACCGCTCCGACAACCCGGCCACATCACCCCAGGACCCATTTGTATCCATCCCGAATCTGCCCTGATACTGGCCGCTCATCAAACCGCAGCGCGACGGCGAACACTGCGGCGCGGTGATGTAGCCCTGGGTCATGCGCACTCCGCCATTCGCCAGCGCATCCATGTTTGGCGTTTTAAGATCCGTCTTGATGCCCATGCAGCCCAAGTCGGAATAGCCGTAGTCATCGGTGTAGATGACGATGACGTTGGGCTTGGTCGCGGCACTCTTTTCCAACGCATCCGCAGGACTAACAAGGCACAGCGTGGCGAGGACGAGGACGGGTTTGATTTTACTTGGCATGAGCCTGTTTCAGTTTCTGTTCTATCGGTTCACGTTCAAACATTTCTGCAACCGGTCGCGGTCGTAGGCGTGGACGTTGCAGATGCGCAGCTCTTCCATCCCGCTCTTCGGATCGACGAATCCTTCCACCTGATCCACCAACTGAGCGCGTGTGAGCCGCCAGATCACTTTGCCGTCGGGAGCGATTTCCGCGAGCACGTCCTTCCCCTGCCCGTCCGAGGTGAGATGAAAATCACTGCATGCCACGATCAGGTTGCCATTCGCCAGCAGTTGCAGGCCGTTGAAATAGCGGCACGCCAGCCCGAGTTCCTCCGCCGTCCAGCAACTCACCGGCTGCCCGTCCTCCGTTACATGAAGCATCTGCAAGCCCGTCGAGGTGGTGGCTAACAGCGAACCGCCGCTTGCCTGCACGACAGCATAACCTTTGTGCGGCGTCTTGGCGGGCTTCACGAGCGGCTTCAATGGAATCGTCTGCAAAATCTTCCCGGTGAGCATCTCGATCTTCAACAAGGTCTGCCGGCCACTCTGAGCGACCCAGAACGCCTTTTCGCCCCGCACTTCCCGCACGGCTCGATATCGGAAATGGATGGGTTCGGCCTTCAGGTCCGGCAAGGGCGTGGTGCTGACGACGCTCCCCTTGCGATCGACCACGCGGATTTCGCACACGCCGCTGTCTAGCAGGGCAAACCGTTCGCCGCCGTCCAGCACCGCGCAACTGTTCGCCTCCGCGCCCTTGTCGGTGACGCGCGCGGCGTGCTCCAACACCAGCTTCTTGTTCGCGTCGAACACCATCAGTCCGCCGCGGTAGGCATACGCGATGCCGCCGTCCGGCAGCCGCCATGCATCGTAAAGACCGTCCTGGCCCGGCAGTTTCCACACATCAGTCACCTGGCCAGCACGGTTGATTTCGATCACCTGGGTATCTGCGGAGCAAAGAAAACGTTCGTCGGACGCCGGAGGGGGGATTCCTTTTAACACCTCGCTGCCAGCCAGCAGAAAAGCCCCGGCAGCCCAATCGGAATAACTGTTCTGCTGGTAGGTCTTGATCGGTTTGGCGGTCCCGCCTTCACTCCAGCCAATGCGGAAATCCGGCTGCAAACACACCGCATTCAGCCCGTTCCATGCTTTTTCCACGACGGGTTCAAATTCGCCGCGTGGCAACAACCCCGCGTTGACGCCATACGCCAGGGCGAAGGTCAGCAGTCCGGACGCGTTAGACTCGGCGGGCGGATACGCTTCGGGATCGAGCAAACTGATGCGCCAAACGCCGTCGGGTTGTTGAAATGAAACCATGCGCCTGGCCAAACGCTTGAAGAGTGCTTCGTAAAACGGCCGCTCCTGATAGTCCGCCGGCAGCTCCTTGAGCGTGAGCGCCAGTCCGGCCAATACCCAGCCATTGCCACACGCCCAAAACATTTTTTTACCATTCGCCTCACGCTCGCCCGGATCGAGGCCGTTGAAGTCCTTGTAAACCGAGTTCTTGGGTGACACTTCGAAGAGGTCTTCTTTGGCATCGAAAAGCAGATCGTGGCATTCGTGCCACAGTTGATCGTTTTTGGCCAGAAGCTCGGGCCGGTTCAGCAGCTTCCCCAGCTTGATAAACACAGGCGAGTCCATGAACACATAATCGCACAGCCACCAGGTGATCAGTTTGTTGCCAGTATCGTTCACGGGCGACTTGAGATAGTCCTCCACAAACTGTTTCGCAGGAGCGATGATGCGCGGCTCAGGGCGCAGCCGATAGAGATCCAGGTAAGGATTGAGAATGATGTGGTGGTCGGGAAACATCAGCTTCGGCCCGGGTTTCCACTGGTTCGCCTCTCCCATCTTGACGACTGCCTGAAGCAGTTCCTGATTTCCGGTCGCTTCATGGGCCGCGAAAATGCCCGTATGGAAAACACCGTTAGCAGCCCCCCGCATGTCGCGCCCCTTCTGGTGTTGCAACTGCCATTCCGCCGCTTTGGCCAGGGTGTTCTTGATGTAAGCCGATTCAAAATAGTCCGGCCTGGCGTGCGACACCGCACCAAGCAGATTCAAAAAGACAATGACCCATAGCCCAGCTTTGAGGCGGACCCCGAAATTCGGGCCAGGGGCTAAGCTTTGATTGTGGTGGTCGGGCGCGGGTCTTGAACCCAACCTAAACCACACAAAATGAAAGCAAAACGAAGAAGACACGAACCCGAATTCAAGGCCCGCGTGGCCC
>JANPKJ010000142.1:0-24557 GCA_031425955.1 Akkermansiaceae bacterium | reverse complement strand
CCCGATGCTGCGCCGCTTTGCCAACGCCTACGGCTACATGCGGCCCGACAATCCGAAACGCCTCGCCGACTTCGGCCCCACTCCGCCGCTCTCGCAGATGTATCTCCTGCTGAAAGCCGTCTATCCCGACCTCATTCCGCCATCGCGGCAGGCGGCCTGGGAGTCCGCTATTCGCCTCAACTGCGACACCATCCTGCAAAGCCGCGAGACGATCTTCGCCGCTGCCCAGCCCGGCACCGCCTACGTCAACTGCGACATCAAATACATCGCCGGGCTCGCCTACGCCGGCGAGCTGTTCGACGACGCCCGTTACCGCAAAGCCGCCGTGCACGGCTTGCGCCTGATATCCACCGCGATCTACCCCGACGGTGCCTCGGCCTACATCAACTGGCAAAACGAAGTCTTCACCTACCACGGCATCCTGGTGGACGAGCTCGCCCGCATCGCCCAGGTCACCAAGGACGCGCTCCCGCTCTACCTCCTGAAACGCACCGCAAATTATTACCTGCTCAGTTTCACCCTGGCGAATGATACCCGAGGGGTGGCGGAATTTGCCACCGCCTCGTCATGGAAACAAAATTGGAATGGTGCCGTCCCGGGCGAAGCCGCCGTCCTCGTCGAGCGTCTCACCGGAGTCAAACAGGCCGTTCCGGCAAGCGAGCGCTACATGGTTTTTGACCGCAATATCGACGGTCCCCGCGGCCGCTTCGGCAACTTTGCTTTCGTCGGAACCGGTCGCGATCTGCACAACGATCAGCGCGGCAAAAACACCTACGTCGGCGGCATGGTTTTTACAGACGAGGGATTATCCGCCGGCCTCAACGTCGCCAACACCGAGGTTTCGCCCAAGCCCGGGGCCGAGGACCGCAGTCTTTACAAGCTCACTCAGGAGGAAAATAACGCCACCACGGTCACCCGCGACTTCGCCTCCTTGAGTACCTCGCACCGGCTGTCGCGCTATGGCGGAAAGCCGGAGGACTGGGAGGGTCGCCAGCTCTGGCTCTTCACGCCCACGCGCATGGTTGGCTGGGTCTCGGTCGAGTCGCTGGCCGACCAGTCGGCCGCCGGCATCACCGGCACGCTCGAATTCGTGTCAGCGCCCTCCGTTCGCCAGTCCATCGAAAGCCTCAAAACGAACCAGTTCAAGATCGGGCGCCTCGCGGTAACCCTCCACGGCCACGACTACGCCGCCGTTACCGCCGATACGACCCCATCCAAGTTCACCCGCATCCGTCTTCCGGATACCGCCCCCGCCAACGATGCGCCGGCCTTGCGCACTTTCCCGAAAGGCACGACCCGTTTCTACCTCGCCGAGCTACGCGCCGAAGATGCTCCGCCCGCCGAAGACGTGAGCCTGCTGTCGCTCGCCGACGGATTGACCGGCTTCATAGTAACGGAGAAAGCGAGCACCTACTTTCTTGTGTTCAACCCCACCGGCCAGACGCAGGTCTGTCACCTGCCGGCCTCCAAGACGCCGGCGCGCCTCTACCGGGACGGCGAGCGCTATCGCCCCGCCTGGATCAGCCCGCAAGGTCGCGAGGAGCCCGACAGCGGCGGTGCGCCCCTGTCGCCCGCCCAGCTCGCCGAGGGCATATCGATTCCCGCCTTCGGCCATATCGTGGTGGTCGAATCCAAATGATCACCATCCGCACTTCCGCGTTTGTCTCGATTCTTAAGCGCTTTGTTCGTGCCTGCTTCGAGGCTGCCTTTTGTGATGCCGTAAATTGGAACCCTGATGCGGCAATATGCCCCTTTAGGTAATTAACTTTTTTTCGTTGTATCCGTACAACGCTTCCATTGTAGGAGTCTAACTGTCGCGGAACATCGCCGCGATGTTTTCAAAAATCCCAAACCCATGAATACCCTGATCAAACTGTTTGTTTGTGGCTGTACGCTCGCCGTCATGAGCGCCGCCGCCTCGGCCCAAGCCGTCACCACGTACCCCGGCCCGTCGGGCATCACGGCGTCCGACCAATACGCCGTCTCGGTCAACGGCACCCAGTCGTTCATCTACAAGACCAACAACAAACGCGGCAGCGGTGGCGGTGGTCTGTCGATTTCCTATTCCTATTTCGCGTTCTCCGGCGGGCCGGTGACCGTCACTGTCACCAAGCTCAGCGCCGGAGTGATCGACTCCGCCGTGATCCGTCCTCTGAACAAAAACCTCACCGCCACCATTAGCGGAAACACGGTCAGTTACACGATTTCGCAACCCACCAAGGTATCCGTCGAGATCAACGGCAACACCGACCACAAGCTGTTCATTTTCGCCGACGCCCCCGAGGTGAATCCACCCGCTCCCGGCGCGACTAACGTGATCTACTTCGCGCCCGGTGTGCACACCATCGGCAAGGACTATCCCATCCCCGCCGGCAAAACCGTCTACATCGCCGGCGGCGCCTACGTGAAGGGCACCTTCAACACCACCAAGCAGAGCAACGTCGCCGTAAAGGGCCGCGGCATCCTCTCCGGGGAGACTTTCGGCCACGTTGACGGCCCGGGCAACATGCTCTTCTGGGACTGCACCAACGTCACCGTCGAGGGCATCATTTCCGTCGATTCACCCGGTTATCACGTCAGCAATTTCTACAACCGCAAGCCCACCAGCGGCACCAACTCCTTCAAAAATCTCAAGCTGATGGGCTGGCTCGACAATACCGACGGCATCCATCCTCACGGCAACAGCACGGTGGACGACTTGTTCTACTTCGGCCACGACGACGCCATCGATATCGGCCAGAACATCGTCAAGCTCACTGTCACCAATTGCACCATCTGGAACTTCTGGGGCTCCGCCCTCCTCTTCAGCTGGAATTCCCAATACGCCTCCAACGTCCTCGTCGACGGCATCGACGTCATCCACTGGGACCTGAACGGCAGTTGGAACGGCACCGCCGTGTTCTATATGATTCACGGCGAGCCCGGCGCTCTCCGAAACTTCACCATCCAAAACGTGCGCGTCGAATCCATGGGCGGCACCAACACCCGCTTCCTCGGCCTGCAGCTGATGAAAACGCAGTATTCCAACGCGGGCTCCAGCTATGGCTCGTTGGACAATGTTTACTTCAAAAACATCCAGATCGATGGCCCTTCGTCTTCCAACTTCATCAGCGGCTACGACGCCACCCACAAGGTCAGCAATATCATCTTCGATAACCTGAGCATCAACGGCCAGGTCTGCGAGACCACGACCGCAGCGAACATCACGACCAACGCCTTCGCGGAGAACATCTCGTTCGTGAAGAAAAACCATATGACTAACTGGAGCTTCGAGGCCGCGCCCGCCGGCACTCAGACGCCTGCCGGCTGGACCACCACCTCCGCGAGCAGCGCCGATGCGGACTCCACCATCACCACCGATTCCTATCTCGGAAATCTTTCGCTCCAGCATTCGAGATCTTCCGCCTACACCGTCTACACCTCGCAGACGCTCACCAATCTCCCCAACGGCATCTACACACTCTCCGCCCGCGTGAAATCCAGCGGTGGTCAGACTGCCTGCTACATGGACGCGAAGGATTTCGGCGGCACCGCCAAGACCGTCAACATCCCGACCGCCAGCGCGTGGACAACGGTCACGGTCGGCAACATCAACGTTGTAAACGGACAGTGCACCATCGGGTTTTATTCCAACTCACCGGGCAACAAGTGGCTCAAGGTTGACCAGGTCATGCTCTGGCAGCCCTACGGCGTCGTCGCGGGCTCCATCACCAAAGCCGACAACATCACGGCGCTCAGTTCCGCCGGTAGCTGGACTTACGGAGGCGTGCCTGCCGCAACCGACGCCGCGCTTTGGAACGGTGCCTACTCTGTCGCCAATGCCACCGCGTCCATCGGCACTGGCCTCACCGTGGATCGCGTCGTCGTCACCGCACCTTCCCAAGCCATGGCGATCAGTGCCGGTACCGGCTCGCTCACCTTGCTCGCGCAAAACGGCACCGGCATCGACCTGAGCACCGCCTCGCAAAACTTCTCCATCGCCGCGCCCATCGTGCTCGGCGCGAATCAGACGTGGGATATCGCCAACGGTCGCACGCTCACCGTCAGCGGCGCGATCAGCGGTTCCGGGAAAGCGCTCACCAAATCCGGCACCGGCACGCTCGCTCTATCCGGCGCGCTCAACTTCACCGATGGCCTCACCGCCACTGCCGGCACCGTGAGCTTCTCCCGTTCCGGCGCCACCACCGTCGCCGGCCCCGTCACCGCGCCGGGCGCCACGCTGTCCCTCACCAACGTCGCCACCCAGCTCGTGC
The DNA here is from genome assembly GCA_031425955.1 of Akkermansiaceae bacterium. Lineage (GTDB taxonomy): Bacteria > Verrucomicrobiota > Verrucomicrobiia > Verrucomicrobiales > Akkermansiaceae > Luteolibacter. Next base: position 20,304 of record JANPKJ010000142.1, on the reverse strand, counting down.
TCAACCAGCCCGCGGGCTCCTACTCGATCGGCACTCTCGCCCTCGTCTCCGGTTCCACCTTGGAATTTACCGGCTCCGGCTCGACGGCGCTCAATCTCACCCAACCCGCCTCCGGATCTATCCTCAAGATCGCCGGTGGCACCGTCACCTCGGGCGTCGGCCGCAACGTCAAAGCACATCTCCAAATCGCCGGCGGCAACCTCTCAATCACCAACGCCGCCGACCGCCTCAGTCTCACTTACGGCCAGACTTTGACCATCAACTCAGGCACGCTCACCGCCACACCGGCCAGCTACGGCGTGCGCTTGGGCAACGACAACGGCTCCGGTTCGGCCGGCGGTTCGTCCGTCACGATCAACCAGACTGGCGGCTCCTTTCTGCTGCCCACCGGCTCCGCCATCAACCTCGGCGGCGCAGGCAGTAACTTCACCGCGACCTACAACCTATCAGGCGGCCTTGTTTCCCAGACGGGTGGTGGCGGTGGTTTCTACCTCGGTGCCGACGTCGCGGGCACCAGCCAGACTTCGCTCACTCTATCAGGAGGAAAACTCCTGCTTCAGGGCACGCTCGGCGGCAGCCAGGCCGACGGGGCCAAGCAAGCCTTCGTCTGGACCGGCGGCACCCTAGCAACCTCCGCCGCCAACATGAGCAAGCTCGTTTCCTCCACCGGCGCGCAGGTCGTCACCACCGCCCCAGGCACGCTCACCAACGCCGGTGGCACCTTGGCCCCCGGTGATGTTAGTACCTCAGGAAAAACCACGATCACGGGCAACTACACGGTCACCTCTGCGAATGCGGAGCTCGCCGTGGATATCGGCGGGCCTCTCGCTGCCACCGGGTTTCAAAACTCCGGCACGTTCGACACCGTCGCGGTCTCCGGCACGACTTCCCTCGCTGGCTCGCTGCGGGTGGGGCTCATCAGCGGCTTCGCTCCTGCCAGCGACCATTCATTCACCGTGCTCACCTCGACGGGTGCGCTGACCGGATCCTTTGCCAATGTGGCTTTCGGCTCACGCCTCGCCACCACCGACGGTGCCGGCTCCTTCCTCGTGAGTCAGGTCGGGGATACCGTCGTGCTCAGCCAATACGTGCCGACCATCATGCTCGCCGCGCCCGCAGGATTAGCCGCCACCGCGCTGGACTCAGAAGTGGATCTCACGTGGAGCGCCTCGGCCGGGGCCACCAGCTACATTGTGAAACGCGCCACCACCAGCGGCGGTCCTTACGCCACGCTCGCGAGCAACGTTACGGGCACAAGTTACGGCGACATCACGGCCAGCAACGGCGTCGCTTATTATTACGTCGTGGCTGCCGCCAACGCCTCGGGCACGAGCGTGGATTCGGCAGAAGTTAGCGGGACACCCGGCAGCGCGACCGGCTTCGATGCGTGGAGCGCGAGCGACATCGGTGCACCGGCCCTAACTGGCAACACCACCTATCTGAATGGCTCCTACACCCTCTCCGCCGGCGGTGCCGACATCTGGGGCACCACCGACCAGTTCCAGTTCATGCAGCTAACATTGGTCGGCGACGGTGCCATCGTCGCGCGTGTCAACTCGGTTCAAAACACCAATGCCTGGGCCAAGGCCGGCGTGATGATCCGTGAATCTCTCGCCGCGAACGCCCGATATGTCGGCGTGTTCGTCACCCCGGGCAACGGCGTCACCCAGCAATGGCGCGGCTCGACCGGCGGCAGCACCAGCAGCTTCGCGACCGCCGCGCTGACCGCGCCGCATTGGGTGAAACTTGCCCGCGTTGGCAATACGTTCACCACCTACCGTTCGCTCGACGGCGTCACTTGGACACAACAGGGCAGTGCCCAGACCATCGCGATGGCCGCCACCGTCCAAGTGGGGCTCGCCCTAACGAGTCACAATGCGGCCGCGCTGTGCACTGCCACCTTCGATCAGGTAAGTCTTCTCCCCGGAGCCGAATGGTCATCCGGCGACATCGGCGCGGTGCAGCAGTCGGGCTTCACCAACTACAACGCCGGCGAACTCACGATCACCGCCTCAGGCGCGGACATCTTCGGCACGGCGGATGAATTCCGCTACGTCCACCAACCCGCGTCGGGGGATTGTGATATCACGGTGCGTGTCGTCGCGGTGGGCAACACCGACCCGTGGGCCAAGGCGGGAGTCATGATTCGCGAATCCTCGTCGGCCAACGCCGCCTACGCCGCCGTGTATGTCACGCCCGGCAACGGCGTGAGCTTCCAGTGCCGCACCTCCGCCAACGCCAGCGCGGCCAACCTCGGCACGCTGCCGGGACGACTCGCTCCATCCTGGCTGCACTTGATACGCGTCGGCGACGTGTTCACCGCGTCCACCTCGACCGATGGCTTCAACTGGACCTTAGTGGGCTCGACCACGTTCACGCTCGCGTCGGAGGCGTCTATCGGAGTCGCCCACACCAGCCACAACGACCCGGAGCTGGGCTCCGCCGATTTCGGAGACATCCTCGTGAACCCATAATCATCGGAACCACCATGCAAGTGTGGTAGGCGCTTGGTGATGCCGTAAATTGGAACCCTGATGCGGCAATTTGTCCCTTTCCGCCCTGAACTTCTTCGTTAAATTGAAGGTAGGCTTCAATGTTGGGAACTAGCTGTCGCTTCGCTGGACATCGTTGTGACGCCTTTTCTATCCCAACCCATGAATAAACTGATCAAATTGCTAGTTCTGGGCGGTGCGCTCGCCTTCATGAGTGGTCTCGCCTCGGCTCAAACCGTCACCACGTATCCCGGGCCGGCCGGCATCACGGCGTCCGACCAATTCGCCGTCTCCATCAACGGCGCACCGTCGTTCACTTACAAGACCAACAACAAACGCGGCAGCGGTGGCGGCGGGCTGTCCATCTCCTACTCCAATTTCGCGTTCTCCGGCGGTCCGGTCACGGTCACCGTCACCAAGCTCAGCGCGGGCACCATCGACTCCGCCGTGATCCGTCCGCTGAACAAAGGCATCACTGCTACGATCAGCGGAAACACTCTCAGTTATACCATCTCGGAACCGTCCAAAGTCTCCGTCGAGATCAACGGCAACACCGACCACAAGCTCTTCATTTTCGCCGACGCCCCCGAAGTGAATCCACCCGCTCCGGGCGCGGCCAACGTGGTTTACTTCGCGCCGGGTGTGCACACCATCGGCAAGGATTATCCGATCCCGTCGGGCACGACCGTCTACATCGCGGGCGGAGCGTATGTGAAAGGAACCTTCAACACGAGCGGCAAGACAAACGTCGCCGTCATCGGCCGCGGAATTCTTTCCGGCGAGACCTTTGGCCACGTGGATGGCCCCGGCAACATCCTCTTCTGGGACTGCACCAACGTTACCGTTGAGGGCATCATCTCGGTCGATTCCCCGGGTTATCACGTCAGCGCGTTCTACAACAGAAAACCCACCTCCGGCACCAACACGTTCAAAAATCTCAAGCTGATGGGCTGGCTCGACAATACCGACGGCATTCATCCCCACGGCAACAGCACGGTGGACGACTTGTTCTATTTCGGCCACGACGACGCCATTGATATCGGTCAGAACATCGTGCAACTCAAAGTCACCAATTGTGTCATCTGGAACTTCTGGGGCTCCGCCCTCCTCTTCAGCTGGAATTCCCAATACGCTTCCAACGTGCTCGTTGACGGCATCGACGTCATTCGCTGGGACCTGAACGGCAGTTGGAACGGCACCGCCGTGTTTTACATGATTCACGGCGAGCCCGGCGCTCTCCGAAACTTCACCATCCAAAACGTCCGGGTGGAAGCGATGGGCGGCACCAACACCCGCTTTCTCGGCCTGCAGCTGATGAAAACGCAATACTCCAACGCGGGCTCCAACTACGGCTCCCTGGACAACGTTTACTTCAAAAATATCAAAATAGACGGCCCCTCGTCATCTAACTTCATCCACGGCTACGACGCCACCCACAAGGTCACCAACATCACCTTCGATAACCTGAGCATCAACGGCCAGATCTGCGAAACGACCGCCGCCGCGAACATGACGACCAACGGTTTCACCGAAAACATCAACTTCGTGAAGAAGAACCACGTCGCCAACTGGAGCTTCGAAAACGAGCCCGCAGGCACCCAGACCCCGACCGCATGGACCACCACGAGCGCAAGCAGCGCCGATGCGGATTCCACGATCATCACCGATTCATATCTCGGAAATGTTTCCCTCCAGCACTCCAAATCCTCGACCTACACCGTTTACACGCACCAAGCCCTCACCGGCCTGCCCAACGGCGTTTACGCCCTTTCCGCCCGCGTTAAATCCAGCGGCGGCCAAACCTCCTGCTACATGGAAGCCAAAGATTTTGGCGGCACATCTAGGACGGTCGCCATCCCCACCGCCAGCACTTGGACCGAAGTCGTGGTCGGCAACATCAATGTTACTAACGGCCAGTGCATCGTTGGCTTCTTTTCAAACTCGCCTGGCAACAAGTGGCTCAAAGTTGACCAGGTGATGCTTTGGCAACCCTACGGCCTCATCCCCGGCGCGAATCAAAAAGCCGACAACACAAGCGCTCTCAGCTACGCTAGCAGCTGGACCTACTCCAGCCTCCCCGCCAGCACTGATGCCGCCCTTTGGAATGGCGGCTACGTCAACAACACCGCTCCCGTCGGCACTGGCTTGAGCGTTGACCGCGTCATTGTCACCGCCCCGTCGCAGGCCATGACCATCTCCGCCGGCACCGGCAATCTCACTCTTTCCGCTGCCTCGACCGGCACCGGCATCGACATGAGCACCGCCACGCAAAACTTCACCATCGGCGCCCCGGTCGTCCTCGGCGGCGACCAGACCTGGAACATCGCCGCCAGCCGCACCCTTGCCGTTAGCGGTGCCATCAGCGGTCCCGCCAAATCGCTTACCAAATCTGGCACCGGCACACTCGCCCTTTCCGGCGCGCTCAACTTCACCGGAGGTCTCACCGCCAACGCGGGCACCGTGAGCTTTTCCCGCTCCGGAGCCACCACCCTTGCCGGCCCCGTCACCGCGCTGACCGCCACGCTGTCCCTTACTAACGCTGCCACCCAACTCGTGCTCGACCAGCCCGCGGGCTCCTACGCGATCGGCACCCTAGGCCTCGTTTCCGGTTCCATCGTGGAATTTGCCGGCTCCGGCATCACCGCGGTCAACCTTACTCAACCCGCCTCCGGCTCCACCCTCAAGTTCACCGGCGGCACCGTCTCCAGCAACGTCGGCCGCAATACCAAGGCCCATCTCCAGATCGCCGGCGGCAACCTCACGATCACCAACTCGGCCGACCGCCTCAGCCTCACTTACGGCCAAACTTTGACCATCAGTGCGGGCACGCTCACCGCCACGCCCGCCAGTTACGGCGTACGCCTCGGCAATGATAACGGCTCGGGCTCTGCCGGCGGTTCCACCGTCACTGTCAACCAGTCTGGCGGCTCCTTTCTGCTGCCGACCGGCTCCGCCATCAACCTCGGCGGCGCAGGCGGAGGCTTCACTGCGACCTACAATCTCTCGAGCGGCGTCATCGCGCAGTCGGGTGGCAACGGCGGTTTCTATCTGGGTGCCGACATCGCGGGCACCAGCCAGACTTCACTTCATTTTTCAGGTGGAAAACTCCTGCTCCAGGGAACCCTCGGCGGCAGCCAGGCCGATGGGGCCAAGCAAGCCTTGCTCTGGACCGGCGGCACGCTCGCAACCTCCGCCGTCAATATGAGCAAGCTCGTTTCCACCGTCGGAACGACCGTCTTAACCAATTCGACCAACACCCTCACCAACTCCGGCGGCACGCTCGCACCCGGCGATGTGGGCACCGCCGGCAAGACCACGATCACCGGCAACTACCTCGCCTCCGCCCCCACCGCGTCGCTCGCGGTCGATCTGGGCGGCACCTCCATCGCGACCGGGTTCCAACACGCGTCTTCCTTTCATGACACCGTTAGTATCAGCGGCACCACTGCGCTCGCGGGAACGCTCAGCGTCAGCCTGGTCAACAGCTTCGTCCCCACCGGCGTGCAGTCCTTCACGATCTTGTCCTCGACCGGCGCGTTGACCGGCATCTTCAGCAACGTCGCCTTCGGCTCGCGTCTTACCAGCACCGACGGCGGCACTTCGTTTCTCGTCACCAAGGTCGGCAACACCATCGTGCTCAGCCAAGCCGCTTCCACCAACTCCGCGCCGGCCGCTCCCACCGGGCTCACCGCCACCGGCGGAAACGGCCAGATCACGCTTGCATGGACTCCGGTGCCCAGCGCCACCAGCTACTCCGTCAAAGTGGCCAATACCATCGGCGGTTCCTATCAAATTCTTGCCTCCAACCACACCACGGCGAACTACACGCACACCGGCCTAACCGAAGCCGTCACCCGCTTCTACATCGTCACCGCGCTGAATGGCACCGCCGAGAGCCCACCCAGCGGCGAGGCCTCGGCGACGACTTTGAATTCACTCCAAAGCTGGCGCACCACCCACTTCGGGACGCCCGAAAACAGCGGCATCGGTGCCGATTCCGCCGACCCCGATGGCGATGGAGTCAGCAATCTCATGGAATACGCCACCGGCACCCATCCCCGCTCCGCCGCTTCCGTCGCCCTGCCTACCATCGGCATGAACGCATCGGATCAGCTCGTGCTCACGTTTTTCCGGGCCCGCTCCGACCTCACCTACACCGTCGAAGCGTGCGCGAACCTCGCCGCATGGGGAACCCTCGTCACCAATCCGGGTGCGGTCGGCCAGACCGTGACCGCGACCGACATCGCCGTGCTCGGCTCGACATTGCCCGCAAGCCGATTCCTTCGCCTGCGCGTTTCTTACCCGTGAGGAGTCCACGCATCCTGGAGGCACCGCCCTTTGCAGTGCCGATAAATTCCCCACCTCTGTTGCAAATTCACCCTGTTTACACACACCAAATCTCCCTTAAATCCAACCTCGCCTCGTCACCTGCATCATTATGGAAAATCCTAACAAATCATCCCGCCGCCAGTTCCTCAGATCATCGCTTTTCGCCAGCGGCGGAGTTTTCATGGCACCGCAGATTGTGCGTGCGGAAACCCTCGGCAACGCAAACAAGACCGCCGCCAACTCACGTATCGGCATGGGATTCATCGGCATGGGTTTGATTTCCGATGGCCATGTAAGGTCGTTTCCCGGAATGAAAGATGTCCAGCCGATCGCGGTGTGCGATGTGAGGGATGCCCACCTGAAAAAGGCCGTCGGGGTGCTGAACGAGAAGGGATACAAAGACGTCGTCGCCACCTCGCACTACGAAGAGGTGCGCGCGAATCCAGACACCCGTTCGTCCGAGCCGTATTGGTGGACGGGTGTAAGACCAAACAGTTGGAGAACGTCCTGCTGTCCGTGATCCGCGGGACCAGTCTTCCTGCCGGGGTGACGGGGCCGATCCATATTCGCGGCCATGTGGCGGCGGCTTGCACCCCGGCCCGACTGGCTCGGGCGGTCGAGGCAGGCGAGGGGAGTCTACTTTGCAATTTGCTTTGCCTGGTCGATGACGCCTGTGGCCTCCCCCCGTTGCCAGCGCGAGCATCAGATGATCCAACACCTTACAGGACGCAGGTGAACTACCCGCTGTTTCTACGTGCGGCGTGGGCGGACCGACTGGACTACCGGCGAAAAGAGCCTCCGAAGATTCGATACAACTGGGAGCCCCGCCATCAAGAGTGGGTGAGTTTTCTTCGAAACCTCGAACCTCGTTGTCCCGGCCTGACAGCGGCCGCACGACCCCTGTTTGTCACTTTGTTCTACGGATTATTTAGGATGTCGATGGAGCAGAATGGGGGGAATCCAAAATGGGGTGACACCATTGTTCTTGATTTGGCCAAGTTCCTTGTCGGGCGACAGGTGCAATATCGCGAACGCCTTGTGCAGACCGAACAGGGCACGCGGGTGCTGGAATTGGCGATCAAGTTGGTAGCTAAGTTGGAGGGAGGTCCCTTGGACGCGCGGGAAATCGTCCGCAAGACTAACCGCCTGCAGGTCGACGCGTGCCGTGAGGCTCTTGAAGCGATGGCCCGCGTTGGCGTCATTCGTGGCGTGGGAGATGGCACGTGGGGACTTGCGCTCCCAGCCGCTCAAGCGGTGAAGAAAATCCTTTCTCCATATATCGATATCTGATATTCGTTTCGATCCATTCCGCAGCTTCGTGGCGACCCCGGTCGGATCATGCGCTTCGGCTGGAACGTGAATTCTTCGAGGTGCCTCTCTCGCGCCGCGCATCCGCCGGTGCGCATGTTCTTCCTGCTGGTAGACAGGGCGGGTTCAACGGGCTACGTCGTTCAAGCGCCCGGTCTGACATGGTCACCGGTTTCTGATCTGAGTCGAAAAGCTAGCCGTGCCGGATCGGGTGATGGTCCGACCTGCCAGTCTCGCCCTGAGGGCGCTGTGGAAACTCGGAGCCCTGACCTCGTTGCCCGCGGGACCGACTCCAACCTTCGTCGGGTTCCTGCCAATAATCCCAAGCAAGCAGAATAGCACGTGGGCCTTATGTGTAATTTCAGGTGGCTGGAGGCTCAGATTTTTACACGGGGGAAAAGGAGAAAAGGGGAGTGGGTGGAAATTGGTTCGAAATATGAACTGCATCTGTTGCTCCCACTGAAATCAATCACGATTGGCCGCATAACCCTCGCAAGTGCAATGCAACAGCACTGCGGAACTGGTGACAATGTCACGCATTGGTCGGCCTGCGAGCGCCTGCGGTAGTGATTGGGCAAGCAGATGGATCGCAACACGGAGCGCCATGGAGTAAGCCGGGGAAGCTGAAAACCAACCCAGCGAGTGAAGATAGCTTTCGACACAAGGGTCGCCCCGCTGGCAATCGTGCCCCGGGGCACTGGCAGCGTTTTAATCGAAACACACTTCGGATACCGGAACGCCGATGTTCCCGTCCGCCAAATAGTGGTCGGGGAGCCCTGGCTCGGACATTCGGGCGACCAGGATTACCGGCGTGTCGGAGTCCTTGTTCCTCCATGTCGCGGGAATCGGTTCCGGGAACCACACAATGGGGGCTGACTGATCGGCTGACTGGACAGGCTTGGTGGTCTGGATCGGCTCATCGAAAGGAAATACCGCACCGGTTTCATCGCTGTAGTAGCTCCGCCCGGGACGGACCGATGCTCGTAAATCCTGACGGTCGGCTTCGGTGATGGGCGGGACCGCTGCGAGCGCAGCCGCGAGGTCCACGTCGAGGTAAGGAGCCTTCACATCCTCCACGACCGTGGTGGTGTCGAGTGGGCCGCGGCGGGCAGCAAGCAGCCTAGTGGCTCGCTGAAGTCCCACGCTGCGCTGATTGAGCAGTCCCAGCTTGGCCATGAGGAGCGCATTCCCCATCATCTTCTTTTCCAGTTCAGCCTCCGCCCCGCTTTCACGAAGTGCGAAACGTTCTTTCGCGAGAGATGCTCGATCGAGGCAGGCAAGGTGAGACACGAGTTCGATATCTCGGGAGTTGTAGGCCGTTCGGAGCAATAGATCCGCAATTGGCGTGGTGTCGAAATAATCCTCAGCCAACTCGACCAGACGTCCGTCCGGGTAAGTCAGACTAGAGAGGTATAGTCCGTCCTGATGGCGGTCGAGAACGTTGAAAAACAAGATTTCGAACGCCTCGACCGTGAATCGCGGAATCCTGATCTTCTCGGCGACGAGCGAGAGGTGCTCGTCGATCCGATTGCCCAGACCTGTGATAAGCAGGGCTTTGAGCTTTGCCGACAAGTCTGGCTGCTGGGAGATTTTGAATGCGGTTTCGACTTCGCAGCGGCCGTAAGCGGTCGGATTCAGGTGCATCAGGTAGGCACTGAAAAGCCAGCGGTCGCGCCCGATCACGGTCACCGGGAATGTCTTCTTGGCACGGGCGAATGCACGGGCGACATGCCACCCGTACGCCGGGTCTGAATGAATCGAGACGAAGGCCCTGGCTCTCTGATCAAGACGAGACGAGTCCCGGGTTTCCAGACGGGCAAGTTGCTCGACAAGCTTTGCGTCCACCACGTGAGGTTACGTATGGGGAGAGGTCTCTTCAAGCAGGATCTTTGATAACAGGAGAGGTCCGCCCACGTCGCAGTGCCGTCACCTGCTATGCCGGAATACCGAGGGGTGCCTACTTCCTGACTCCCAGCGGCGGAGCATGAACCACCGCTGTGCCTCGGCATTTCCCGCTGCCCGTGCTGCCGCCTGTGAGCCGGCCAGATGCGTCCCTCTGAGAACTGGTGAAAAATCCTCCTGGGCTGCCACTGGCGGACGAACTGCCGGAAGAACGGCCTGAAGCGTTGCGGTATTGGGTGCTGGTGCTGGAGCCGTTGCCAGTCCGGGTGTCGGCGCTGCCAGCCGAGCGACCGCTGGCGTCGCGGTAGCTGGTGCGGGATGATCCTCCCGTGGTGGGCTGGGTCGAGCCGCTGCCTGCCAGGCGTCCGCTGGCGTCCCGGTAAGTGGTTTGCGAACTGCCGCCTGCATTCTGGCGGGTGGTGGCGGTGCCGATGATTTTTCCCGTGACTTCCCGGGTGGTGGCCTGCACGGTGCCGCCGGCTTGTTTTTGGCGCTCGATGGTCTGGACGATCCGGCCAGACGCGTCGCGGACCACTTCCCGGCAGGTCTGGGCTGGCGACACGAGGGACAAAGCGAACCAAAACAAGGCCGGGAGAAGGATCGCCTTCATCACGCCGGGCGAAGGAAGGGAGGAGCGGCACGCAATCGGATCCGGGCAAACCGAACCCCGCCGTGTGCGAGGCTTTTCGCCAACACCGCCGTTGGCAGGTCACCGACTTCGCCACCGCCAACGAAGAGGACTTCCGCGACCGCGACTTCAGGCAGGTCTGGAATCCGCTTGAAACGAACTGAACTCCATGTAGTTGAAACCGTCGATTGCCACAGAATTCAACTCCTCAACTGACGCGCCAACGGGCATCGGAATGGAGGCAAAATCATGTTCATCGAAGTCCTTTATCACGGGAGTTTCACCGGTGCCGTTGTGACCCTCCGTAACCAACCAACTCACGATGGTTGATTCCATCAAGTCGTGAGCCAAGCTTATTGAATCGCATCTTACAGGCTCCAATCCGCCGCCGTTTCAAAGGACTATTCAGTAAGAAAATGAGCGACCTACGAAACCCATACCAATGAACGTATTGCCCGTGAATTCATAATGTGATTACTTCGATCGGATAAGGCCACGTCACCCGAGCACTACGGGTTAGCCTAATCCCGTGCAGAGCACCTCTCATGAATACTTCGTCGAAAAACCACAAGGTTCCCAAATTTGAGAACGGCTTCGCCTTGGTGGTGACGCTCAGCTTGATGATCTTACTCACGGTGATTGCCGTGGGGTTGCTGTCTCTGAGCAGCATCAGCTTGAGAGCTTCAGGGGCTTCTTTGGACAATGCCACAGCCCGCTCCAATGCACGTATGGCGTTGATGCTGGCCATTGGGGATTTACAAAAATACGCTGGACTCGACACGCGGGTCACCGCGCGAGCTGACATTCTCGATGAAAACAACCCACCTGTCGTGGGCGTTTGGAAGAGCTGGGAAGGCACAGATCATGAACCCTCTGGCCGTCCAATCTCCCCTGGTAATTACAAAACCTCCAAAGAAGGCAGGTTCCTAGCATGGCTGACATCCGGAAACCCCGCAACGGTGCCGTCTTCGAATACCCCCCCATCCACAGTGAAAACCGGGGCTAGCGTCACTCTCCTCGGTGCGGCCTCAGTCGGAGACGGGGCGGATCCGACGAAAGTCCAAATTCATCTTTTGCCCTCCCAAATCAACGTGAACGACCGCAGAGGAGCATTTGCGTGGTGGGTGAGCGGTGAGAACCAAAAGGCAAGGTTACCCAAGCCCTACAAACCGGAGGACGAGAAAGCAGCGCGTTGGTCCATTTCTCAAAAATCTCATAGTGTGGTCGATCCGAAACCCTTTGGTTTGGAGAGCCTGCTCACGGATTCTAAGCCTGCAGAACTTGCCATCACTCTGAAACAAAGTGATTTGATCGTCGCAGGTGCCGCAAAGAAGCCGTCTCGCGAGTTCTTTCATGATCTCACGACAAGTTCCACCGGCTTACTCACCAATACTGCGACCGGAGGTTGGCGGAAGGATTTGTCGCTGCTTACAGAAAACTGGGATCTCTTGCCAAACGGGGGCCTGCCGTTCTTTCGAGTCAAACCGGGGGAAGATATTCTATACAATCGGCCCACTCGGAGTGATCCGACACCCAGCAAGAGCATGCTTTACCCTTGGGTGTCCTATCGAGATGTAGCAGGAATTAAAATGGCGCTCTTCCGACAAGGTGCGACCAGTAGCTGGCAGCACATGCAGAATCATATGACTGCCTATAAAAACCTCAGTCAGACTTCCGATGCTTCCACAGGGAGTATCCAGAGTTACTCGGTCGATAACAATGCGACCTCGAACGCCGAGGTTTTCAACTTCCTTCACAAAAACCGCACGATGCCACTTGTAGCCCGCATCCAATGGATTTTTTCCCACTGGGCAGGGACTCCTATTCCAGTTCCAGGACAAACTCCTCCGCCAGCGGGATTTCTTGAACCACGACTGATGATTACTCCTAACATAACTCTTTGGAATCCTTACAATGTAGAAATGACAAGTCCCGCGCTTAACTTCCAGATCCCAAGGCCTATTCCTACAAATTTGCAATATGGTGTCCGAGTCGATGGTAAACTAACGAAACAAAAAGCACGGCCCTTGTTTGGCACATTACAAGGGGGGCTAATCGGGAATGGAAACGCCCCGATAATCGCTCATGATAGATTTGCCTATGATATCGCAGGCCCATTCACACTTGGACCAGGTGAATGCAGGGTCTTCAGTCCTGCCACCGCGAGTTTGCCACAGGCGGCTACGTTCCCATTGACTCTTGTCCCGGGTTTTCGCCTGAAGGGTGGACACTACGCGCCTCTTCTCGATAATTCCACCAATAAGCCACTCGCACTTCCTCCGAGTTCACAAATCACGATTTCTGCTGCAAGTTTTGACACGAATTTCTTAGAGTCTGGTCCAGGCACGGCAGACGGTGTCGGCATTTACATGGATGTGAACGTCGCCGGAAGAGTCCGCCTTTCCTATCGCATGGTCTATGATCAAGTGAAGGCACGGGAGTTCTGGCCGACGATCAGCAGAACAGGTAGCTTTGCGGAATCTGATTCCTTAAGCAGCTTGGTCAATAGACCCACAAAGTTCATGTTCAATCTATTCGGAGCAAGAGTGGGTAGCAAAAGTCAGATCGCAGCCAAAGGGTTTGTGCAGTCTAGCCCGCTTTCCACGTTTACTTCCATGGGAAAGCGAAACGATGGTACAGCCTTTATGGCAGACTACCGCGGTTCGGACCATCCGGTGAACTCCCCCTTTGATTATAGCTTTGAAACCTTGACAGGAGGCGAAGATACGGGAGTTCCGAGCGAAGATGATGAAAGCGGCATCGGCTATATCATCACGGGATTCAAGAAGGATACGGGGCTGTCACGCTGTGTGGTTGCAGAGATACCCACACGCCCCTTGCAGTCACTCGCTGAGCTCACGCAATGGGACGCGCGTTACGAAAACGCCGTTCCACCCTTCTCGTTTAACATTATCGGGAATAGTGACGCCACACCACTCATCGGGTCCAATGAAGTAGTGGATTCAAGAGTCTCCAATCTTCCTGATAACCTTCAACATGATGATTCCTACTGCATGAATCATTTGCTGTTTGACGATTGGTTTGTCTCATCGATTGCGCCCGATCCCACCCATTTTGGGAGCAATGGGAAAGACCTGAAAACCGTTTGCAGTGAGTTCGTAGATGGGACATCCCCACTGGGCAACCGCGCCTATCATCCCATTCCACAAGATGTAGCCACAGCATCCGGTCCAGGAGGGGATTTATTGTTCAACAAAGAGGTCAACAATGCCGACGCTTGGAAAAGCATCGCATCCCGGCTTAAAGTAGAAGGAATGTTCAATGTGAATTCGACTTCCGTCACGGCATGGCGCGCACTTCTCGGCCATGCGCGGAATCAGCGTGTTCCGTATCAAACCCAGTCTGGTAACTCGGTATCCGTCAAACTTTCCGACGAATCCGATCACGCGGTCTCCCGAATCAGCGTGGCTGGCGCGCCGCAGTCGAATATTGCGAGTCCTGGTGGTGCATTTGGAGAATCCAACGAATTTGCAGGATACCGCGTCCTTGATGACACCATGATCGACTTCTTGGCTCAAGAAATCGTTGAACAAATCCGATTGAGGGGTCCATTTCTCTCACTGGCAGAATTTGTGAATCGACAGCTTTCCCAAGGCGATCTGGCCTTGGCAGGCACGCTTCAAACGGCATTGAACAAGCTAGCAGAAAAGCCAGGAAAAACCCCGTTTTCCGTGGTCTCCAACCCCGCGTTTACCAAGCCTTCAGGAGTCATCGCGAAGGAAATTGATCAGGAATACAAGTTTCCTCTCGCTGCCGTGGGCAACAGTGCCTATGGCCTACCCGGATGGATTCGGCAAGTTGATATCCTTAGACCCATTGCACCGATTCTGTCTGCTCGTGATGATGCTTTTACGATCCGTGCTTATGGCGACGCTCGCGACAAGAGCGGTCTGACAATCAAGGCCCGCGCGGTGTGCGAGGCGACGGTAACCCGCAGTCGTGAATTTGTTGATCCCACCGATCAGGCGGATACTTTACGAGTATCAACCTCTCCTGCAAATTTGATTTTTGGAAGACAGTTCGAGATTATCTCGTTCCGCTGGCTGACCCCCTCTGAAATTTGACTCTATTCAATCATGCGATCCATTATTCTTATATTTTTTGGCATTTCACTCATGGTTTCTGCTCAGGTGAAATCACCTCGGAGTTGTAGAATTATATTTCTCAAGGCCCCGCAGAACGCACCAGAGACGTTGCAGCTTTTTGATGGGGTAACTTCGCAGGAAGTTGAACTGCCGGCGATGAATTTCTCTCCTGTTTATGAAATCGCTGCAGCCGCGGAGAGTGTTCGGTTGTTGTCAAAGGCTCCTACCAAGCCGGAGGATATCAGTCCCACTGCTCCTGAGGTGAAGATTGCCGAAGACGTCACCGACTTCTACCTTTTCGTCGCTTCTGATCCTGCGAATTCGGAAGTCCCGGTGCGATTTTCGCTGATTCGGGCCGACCAAGGATCGTTTAGGAACGGCCAGATGCTGTGGTTCAACCTTTCTGACAAAATGGTAGGTGGACAACTTGGGAGTCAACGCTTGTCGATCGCGCCCAACGCTCGCAGCGTGATCGATGCACCTTCTACACAGAACGGGGATTTCAAGGTTGCCTTGGGATTTTACATGCCGGATGACAAGCGGCTCTACCCTTTGACTGAGGCCAAATGGCAATTCGACCCAACGGTCAGAAAAGTTTACTTCATCGTCAATGAACCGGGTGTGCGTGCACCGCGTGTCATGGGATTTCCAGATCGACGAGAGCCCAAAGTTAAGGTTACTTCGGTCCCAACAGAATAAGAGTCACTGATTGAAAGTAGTATTCTATCTTCTCTATGTTTACAGCTAAATCTTTGTGGAGTGTTTCATTTGTCATACTGTCCGCCAGCCTTCCGCTGAGTGCGGATCCACTGGATGAAACCCAGCGGTCTCTATTTCACCTGGCTCCGATTGGTGCGTGGGATGATGTCTTGGGTAGTCTGAACAACGTCGCAGACTACCAGTCGCGGATGCTGTCGCTCACTGGCGGAGTGAAGCCGAAAAATCTCAAACTCGGGATGTCGAATGGCTTGGATTTCCTGATGAGTAGTCACGGGGCCTATTATGACTACATCTATGCGCCTGCGCGGGTGCAGGAGCTTGGCACTCATCGGCTCGGCGAGGCGGACTACTCGATGGCGCTCGCCCAACGCGCAGATCTGCCAATGGGCTTCCACGTCAATGGGATGCCATGGGCGGACGGGCAGGACCAGAGCGAGGACCACCTGCACAACTTTCTCGAAAAATATCAAAGTGGCAGTTTACTGCAAGTGGACCGTTTAGGGCGGATTCGGAGTTCCTCAGTGGCGCAGGAAACCAGCGGCACGGAAACTTTCACGGATGCCCCTCAACTGGAAATGCAAGTCACTCTCTCGCGCAATGCCACCATCGTTCGTGACTACGCGAGTCGTAACTGCCGGGCTGCGATGCGGCTACTCGGTGCAGCCCGCGACGAACATCCGGACTTGGTTTCCTTCGCCAGCCTTTCCTCTGAAGTCGGTCAGAATCTCCATGCGAATGTGGAGTATAGCGACTACAGCACATGGTCGAAGCAAGAGTATCGTGACTGGTTGAGTGGAGCGGCGAGTTACACCGGCAAGGCTCAATATGCCAGCCTGTCGGCGTTCAACACGGCGTTCTTCGGGGCAAGCGGATTTCCTTGGGCGAGCTGGGCCGCCGTGCAGCCACCGACCACTGTGAACTGGTCCGGCACCGGAGCCGCCACCCGGTGGTGGAAGAAGTGGCAGGAGTTCCGCATCCACCAGGTTCAGCAGATGGTGCAGGCGCAGGCGACTTGGTGCGTGGAAGCCGGTTGGAATCCAGATGTGATCTACAGTCACCAGGTTCCCGGAGATCCCGCCAGCACAGGGGATCTGGAGCGTAAACACGCGACACCTTGGACTACCGCGTTTGTCAATGGCGGTGGCAATGGAATCACCACCTATGGCAGCAATGCGAGCAACATTACCGCATTCAGCGCGGTCCGCGACAACGACAAGAACTGGGGAATCTTCGAATACAACCCGTTGGAGGCCTCCAGCATTCCAAACAATCTCGCGGCCTTGGAGTCCGTTTGGAACCAGGGCGGCAAGGCCATCGCTCCGTATCTGTGGTGGGGTATTACGCCCTATCAGATCAAAGACGGGCCAATGGAAACGGCGATGGCACAGTTTGTTTTCAATCATCGGAACGATGCTTATACCGGCCTCGCCCCACACGAAACCAGCCCGGCCTCCCGCGACGTGATCTGGACCATGAGCCAATCAGCCGATGTAGAGAGCCAATCATCGGTGAGCGGGCTTGTTTTTGAAAAGGGCATCGTCTCGGGCGTGGCCACCGGGCCGGAAGCCACACTCTCGCTCCGATTCGACGAATCCCCGATACGTGCGATCCTAGCTGATTCCTACCACGCGATTTCCTTCCGCATGTTTCGCGGCGCCTCTGTGTCAGGACCCGCCGAAGTGGCGTGGACGGATGACTCTGGCGGCCGGAGTTCGGTGATCTTTACCGCGCGGGAGGGTTGGCAAGTCTATCGCATTCACCTTTCGGGGAATTCCTCCTGGCGTGAGAAGAGAATCCATCGCTTGGAAGTCAAGCCCGCTTCAACGGCGGGTCTGGTTTTTAAACTGGATTGGTTCCGCCTGGAGTCGAATGTCGTGTGGAATTTCGACATCGCGGACGAAATCTATGGAGCCAACCAAATTAATAATATCTCGGTGGGCGGAGGCTCCTGTTCCGGCACCAGTGGTCCGGATCCCTATTTTTATCTTTCGACGGATCAGCGTGACATCAACCGGGATTCGGACCGCGCTTTCATTGATGCTGATGTTTTCAAGAAAGTAAGGGTGAAAATGTCCAGCAGCGCTGCGGGGACAGCACAGTTGTTCTGGTGGAAGCGTGATCAAACCGTCGCTCAGTTTTCGATGACGGCGTTTCCCGTGCAGGCCGGATCGAGGACCTATGAAATCGATCTGTCGGGCAATGCGAACTGGTCAGGGCAGATTACCAGGTTCCGTCTTGATCCCATCGACAGCGCGGGAGTGGATTTCGTGGTCGACCGGATCTCGGTGGTGCCGGTCATGCCCGCACCCCGTATCACGAACTCCGATCTCATTGTAAACTCACCGACGCCGGTGTTTCTCTGGGACGGAGTGATCGATTCCGGGCGCTCCGGCGTCACATTCACGGTGGAGCTCGCGCGCGATTTCGAATTCACCAGCCCCGTTTTCACCCGCATTGGTCTAACGGGTGGTCGCTGCGTGTATGATGGGACAAGTGCCCTGGATGGCAGTTACTGGTGGCGGGTGCGGGCCCAGGATGCGGGCGGTGCCGTTTCTCCATGGGCGGTCCCGATGCCCATGTTCGTCCGGTCCTGGACTCTGGATCGTGCTCTCGACGTGGTTTCGAGCAACCAGATGCAGACTCCGGTTGTGAACGGTGGCACATGGACCGCAACAACCCTCGGTGTCGATCCTTACGTCCTTTTCAACACCGGCAGTCCGATCAACCGCGGTATCAATGCGGATGTTTACAAGCGCTTCGTCGTCCGTGTTCGCGCCAATGCCAACTCATCGGGAAATATCGGGCAAATCTTCTTTTTCCCGAAGGGCGGTGGTTTCAGTTCACGTGTCTTCCCGCTTCCCGCTGACAATCAGTGGCGCGAAATCGTGGTGGACTTGAGCGGGATTGCGGAGTGGAAGGGCTACATCGAGTCGGTCAGGCTGGACCCTGTGTCGGTGGCGAATGTGGAGGTGGCCCTCGACTATGCCTATCTCCTGCCCTCCGCTTCAGGGGGAACGGTAGCGAACCAGGTTCCACAATTCACCAAAGGCGCCAATTTGACTGTGAGTGAGGACAGTGCCGCCGTCGTTAGCAACGCCTGGATAACCAGCAGTAGCCCCGGCGCTGGCGAAGAGTGGCAGACGCTTTCCTACTTGGTTTCAAATAACAATATCGCGCTTTTCTCGGGGGCTCCGGCCATCAGTCCGGCAGGAACGCTGACGTTCCAGCCCGCGGCCAACGCCAGCGGGCTGGCTGAAGTTACGGTGAGAGTTCAAGACAATGGCGGCACGGCCAACGGCGGCATCGATACCTCGCCTCCGCAGACATTTTTCATCACCGTGACGCCGGTGAATGATCCGCCGGTCGCCATTGGCGATTCAGTCTACGCACACTCGCAGGTGACCAGTGCGTTTCCGGCGGCGGGGCTGCTTGCAAATGATGTGGACGTCGATGGCGACCCGTTGGGTATTTCTTCTGTGACTTCACCGAGCGCGGCGGGGGCGGTCGTTTCCCTGGCGGGCGCAGTGGTGAACTATCATCCACCGGTCAATCATTCAGGATCAGATTCGTTCCAATACACCGTGGCCGATGGAAAGGGTGGCGCGAGTTCGGCACAAGTCTCGGT
The DNA here is from genome assembly GCA_031425955.1 of Akkermansiaceae bacterium. Classification (GTDB taxonomy): domain Bacteria; phylum Verrucomicrobiota; class Verrucomicrobiia; order Verrucomicrobiales; family Akkermansiaceae; genus Luteolibacter. The sequence continues at coordinate 1,194 of JANPKJ010000142.1, read as the reverse complement.
GACGGTGGTTCGGCCCGAGATCACCGCGTGGAGTGCGACGGGTGGGATGTTGATGTTGGAGTTCAAAGGAATCCCCAATCGGGCCTACCAAATGCAGACTTCCGAAAATCTGGATGCTTGGAGCGATTTTCTCACTCCGGTCACCAATAGTGTGGGAAGCCTGCTTTGGGAAATGCCAATCACGGAAGGAGAGGACCGGCGGTTCTATCGGTTCAAGTGGTGATTAGGAATCGGCCGGGACGAGTGCGAGGCGCAGTCCGAGTCCGTTTCCCTTGGCGCTTGGTTCCAGTCCGTCGCGGCTTGCGGCCCGGCAGGTGCGTGCCTGATAGCCTGCCGAACCTCCGCGGCGGACGTGATTGATGCCTTGGCTGGTCCAGGGGTCGCTGCCTCCAGGGAGTCTTTCGGTGTAGCTGTCCCGGCACCACTCCCAAACGTTTCCGTGCATATCCCTGAGTCCCCAGCGGTTTGCTTTTTTACCCGCGACCGGACGAGGCATTCCATTGGCGTTGGTTTGATACCAGGCGACTTGTGTGAGATGTCCGCACGAGCCGTTCACGGATGTCAGTTCGATCCCGCTATGAAGCGCGGCCGAGGTGCCGGCGCGGCAGGCGTATTCCCACTGGCATTCGGTGGGTAGATCCCAGCGATATCCTTTAGGTATGGTTCCCGCATCTCGCTGCTGTTGGTTGAGCAAGTCGCAGAAGCGCCTGGCATCCGCCCAGGTGATTGTCTCCACTGGCAGATGATCACCGCGGAATTCGCTGGGATTTTCCGGGGTGACGAGATTCCACTGCGCTTGGGTCAATTCGGTTTCGGCCAAATAGAAGCCCCGGCTGAGTTTGACGAGGACTTGATTCTCATTCGCGGCACGTCCGAGTTCTGCGACTGGGCTTCCCATGGTGAACTCTCCTGGCGGAATCCAACGGAGCTTGATGGCGGCGTTTTTCGAGACATTGACATAGAGAACCTGACCCGCCGGCTTGGCGAAAGTGGTCAGGGCTAACAAAGTCCATACGGTGGATGCGAGAAATCCGGACATTTTCCCCTATCAGATCACTTGCTCTTGCCTGCTTGCTCGTAGCTGAACGGCTTCAAGTCAGGATAGGCTGTCCACGGCTCCCATTTTTGGGTGAGCGTCTTGTAAACTTCCGGGCGGCGCTGGTGGAGCATGCGGTTGTTCAAGCGCTGGCTGCG
>JANPKJ010000141.1:0-16471 GCA_031425955.1 Akkermansiaceae bacterium | reverse complement strand
CTGGCGGGTGAGATGTAGTCATCGACTGCGGCGGGCAACAGCATCGGCTGGTAACGGTCGGTTCCTTCGATGTATTGGGCCATGCCGCGAGTCCGGATCTCCTAACAAAAGCTGCAAGGAGGGAGTTTCCCGACAGCCTCTTTAGCTTGTCTTCCGGAAGAGCACGCTGAAGCGCGAACTCCCGACGATCCTTTGGTGAGGCCGGAGGCAGGGGGTTTCGGCAATGTTTGTTGGCTACCGATCTAGATGACCCATTGAGGGAAATACGGCCTCGCCACCAATCCGCTGAACCCATACGCTCCGCCCCCCGATGCCGTTTTCCTCACTTGGTCTTTCTCCTTCCTTACTCAGGGCATTGATGGCCGAGGGCTATTCCGAGCCGACTCCGATCCAACGAGAAGCGATCCCCGCCGTAATCGGCAAGAAAGACGTATTGGGCATTGCCAAGACCGGATCCGGAAAAACGGCCGGTTACGTGTTGCCTCTCCTGCACAACCTGCAAGCATCGCACGTTTCCCAATATCGCGAACCCACGGTGCTAGTCCTGGTGCCCACCCGCGAGCTGGCGGACCAGGTGCAGCAGGTTTTCCAAACTTTCATCCCGGCCCTTCCCGAGCGACTGACCTGTCTGGCAGTGTCCGGCGGCGTTTCAATCAACCCGCAGATGCAGGCGATCGGGAAGGTCAACATCCTGATAGCCACTCCAGGCCGACTCCTCGATCTGGTTGAAAAGAACGCCGTGCGCCTTTCATCCATTACCACTCTGGTGCTCGACGAAGCCGACAAGATGCTCAACGCCAGATTCAAGGACGAGCTGGACCGCATCCTCGCCTTGCTGCCGCAGAAACGTCAGAATCTGTTATTTTCCGCCACGCTCGGCGATGATCTGAGTCTGATCCAGCAGCTCGTCCTAAGGGATCCGCAGGTGATTAGAATTTCCGGCGAGCCGGATGAAATCGACTTGATCAACCAACTGGCCTATCTGGTCTCGGAATCCAAGAAGGGCCCTCTGCTGCGCTATCTGATCAAACACGGGAACTTGAAACAGGTCCTCGTCTTCGCCTCGTCCACCATCAAGGCCGACGGCATCGTCAACAAGCTCCTCAAAAACCGCATTCACGCGGCCGCGATCCATTCCAAACTCAGCCAGCAAACCCGGCGGGATACCTTGCGGCAGTTCAAGGCCGGTGAGTTGCGGGTGCTCGTCGCCACCGACCTGCTCGCCCGCGGTATCGATATCGAGTTTCTACCCTGCGTCATCAACTACGAGCTTCCCCGGTCGCCGCAGGACTATCTCCACAGGATCGGCCGGACGGGCCGCGCGGAATCTCCCGGAGATGCCATTTCCCTTGTCTCGCCGGACGAGATGGATCATTTCCAATTGATCCAGAAGAAGACAGGAAAGCGGGTGAAAATTCTCAGCGGCGAACAGATCGACCTGCAGGGATATTAACTGGAAAAATTTTGCGTCACCGGATCTGTTATTTAAAACCCACCGCCACGAATCAAGTCGCCGCGGAAAGCTTGAGCACGCCGACGTAGGGCAGGTTCCGATACTTCCCCTTGTAGTCGAGGCCATAGCCGACGACGAATTCATCATCAATTTCGAATCCCACGTAGTCCGCACGGACTTCCTCCGCGCGCTCCTTGTCTTTGGCTAACAAAACAGCAGTGTGCACTGCCACCGCACCTTCTTCGATGAGGCGCTCGGACACGGCATACAAGGTCCGGCCGGTGTCGAGAATATCGTCCAGGAGCAGGACATGCTGACCCTTCACTTCCGGGAAGTGGCGGTCCAGGAAATCCACCTTGCCCGAGCTCTCCAAGCCGCCGTGATAGCTCGCCACATTGAGACACTCGATCTCCAAGGGACGGGGCACACGACGGAGCAAGTCCGCCGCAAAGACCAAGGCACCCTTTAAAAGAATGATCACCACCATGGGACCTGCCGGAAAGTCCCGTTCGATTTCGAGGGCCATTGAATCAAGGCGCTTCTCGATCACCGCTTCATCAATCAAAATTCGCTCGATATCGTTGCGCATAGGCAATGGATAGGACGGGCAATGACCGTCGCCAAGCTCGAAACCGAATGATTGCCGGACCGCGTGTCTCCAGACTCGCAAGCGAAGGGAACGACGAAGATCCGCGCCTCCGCCCTTTCTCTTCGACGACTCATTCTCGGGCGAGTCTGGAGACTCGCGCTCCCGGAAAAGTCAACGCTCGCCGCGAAACTTCAAGACACGCTCGCCTTCCCGATAGTAGTCGAGCCGGTCGCGGGCGTGGATTTCCAAAAACGAAGGATCCTCACGCAAGGCTCGATGCTCGATCTGATGGTATTCGCGGTCCGCGTTGACAGTTGCTTCGCGCTGTTTCGCCAGTTCCAGCTTGGCCTCCAGCTTCTCCAACTCACGACGCTGCGGGAAGGCCGTCGCCACCACCACGAAACCGATCGACATGCAGAACACCACAAAAACCCCGCGTTCCACCCCCCGGATCACCCGTGTGCGGGCTTCCAAGCGGGTCAGTTTGAGTCCTGCCGTCGATCGCTTCGCCATTCTGTGCCCTCAGAAGTCTCTTAAAACGTCCGTTTGTCAAGAAAACTGAAAGAATGCTTTGAACTGCACCCCCTAGTGTGAACCTGCTGGCAGGTGATCATCCAGATGTTCGCGTCAGCTTGCCTTAACTTTCCTCCTGGTCCCGGAGTCACGGCTCCAGCCAGTCGATCGCATCTGCTTGCCAAACGCCATTTCCCCCAAGCATTCGGGTCTCAATCCGGAGTTCAATCCGTCCATTAGAGCCTCGTGATTCCGGCTGGTAACGAAGTCCGATCCTGCCGGTCTCCGCGCCCGTATCCAAAACCGGGAAAAGCTCATCCACTTCGGAGGTGGCGATCAGATCTCCGGGATCCCGGAAACTGCCGTTGCCCTGGGCATCCACAAACAGGAGCGTGCCGTCCGAAGCATAGCCTTCCACCCGGGTGGGCTCGCTCGCCACGACCCGGAGCGCGGCGGTTCCCTTCGCAGCGTCCAGCGAATCCAAATGATGATAGACCGGAATCAGATCGAACGCGGAGTTGCGCAAATGTGCCGCATCGACCACGGCCACGGCGAATTCACTGCCCTTTGGCTGGATCAGCCACTCGCTCTTCTGCGCATCAGCCCCTGCGGAAGTTTTTGCCTGAATGGTCACCGAGGCGTCTCCATTCAGCGTGGCGAGTCCTTCTGCGAATAGCGAGATCGGGAGTTGCCCATTGCCTGGGACCTCGACTTTCACTACCAAGGGCTGGTTTGTGGAGCTTTGTGACATGAGCGCTTGGACCGCCAGTTCTTCCGGGGAGTTTTCCTTGAGAGCCAATCCGAATATACTGCTCCCGAATGTCAACTCGACCGGGTATGCGGACGGGTTGGGATTCGCCAGCATGAAGACAGCCTCCGCGACCTTGCGAAGAGGCATCGATTGGATCCGCATCGGTTGGAGGTCGATTTCCTTGAGGGAGACCAGCGGTTTGACATTCTTGCGCGCCAGCAATCCCCGAACTCTCTCAATCCCGCTGGTAAGTTCGGGGGATTTGACCTCGTCTAAAAGCGCGAAGGCGGCGGCCTTGTCACCGCGCAAGGCGAGGACCTCCGCAAAGCGCAAAACGGCACGTTCGCGCCGCGGAGTCAGTTTCATGGCATCGATCAGTTCCAAGACCCGCTGCTGCATCGCCATCGCTTGATCATAATTTCCGGTTTGGATCAGATAAGTCACGTAAAGTTCGACGGTGTGAAGCTCGCTGACAAGCAGGCCTTGTTTCCGTGCCCAAGCAAGCCCTTCCTCCAGGCTTGCCTCCACACCTTCGGTTTTCCCCGCCTTCAATTCCAGATCTGCGGAGATCAGCAGGGCTTCGAGACGCAGCAAAGGTCGCTGATCCTGGGCGCTGGACGCCAGGACCTCACTGACCATTTGCCTGGCCACATCCATGCCTTCCCTTGCGGCAAGCACCCGCGCCCGCACCAGCTTGGAGAACTGCCAGTCGTGGCTGGCGTTGTGCTTATTGTTCCGCATCTTTTCTTCGACGGACACGAGGTTGGCGATATCCACATTTCCGGCTTTGCCCTGATCAACCAGAAATCCAGCCTGCCGGTATTGCGCCATGAAATAATTTCTGCCGCCATAAGCGTTTCGCCATAATTTGTTATCGATGATCGCCTGACACGCGGCGGTTCCTTTCTCTGGCAGGCCCAGAGCGGAAAACACGCCTGCCTTCAGGCCAGAGGGCCGCAGCTGCATCTCCGCCTGACACCCTGGGTAGTCACGATCAGGTTTCCGTTTGTCAGCAGTGAGTTTGTCGGACCAGAGGGTGACCCACTCCGAGAAAACCAGCGCGCTTTGCCAGTCACCAACCGTCAGACACTGCTGTCCGAGGCCCATGATCATGCTCATGGCTTGTCCGCCGACCATATCCTCGCGTGAGGTCCGCTCGTGACTGGAGGTTTCATCATCCACCACCAAAGGAAGCTTCTCCGCTCCGAGGATGGTCAAATCCGGCCCGATCGAAGCCAACTTCCGCACCGCATCGACATCGATGCCTTCGGATTCCTTGATGATCGGCTTCGTCCTCGCGCACGACTCCCGCAACAATCCGTAGCGGCCAAGCTCCTCCACAGCACTGTTGAAATTGGTGATGGCTCCTAAGAGGGTGCTCGAGTTTTCCTGGTTTTTGTAGACGGGAATCAGCCATGCGAAAAGGAATCGTCTCCATTCCAGATCGACCCTGCCTGTGCCGAACTGGCCGGTATTCCAAGTTTGGGCGAGGTATGAATCGACATATCCGTCCTGGGTTCGGGATTTCCAACGATTGAACGCCGCGTCGATCATGGCATTGGCACGACTTTCGTCTCCAGTGGCTAAGACCGTCCGGATCGCCAAGAGATCGCGATCGACCTCTTTGCGGGCGGCATTGTCCATTTTCTTCCAGCCATCAATCCATGCCTGGATCGTTTCCTGGCCGTAGTGTTCAACAAGCACTTTTCCGTTCTCTTTTTCCCTCGCCAAGTTGTAAAGCAACAAGGTGCTGGCGCCTCGCCCCGCTTTTGCGCCGAGATCCAAGAAATAGGCGGCCCTGACCGGATCCGGTTTCGCACCATCCCATCCGTCAAGACATTCCTCAGCCGCGATCTCGGCCGCCAGGCCATGGCCTTTTTCCGCCGCTTTCTCCAGATAGGCGAGCGCCGGCATGTCACGCGGCGGCAATTTCCCATTTGAGTAGAGTTGATACAGCCTGTAATAGCAGTAGCTATCGTCGCTTGCTCGGATTCCGCTGAAATAGGCCTCCTCGGCAGCTTTCGGGTCAGCCTTGACGCCGGCTCCGCCCGAGGCATGGATACTTCCGATACGGCCCCACGCATCCGGGTAATCGGGCTTTTGTTGGAGAGTCTTGTGGTAGTATTCAAGCGCCCGTTTGCGATTGGGGCGGACGCCGTATGAGCCGAATTGGAGCACGATGCCCAGGTTGAAGCTGCCCAGCGGATCGCCCAACTCCGAAGAGCGTGAAAAGGCCCGGAGAATCACCTCTTCCGATTTCCCCTGCTCGCCGTAAATGTTTCCTAGATTGTTCCACGCTAGGGATTCTCCTTTTTCCCCCGCCAGGAGGTACCAACGTTCCGCCAGCTCCACATTCACACCCACTCCATCTCCAAAATAGTACATGCGTCCCAAATAATGCTGCGAACGGCCGTGTCCTTTTTCCGCCGCCAGCCTGAAGGCTTCGAAAGCACCCGGAAACGCCTCTGCGTCACCTTTGCCATTTTGATAGATCGCATCACCCCGGAGGAAATCCTGATTCTCTACGGTTTCCGCCCGGACGTATAGAACTGATAAAACGAACGATGCGGCGAACAGTCGGAAACCGGGGCTCATTCGTATCTGATAATCCGCACCAGTGAGGCAGGCAACTTAAATTGCACTATCGTTTCCGATGGAAAAAACCGTCTCATCCCAGTAAAACCACACAGGAGTATCCATTGCGATTCAATGATCCAGCTTCAGTTTTTTCAACTTCGGCTCGATCACATACTTGCAATAGGAGTTCTTCGATTTGTTCTCGTTGTAGTAGTTCTGGTGATAGTTCTCAGCCGGATAGAATTCGGCGGCCTTCGTGATTTCCGTCACGATGGGATCCTTGAAATTCGCCTTTGCGGCGGCTTTGGATGCTTCCGCGATTGTCTTCTGCGCGTCGGAATAATGATAAATCGCCGAGCGGTACTGGGTGCCGACGTCGTTGCCCTGGCGGTTGAGCGTAGTCGGGTCATGGAGATCCCAGAACCAGGAGAGGATTTTTTCGTAGGAGATTTTCTTGGGATCGAAGACGACATGCACCACCTCGGCATGGCCTGAGTCGCCCTCACAGATCTGTTCGTAGGTCGGGTTCTTCACTTGCCCTCCCATGTAGCCGGACGTGGCCGAGTAGACTCCGTCGAGCTGACGGTAGGCGGCCTCGATGCACCAGAAACATCCGGCTCCCAGCGTGGCGGTTTCCGCTCCGGCGGGGACTTCGGGCATTTTGGCGGTTTGTTTGTCAGTGGCGGTCATGGCTTTCTGGGGTTCGCAGGAGGCTAACGTTGGGATCAGAAGCAACAGCGAGAGCGCGATTCGGCGGTTCATGGGAGTAGGATACACGAAACGGGGTTTTGTTCCCGGAAAGTTTTATCACCACTCGATCCCGACGCCTTCCTCGGGAATCAGTATCTGATCGCTGATGCCAAGCCGGTCCGCTTCCATCAGCAGCCGCTCCACCGGCTCGTCGTGGGGTTCATTGCCGAGAGGAAAGGTCCCGAAGTGCATTGGAATGAGCGCTTTCGCCCCCAAATCCACAAAAGCCCTAACCGCTTCCTCCGGATTCATGTGGACGTCGCGCCCGCTGGGCGATTCATACGCCCCGATGGGCATCAGCGCGACGTCGATGTCATAACGCTGGCCGATTTCCTTGAAGCCGTCGAAATAGGCGCTGTCGCCGCAGTGAAAGACGCTTTTCCCGCCGGTGCGGACGATGTAGCCGCCATAATCGCGATGGGTGTCGTGGATGAACCTCGCGCCCCAATGATGCGACGGGGTGTGGATGATTTCGAGTTGGTCGAAATTCAGGACATCCCACACCCTCATTTCGTGGGTGGCGGGAAATCCAAGTCGTCTCACCAGCGAACCGCTGCCGATCGGAACCACGATTCCCTCCCGCGCCTGGAGGATTTTAAGACTGGGTTTGTGGAGGTGGTCGAAATGCGCGTGGGTCACCAACACCAGGTCCACTTCAGGCACGCCGTGCAGGTGCAGTCCAGGTTTGCGTTGGCGCTTCACCGGTCCGTGCCAGTTGGCCCAGTTCGGATCGACGATCACTGAATGTCCGGCGAATTGCAGGAAAAACGACGCGTGCCCGATCCAAGTGATCCGCACCTTGTCCAAATCCGGCGGGGCGAGCACCGGCATCAGCACGTCGCCATTCACCCGCTGGAACATTCCGGGGACGATGCGGTGTCTCAGGAAGCGAAAATTCCGCTTCGGCCAGCCCTTGTGCGGCAGCAAACCGGAATACCTTGTGGGCAGCGGCTTCATCGGTGAGGGCTCGTCGTTTTGCACAGTCGCATGAGCTTAGCGGATGAATCCCGGGCTTGCATGGAAAAGCTCAAACTTATTTCCCGTAGGCGGCAGCGATCTTTTCCGCCCAATCCTGCGCCCTTGCTGCAAAACTCCGGTCATCACCGGCATACAGGATGCCACGCGAAACATTGATCACATCCGGCGCGCTGCGGGCGGCGGCGGCGAGTGAGGCCAGATCTCCCCCTTGCGCGCCGAGTCCGGGGACAAGAAGTGGCGCGTCCGGCATCTTCTGCAAGACATTCGCCGCGTTGGTCAGACCGACGACATAGCCGACATCGGTCGCGCGCGCCTCCACCTGCGCCCGCTCGCCGAGGGCGGTGACGAGTTCGAAAACCAATCGTCCGTCCGCGAGCTTCTGACGCTGGAAATCCGCCGAGCCGGGATTCGAGGTAACCGCTAGCAGATAAATTCCCTTCCCTTTCCAGTCGAGAAACGGCTCGATGGAGTCATAGCCGAGAAATGGATTGAGTGTCACCGCGTCGACATTCCAACCCGCGAAATAGCCCTGCGCGTAATATTTCTGCGTCTCCCCGATGTCGCTGCGCTTCGCATCCAGAATCACCGGAATATCTTCAGGCATCCCGCCGAGCAATTCCTCCAGCAGGCGGATTCCCTCGATACCCATCGCCTCGAAATACGCCATATTCGGCTTGTAACATGCCGCCCACGGAGCGGTTTCTTCGATGACTTGCTTCAGAAATTCCCTCGCCGCAGCCGCTCCGCCATCGCCCGGCCGGGGATCCAGCCCGACACAGAGCCGGGATCCGGTTTTTTCAATCCGTTGCTGAAGTCGTTCCGCGTAGCGCATGCTCTGAAGTAGAGATGAACGCAGGTCGCCGTCAAATCATCTTCGCCGCCGCGGTCCGCCCTTCCATCCACCAGAGCCAGGCAAGCAGGGAAAAGTAGCCAGCGAATTCCAACGCCTTGTTCCAATACTGGATCGGAGCATCGCCGCCGTGACAGCCGCAGGAAATATCTAATCCTTGCGACCATGCCCAGCCGACTGAAATTGAAAACACGATGACCAATCCGGCGATGGTGAGGATCGCCCCTTTCCGGAGGATTCCCAACATCAGGCAAAGCCCGGCGATCAGCTCCAGCCACGGCACCGAGTAGGCGGCCACCGCATCCCATGGCGCTTTGACCAGTTGATAGTTCGCCACGTCCCGGGTGAAGCGGTCCAGCCCGCTGCCGAAGATTTTCATTCCGCCAGAATAGACAAACCAGACGCCCAGTAGGACGCGGGCGATCAGGGCGGAAACATGCATGACGGAATGGAGCTTCGCGGCGACCGGTGATCGCCGCTACGCTGGCTGGAGGAACCGCCGCTGCGCTTCTTCCTCGGGATTGTGGGGAAGAGCCTCGTTGGAAGCCTTGGTATCAGCCAGAAGCTCGTCGCGGAATTTCCCGATGATCGCTTCCACTGGCCAGGACGAGGCCTCGCCGAACGCGCAGATCGTGCGGCCGTCGATTTGATAGGCGACACTTTCGAGTGTCTCGATATCGGACGGGCTGGCTTCCCCTGCGACAAGACGGTCGGAAATCTTCTTCATCCACGTCGAGCCTTCGCGGCATGGCGTGCACTGGCCGCAGGATTCGTGGGCGTAGAAGGCGTTCAGGTTGTTGAGCACCCAGGACATCTTGCGGGTGTCGTCGAGCACGATCACCCCGCCGGAGCCGGCCATGGAACCGCAGGCGGCGAGCGTGTCGAAATCCATCTGGATGTCCCAGAAATCCAGATCCTTGGTAGTGCCGTCCGGGTTCTTGAGTTTGAAAACCTCGTTGCACTTGAGGATTTTGGAGGACGATCCGCCGGGAATGACGGCTTTGAATTCACGCCCATCCTTGGGTCCGCCGCACATGTCGTAGAGCAGTTCTCGCATCGTCACCTTACCGACTTCGACTTCGAAATAACCGGGGTTTCTCACATCTCCCGAGACGCAGAGAATCCGTGTGCCGGTGTTTCTAGCAACACCGAGCTTCGCGTACTCGTCGCCGCCCATGCGGATGATGTGCTTCACGTGGCAAAGCGATTCCACGTTGTTCACGATTGTCGGGCACATGTAGAGCCCGAGTGCCGCCGGGAAATACGGTGGCTTGATGCGGGGATACGGGCGCTTGCCTTCGAGGGATTCGATCAGGCCGGTTTCCTCACCGCAGATGTAGGCACCGGCGCCACGGTGGACATAGATTTCCACGTCCACACCGGAGCCGAGCACGCTCTTGCCGAGGAAATTGTGGGCGCGGGCTTCTTCGATCGCCCGCTCCACGATGAGCGCCGCTTCCGGAAACTCCTCGCGGATGTAAATATAGGCGGTCTTCGCACCCACCGCGTAGGCGGCGATCACCATGCCCTCGACGAGCTGGTGCGGGTCCTGATGGAGAATGTAGCGGTCCTTGAAAGTGCCGGGCTCGGACTCGTCGCCGTTGCAGATCAGATAGACCGGCTTGGTGTTGTTCGGCGGGATGAACGTCCACTTCATGCCGGTCGGGAATCCCGCTCCGCCGCGACCGCGCAGGCCGGACTTCTTCACCTCCTCGGTGATGTCCTTGGGCTGCATGGCGAAGGCCTTTTTCAAGTCGTCATAACCGCCGTCCCGCATGTAGCAGTCGATCGACGGGTCCCAGCCCTCGCGGTCCACGTTTTTGAAAATGAGCCGGTATTCGCGGGAGTGGGGCTGCTTGGTGTAGGTGATCATGCTGATGGAATCAGGTCAGGATTGGGGCGCGTATTTGGCGAGCAGTTCCTCGGCCTTGGCGGGGGCGACTGCCTCGTGGAAATCATCGTTCACCATGCACACCGGCGCGCTGCCACAGGAAGCGAGGCACTCGGCGAACTCGACGGAAAACTTTCCGCAGGAAGAAACGGTGACCGGGTGGTGATGAGAGTCGCTGGCGGAGCGGTCGATGCCGGTCAGCTCGCAAAGGCGCTCCATCAGCTCGTAGCTTCCACCCATCGCACAGGACAGCGTGCGGCAGACGCGGATGTGAAACTTCCCGGGAGCCGACTGGCGGAAGCCCGGATAGAAGGTCACCACTTCGAGCACCTTGATCGGCTCGATGGAGAGCTTGTGAGCCACCCAGTCGATCGAAGCCGCCGAAATGTAGCCGAACTTGTGCTGGACGATGTGGAGCAGCGGAAGGGTCGCAGCGCGTTTGCTTTCCGGATAGTGCGAGATGCGCTCGTCGGCCTCCGCCTCAAGCTCGGGCGTCACCGCGAAGGGTCGATAGAACTTGCTGCCGGGTGTCTCGTGCGAGGCGATGGTTTCTTCGAGAGTGGAGTGGGACATGGAAGTGATTGATCGATGGCGTAGCGGTCGCGCCGCTTATTTTTTCAAGAGGGTGCCCAGATGATTCATCACCGGGGTGGGCCCCATGTATTGCCCGTCAACATAACTGGTTTTCAGAATCTTGCCCTCGGTGTCGGTGAGGACGAGGTTGGGGATGCCGGTCCCGGGGTGTTTGAATTCCTTTTTGAAGCGCTCGACCTTTGAAAGCTTGAGATGGGGCCATGTCATCTTTTTCGACTCGGCGTATTGTTCCATCGAATCCTCGTCGCTGTCGCTGGTGACGAGGATGATTTCGAACTCATTGTTGCCGGGTTTCTTCGCGTTATAGAATTCCACCAGCGACGGGGTGAATTTCTGGCAAGGGCCGCACCAGGAAGCGGTGTAGTAGAAAAGGTAGTATTTCGTGGGTTTGACGAAATCCTGCAGCGACTTCAGCGACTTGCCTTTGAGGGAGATCAGATCTCCGTCGAGAAAAGGGTCGAAGACGCTGGGAGCCGCCGTGGCGGGTGCCGGTGCGGCAGGTGCCGGTTTCCATTCGTTGAGGATTTTGGCGTCCGCCTCGGAGAAGCTCGACACCGCCACGTTGACCTTGCGGCCATCGCGTGTCTTGAACTCGCCCATGGTCCCGAAGCTGGTTACGCTTACGGAAACCAGTTCCATCTCCACCGTCTTGCCGTCCTTGTTCGTCCAAGTCCGGAATTCCGCGTTGGCGGAAACGGTGAGCAGAAGACCCAGCAGAATTTTGAACGGAGTTTTCATAAGAATGGCAAACTAGCATCATCTGTCGCACTCGCCCATCACGAAGTCGAGCGAGCCGAGGATGGCCGGGATGTCGGACACCATGTGGCCGGGAAGCAGCTTGGAGGTGATGGAGAGATTGCAGAACGAGGGGCTGCGGATCTTCATGCGGTAGGGGACTCCGCCGCCTTTGGAATAGATATAGAAACCGAGCTCGCCCTTGGGGTTTTCCGCGGCGAAGTAGACTTCGCCCGCCGGAGCGTTGATACCCTGGGTGGAGACGATGAAGTGATGGATGAGCTCCTCCATCGACATCATGACGCGCTCCTTGTCAGGCAGCATGCTCTTGGAATCCGCTAGATTCACCGGACCGTCCGGCATGGTGTCGAGCACTTGGCGACAAATGAGGATGGACTGGCGCATTTCCTCCATCCGGATCTGATAGCGGGCGTAACAATCGCCTTCGTCGGCGATGGGGACGTCGAACTGATAATTTTCGTATCCGAGGTAGGGGCTGTCCTTCCGCAGATCGCGGGGAACGCCGGAAGCTCGGAGATTCGGGCCGGTCATGCCCCAGGCGATGGCGGATTCGCGGGAAATCACGCCCACATCGACCATTCGGTCGAGGAAGATCTTGTTCTTGTCGAGCAGCTTGGAAATCTCACCGATCGCCACCAGGCACTCGTCAAGAAACTGCCGGACCGTGGCCTCGAAGCCCGGCGGCATGTCGCGGAGTTGGCCGCCCACGCGGGTGAACGAAGTCGTGAAGCGGGCGCCGGTAAGCTGCTCACACATGTTATAGATTTTTTCCCGCTCGGTGAAGGTGTAGAGGAAAACAGTCATCGCGCCGACGTCCATGGCGCAAACGCCGACCCCCAACATGTGGGAGGAAAGCCGGGCGAGTTCGCAGCAGAGCACCCGCAGCGCCTGCCCGCGCGGCGGCAGCGTCCAGTCCATCAGCTTTTCGACGGCGCAGGCGTAGGCGACGTTGTTGGCAAGGGGCGCTAGGTAGTCCAGACGGTCCGTGTAGGGCACGAACTGGTTGTAGTGCATGTTTTCCGCGATTTTCTCATCGCCGCGGTGCAGGAATCCGACGTCGGGGTCGGCGGAATGGATGATTTCCCCGTTCAGCTCGAGAATGAGCCTGAGCACCCCGTGGGTGGCCGGGTGCGAGGGGCCCATATTCAGCAGCATCCGCTCGCCGACGAGATCATCCGTCTCCGAATGATAATGGTCCGCAGCGCGGGCGGCGCGGGCGTTCGCGTCAGGGGCCTCGATTTCTTGAATGGTGGTGCTCATGCCTGTTTTGCCGCCGACAGAAACGCCCAAACCGACTTGTTTCGCAAGGGGTTTGTGAAAATTTTCACAAGCTCCCGCGACCGTAGCGTTCGCGGAATTGGCGGAGCAGATCATCGACCCGGTCGGTGTCTACAGCCGACGGTGGCGGCGACACATCGACAGGAGGCGGCGCGGGATTGGAAGTCGGCTCCGGGTTGGGTTGGAATGCGGGCGAAGGCTCGTTCAGGAACGTCGAATAGGGCTCGGAAACGGGGAAATCCTGCGGCGGCTCGGGGTTGAATGGCGAAGATGCCGGCTGGAACGAGGGATTCACCGGTGCCTCGTAGGATGGAGGGCCTACGAAAATTCCCTGCAGCGGAGGCGATGCGGGTTCCTGCCATCCACTGGGATTGAACGGAGTGGGCTCCGGCACAAACTGCTGCGGAGCATTTTGGAATGGAGCATCCGCAGGACGAGAATCCTGCACCGACACGATGAAATCCTCAATCGGCGTGGCTGGCACGGCGGCCTGCCAACTGGAGGACGAGAACAACGGTGCCTGCGGCTCAGGTTGGATCTGGCGGGCAGCCACCTGAAATGGTGAATCCACCTGTGGCGGAAAAACCGGCGGCTCCGGTGGGGTTTGGATCACCACCGCAGGGGCAGACGGATCCCATTGATTTGCGGAAGCAAACACGGGTTCCTGGGACTCGAATATCGGCGGCGATTCCTGCCATTGAGGAGTCGCGGGAGCCTGCTGCGGCGGCACTGGCTCCCACTCCGGCGTTGACTGAAACGGCGACGTAACCGGCGAAACATCATTCATCGGCTGGGCAGCGAGCTCCGCCACAGGAGGCGAAAAAACCGGTGCCGGCCACTCGAAGGTAGCCTCTACCACAGCTGGGGCGGCAAACGAAAATGGCGAGGCGTCGGAAATTGAAGGGCTTTCGACTACCTTTTCCGACTCGACCTCTGGAGCTTTCTCGACGAGCTCCACCACCGGCTCGGCCGTGGCAGGCTCGGAGATGACAATCAATTCAGGCGGAGGAGGCGCGGTGACGGCAGCGCGAACCACCGCGGCGGCCCTAACCGGAGCCGGCGAGGCATCCATCGCCGTCGCCTTCAGCCACGCCAAACCCGCCGCCCGGATCAGGCCGCGTGCGTGGGTGCCTGCGGCAACCACATCGATGCGGTCCAGCACCCGGCGACCCAACCCCGGAACGCGCGAATCCAAAAGAGCCTCCATTTCGATCTCCGTGAGCGGTTCCAGCTCGACGACGACTTCCGACAGTCGGTCCGCCAGCCCGCCGCTGAGCCGCGGCATGAAAGCGCTTTCCCAGATATCCTGATTGAGCGAGAGAATGACATCCAGCCGCTCGACCGACTGGCGCAGCGATCCGAGAAAAGCCGCCAACCGGAGCGCGGCGGTCTCATCCGTCGAAAAACCCTCCAGATCGTCCGCGACGAGCACCACCCGCATCAGCAAGGTCAGCAGCCCTAACAAAGCCACGAGCCGCTCCATTTCCACCCCCGACTCACCATGGACAGCCTCCGCGAGGACTCTCACCCGGTTGGAGCTCTCCAACGGAGCCGCCGCGAAATGGAACAATGCCTCCACCCAGAAGGAAACCCCGCTAACGGGTAGGTTCGTGCGCTGTGCAAGCTCCAGACTGAGCCGCTGGCCCAACACTTCGAAATTTTCGCGCGCCCAATGCGCAGTCACCGCGTTCGGGTGGTGGAAATCGAAGGTTTCGACCGGCCGATTGCGCAAGGCAGTGAGTGCTCCCTCCCGGTCCTGACAGGGAACTTCTCCGGATGCCACCAGTGGCTGCAAGGCAGAGGCGAAAAGCCGCCGGCTCACCAGATCCAGCACCGTCAGCCCGCCGGAAGCCGGCAACTGCCGCACCAGACGCCGCAGCGTGTCGTCGGTCACCGAGGCCGCATCGATCCGGCAGCCGAAGGACGCATGCAGCGGGACAAATTCGTGCGACGCCCCCAGCTGATGTTGGATGCGGGAGAGTAAATGCGTTTTCCCATGCCCGGCACGCGGCGCGCGCAGCAGGATGCAGCGTCCCGATTTCTCCACCGGCACTGTCAGAATGTCAGATAGAATTTCGTATGCCTGGCGGTTCACCGACTCCGCATGAGCCGCGGGGACTCGGCCGAGGGTTTCGAAAAGGACTTGAAACGGATGTTCGTGGGCCATGGGGGTATTGATTCGAAGCGCGCGCAGCCTGAAGCGCATTTTCCGTTTTCACAAGGCTGGAGGGAAGAAATTCAAGCCTCCTGAAAAGCCCCCGAGCCTTGAATTTCTCTGGCAATCCGCCTGCGCCCTGCTTTCCTAACGTCATGAATACTTCCATCGTCATGACGGTGCTCGGCAGCGACCGTCCCGGACTCGTGAACTCCCTCGCCGCCACCGTCGCCCACCACGGCGGAAACTGGCTGGAAAGCCGGATGGCCAGGCTCGCCGGACAATTTGCCGGCATCGTGCGCATCGAGTGCCCGGCGGAGACGGTGGAAGCACTGGTCGCCGAGCTGCAATCCCCCCACCCGTCCGGGCTCACCGTTCTCGCCATCCGCGAAGAAGCCAGCGAGCCCGCCACCCGCCGCACCTTGGCGGTGGAGGTCGTCGGGAATGACCGCCCGGGCATAGTCCGGGAGCTTTCCGCCGCCATCGCCGGAGCTGGCGGAAATATCGAGGAACTCACCACCGGGCTGGAAAGCGCCCCGATGAGCGGCCACCCGATGTTCCGCGCCCACGGCGTGATTTCCATCCCCGAGTCAGCGGAAATTTCCGACCTCACCGTCGCCATCGAGAGCCTCGGCGGCGACCTGACGGTGGATGTGTCCGTCTGAGACGGATCAAATTCCTCCTGTGTCCAGCCCTTTTGAACCGCCGCCGGGCAACAACGATGGCAAAACTTTTACGAAGTTTGCCAATGTGGTGCGAGTTGGGCATTGCAGCAAATAACCCCAAGGAGTTACCGTGCCTGTGGCGTGAAAGATCAAACAGAAAGTTGACAGTGTGACCAAAAACACCGCATGTCATCGAAGTCGAAAAGGCAGTTGATAGCTGCAAAGCTGACTTCCCTATCAAATTTCACACCCTCATGTCCGCCCGAAAAATCAGTCCATGGATCGCAGTTTTATTGCTTGCAACTCAACTTCACGCGGAAGATCGAGCTGAGGGTGTGGCGAAAGTAGACGAGGAAGCCAGACTCTCTGTCACATGCATCCCACACACACTTGAAGTCCCCGTTTTCGTCCCTCCCGCGCCGCCAGTGGAGAAAAAAGTCCCTGCAATGCGGATAGATTCTTCCCTCACATCTCCCACGAAAAGTGGCACGAAGATCACCATCATCCGGGGCGAGGCATCCACATTGCCCGATTTACCGTTGCCGGTGGTCTCCAAGCCACATGAAGCGCGGGAATTGACAGCCGAAGAAGTCGAAAGGGCCAGAATCTGGCGCAGGCACCAGCTCAATCTCGGGGCCACCATCTATGATCACAAGTTCAGCCAAGTCCGC
>JANPKJ010000140.1:0-20968 GCA_031425955.1 Akkermansiaceae bacterium | reverse complement strand
CGACGCCGCCGCCCGCCGCCAGAAGTGGATCGACCAAAGCCAGAGCGTCAACCTCTTCCTCGCCACCCCCGAGATGAAGACCCTCTCGCACATGTATCGCCGCGCCTGGGACAAAGGCCTCAAGACCACCTACTACCTCCGTACCCTCCAAGCCTCTAACATCGAGAAATCCACCATCGACGTCAAAAAGGAACAACGCGGCGTCATGGCCACCGCCACCGCCGCCCGTGAATATAGCGAGGCTGAGAAAAACGCCTGCTCCATCGAAGCCATGATGAACGGCGGCACCTGCGAGGCGTGTCAGTAAAGTGCGTCAAACGGCACCAACAACAGAAGCACCCTTGTATGATTGAACGCTTTTTAGGGGAGCCGGGAAAAAGACTTCGGATTGAAGCAATAAAATCACAGAAAATCTTGATGGGAAATCACGATCTCGCCACGGAGATGGCGGAATTCGTCGAGATCCTACCCATCGCTGCTGGAGAGTCGATCATCACTCAAGGAGGTGGGGACAATGATGTGTATTTGATCCTAGCGGGTACTTTTAACGTTTTGGTGAATGGGAAAATTGTTGCCAAAAGAAGCGTTAATGATTCCGTGGGGGAAATGGCGGCAATTGAGTCGTCTCAGCCGAGATCAGCGACTGTTACAGCCATAGAGCCTAGTGTTGTGGCCAGACTGTCAGAGGAATCACTCACTGAATCCACAAGGAAACATCCAGAAATATACAAGTTCATTGCCAAAGAGCTTGCTAAACGCCTGATTCAACGGAATGCGTTGGTGAGCACCTCGCGAGACAAAATCAGAGTATTTATTATTTCCTCAGTAGAATCGCTGGGTGTAGCGCGCATCGTCCAGAATTCTTTCGCCCACGATCCTTTCACAACCTCGATCTGGACGGACGGCGTTTTCAAGATCGCGAACTATACCTTGCAGAGCTTGGAGGACGAGATCGACAATTCCGATTTTGCCATAGCAATTGCTCACGCTGATGACATTACTTCATCTCGAGGAGAAAATTGGCCAGCCCCACGCGACAATGTAATTTTTGAGTTGGGACTGTTCATGGGAAGATTGGGCAAGCATCGCGCAATTCTGATGGAGCCCCGCGATGAGGGAGTTAAATTGCCCAGCGATTTAGCAGGCATCACAACCATCCCCTATCGCTATACGCATGGCGAAGACGCTGCCGCCATGATGGGACCAGCCTGCAATGCCCTCCGTAGCCACATACTACGTCTCGGCCCTAATAATTGACTTAATTTCATGAGCTTCAAAGATGATCTAAATGCTGAAGTGAAAACTATTTTCACTTCGACTTGGGAAGTGCAGCAGACTGAAACTGTTCCTGCTCCTGAAGATCTGAAGCTAAATGCCAATCACGCTAAAGATCTGACGAAGGCAACAGTTCTCTACGCAGACTTGGATGGATCAACCAACATGGTCGATAATCAAGGCTGGGAGGTCAGCGCTGAGGTGTACAAAGCGTATCTGAGGTGTGCAGCTCAGATTATCCAAAAAGAGAATGGGACCATCACTGCATACGACGGAGATCGAATCATGGCGATTTTCACAGGCGATCAGAAGAACACAAGTGCCGTCAAGGCCGCGCTAAAAATAAATTACGCAGTAGAGGAAATTATTCGTCCGGCATTTAAAAGCATGTATTCAACCAATAGCTTGGCGATTAAGCACGTCGTCGGGATTGATACCAGCCAACTGCGCACAGCGCGGATCGGAGTAAGAGGCGATAATGACTTGGTTTGGATTGGGCGCGCGGCAAATTATGCCGCCAAATTGACTGACTTATCGGAGAAGCCAATCTGGATCACCCATTCGGTCTACAATATGATCCATAACGAAGTGAAAGTCAGCAACGGGACCGACATGTGGACAAAGCGACTCTGGACGAAGATGAACAACATGGAGATCTATTTCACGACCTATCGCTGGGTGATTAATTAATAAATAAACGGGAGCAGTGTAGACGGATTCACTTTCTCGGCCTGACCACCTCACAAATCAGTCCAAACACAGTAGTATCAACCACCCCCCGCTCCACAAAATCCTCCTTTGACAACCCTCTCCAAAGCTGTTCAAATGACCGCATGATCCCACCCGCCCCAAGCTTCGTCGATTTCTTCGCCGGCAGCGGACTGGTCACGCAGGGAGCGAAACACGCCTGCGTTCCGGTGTGGTCCAACGACATCTGCCCGAAAAAGGCCGCCATCTACCGGGCCAACCACGGCGACGACCATTTACACCTCGGCTCGATCGAACAGGTCTGCGGCACGGAAATCCCGAAGGGCGACATCGTCTGGGCCAGCTTCCCCTGCCAGGACCTCTCCCTCGCCGGCAAGATGGGCGGCCTCGCCGCCTCCCGCAGCGGCCTCTTCTGGGAATGGCTCCGCGTCCTCGACGAGATGCCCGTCAAACCCGCCGTCATCGCCCTCGAAAACGTCGTCGGCCTCCTCTCCGGCAATGGCGGCGGCGATTTCCGCCTCCTCTACCAGGCACTCCGCGACCGCTCCTACAAGGTCGGCCCCATGCTGCTCGACGCCCGCCTCTGGGTCCCCCAATCCCGCCCCCGCGTCTTCATCGTCGCCGTCCAAGATCACCTCGACACCACCGCCCTCGAAGACCACGGCTCCAACTGGCTCCACCCCGATCCCGTCCTCAAAGCCATCGCCCCGCTCGACGACATCGTCTTCTGGGCCATGCCCCGCCCCACCAAGCGCCCCAAGACCCTCACCGATCTCATCGATTGGGACGCCCCCGTCTTCAACGAAGAACGCGCCGCCGCCCTGATCTCCCTCACCGCCACCAAACACCGGGAACTCCTCCACAAACTCCCGACCGACCGCCGCGCCGCCTTCCCCGGCTACCGCCGCACCCGACAAGGCAAGCAAGTCCTCGAACTCCGCTTCGACGACATCTCCGGCTGCCTCCGCACCGCCGAGGGCGGCAGCAGTTGCCAGTTCCTCCTCCTCCACGACGCGGGAGAATGGAGAGCCCGCAAGATCACCCCCCGCGAAGCCGCCCTCCTCATGGGAGCCCCGCGATCCTACAAGCTCTCCTCCTCCTACAACGAGTCCTACAACGCCATGGGCGACGCCGTCGTCGTCCCCGTCGTCAAGCACCTCGTCGATCACCTTCTCGTCCCCCTTACCCAAGCTCATGCCCAACGAACTTCCAAAGCAGCTCCAAGAGTTCGCCTCATCGCTTGATTTGGTTACCCCATTCAACCGATGAAATTGGAACACAGCATTTCTGAATTTATCAGCCGATACGGCATGAAGGGGAAGGGCCTCGTCCCTGCCCGCCTTCAGTCGATGCTCGCTCTCCTTGAAAGTTTGCGCGGTCGCCCCGAGCTGACTTTGCAAGTTCATCTCGCGGATGCCGGACAATCGCTGATCAGTCACGAAACATTGGGAGATGTGGCGCACGCACGTTTCTCCCTGACCATCCTCAACAAAAACCATGGGCGCAGGTCTTCAAACTTGCATGCATGGGGCGAGCCCCTGCTGGGTGTCCTTCGAAGTGCAGGATTCGAATCAGCCGATTTGAAGCTGAAGGAAAAAATGCTGGATGAAGCGCAGCAGATCTTCGCCAACCAACTCCGATCCATTCTGGAAGAAGGTCCATTGCGTGTCAGAATCCACGGCAAAACCGCCGAGACGGTTATCTCCGAGATTCTAAAACTCGCTGAAGCCCGGCATAAAGCCGGTGACGTTGCGCAGTATCTTGTCGGTGCGAAACTGGCGATCCGTTTGCAGCGCGACATCCCGATTCATGGAGCGAACAAAGGAGATCGCAAATCGCATGCCGATGTGGATTTCCGGTTGGGTGACTTCGAAATCGGAAACGCAGTCTTGGAAGTGGCCGTAGGGCTGCCAGACGCCAAGCACCTCGATCAGATCGAGGCGATCCTTGAAACTCCTGACCGTGAATCCTGGCTACTGACGGGGGAAGATCGGGTCGCCATCTGGAAAATTGAAATATCCAAGCGTTTTGGGAAACAGGTTAGCCGGATCGTTGTGACATCGGTGGAATCATTCGTCGGCCAGAATATCACTGAGCTTGCCGGGTTCTCATCTGCGGGAAAGATCGAACGGTTCAAGGAACTGGTAGAGCTATACAACTCGAAATGGGTTGAATCCGTAGGCTCGGCGAACATCCGTATTTCGCTGGAGTGACTTAACCTGTGGTATCCTCGCTGATATCAATTTATATCTGTTTGGCGAATCGTAGAGAATGCCCCTCAAGACGTGCCATAGTGTGCAAGGCATGCTCTAACTCACGAGCCGGTGAAGCCAACACGCTGACGCCAGCAATGGTTATTTGAACTGGATCGATTGGAATATAATAAATATCGATTTCCAACTGCCTCAGCTCCGATTCCTGCACTCTTTTAATAACCGAAGCGGAAGAGCTTGGATTAGTGAGAAATCCGCGACTGTTCGCTCGATATTCGTTCAACCTCTGGGCAATACCATTTTTCCCGTCTGACTTACCAATCTTGAGAATGTCGTTTCCCCCTTTGTCCACAAAGATGTAAACGCCCTTTCTAGTTTCGGCTATCTTCGGAAAGTCCCAGCGATGTTCTACCGAATTGTAAGTTGCAGCCCCGTGGTGATTTGCTTCTCGTTTTATCTGATCGATTACGCTCATTTCAGGGATTTGACGTGAAGCAACAAAAGAAATCAAGCCGACGTCGACGGGAAATGGAGTCAGTGCGTCGATGGGGTCAGTAGTATCAGAGTGAATCAAGGTGTTTTTGATTTTTTTCTACGGCTGGGTTTTGGGCGTGTTGGAGCGTGCCAGGTCGAATGGTTCGATTTGGCAGGGCTGGTTCCGGCCTTGCGGAACGTTGGCGTCCGGGACGAAAGGTGGATATGACAGAGGGACGGGCCTTTAATTATGACAGAGGGACGGGCCTTTAATCAAATTTTCAGCGTGACATTTTCCCTCATTCTCGGTATGACAGAGGGTCGGGCCTGTAATAAAATTTTCAGCGTGACATTTTCCCTCAGTCTCGGTAGTTCTTCGCCATGCGAAAGGCTAGGTGGTTAGCAGAGTGGCGGATGGCTGCCGGGAAACCGGTGCTTTATCACGTGCATTCGAGGGTTGTGGACCGGCGATTTGTGCTGGGGACCGAGGAGAAGGAAAAGTTCCGGACTTACATGCGGATGCAGGAGAACTTCACGGGATGTCGAGCGCTCTCCTTCTGTCTGATGGACAATCACTTCCATATCTTGCTTGAGGTGCCGCCGATGGCGGAGGGCGGGATTTCGGATAAGGAATTGTTGAAGCGTTTGTCTGCGATTTACGGCGAGGCTTTCGTGACGGGTGTGGCTCAGGAACTGGCGGATGCCAGGAAGGCGAATTACACGAGCGAAAGCGGGATGAGCGAGGCCGTGGAGGCCATTCACAAACGCTTCACCTATCGCATGCAGGATTTGGGTGAGTTCATGAAGGGGTTGCTGCAACGGTTTTCCCAATGGTTCAACCGCGCCCACTCACGCTCGGGGGTCCTGTGGGAGGATCGCTTCAAGAGCGTGATCGTGGAGGATGGTGTGGCGGCGAGGACGATCTCGGCCTACATTGACCTGAATCCAGTGCGAGCCGGGATGGTGAAGGACCCTGCGGATTACCGGTGGAGCAGTTACGGCGAGGCGATAGGAGGTCGCATCAAAGACGATGACCTCTCACAATCCGGGCCCATGGGGAATGGGAAGAAGGCGCGCGAGGGCTTGGTCCGGGCATTTTATTGCGATCTAGGTGTGGGATATGATGTGGGGAGATGGGATGAAGTTTCGCGACTGTATCGGCGCATGATGGGACTGGCGATTGGGAGGAAGCCCGGGCGCGCGGAGGTTTCCAAGTCCTCAAAAGGCCTTGGCCAGACCACCAAGAACACCGCAGAGTTGTTGGAAAGCGAGGACAACGAAACCGTGTTGAAGGATCTGGGAATGGGGAAAATGTTGCATTGCCGGATTCGGTATTTCACGGACGGCGCGGTGATCGGCAGCAAGGAGTTCGTGAACGAGGCCTTTGCGAGTGCGAGGGAGCGATTCGGACCGAAGCGCAAGGATGGCGCGAGGAAGCTGAAGGGAGACGCCACGCCTGCGAACCGTGCTTTGTGGAGCTTGAGGGACCTGCGAAGGGGAATCGCTTGAACGATGAAGGTTGATGACCCAATCTCCCGGCGAAGCGAATTCATTTGAACGGAGATCCCACCCTCTAACTCTTCGCCTGTTCCATCCCCGGGGGACGATGGTTGAGGTCTGGAGGGGCGATTGGGTGAACTTTTTGCGAGCGCTGGAGGCGGCCTAACTTTCTCGGAAAAGCAGGAGACGCCAGAGCAAGAATCGTGGATCGAGGAAGATTCGTCCAAGTTATCTACTCTTCAGTGGGGAGCACAAATCCACCGTAACCGGCGTCTGGTGTTCCCCATCTTCATTGCCGCTCGTCGAGGGCGCGGATCGCGGGAAATGGTATCAGGGTGCAAATCTTGACAGAATGCACCTCTTCCTTGCAGTTCCAGCATGCCAACTGCAGCATGACAGCTGACCGTTTTGACTTTTGAAACGGAACGCCTCAAACCAACGAATATGGCCACGGGAGAGTTCCCTGGTTTGCATTTTTACTTGTTGAATCCGTTGTGATTCATGAATTCCCAGATGCGCCCCATCCAGGTAAAACTGCCCGTGCCCGGGGCGGCAGTCCTCTGGAAGCAGTGACCGCGGCCGACAAGCGTGTGGAGATCGGACTGGATTCCCATCCGGCGAAGCTGTTCCCAGCATTTCACCGAATTCATCGCCGCCCAACCGTCTGCGTCGCCGTGGATGAACAGCATCGGACAGGTCGCAAGGTCGAACGAGAACTCAGGGACGGGCCTCGCGTCGTCCTCGTTGCCGCCCTTCGCATTCGCAGATTGTGCTCCATCTGTTAGCGCATACGCCGGATAGATCGCGACCGCCCACTGCACGTTGCAGGAAAGCTTATCAAGGTCGTCGATCGGCGGATAGGAACGGCGTTTCGAGCTGGTCGCGCCCATGAGCGTGAGGTGTCCGCCGGCCGAGGAGCCCATGATGCCGATGCGCTCGGGATCGAGGCCCTTCGCGGCGGCCTCGCGGCGGACGATCCGGACAGCGCGCTGCAGATCCTGCCAGGCCGTGGTGTGCTTGGCCAGACCACCCTGCGGACGCGGCGTGCGGTACTTCATCGTCACGACCGTCATGCCCTTCTCGTTCAAGTAGCGCCGCGCCGGTGCGACTTCGAACCCGTCCGGATCATTGCCGCTGTAAGCGCCGCCCGAGTAGATGATCTGGATCGCCTTCGTCTTGAGTTCCTTCGGGATGTGCCACTCGAGATAAGGCTGGCACTGGTTCGCCTGCACATCCGGCATTTTGCCTTCCGGCCAGACCGGCTCCTTGCTGGTTTCACCACGCGCATCGTTGTCCGGATAGCGGGTCATCAGATCGACTTCCGCACCGAGACTCCCGTCAAAATTCATCTGGTGGAGGAACTCCGTGACACGGTCCAGCCAGTGGTCGTAGGCGGTGCCGTCCTCGCCCTTGCCCGGATCGCCCATGAACCCGTGGGGGCGGTCTGCGAAGAGATGGATCTCGGCCGGGATTTTCATCCTGCGGAGCTGGCGGTAGATCTGCGTGGAGCCGTTCGGAGAATAGCTGTCCGTCCCGCCGTGGAAGAGCGCCATCGGACAAGTCTTCGTGTCAAACTTGAACACGTCCGAGAGCTTTACGTCGATCGCGTCGCCGTCGCGCGTGTTGGGGCCGGTGAGGCCGTCCGTGAGCGCGTAGGCGGTGTAGACCGGCACCGCCCAGTTAACATGGCACGGAAGCTGGTCGAGTCCGTCGACCGGCCCATACGCCGGTGTGAGCGCGCTCGTCGCAAGCAGGACCGTCAAGTGCGAGCCCGCGGAGAACCCGAGCGCACCGATCTTCTCCGGGTCGAAGCCGCGCTTCTTGGCATCGTTGCGGACGAGACGGACAGCGCGTTGCCCGTCATCCCACGCACTCTGATAGATCGGCAACCCTTGCGGACGCGGCGTACGGTAGGTGAGACTCACGCAGACGAACCCGAGTTCGGTGAATTTCTTCGCGACCCGGTCAATCCACTCCCCGTCGCAGCAATTCTGATAACCGCCGCCGGAAATGAGCAACATGCATCCGCCGTTTTTCGTCGCCGGCGCCTCGTACCAGTCGAGATACGGCATCGCATGTTCCGCCGCCTTGAATCCCGACGCTTTAACCTCCTGGGTGGTCGCCGCGATCTGCTGGGTCTGGAAATCAGGAATCTTTCCTTCCGGCCACAGCGCAACCCGCTCCCCGGCGACTGCCAGAACGGCGATCAGCAACCAAGAACACAAAATTAATGTTTTTTTCATCGTATCGCTCCCTTTAATTTTTCCGTATCCGCCGCAGCGTGGTGATCCACCTCGCCGCCGGTCTTTATCGGCTTCACGGAGTTCTGTTTGAATCAAATTTTTCTGTCAACTGGAAGGGGTCAGTCGAAGGGGGCAGTCCGCAAGGTGAACAAAGACCTTGTCCGTAAAACACATGTCGCGAAATTGGCGGCCATGCTTATTAGGCGTGGCTAATACCCTCATTCGGCTGCGTTATCACCCATTTAAGGCTGGGTGACTTTCAGGTGGAGGTAGAGACGCGAGGTTGTCGGGAGCTCGTGAGCCGTGGAGGCGGTGGCGGTTTGGCCGACTGGGGTGGTGGCTTGGGTGACACCTTCGCTGGTCCAGTTGACGAGATCGGTGCTGCGCTCGACAAGGTAGGTGACGTCGGAGCGGGCACGGAGGTAGGACATTTCAAATAGAGAATTTGTAATTCGAGAGACAGGAGTAGGGACGGAGTTGGCAGAGGTGGGGTCGGTGGCGAGTGCGTATTCGAGGAGGTTTGTCATGCCGTCGGCGTCGAAGTCGGCGGTTGGGGCGTAGAGGCCGTTGTTGGCGGTGGTGCTACCGAAATAGATTTTTCGCCAAGCTCGTAGCGGGTCGGTGATGTCGTCGCGCCGGATGATTTCAAGGTTGTCGAGGCGCAGGATGGACTTGCCGGTGCCCCAGAGGCCGGCGTTGGGCACGAGGAGAATTTCCCAGGCGCTGGCGGCGAAGTTGAAGTTGTTATTGGTAAGGGTGGAGAGTGGGGCCGAGAAATCAGTCCACGTCGCAGCAGGTGGAATAATGGGGAGCGAGAGATCCTGATTGCTGGCGGTTTTCAGCACGACGGAGAGGTGGGTGTTAGTGGGGCTGGTGACTTGGAGTCGGCCACGGAGGAAGATGCGGGAGAGATTGGCGGCGGTGAAGGGCGGAGGGCCAGCACGACTGATGCCGACCCCGGCATACCAACCAAAGTTCGGGGCAGTGAGGGCGAGCTTGAGGGCGCGGCCATCGGTAGTGCCGGTGGTTTCGTTGGTGAGAGTGTTGGTGATACCTGCGCTGCCGCCGGAATAGGAAAACCAGTTGGCGGTGTTCCCGGAAGCGAAGGACTCGGTGTAGAGGACGGTGTCTTCGGTGGGGACGAGGCTAAGCGCGAGGTTGGCGGTGGTGGTGCCTATGGAATTGCTGGCGGAAAGGGAAACGTTGACGAAGCCGGCGACGGAGGTCGTTCCTTGGAGGAGGCCAGTGGCGGCATTGAGGACGAGACCCGTGGGGAGGCCGCTGGCGGTGTAGGTGATCGCGCCGCCGGTGGCTGTGATCTGGTAGAAGCCTGCGATGTTTTGCGCGAAGGTGGCAGCAGCGGCCGAGGTAAAGATGGGGGCTTGGGTCGGTAGGACGTCGGCGACCCAGTTCCAGCCTTTGGCGTTGGCGTCGGCAATCATGATAGGCCAGTTGCGGTCGAGTTGGGTCTGGCCGTTGATGTTCCACATGCTCCAGCCGATGCCAAGGCGCTCGCAGGTCTGGTTGACGTAGATGTCGCTATCAAACTGGGCCGAACGCCAAGTGTCGCTGACGCCGAGGGTGGCGTTGGTGACCGAGGCGGGAAAGTTGTTTTCCGACGGCCAGCCGGGGTAACGGGAGTGCAGGTTGCGGAGGTTGGCGGCGTTGGTGGCCGCACTGTAAGCGGAGTCGTTGTTGTATAAATGGTAGGCCACGGAGGTTTTGCTCCAGTCCACAGCTCCGGGCAGGGAGGCGAAGGCGGCGGCTAGATTACCGAGGCCGGTGCCGGTGGCGTAGTCGTTGATCCCCGGCGGGGTGAGGACCATGATATGCGTGTTGGGAGCAGCGTTGCGGATGATGTTGAAGGTGGTTTTGAGGGCTTGGATGCGGGGGGAGTTAGTGGCACTGTCGGAGGCGTTGGCGGTCATGCTGCCGTTGTTGCCGATACCGTCAAGGGGTTCGTTAGAAGCCTCGTAGAGGACGTGGGTGCGGGCGGCAAAGTAGGGGGCTACTTGGGTCCAAAGGGCGTCGTTGTAGGCAGCGGCGTAGTTGGGTATCTTGTTGTGGGAGTTGATGATGACGTATAGGCCTTGGGTGGAAGCGTAGTTGACGGCACGCTCCATCCGCGCCAGTTGGCGGGTCCGGTAGGCAGGGTCGTTCCAATCGGTGGGGGTGAAGGTGGGCGAAGGCGCGTAGGCCTCGACCTCCCAAGTATCGAAAAGAATCATCCGCACGGCATTGATGCCTTTGGCACGCATCGAGATGTAGTAGGACTCGGGCTCTTCCTGGCGGTCTTTTTCCCAGATCCATGCGGTGCCGGCACGGAGAGGGGTATTGGTATCAGTGCGCAGGACCTTGAGGGCTGGGCCAGCGGGATTGTACGCGTCAGGAATGCTGGAAACCGCGATGCGGGCGCGATCCGTGGGACGGGAGATGGACTGGGCACCGACGAACTGAGGCCAGATGCAGATAGCGAGAGCGAGGAGGGGAGAAATTTTCATCATCGGTAACTCTACTCTGATATTTGGAACCATATTTTTCATACGCCTTCAGCCTTTTCTGGTCTTCTTTACTCTTTCGCATGCGGCTCAGCAAGCTGCTCATGCTCACATTGACCCACTGCCGGACGTTCGGCAAGCCATTCGGTGCGCCGGAGTCAGTAGTATCAGATCGAAACATGGCCGGGGTTAGTCCTGAATGGTACTAACTTAAGGGTATTTTAGGATAAAATAATGTTAGTTTATTGGTGGGTTGGCTCGATTGTAGATTATTGATGATCAATGAGTTCAATTACTCCAACGTTTTCGGCTTGGTCACGTAAACTCTATGGACGCAAGCCTGTCAAGAAGGACGTTCTGTTGCGCCGCAAGTCAGAGGAGATTGGTGCGCTTTGCCTCCGTCAAGCGAAGGACCTTTTCGGATGCTTGCTGGGCATCCAACTTCTAGAAAACGTGCCCGGTTATAGGAATCGCACGTTTCCATTGTCTGTCATTTCTTGGACATTCCTCTGCCAAGTCCTCTCAAGTGGTTCTTGCCGCAGCGGCCTGACTTCGGTGCAAGCTCTTCAAAGCGGGCATGGCAAGGCAATTTGCTCATAGAGCACGGCGGCATTCTGCAAGGCAAGAGTCCGCATTCCTATTCGGTTGCTGTTGAAGATCCATCGCCGTCTCGTCTCCCACATCTATCCGCGTCGCGGACCTTGCACTTTTGTGATCGATGGCACGACTCTCGGTATGTCCGATACGCTCGCAAATCAAACGGCTTGGCCGCAATCCCGTTCGCAAAAGGAAGTTTGCGGCTTTCCGATCATGAGAGTCGTCGGCCTTTTTGACCTGCTAAACGGAGTCTGGGTCGGCGCGGCGACGGGCAAATACCGAAGCAGTGAACGAAACCTCTGCCGCAAGCTTTGGAAACACCTCAGGACGGGAGACACCATCATCGCTGATAGCGGGTTTTGCTGCTGGTTCACCCTCTACATTTTCAGCCAGCGAGGAGCGAAGGTGGTCATGCGTAAAACAGGGAGCCGCAAGAGTGATTCCCGAGCAAAGAAGCTGGGCAAAGGCGATGTTCTGGAGCGGTGGAAAAAGCCGCCCATCGGGCCTAAATGGCTATCGCGGAGTAATTACGAACAAATGCCTGATAGCATGCTCGTCCGAATCGTCACGGTGGTGGTGGATCCCGGTTCGGGCTATCGCACCACCGAACTTCAGCTCGCAAGCACCGTGCTCGATCCCACGCAATTGAGCACCGCGCAAATGGGCACGATCTATCTGAGTCGCCGGAAGGTCGAATTGTTCATCGATGATTTAAAAACAATCCTCGGCATGGCGATACTAACCACTCGAAGCCCGGCAATGATACGGCGTGAATTGATCATGCACATCATTGCCTATAATTGGGTGCGAGCCCTGATACAACAAGGCGAAGTGAGTGACGGCAGCAGTGCCAGTTTCAAAGGCACTCTTGATCGGATCAACGGGTGGTTGCCTGTCCTGCTTGCCGCAACGAGCGCATCGACCAGGAAGCGACTGGTAGAAGATTTACTGGAACTAGTAGCCGAAGACCAAGTTCCTCACCGGCCTTACAGAAGAGAACCCAGAGCGGTAAAAAGAAGACCAAAGCCCTACCAACTCTTCAATCGACCTCGACGCCAAATGACGGAAATACCGCACCGCTCCCGTTACAAAAAGCCAGACGAAAAAATTGTCCTGAAAATACCTTAAGTTAGTGCCATTCGGGCCTGACCCGATTCTTGACCCGATTCACTGACAAATGGCCGGTGCGGGACCCCGTTGCTCCATATAGGTTATGGAGTTGAACTCCTGGCGGGGCGTAACCCTATCGACGTATCGGAAATTGTGGGGATGTCGTAGTTGCGGAACGAGATGCGGCATCGTTTTGCGTCATGATTCCAAGCACCGCCCCGGAATATGCGCTCCGTGCCCGCGTCGGGGCCACGTGGATCTGCCCCGGGCGAAGAAGCGTAGTAGGCTCCGTCAGCCCGATCCCAGCACCACTCGTAAACGTTTCCTGTCATGTTTAACAAATTGTAGCCATTCGCCGGAAAGCTGCCGACCGGCGCGGTGTAAGGAAACACGCCATCATTGTAGGACAGGTGGTATGATTGGTTCTGCGGGGACTCATAACTGAAGTTGTAGCTGAGATAGTTTGCATAGCTGTGATTGATCACATCCCCCCACGGAAAGCGCTTGCCGCTCAGTATGCCACGCGCCGCCTTCTCCCATTCCGCCTCGGTCGGCAGGCGATAGCCGTTGACCGCCCAGTTGCATGACGGGGCGCTGCTGCCTGTCCGGTAAAGCTCCGGCGTTCGGGTAATGAGAACGGTGTAGCACGGAGTTCGGTTTTCCATTTCGCTACGGGCGTTGCACCATTTCACCACATCATGCCACGTCACGGAATGCAGCGGGTGGTTGGCCGCTTTGCCGCCACCCTCCGGCAAGTCGGTATAGCCGTGATTCAAGCCCCAGGCCCGCACGGCATCCCATTGCACCTTGGTCACTTCAGTATTCTGAATATAGAACTCGCTTACATTTACAGTATGCAAGGGCAACTCATCCGTATCTCCTTCGGCACTGTCCTTGCTATTTCCCATTCGGAAATTTCCCGCCGGAATCAAAGTCATGCTTCCGAGCGGTGTGATCTGGATCTTCATCCTGAAAAAAGTGGTAACCCCGGGATCCGGTGGCCCCATCAGCAGCTTGCCATCTGACGTCACCATGCCGGGTATGATAGGGACATTCTGCCAACTCGCCATGCCATCAATGGATTTCTCCACTTCGAGCAAGGTGCTCTGTGCCAGCAGCCGGGATGTAGGTAAATTGATGCACGCAGTCGTTATTACGAGTAACAGGAAGCGGATGGTTCGCTTGAGGATTTGAACAATTTTGGGTGCAGGCATGGGATGCGCGGGGTGGGGGGCTGTCGGATAGGACAGAACACATGTTGATAGAGGGAGAGAGCCCATAAGGCGAGATTTTTTTCTTTACGGCTGCATTCTGCGGATGGCCAGGCACGCGATTGTTAGCAGCGGGACATGACAGCGGGACAGAACTTTAGTCGAAGTCTTTTCCAGCCATTTCTCCCCCGCTCTGGTGGTCTTTC
The DNA here is from genome assembly GCA_031425955.1 of Akkermansiaceae bacterium. Taxonomy (GTDB): domain Bacteria; phylum Verrucomicrobiota; class Verrucomicrobiia; order Verrucomicrobiales; family Akkermansiaceae; genus Luteolibacter. Next base: position 6,933 of record JANPKJ010000140.1, on the reverse strand, counting down.
CTCATGAGCAGAAAAGCACGCTGGCTGGCCGAGTGGCGCAAAGCCGCCGGGAAACCGGTGTTTTACCACGTGATTTCCCGCACCGTGGACCGGCGGTTTGCGTTCGGGCCGGAGGAGAAGGAGAAGTTCCGGACGTTAATGCGCTTGCATGAGAAATTCACCTGCTGCCGGGTGGTTTCCGACTGCCTGATGTGCAACCACTTCCATTTGCTGCTAGAAGTTCCGCCGATGGCGGATTCCGGGTTGTCGGATCGGGAGCTTTTGAAGCGGTTGTCGGCGATTTACGGCGAGGCGTTCGTCGCCGGAGTGGGGAGGGAATTGGCCGCTGCCAGGCTGGCGGGTTACTCGGAGGAGTCCGGGCTGGAGGAAGCACTGGCGGCCATTCACAAGCGGTTCATCTACCGGATGTAGGATCTCGGCGAATCTCTGTTACCAGTCCCCGCAGTGTAACATTTTTTTCATCAAGGAAGCCACATTTGTTCTACTGCGGGGACCCCAGAGTCGAGGCTATTCGGCGAATTCGGGCCTGCCAATCAGGAATTAGGGGAAACGGGGCTCACCGCTTGATGCCAGCAGAGTTTGCAGGTCGATGTGGAAAAGAATGCGTGGTTTCACTCCTTGCTGAATTAGTGAACCGGGAGGAAGACCTAAAAAACTTTTACAATAAGAGGGTTAAGACTTTAAATGGGATCTTGGCGTGATGTCTGCGACTTCCCGCGCCGTCCCGTCTCACCCGATTAACTTTTACGGATATATGATCTCAATCTCAAAGCTGTTCCTTGCCGCTGGCGTTCTTCCGCTCGCTCCTTCCGCGATGGCGGCCGTGTCACTGAGCTTCGACACTCCGGGCCAATTCGCCGCCAACTTCTCGACGGCGCAAACCCAGGGATTGATCACCCAGGCTGCCACCGGGGGCCTAAATAACTCTGGCCGCATCGACTGGAGCCCTATCGCCCAAACCCAAATCTGGACGTTGAACACCTCGTTCCAAGGAAATTTGCCAATCTGGAGTGCCGAGTTCTACATGCAGGGAACGATTTTCAGCGCGTTTGGATTTACCACGCTGCCGACTCCCGGGGAAAGCCTCGGCTACCCGGCGAACAGCCAGGTGACTGAGTATCTGCCCTCGATCTTCATCGTGACCGCCACCGCGGATGGCGGCACCTCGAATGGCGGCATCCTGGCCATCGTCAAGGATGGCGACACCAATGCGCTTGCGGCGCAGACTGCGACTTCGCAGGCGCTGGTCGATGGCTGGTATCGATACCGGATCTCGGTCGAACACCTCGGACTGGGAAACTACGACGTCACGGGCACCGTCCACACCGCGGATGCAAGCGGCGCGCTTCTCTCACAAATCGGCTCGGTTCAAACCGTCGTGAACAACCCGGCGCTGGCCGCGGATGGCGAAGTCCATCTGTTTCTCGGATTCAGTGAGGTCGGCACCAGCATCGACAACTTCCAGACCACGATCCCCGAACCGTCTTACCTAGGGCTCCTGGCATTGTCGGCAAGCTTGATGCTGCGTCGGCGGAGGTAACGCGGAACAAAAATGGGGTCAGGGTGGAATGGCGCTAACTTAAGAAGGATTTGGGATGTCCAAGTGCCCGCCCCGCTCGCAAAATCCCTCCGAAACAGCGCTTAAGTTAGCGCCATTCCACACTTACCCCACATTCCCATTTCCCCATTTCCACGAATCGCTCTACCACCTCTCACGGTTCCCCACATCAACGCGTGAAAGCGATCGCCGCACACTTTGGAATTCCACAGACGGTGATCCGGGCGCAAGCCCAGCGACAAGGACGGGGCCGGTAAAAATTACTGAAATAACCTTTGACCCCGCCCCACTTCGGGACGACCTACCACCCGCTGGAAGAACCCAGCCAAAATCCTTTCCGGCCGGTAAACTGCTTCAAAAAAATCCAATACCGAGTCGAACTATGTACATGAATCATTTCGGTGCTCGCTGCACCCTACTCGCCACTCTTCTTTGCACGGCCGGAGTCCATGCCGCTCCACAAGATAGAGTCCAGCTCCTTGTTAAACCCAAGGCATCCATGTCCGAGGCGGCACTTCATGCGCTGCTCCACTCCGGTGGGGGCCAAGAGGATTCCACCATCCCGGCGCTTGATGTGCGGGTGATCAGCGTGCCAGCAGTGGCCGCTGCCAAGCTTCTCGATGCCTTGCAGCGGAACGCAGATGTGGAATACGCCGAAGCCGACCAAGTCGCCCACGCGTTCGCAACATCCAACGACCCCTATGCCGCCAATCAGTGGTATCTCTCGAAAATTGAAGCTAACCAAGCGTGGGATATCACTACTGGATCCACCGCTCTAACCGTGGCCGTCATTGATTCTGGCGTCCTCGCCTCGCATCCGGACCTCCAAGGCAAGGTTCTTGCTGGATATGACTTCGTCAATAACGACGCCGATGCCACCGATGACAATGGGCACGGTACTGCGGTCGCTGGAGTTTGCGCAGCTTCAAGCAACAACCAGCTCGGCGTGACCGGCGTCGCATGGTCGAATCCGATTCTTCCGGTAAAAGTTCTCGGTGCCGATGGTTCTGGGAATCATTCCGGAATTGCCAACGGCATTACTTGGGCCGCAGACCGGGGAGCACGGGTGATCAATCTCAGTTTGGGCGGAACGTCGACGTCCACCACTTTACAAAACGCCATCAATTACGCGTGGAGCAAGGGTGCCGTCATCGTTGCCGCCGCTGGAAACAGCGGCAACAACGTTCCTAGCTATCCTGCGGCCTGTCAGAACGTCATTGCCGTTTCCGCTACCGATTCGTCGGACGGCCGCCCGAGCTGGTCGAACTATGGCAGTTATGTGGACATTTCGGCTCCCGGTGCCGACATCGTGACGCTCTCTGGCACCGACGGCTACGCGTCGTGGAACGGCACGTCATTTTCCTGCCCGGTAGCCAGCGGAGTGGTGGCCTTGATGAGGTCCGCCAATCCCCAGTTGTCTAACCAAAGCATCGTCAATCTCCTGCTCGCCAACAATGACGACCTCGGTACTGTCGGCTACGACGAGTATTTCGGCCAAGGCCGGGTCAATGCCCGCCGGGCGGTGACTGCCGCCCGCGGCCCACTCGTCGTCGACTCCACCGCCCCAGTAGTGACCATCGGCTCCCCCGCGTCGGGAGCAACGGTTGTAGGCACGGTGGCGGTTGCGCTCAGCGGCACCGACAACGTTGCTGTGACTCGGGTGGAACTCTACGTGGACGGCGTGCTGCTGGGCCAAAGCAATTCCTCGTCGGCCACGTTCTCTTGGAACACTACCAACACCACGGACGGGAATCACGTTCTTGAAGCCCGCGCCTATGATGCGGCGAACAATGCCGGCACATCCTCGATTACCGTCTTGGTGCGCAACTCGGTCGTCGCCGATACGATCGCCCCCACCGCGACCATCACCTCGCCCGGAGAGGGCACGGTGCTGGCGAAGAACACGAAAATCACCGTCGTTTCGAGCGACAACGTGAAGGTCACCCGCGTGGAGCTTTATATCGATGGAGCGTTGTTTGGCTCCAGCACGTCAGCTAGCCCGACCTTCACCTGGAATACTTCCCGGGTCGCAAAAGGTAGCCACACCCTTCAGGCCTACGCGTTTGACGCTGCGGGAAATATTGGTGGATCCTACACCGTGACGGTTCGGAAATAACAAACATTTTTATCCTTCTATCAACCCACCTGCAGCAACCGCGGAAGGTGGGTTTTTTGCGGGAAAAGGGGGTCACGGAAATGGGGTCAAGCATGACGGGGGGACAGGCCTTTAGCCATTCAGGGCTGACCCTTGGCTCGGACTGACCCATGGCTCGCGTAATCGAATTCGGGCTCATCCGCTCAAGGGTATCCTGAGATGGGTCTCAGTCCAATAGAGCTCGCCATTCCTCGCTCCATGACCTAGCAATCTTGCATGACCAGGAATCTTCTTCGAAATGGATTGATCGCCGCCTCCGCGATGAACATCGGGGGTGCCATCCTGTTTTCAAAAGGATTTACCAATGAGGCGATCAACGAAGCCGATCCGGTCGTGATGTCGAACTTCGGCCTGATCATGATTGTGGTTTGGGGACTTGCCTATGGGGGAGCTTCCGCGATTCGTTCCAACATCTCATGGCTGCTGGCTGTCTTTGCGATCGAGAAACTCGTCTATGGGGTCGTTTGGGTCAGGTGGCTCTCCGCAAATAGCCTGTCATCGCTCTATGAGCAGGATTTGCTTGCCGGTATCTATTACAGCATCTACGGGCTCAATGATTTTGTATTCATGCTGTTCTTCTTGTGGGCGTTTTTATCACAACGTCGATGGGCCCTCGAAGGGGTCAGTAGGCATGAATCGAATGGTACCAGTCCCGACTAACAAGCATTGACCGCTCAGCGCCTCAGTCCGAAGCCGAAAGCCCGGCCGCATGCATCACGATCTTCCCGCAGTGCCTGCCTTCCCCGAACCGACGGAGCAGGCCGGGTGCTTCCTTCATTGAATGCGGCCCGTCGAGCACACAGACCAGCTTCCCTTTGACGAAAAGTTCCTTCACGGAGTCGAGATCGCGGTTCGGTTTGAGTGCGACGATTCGCATCGACTTTCCCGTGAAGGGCCTCACCAGCCATCCGAAAAAGAGTATCTGCAGCAGGCAGGGAACCGTTCCCCCCACGGTCACGTAGCGACCGCCTTTGGCCAGTGCCCGGTTGAGCGCAAACGGTGAACGCGAGGACTTGCAGTCGAGAATGAGATCGTACTGTCGGCCGCTTCGGGTGAAGTCTTCCTGCTTGTAATCGATCACCTCATCGAACCCGAGTTCCGCCATTTTCGCAAGTTTGGCTCCGGTGTCTACCCCGGTCACGCGCGCACCGATTTGTTTTGCCATCTGCAGCGCGAAGGTTCCCACGCCGCCGCCTCCCCCGTTCAGCAGTAGCCGTTCGCCGGGTTGAAGCTTCCCGCTTTCCACGAGCCCCTGCCATGCGAGCATGGTGGCATGAGGGATGGCAGCGGCCTCGTCGAACGACATCTCCGTCGGCTTGGGAACCAGGGCTTCCTGCTTGATGCAAACATACTCGGCGTAGGTGCCGAAGCCGTAATCCGATATGTCGCCATAGACTTCGTCCCCCGGTGCGAAGCGACTGTCTCCGGGCCCGGCGGACGCTACCGTGCCTGAAAACTCCATGCCGGGGATCGGGTGTTTCGGTCGCCGGAGGCCATACAGCAGTCGATAGATGCGGGGTACGCCCGTGACCATGGCCCAGTCGTAGTCATTGATGGCGGCCGAATGAATCTTCACCAGCACTTCGCCAGCTTCGGGACGCGGCACCGGCAATTCAGTCAGGGTGAGTTGCTCGGGCGGACCGTAGTTCTTTTGGATGAAGGCCTTCATAGGAATAGCGCGTGCTCTCCGCGCGCGAGGTGAACTATGTATGGGCCAAGCGTGCCGAATGCAAGAATGCCCTTTGAAGGGGTCTCGAAGGCCCAAAAGGGCCAGTCCCGACTACCAAGCTTTGACCGCTCAGACAGCTGAAGTTTGCCTATTCCCATGGCACGACCCTTGCGATACGAGGCGGCGGGAGCGGTTTACCACGTGATGGCGCGCGGTGATGCGAGCAAGCCGGTGTTTGAGGACGACCAGGACCGCTACGGCTGGGTGGATTTGCTGGAGAGAGCCTGTGAGCGGTTTGGCTGGCGGGTGCATGCCTGGGTGCTAATGGGCAACCATTTCCACCTGTTGCTGGAAACGCCGGATTCGAATCTGGTGACGGGCATGAAATGGATGCTTGGTGTATTTTCCCAAGGATGGAACCGGCGGAGGGGAAGGAAAGGTCACGTTTTCCACCTCGCTCGACCTGGAAGGTTTCCTCGCGTGGGCGAATCCCAGGAACGTCAGGTCACGAAGGCGATTGCCGATTCAAACTAAGCAGGAGAAATTCCCCCCATAGCTGATTCCCCATTATCATGAAAAATTTCATCCCAGTTCTATCAATCGTTCTGTTCGGGGTCATTGCCCTTTCTCCTGTTGCCGGCGGGGAGCCTGCCGCCGTTCTGAGTACAGCGTTTGAACGGTCGGAGACTCCAGCCTGGACGGTGCAACGCCAGTATGCCGACATGGTAGACAAGGACTCTTCATCCTTCGAAGGGAGTAATCTGGACGGAGTCGCCGGGGACAGATTCCTTCTCTTTGGCATGGGGAGCAATCCCGGGAAGATCAGGTTTTCCGTCTCAACGGTTGCTGGAAAATCTTATGCGCTATCCTATTCTTGTGGAGGGACTGACACCCAACGGCTTCCCGTTGGCTCGGGGCCAGGTTTCCAACTTACCTTCAAATCCTCGGTCCAAGCATTCCATGGGAAAAAAACAATCATCAATCATCTGGGGGAGTCGGTCAAAATCGATGATCTGGAATTTCTCGATTTCCGCAATCATCCAATTTCGACTCCGGGAATCCGGAACTGGAGAATCCAAGATTGGCTCCCGGTAAGCTATTCGTTTGTCGCAAAGAGTGAAATCTCATGGATCGAATTCGAAACTTCCGCGACTAACGGAGCGGCATCGGTCGGGGTGTTGGATCAAGTTTTGGTAAGGACAAATCCATTCGCTGAGATCTCGATCGCGGATGCGGTTTGAGGTGGACCCGAAAGTTCGACCACGGAGGGGCTAAACTAAGCTGTAGTGGCGGGGTGTGGGAAAGGAATAGGAGATCATGGATTGGGGATCAAGGATGGAGTGGCGAGGGACTCGATTTTGGGAAGCCGAAGTGGAAGGCGCAGCACGCAATGGAGCGTAGCGGAGTGAAGTGCGGAGCCTGGAACGGAGGCTTCCCAAAATCGCCGCGCCGGGGGACTCCCTGGTTTACGCGGCTTCCGGAGTTGTCGCCCTGGAGGCCTTGTGGGGGCCGGTGAGAGCGTTTTGATAGAACGCCGCAGGGGTGATGTTG